>DATAXN010000041.1:0-93528 GCA_036273015.1 Bryobacteraceae bacterium | reverse complement strand
TTGAACCCCAGCGCCAAATTTGCCGGAATGCCGCCCTGAGGGGGTTCCGGGAGCTATTCAACTCGCGGGGAACGTTTCTGAGACGTCATTCGCCTGTCCAAAACGGGAATTTCCCAAAACCTGTCTTGGACAAGAGTGATTTTTTGTATGACTTCGACTGGGCGGCGGCAGAGCGCGAGTTCCAGCGCGCGTTCAGCCTCAATCCGAATTATGCCGCCGCGCATGAATACTACGGCTGGTACCTGATTCCGCAGGGGCGGATAGATCAGGCAACCCAGGAGGGGCAGCGGGCAACAGAACTCGATCCCCTTTCGCCGGAGGTTCATTCGATCCTGGGTTGGACTCTGTATTATGCGCGTCGCTATGATCAGGCAGCGGCGGAGCTTCACAAGTGCCTGGAACTCGACCCCAACTATCCAAGTGGGCACTACTTTCTGGGCTTGGTATACGCGCAGCAGGGCCGGTTCGACGACGCGATTGCCAAACAACGAAAGGCCGTGGAGTCGTTCGGAAGCTCAGTATCGTGGCCGCTGACGGAAATCGCGCGCGACTACGTCCTCGCAGGCAGGAGTGCAGAAGCACGCCAGGCGCTCCAGGATCTTCTGAAGCGCTCCCGGACGTCGCACGTTATACCCTACGGGATCGCTACTGTTTACGCGGCGCTCGGCGATAAGGATCAGGCCTTCGCCCAACTTGAGCAGGCTCTTGCGCAGCGCTCCTTTTTCCTGAATTTTCTGAAGGTCGACCCCGAGCTTGACAGCCTCCGCCCGGACCCGCGGTTTCAAAGTCTGCTGGTCCGGATGAAGATGAAGTAACAAATCGCGCCTCGGAACAGCACTCGCACGCGCCGCGTTCGCGGCGTTTTGATATGATCGGCGGCGACTATGATATGTCAGCGTGAATTGACCATTGCCGGAATATTTCTGGCGCTCACCGTGGTTCCGTCTTTTGGTCAGACGCCCGCAACAAAGGCGTCGCGAACGCCGGCATCGCGACCCGACCTGAATGGAATCTGGGAAGCCGTCGATACCGCGAACTGGGATCTGCTGGACCACGCGGCGCAGGCCGGGCCGTTCTGGCAGGCCGGCTCGATCGGCGCGGAGCCCGGAGGGTTAGGCGTGGTGGCGGGCAACGAGATTCCCTACCTTCCCGAGGCCGTGGCAAAGAAAAAGGAAAATTTCGCCAATCGCGCGAAGCTGGATCCGGAAGCGAAGTGCTACATGCCGGGTATTCCGCGCGCGACCTACATGCCGTATCCGTTTCAAATCGTTCAATCCCAGGGTGACATCCTCTTTGTTTATGAATTTGCAAGCGCGAACCGGCTGGTCAATATGGGCAAGCCCAAAGAAGCGGGCGCGGACAGCTGGATGGGCACCTCGAACGGTCATTGGGAAGGAAAGACCCTGGTGGTGGACGTTACCGGATTGAACGGGCTTTCCTGGTTCGATCGCGTTGGCGATTTCGCGAGCGACGAACTGCATGTGGTGGAGCGCTATACGCGCGTGGATGCGGACCATCTCAACTACGAAGCCACCATCGAGGATCCGAAGACCTTCTCCCGAACGTGGAAGATCAGTCTTCCCCTTTATCGCCGCGTGGAGAAGAACGCGCAATTGATCGAATTCAAGTGCGTCCCTTTCTCCGAAGAACTGTTGTATGGTCAGTTCAAGAAGCAGTAAGAGAGGTCAGAAGTATGTTTCATTCGCTTTCTCGTTATCGGCCCTATTCTCGTTGGCAAGTCGCATTGATCGTCGGCTTGTCGCCCTTCACACTCGCTGCACAGAACGCACCCGCAAAGCCTGCAGCGGCCAAGACCTGGACTCAGCCCAGGACGCCGTGGGGCGATCCCGACATTCAGGGCATCTGGCCCGGGACTGCGATGGTCGGAACTCCGCTGGAGCGAGACAAGAGCCTCGGGACTCGGGCCTACCTGACTGAGGACGAATTCGCGAAGCGGGAAGATCGCGCGAAACATCAGACGACCGTCGACAGCGAAGAAACAGTGAGCGACCTGACCCGGTGCGATCCGAAACGCGGCGGATTGGGCAACACCGCCACGACTTGCTCGAACGGCGTCAGCATCGGTCCTCCCCTTTACTGGGACGATCGCGGGAAGCCGTCGAAACAGGCATCGCTGGTGATGGATCCGCCGGACGGCAGAATTCCGCCATTGACACCGGAAGCGCAGAAGGCGGCCGCGGAACGTCAGGCCGTGCGGAGAGCACGACCCTGCGCGAAGACGGCGGGCGGGTGCCATGATTCGTGGGAAGACGAGAGTCTGTGGGACCGCTGCATTACTCGGGGAACGGTGGGCTCGATTGTGCCCAACACGTACAACCAGGGAAACCAGATTCTGCAGACTCCGGGCCAGGTGGTGCTGCGCAACGAAATGATCCATGAAACGCGGATCATTCCCGTGAACGGGCGTCCGCATCTTCCGTCCGATATGCGGAGCTGGCTCGGCGATTCACGCGGGCACTGGGAGGGCAACACGCTGGTGGTCGAGACTACGAACTTCCTTGACAAGACCGTCATCGGGCAGACTCCGGCGAGCGAGAGCCTGCGCCTGACGGAACGTTTCACGCGCGCCGGCGCGGATACGCTGAATTACTCGGTGACGATCGACGATCCGAAGACGTGGACCAGGCCGTGGACCATTTCCTTCCCGCTGAAGAGCGAGCCTGACTACGTGCTTTATGAGTATGCGTGCCACGAGGGCAACTATTACATGTACAACGCGCTCAAGGGCGCGCGTACTGAAGAGAAGGCCGCGGCGGCGAGGAAGGGGAGATAAGTCGTATGCGAACGAAAGTTTTTGTTTTCATGTTTGCAGGTTTGATTGCTGCCGGGATCCCGGCATGGGCGCACCACTCATTCGCGGCGGAGTTTGACATCAACAAGCCGGTCAAGCTGGAAGGCACAGTCACGTCCATGGAGTGGATCAATCCGCATTCGTGGATCCATCTGGATGTGAAGGGACCGGACGGCAAGGTTGTCAACTGGATGGTGGAAGGCGGCAGCCCGAGCATTCTGCTGCGGCGGGGCTTCACGAAGAAATCCCTTGAGCCGGGGACCGTACTTATCGTTGACGGTTATCAGGCAAAGACCGGCGAGAATCGCGCGAACGGCGCAAATATCACGTTCACGGACGGCAAGAGACTGTTTTTGGGTGGCTCGAATCCGAATGAGCAGCCGCAGAAGTAGGCGACGGATTTATTTACCCTGCGGCTTGTCGAGCCTGAGCTTTGCGACTTTCACCAGATGATCCAAGCGGCCTGACAAGTTCGTAAGCAGCGAATACAACCACGCCGATCTGACGGTCGCGGGGCTCAATGGACCGCTGCATTTCTTCGTAGGTCATAGAAGCTTGTCTAATTGTAGATCGGCGAATGCTAAAGGCGCCGGTTACCAACCGGCGCGCAGAATGCCATTCTGCCCCACACGTATGCAACCATGATGGTTTGATCGTCACCCTGACCATGAATCCGGCGATCGACCGGACGATCGCCGTAGATCGGCTTGCTTTCGACGATCGCGCTTATATTCTTTCCAGCAAAGACTCGCCGGGAGGGCGCGGCATCAACGCCGCTTCGGTGATCCATTCTTTCGGCGGAAAGACGCTCGCGATCTTCCCGGCCGGAGGCGACCGCGGCGCAAGATTCGAACACTACATGAACGATTGCGGATTTCCCATCGCAACCGTGCCCATCCGCAACGACATCCGGCTCAACTTCACCATCGTCGACCGGCACGGCCTGGCGGTGAAGCTCAACGAGATGGGTCCGCGCCTTGAACGCGGGGAACTGGCGAGTATCGAGGGCACCGTCGAAGCACAATTAGCGAGCGCGTCCTGGCTGATGCTGTGCGGAAGCCTGCCGCCGGGCGTTCCGGCCGATTTCTATGCGCAACTGATCGCGCGCGCCAAGAAGAAAGGCGTCCAAACTCTGCTCGACACCGACGGCGAGGCGCTCTCGCGCGGCGTCGAAGCCGGCCCGACCGTGGTTACGCCGAACCAGCAGGAGGCGGAACGGCTGCTCAACACTGTTCTGCTCACGCGCTCGAATTCACTCACCGCGGCCCGACGGATTCGCGCGATGGGCGCGGAGTCGGTCGTCCTGTCGCTCGGCAGCAGAGGCGCAATCGGAGCCGTTCTCTGGCAGGGGACCGAACGATTGTTCGAAGCCATTCCGCCGCGCGTAGAGGCGATCTCGCCAATCGGCGCAGGCGATGCGATGGCGGCGTCGCTCGCGTGGTCGCTCAACAACGGCGAAGACTTTCCCGAAGCGCTGAGCTGGGGCGTCGCCACCGGCACCGCTTCCGCGCAACTGCCGGGGACACAGTTCGCCACCCTCGAACAGGCGGCCGAAGTTCATGGGGACGTGGACCTGCGCAGAGTCGATGGTTCCTGAGCCCGAAACTCCCGGGAATCCCGGTTCGGAAGATCACGGCACGGGGCTCGTGAAATCCGCGGGAGTTGTCTCCGCTTCCATAATGGTGAGCCGGCTCACCGGTCTGGTCCGGGAAAGCGTACTGAGCGGGCTGTTCGGCGCGGGCGCGACGTATGACGCCTACGTGCTCGGCTTCCGGATTCCCAATCTGGCGCGCGAACTGTTCGCGGAAGGCGCTCTTTCTTCGGCATTCGTGCCGACCTTCACGCGCTATCTCGCCACCAGGAGCCGCGCCGAAACACGCGATCTCTCGAACATCACGGCGACGATGATTCTCGTAATCACCGGCGCGTTCTGCGCGATCGGGATGCTGCTCAGCCCGGTCATCGTGAATCTCTTCGCGCCGGGGTTTCATGCGGTCGCGGGGAAGTCGGAACTCGCGGCCTCGCTGGTTCGAACGATGTTTCCCTTCCTGCTGCTGCTCGCTCTGGGAGCGCAGGCGCAAGGGGTGCTCTATGCCAATCACAGCTTCGCGATTCCAGCCGTGTCGCCGGCCGCATTCAACATCTTTTCGGTGCTTACGGGTTTGACGCTGGGCTACTGGCTGGGACCCAGGCTGGGCATCAGCACGGTGCGCGGGATGGCTTTCGGAGTCGTGCTGGGCGGCGTTGCGCAACTGGCTTTTCTGCTGCCGGGCGTGTGGAGAGCCGGGTTCGCCTGGCGTCCTCGATGGAATCTCAGCCACGAAGGAGTGCGGCACATTCTCGGGCTCATGGGGCCGGCGCTGATCGGCAACGCTTCGGGACAGATCAATGTTCTGGTGAACACGAACTTTGCGGCGGGGCTGCACGACGCGTCCGGCCACGTGATGAACGGCCCGGTGAGCTGGCTGGCTTATGCGTACCGATTTTTCGTGCTGCCGCTGGGAGTTTTCGGAGTTGCCGTAGCATCGGCGGCGCTGCCACGGATTTCACGCAGCGCGGCGCACCATAACTTTGTGGAATTCCGGCAAATTCTGTCGCGGTCGCTTCTGATGATTCTGCTGCTGACGGTTCCGGCGTCGGTGGGTCTTGCGGTGCTGGGCGAGAGCATGATCGGCATTGTCTATCAACATGGCCGATTTCTGCCGTACGACACCCATCAGACGGCGCTCGCCCTCACTTGCTACGCGGTGGGGCTGGCGGGCTACTCGGCATTGAAACTGATTGCGCCGGCGTTCTATGCGCTCGGAGATTCGCGAACCCCGATGATGGTGAGCCTCGCATCGGTTCTGGTAAATGCAGTCGCGGCGTTCGCAATGGTGCGGTTGGCAGGGTTTGGACACGCGGGGCTGGCGCTGACGACGTCTGTGGTATCGACGTTCAGCTCATTGGCGCTGCTGTTGCTCCTTCGCGCGAAAATCGGAACCCTGCAGGGGAAGGAAATGCTGGCTGGGCTGACGAAGATCGTGGTTGCGGCGGGGCTGATGGGAGTTGTCTGCCGGGGAGTCGTGCTGGCATCTCATTCCCTCCTGGGTTCATCCGGATGGGCGCGGATTGCCGACATAGCAATCGGAGTTCCGGTGGGTTTGGGGTCGTTTTATGCGATCGCAGCGGCATTGCGCGTGCCGGAATTGGCCGAGGCACGAGCGGAATTGTTACGCAAGTTTCGCAGAGCCTCCTGACGCCGTTTGTTAAAATTCGATCAAATCATGCTCCCTGATATCGCCCGCGCGGTTCGATTGCAGAATCTTGACGATCGAGCTGCTGAGTTGACGAAGGAAATCGCCGCATTGCCGAAGCACATCGCGGAAATCGAAAAGAAGCTGGAATCGCATCAGCGGCGGCTCGACCATGACCGCGCGGCGACGGCGGGGAACCAGAAAGAGCGCAAGCGACTCGAAGGCGAAATTCAGACCAGCGAACAGAAGATTTCAAAACTCAAAACGCAGATGATGGAAGCCAAGACCAACGATCAGTACCGGGCCTTCCAGCATGAAATCGATTTCTGCGGGCAGGAAATTCGCCGCCACGAAGACCGCATTCTGGAACTGATGTCCGAGGCCGATCCGCTGGAAAAGGCCGTAACAGCAGCGGAAGGCGCTCTCGCGACAGAGAAAAAGCAGGTGGAAGCGGAAAAGGCCAAGACGCGCGAGCGCACCGCCGCGGATCAGAAGGAAATCGACGGCCTGCTGATCGAGCGCAAACAGATTCTGAGCGAGATGACGCCGAAGATTGCCTCGGAATATGAGCGAATCCGGAAGGGCCGCGCGGGCGTGGCTATCGCGGAAGTCGTGCAGGGGCGGTGTTCGAAGTGCAATATTCAGGTACGACCGGCAATTCTGCAGCAACTGAAGCTCGAGGACACCGTGCTGATCTGCGAGAACTGCAAGCGGATGCTCTACTGGAATCCTCCGCAGCGGGTTGAAGATCTGAACACTGTCGTGGCGTGAACCGCCCGCCGGACAGAAGTCCCGACCAGAGGCTGGAACGCTCGGTCACCTTGTCCGGGGACAAGGCCTGGCTGGTATTCTGCGATTGGCCAACACAGGCCGAAGCCCTGTCCCACAAACAATGAAAAGCCCCTTTCTTGAAGAGTTGCGCTGGCGAGGTTTTCTGGAGGCGACGACGAGCGACGATCTCGACTCGTTCCTCTCCGAAGCTCCGCGCACGATCTATGTGGGCTTCGATCCGACAGCCGACAGCCTGCATCTTGGAAATCTGATTCCGGTGATGGGGCTCGCGCATGCGCAACGCCACGGGCACCGGCCGATCGTGCTGGTGGGCGGCGGAACGGGCCTGATCGGCGATCCGGGCGGCAAGGCAACGGAACGGGTGCTGCTCACCAAAGAGAAAACGGAAGAACACGCGCGCGCCATTCGCGTGCAGTTGAGCCGGTTCTTCGATCTCTCATCCGATGACAAAGCTCTGTTGCTCAACAATGCGGACTGGCTTTGCTCGCTGAACCTGCTCGATTTTCTGCGCGACATCGGCAAGCACTTTTCGGTAAACGAAATGATCAAGCGGGACTCCGTGCGCACACGGCTGGAGGAGCGCGATCAGGGGATCTCCTACACCGAATTCAGCTACATGCTGATGCAGGCTTACGATTTTCTCTACTTGTTCCAGCATCACAACTGCACCATCCAGATGGGCGGCAGCGATCAGTGGGGCAATATCATTTCGGGCAAGGAGCTGATTCGCCGTCTGGCCGGAGAGCGCGGCGAAGGGATTACCTTTCCGCTTCTCACGACGTCGACGGGAAAGAAGTTCGGCAAGAGCGAAGAGGGAGCCGTATGGCTCGACGCGAATCGCACCAGCCCGTACCGGATGTATCAATACTGGCTGCAGACGGCGGATGCGGATGCCGTCCGCTACATCAGGCTGTTCACGTTTCTGGATCAGGCGCGCATTGCGGAACTGGAACGGGACGTCGCAATGGCGCCCGAGAAGCGGGAAGCGCAGCGGGTGTTGGCGGCCGAATCGACGTCGATTATCCATGGCGCTGACAGCGTGCGCGCCGTAGAAGCGGCGAGCCGAATTCTGTTTCAGACTTCAGATGAAGTTCCCGATGCCGTCACGGTTGCGATGCTGGCCGGCGAGATGCCGCTCACGGAAGTGAATCGAATGGAACTCGAGGTGGGCATCGGCATCGTGGACCTTCTGGTGCGAACGCGTCTGGCGGAAAGTAAGGGCGCGGCACGCAAGCTGATCGAAGGCGGCGGAGTTTATCTGAGCCATGAACGGCAGACACAACCGCAGAAGATCGTTTCAACGGACGATGTGAAATGGCCTGACGCGATCCTGCTGCGCGCCGGGAAGAAGAACTACCATCTGGTGCTGGTGGGGAATTAGAGAAAGCCCGCACCGGGCAGAAGCCCGGCGGCAGCGCCGAAGCGCTGCCCCACCAAACTACTCTAAGCAGTTCCCCAGGCCTGCTTCACCTGCTTGCGGACGAAGTCCAGATCCTTGCTCATTGCGCCTGGCTCGTCCTGCGTTTGATACTCCTGATGGATTGAAATCGGGCCGGTGAACTTCGCCTGTGCCAGAATGCGGAAAAAAGCGGGCCAGTCCACCATGCCTGCGCCAAGCGGGCACATCCGCATCTTCCAGGCGCCGCCATCCTTCGCCAACGTGTAGTCCTGCAACGCGACCGCTTTCAGCCGCGGCAGAGCCAGGCGAAGAGCAATCTCCATGTCGCCGGAGACCTGCGACGGATCGAAATAGTAGCCGATCCACTGCGGATCCATGTCGCCAATGATGGCCTGCGCATCAAACAGCGCTTCGCCGACGTATCCGCCCGCGCGATTCGGAAACATGGCCGTCATCTGATAGCTTCGTCCGAGATTGAGCAGACCCGCCAGATCGTTGCGGACCTGTGCCATGCGGCGGGGGATGTCGAAGGCGGTATTCTGCGCGGTGGCGTAGGGCCAGAAGCCCAGGCGATACAAATGAACCTGCGTGTGCCCTGTAATCGCGAGGATGGGGTACGCTGTCTGATCGCCCATCGAGGTGAGGGTGGTCGTGATCATGGGGACTTCAAGGCCCGCGCCGCGCACGCTCTCGATCGCGCGCACCAGATCGACGTTGGTGATGTGCGGATTCACGTGGCCGCCATTCATGACCGTCAGATCCACGCCGTCATAACCGATCTGCTGCGCGATCAGGCCCAGTTCCGGATAAGGCACCTTGATCAGGTTTTGCGAAAACGCGCAAATCATGGGTGTGGTGCGCGCGGCCAGGGGAACACCGGCTTTCGGTCCACCGTCCTTTTCAGCGGCGGCCTGCGCCTGAGCAGTGCGCGCCCAGGCGGCGGACGCGCCCACTGCTCCCAAAGTTGCCATGGCCTGGCGCCGTGTCACGAACAGCACCGCCGGATTCGTGAGACGATGTCAGTCATCACCCCGATTGTATCGATTTAAATAACGGCAAAAATGACGACAGCGAAGCGCACACTTCGAATCGCGTTTCAGTTTGCCGGCGCCGGCCTCCTGCTGTGGAGCACCGCTATGTTCTGCAGCTACCTGGGAACCAACCGGGCAACAGCGGCTATGATGCTGCTGCTCGAGGTGCTCGGTATCGCGGCACTGGGCGACTGGATACTGGCGCTCCTGTCGTCTTCGTTGGCCAGCCTTGCGTTCAGCTATTATTTCATCGACGAAATCGGCAGCTTCCGGTTCACGACCCTGCAGGGCTTCCTCACCTTTGGCGCGCTGGCGTCGACCGCGATCATCGGCAGCCGGCTTGCTATTCGGGCTCAACGCCGCGCGAAGGAGGCCGTTCATCGCCGGGAAGAGGTGGAGCGCCTCAATCATTTCGGCCGCGCGCTGCTTTCCGCGAACACGCTGGCGGAGGCGTCGGAAGACGCGGTGCGGAAGGTGGTGGAGCTTTTCGACCTCAAGGGGGCCGTTCTGCGGGTTGCCGGCGCGCCGCGGGCTTCTCAGTGGGGCGTGACAGCAGCCGACCAGGTCTCCATCATTCCTCTGGGAACCGATTACAGCGCCGACGTTCTGGAACTTCACGGCATCCAGCCGTCGGAGGAGATTCGGAATACGGTCGCAAGCATGATCCGGCTTGTTCTGGAACGAGCCCGCGGGGCCGAAGAGCGAACGCAGATGGAAGCGACCCGGCGCGGAGAAGAGTTCCGCACTACAGTCCTGAACGCGCTGGCGCACAATTTCAGGACGCCGCTGACCTCGATCAAGGCGGCCGCATCCATGCTCCGTGGTTCGGACCGGATTCCGTCCGCGCACGACCGCGAACTGGTGGCCGCGATCGACGAGGAGGCCGATCGGCTGAATCAACTGATCAGGGAATCGCTGGATCTGGCAAAACTGGAGGCGCGGCAGGCTTATCCCATGGCCGAGGAGTGCGTGATTCCTCAAATTGTGGGCCGGGTAGCCAAAAGATTGTCGCGCTATTTGGGGGGGCGCGAGTTTATTATTGATATACCAGAGGACCTGCCGTCCATGACCGGTGACAGCTTTCTGCTGGAGCAGATGCTGGTACAGGTGGTTGATAACGCGTGGAAGTATTCGCAACCCGGGGCGCCCATCCGGATATCGGGGGTGGTTTCCGGTTCCAGCGTGATTCTGACCGTGTGGAATGCAGGCAGTGAAATTCCGGCCGACGAACGGGACCGGATTTTTGATAGATTTTATCGAGGCAGTAAAGACCGTCACAGGGTCGAGGGAACCGGACTGGGGTTGGCCATCGCGAGAACGATCGCGGAAGCCTGCAGGGGGAGAATCTGGCTTGACGCAGAGCCCCTGGGTCCGGCATTTCGACTGGAGCTTCCACTGGAAGTTTGCCGGACGAAAAACGGGGAGACAAGGTGATCGAGAACCGAACTATATTACTCATTGACGATGAACCCCAGATTCGCCGGGTTCTGCGGGCCGCAATGGTTTCGCAAGGCGCGAACGTGATCGATCTGCAGAGCGGCGAAGAGGCGCTGGCGCTGCTTCGCGAGCGCACAGTGGATCTGATTCTTCTCGATATGAACATGCCGGGCATGGGAGGTCTCGAGACCTGCCGCGGGATCCGAAACGGATGGGATGTGCCCATCATTATCGTTTCGGTGCAGGATTCGGATAAAGACAAAGTGGAAGCGCTGGACGCGGGCGCCGACGACTTTGTATCCAAGCCCTTCAGCATGGACGAACTGATGGCGCGGATCCGCGCAGCGCTGCGCCGAACCGGGTTTGCGACGGATACTACGCCGAAGCACATTTCGACGCCGAATCTCGAAGTGGACTTCGATCTGCGCAAGGTGATTGCCAACGGCATCCCGGTGCGGCTGACGCCGACGGAGTTCGATATCCTGCGCTATCTGGTTTCGCAGGCGAATAAGCCGGTTCCGCACCGGCGGCTGCTGCAGGCGATCTGGGGACCGGAGTACGGCGATCAGATCGAGTACCTGCGGGTGTTCATCAACCAACTGCGGAAGAAGATCGAGCCGCCGGGATCAAAGCCGACGTTCATCACGACGGAGCCGCGCATCGGCTACCGGTTTGTGCTGGAGAATATGCCGGTGTCGGACGAGCCGGTGCCGGCGTCGTAGCGGAAATACAGTCGCAACAAAAAAAAGGGGAACGCGCGGCGCTGAGAGGCGCAGCGTGTAAACTGAAAGATTCGGGCCGTGGCGCAGCCTGGCTAGCGCGCTTGCTTGGGGTGCAAGAGGTCCCGGGTTCAAATCCCGGCGGCCCGACCAAATTTTTCAATCAGATGGGGGAGACTGCCACGGCTCCCGCGAAGCCGCTGTAGATGAATTTGGAGATGTAAACTCTGAACGGATTCCGCGCGAGTGACCACCACCGAGAGCACCCGAAGTCAAAATCTAGCGGCCCCTCTATTCTATTAGGGCAAGAAATTCATCAGACACCCCGGTCCCCGCGAAATCTCTTTCAGGTTCGGAAAGCTCGCCGCGCGCAACTTTGGAGTCACTGCTTGACCGACATAGTCGATAAAATCTCTCCGACGACCTCATCGTACGGAGAAGTATCGCGAGCATATATTTCCAAGAGATCACTGCCCTTCGGGATCAGAAATATCTCTCTCCACGTGAGCGCTCCTCCCGAGGTAATTTGCAATAGAAAACCAGTAATATCCTTGCCAGGTAGGTCAATCTTCAATGTCCTGCTAATGTGTTCTGTCGGTGAAGACATCCCGGACTCGAACTGCTTAGCGTTACTTCCCCGGAGCATCTCCACAACGATGCCGGGTGCCGTACACCCAATGTCAAAACAAACCGAAGGATCGGGATCGACACCCACGTCAGCATCGTCACTCCCCGTTCGCACAACATGCCACGATCCCGGATAGAAAAAACTGTAGCTGGCACTGTTACTCGTGTACCGACTCCAAGACATTGGCGGGGCAGATGGATTAATTGAGGTACTGATTACCGCCGTTCGAAAACGCGCAGCCCATACAACACCAGCGATTGAGGCCAATAGAGTGCAGACTATAAGAGATGCTCTAAGACGTTGCGGCATTTCATAGAATTAATTCTTCTATAAATATAATCTAAATTCATAATCTCGACAAATCCAGCATACAGACGCGCCATTTCCCCCGCGCTTCGCCTTGTTTCCGAACGCGAAGCGTGGTATGGTAGTCAGCCAAACAGTGAATCGGATGAGATTTGACTCCATACTATCAATTGCGTGGATTTTGACTGTCGGCAATGCCGCAGGGGCCACATGCCCCAACGCTACTTCGTTCGTTAAGCCCGTCATCGATGACTCGAGTCGGGGATTTGTTTGGGGTGTGCCATCAAACGGCTTTGGTAATTATCTTTCCCAGTACGGCGGATTCCATCCCGGCGAAGACTGGAGTATTCTAAACGAACCCGGACAAGCCCTTGGCCAACCGGTATACCCGTCCGCTGTCGGCACTGTCGTGGCGGTGTCCAACCTCAATACTCTCGGGTACGTGGTTGTTATCCAGCACACAGGCAATTTCAATATTCCAACCAGTAGCGGCAGCTCCAATGGCCAGAGCTACTCGTATCCGGCCGAAACAGTCACGACGCTGCAGTCGATCTACATGCATTTGATCAATGTTCAGGTACAGGTCAATGACTGTGTTCAGCCGGGCGCAACGATCTTGGGATATATTATGAATCCCGGTGCTGGCCCGCATGTTCATTTCGAGATAAGAGATCCCTCAGCCGCCGCCGCTCATTCTAGAAACTGGTCCCTCGTCCTCCCCATGGATAATTGGTCTATAGATTCCACGGGTGCCTACGACGGCTATTATCTAAATTTGCAAAGGATGGCAAATGTCGGCCTGCGACGACCAAGTAGCATCCTCACTACGCAATCAAATCAAGGTTCCGCGTCCGTGATGACGAGCCCAGTCCAGGGTTCAACCCTATCAGGTGCAGCCGTAACATTCCAGTGGACAGCTTCCGGAGCCATCGAGTACTTTCTTTATGTAGGCAGCAACGGAACTGAATCAGAAGATATCTATGGCCAGAATCAGGGGACCAGCACTTCGTTCACCCTAAACGGCCTGCCAACGGACGGTCGTACTCTGTACGTTACACTTTGGTCTCATCTGAGCGACGGATGGCACCCCAACAACTACACCTATACGACAGCTCGTATAGGCACTGTCCCGGTTCCGGCTTCGATGACTTTTCCAGCCAGCGGCTCGACTCTGTCTGGGTCTTCAGAGGCATTCCAGTGGAATACCGGCACCTCCATACAGGGATACTACTTGTACGTTGGCAATTCGGCCGGTGCTCAGGATATCTACAGCCAAACTCAAGGAACCAATCTTTCGGGGACAGTTGCCAACCTGCCGACCGACGGACGAATGCTCTATGTCACGCTCTGGTCTTATACTACCAGCGACAACTGGTTACCCGAAAATTACACCTACAAAGCGGCAGGGATCGGCGCCGGTCAGATTGCCGGCCATCTCAGCATCAGCTTTTCGCCCAACCCTGTGACCAAATCTTCGGATGGGGCTTGGTATTACACTGTTTACGTTCAGGAAACTGCCGGGACTGCGGTCAATTTAACTCAGATGAGCATCGGCGGCGCGGACTACAGTTCCGACATCGCCACTTGGTTTGGTAAAACAACTGTTCCGGCCCACGGCCAGATTTCCGTCGGCATCAAGTCAACTGGAAATTCCGGGCCATTGCTTTGGCAGGTTTCGGGCGGCGGCCAAAGCTGGTCGGGATCAATAACCCTAGAGTGAGGACGCGCGCCGGTAGGCGAGTCATGGGCGGCATTTCTGCGCGGCAGATTCGGCCACTCCGCAACCAAGTACGTCGGTGAGACGGGACAGCAAAGGCTTCCAAGTGAGATGGGTGGCTCGTCTTGGGGCACCACAACAGAAGGTCCGTGAGGACGAACCTTTTCCCTCCCCATAGAAACTTTCTCCGCTCAACGCTGAGAGAATTTGCTCAGGAGAATTCGGAAGTTTTCCCCAATTTTCTATAGCCCTGAGCAGACTCGAACATCTTCTTCAGTCGAGCTATAAGAGGCTTCCAAACTCGATGGGCGGCCCTTGATGGGGCACCATCAGCACTTTTCGGACGTTCAGCGATTGCACGAAAGGACAAACTCAGCATAATTACCGGGATCTTTCCGTCGATGATGCGGTTCGATGTCAGCGCATCCAGCAGATCGCGCTTTTCTTCGACGGTTCCGCTCTTGTAGGCCAAACATGCGCTATCGGCGCGTTCGATGAATTGGGCGACCTCTTCGCTGGCATCACGCTTCCCATCCTGCCAGTTGGCGATCTGGGCTTGAAGATCAAGACGCTCCGAGAGGAGCGTTTTTTTGCGCGCCTCAAATAACGCCTCCTCGATCAGTCGGTCAATGAAGGCATCCGTTAAGCGGCCGATGCGATCGTCAACCTGTGAGAGTCGAAGTTTCAGACCCGCAACGGTCGCCTGCCGCTGCCCAGTGGCATCGCCGCGCATCCGCTCAAGTTCACGCAGAAGATAGCGCCGCTCCGCGGGGCTGAGTTGAATACGAGCGAGTTCATTAAGGATCGCGGACTCAACGGCATCTTCGCGCACACAGGCCGTTGGGCAAGTCTCGGTGTGGCAGCGGTAGTAGGTAATACCCTTTTGCCTCTCCCCGATCAGGGAATATTGGCAGCCTTTGCAGCGCAGACGGCGCCGGTAGAGGAAGTCATTCTTTCTTACGACCGTGTTGGTTTTTCCTGCCATCACGGCCTGCACCTGCTCAAATACCGCCCGCGAAACCAGCGGTTCATGTACTCCGGCGAAGTGCTCGCCGGTCTTTTTGACCCGAATGAGGCCGGAGTAGAAAGGATTGTTCAGCAGTTTTGACAGCCGGTTACGCAAATACGGTTTTCCGTCGGGCCGCCTGAGGCCGAGTCGGTGGAGTTCCGGCCCGAGCGTCCTCAGGCTGAAACGGCGCGAGGCGTAAAGCTCAAAGGCCTGCCGTACCAGCGGGGCGATCTTCGGATCAGGCGTTTTAGGCTTTGCGGCTCCATTGTCGAGGTAGCCTAATGGTGCCGGCATCGGGTAATAGCCCTGTTTGAGCCTGCCGTAAATGCCTTTCTTGGTTTCCTCGCGGAGGTTTCTGATGAAATCAGAAGCGACAACAGCTTGAATATCGGCGGAAAGCCTGCCACCGCGTGATGTGAGATCGAGGGATTCGTTGGCGAAGTGGACCTCTACGCCCCGGTCGATTAGTTCCCCGAGGTCTGCCCAGTCGCGGAGGTTTCTGGCGCTGCGGTCAATTTTGTGAATGATGACCCCGCAGGCCTGTTGCTTTCTGAGCAGCTTCACCATCGTGCCAAAAATGGGACGGCCCTGTTTGGCCGCCGTTTCCTGCTCTTCGAACCAGTGGGTTATCTCCAACTGGTTTCTCTGGGCGTAGCGTTCAATGGCGTCTTTCTGTTGCGGGAGAGATACGCCGAATTCGCCCTGTCGGGTTGTGGACACCCGGATGTAGGCAAAATATTGCTTCATGGTGGATGAAAGGGAATGGTTAATGGTTTTTGTGGGTTTCGACCTTTGGCAGGTGGGAATGGTACAGCTGATCGCCGGATTCGGCAAACCGACAATCCACAAGGTCATTGATTGACCAGCCCTCGCTGGCCAGCCGGTCGCTCATACGCAAAAGCGCGGCGAGGTAGCGCCTGAGATTGGCTTCTGCTTCCTCGAGTTCCTGTTTGGTGAAATCGGGGAAGAGGTCTGAAATGGCAATGGGCGTTTGATCCTGCATAGCCATCGCACTTTACCTCCAGAAATCGGAATTGAAAAGGAGGGAAAAAGTTCGTACCTGAGAACAGTTGTTCCGGCACGGCTTTTTCCCTCCTTTTCAGTTTTCCGATCCAGCGCCATCATGACCCGATATGTTTGTAGACTTCCTCGCCCAATTCCTGATCGAGTTCGTTCGCGCTCTTCTGATCGATGGGCTGTCTTATCGCGTCCGGGGCCGAGCGGCAAGAGCCCGGCGAAACCGCCGTATTCAGTTTGACCTCAGGCTGCGAGCGGGCAAGGTTCAGAAACCCGTTACCCGCAGTTTGTCCACAGAAGGCCGGAAATCGGTCAGGTAATCCACACATTTTCCCTCCTTGTGCGATTTGACGGAATTGCTATTGTTCCCACACAAGGAGGAAAGAAATCAAAATGAAAGATCAACAAACAAACCAAAACCAAAATCGGCTCGCATCATTTCGCAGAAGGCGAGGTTACTCGCAAAAGCGCGTCGGACATTTGCTCGGCCACAAGAGCCACGGCGCATTATCCAGCTATGAACGCGGCCGCGTGCTGCCGACCCTGACTACGGCCTTGAAGCTGGAAATCGTTCTGCGCACCCCGGTGGCATTCCTGTTCCCCAACATCTATGAGATTCTGCGCAGCGAGATTCGAGCCGAGGAAGACCGACTGGCCGGGATTGGACAACAAGACCTTTTCGACCATTCACCCCGGCAACTATGACGAACATTCTCAATCAGTTCGTCAAAAGCCTACACAGCCGATTCCAGCCTTCCAGTCCCGACGAATACTTCGCGCTTTGTCTGGCCCGCCTACTCGGCGAACCCGAGGCCGCCCCCCATTACGCCGTACTGGCGTCCCAATACTCCCAAGCCAAACTGTTATGTGCTTACCGGCGTGCCGTCTCCTCTCCCCCAGGTGGGGCCCGTCCGGCTCGAATCTTCCACGATTACCTATCGGCTTACGGCGCAAATGGCAGTAACGGTGTACCGCATCCCCGGCTCATGGCCGTGCGGGTTGAGCGCCGGGGTGTGGCGACGGCGCTGTTCTCCGGCGTCCATCTTGAAGGTCGGCGGGTTCGCCAATTATCGTCTGATCCGAATAAGGCCGAAGCCAGCGCCGAGGCGTTCATTCGAGAAGTGTTTTCAGAGAACGACTGTCCGTCTGCGGCCATCGAATACGTCTCTGGTGAGATCAGGCGGTCAGTTCTGCATAACATCGTCCGACAACAATGTCAGGCAAACGGGATATCGCTATGGGAAGTGCCGGGCAAATCCATTCTGAACGCACTCGCCCATCCGGCGTTGAAAACGCGGGGCGAAGTTAGGGAGATGATGCTGCGGATATGGCCGATGGCCGCGCTCAAACAATCGCAAGTCTGTGCTCTCGACGCCTTTGCCGTCGGCCTCTATGTCCAGACGGAGCGACTGTTTGCCGCTGATCACTGAGCCCTCGCCTTACAGCACCCCGCTTCAATCAATAACAGAAAGGACATTTCATGATTGGTCCAATTCCATATATCGGCGGCAAGAATCGTCTGGCCGCCAAAATCATCACTCTGTTTCCCGAGCACACGGCGTACGTAGAGGCGTTCGCTGGCGGCGCGCAGGTATTTTTTCGCAAGGAGCCTTCCAAGGTCGAAGTGCTCAACGACAAAGACTATGAAGTTGTCAATTTTTTCCGCTGCTGCCAGTCACACTACGAGGAACTGGTTCGGTATCTGCGCTCGATGATCGCCAGTCGCCGCTGGTTTGACATTCTCAACGCCACCGATCCGGCGACACTCACGGATATCCAAAGAGCAGCCAGATTTTTATATCTCCAAAAAAACTGTTTTGGCGGGCTGGTAATCAAACAGCATTTCCATTACGGAGTGACCCAGCCATCAAACTTCAACCCGGAACGGATACCGAAAGCCATCGAAGAAACTCATCACCGGCTGGCCCGGGTACAGATCGAATCCCTGCCCTACGAGCAGGTGCTGGAAAAGTACGACCGCCCCACGACGCTGTTCTACCTCGATCCGCCATATTGGGACCGCAAACTCTACAAGTTCAATTTCAAGGAAGACGATTTCCGGGCCATGGACCTGTGTCTCGCGGCCCTCAAAGGCAAGTTCATTCTGTCTCTCGATGACCATCCGAAAGTGCGCGAGGTATTCAAACGATTCCGCATGGAGCGAATCGAAATCCACTACACCGCCCAGCGGGAATCCGGCGCTCGATTCGGCGAACTGCTGATCATGAACTTCGCACCGCCAAAGAAAAAGGAACCGGGCGAGCAAGTCGCGGCCTGACGGTTGAGTACGCTGGTTACGGGAACGCAATGGAGTACGCGCATCCACGGGAAGGGCCGGTTGACCTCAGGCCAAAACTGGCGGATTTAGCCCCGGCGGTTTACTGGCTCCGCCAGCATGACGTGCCAGTGTCTCGATTGGCCGCAGTATTCGGTACCGATTCAGGACACATCCGCCAGCTCGCCTTTCGGGGCAAGAGTTCGGCGCTCCGGTTTTACTCCGTTTCCGACTCTCTCGACATGTTGCTTGCGAGGCCGACCCAATCCATCCGAAGCCGTCTCGCTATTCGCCCACACGAAGATTTTGTACTGCTGTCGGCAAAACAGAAACAGCGCATTGATTTCATGAAAGATGAAATCGGACCTATCGTGGCCGACGCATCCGCGACCTTTCTGGATCGCGTTGCTCGTGTTCGAAAATTGCTGCCATTGATCGGCTATGCAGCAGGCGTGGATCGTCTCCGGCTGCTGGCGTTTGTACGCCAGCGATTGGGCTGGCTGTTCGTGCATAGCGGGTATTGCTCCAGTGCCTTTTCGGAAGCACAGGCGGCGATCAATCTGGCGCATATTGCCTACAACGAGCGGAGCCAGCCCGAAGATTTGCGGAGTTTGACCGAATGCTGCCTCATCGCCTCAAATGCCTGTTTGTTGGCCTGCGACCCTGCAACCGCGCTACGTTTTCTCGGACTCGCCCGGCAGGCGTCAGAAAAAATCGGCGATCTCCTCGGCTCCGAACACTATCGCCAATGCGGCGTGGCCCTGTTCCAGATGGGACAGGATGAATCGGCTGAAGAGGCGTTCCATAACGCCGTGACCGCCATGGATGCCAAGGCCGAGGCTGAGAACATGGCGCACATTCTGATGACCGGCAACCGTCATGTCGGGCTGCTCGGTAAGCTGAGCTTTGATCGGGAGCTTGAGATGTTGGAGCAGGTCGAGAAAGATTATTCCCAGTCCAGCCTGCAACACTCGATGGCCTTGAATTGGACAGCAGCCTGCGGACTCGGCGTCGACAGCCCAGCGGTCGAACTGGCCGCGTCTGAAATGGCGCGTCGCAGCGTCGCGGTTTCCGGCGCTTTCGGCCATCAGGCCACGACCGCCAAACTGCTGGCCCTGACGCCTGAGTTGGGTCTTAATCCTCGGGTGCGCCGTGAGTGGATCAGACACGCCCTCTATTCGAGCGCCTTCCGGCAACGCTGATCGGATTCCAGTAAGCGTTACAGAATCCGACGGGGGTGCCACTGGTCGAAGGCACCTTGTGGACCGCATCATCGGGCTGTGCATCAGGCACGAGGTACAGCCAACATGGAAAACATCGAGAGCGAAGCGTTCCAGTTTCATCAATACCGCCGCATTGACGGTGCCGTTGAATCGGTCAATCTGATCCGTCGCAACGGTCGTCCGGAGATTCAATTCCCCCCGGCCATCGTCGAGTTTCCCTTGTACACGGAGGCCGAAGAAAACCCTGAATACCGCGAACTCGTTGACGAGGTATGCCAGAACCTCAACGAAATTGAGCGGCGGACATGGATGAAAATCATCGACGGCAGATCGATTCTCGACATTGCCAGCGAAGAACACGTCACCCGTCCCGCCATCTACGACCGCGTCAAGCGCATGGTCGAGAAAAATCCCTACTGCGCCATCTGGTGGCGACTGAAAAACAAGGTTAACCAGCACAAATGAATTCACCTTTTGAAAAACTGATCGCCCGCACATGGAATCGGCTCGCGACTCTGGCTCCCCAAAGGGCGTCCGGGGAAAACCTTGACCTCGGCGCGCAGATCGTCGACGAGCGGGCCACGGGACGGCGCGTCACCATCCCGCAGGCCAAGCGGCCAGAACATTTGGCAATCCTGGGAAAAACTGGTCAAGGGAAGTCGTTTTTCCTCCGTCATCTTGCCGGTCAGGACGTGCGGTCAGGCCGCGGATTTTTCTTCTTCGATCTCCACGGCGACACCATGCCGTTCCTGCTCAAGCTCATCGCAGAGGAGGAAATCCGCAGGCGCATGGATCTCAGCGCCAAACTGATCGTGATCGAACCCGCGGACCCGGAATTCTCCATTGGCCTCAATGTACTGGAACACCGACCCGGCGAACAGATGTTTGTGCAGATTGCGGAGTTCGCAGAAATCCTGAAGTCGCGCTGGCATCTTGATCACCTTGGCGCACGCACCGAGGAATTATTGCGGAACTCCTTGCACCTGCTGGCCGACAACAACCTCACCCTCATGGAATTGACAGCCTTGTTGACCAACGAGACTTTCCGCGCCGTGTGCCTGAGACAGGCCAGCAATCCTGACATTGCCGATTATTTCCGCTTCCGCTTCGATCAGCAGAGCGAGGCCATGCAGGCCGTCTACCGTGACGCCATCCTTAATAAGGTGTCGGGGTTCACCGCCGATCCGCGTTTCCGGCACATCTTGGGCCAGCGCAGTTCTTCGTTCTCCCTGTTGCAGGCCATTGATGACGGCTACTGGATCATCCTCAATCTGGATAAGGGCAGGCTCGGGGAACAGGCCGCCACGTTGGGCAGCCTGTTGTTGACCAAATTGAAAAACGCCTTGTTTGCCAGAAGGCGCAGGCAACTATTCACCCTCTATTGCGATGAAATCCAGAACCTTGTGGCCTATCAGGGGTCGGGCCTCGACACGCTTTTGTCAGAGGCGCGCAAGTTTGGGGCCTCCGTTGTATCCGCAAACCAGTTCATGGAGCAGTACCCTCCGGCAATGCGCGCCGCCATTCTCTCAGTAGGAACTCATATATTTTTTCAGCTCTCCAGCACTGACGCCGACAAGATCGGCTCGGCGCTGGATGGCGGGAAAAAACTTGCCGAGCTTCTGAAAAACCTGCCCAAGCGCCACATGGTGGTCAAAAGCGGCCACGAACGATTCAGGGAAACCGTTGTGCCAAACGTGGCGGAACCGCGAATTGATTACGCGGATTTGTATAACCGCTGCCGAACACGCTGGGCGCGCAGACGGACGGAAATAGAGGCGGAAATCCGGGGCCGCCGCCAACAGGCCGGGCAGCGGACCGAGGAGGTACTCCATGGCTGGGAATAGACGGAAGACCGGACTGATCCTGCAGGAGCGGGACGTGCGGCTACTTACCGAACTTGCCACCATGCGGATCATCGACCGGGAACTGGCAAAGGTTGCGGTGGGCTTCCGCTCGACCACCCGCGCCAACACACGCCTCCTGAAACTGACACGCGCCGGGTTGCTCAACCGCTTTTTCATTGGCAGCGTTGCTGCCGGCCGCAAAGCCATCTACACGCTGTCGAAAAAGGGAGGCATTCTGGCGGAGACCGCGTATAGGCCGATCAGCCGAAGCCACGGCAAGACACTTGTCGGCGACCTGTACGTCGATCACCAAATGCGCATCAACGAGGTTTACTGCATTGCCAAATTCCGCCCCTTGCCCATAGGCGCGCGCTTTGTTGGCTGGCGAGTCTTTCACGAGGCGCTGAGCGAACATTCCCGACTGGTGCCTGACGGTTATTTTGAACTGCATTCTCCTGCAAGTATCCCGCCCATGTTTCTGGAAGTTGATCTCGGTCACCAATCCATGCGGGTCTGGGAGCAGAAGACCCGCCAGTATCTCCAGTTGGCCGTCTCTGGCGACTTCACCCGGTTATTCAGGAAGCCGCAGTTCCGGGTGCTGGTGATTACGACCTCTCCGAGACGACTCAAAAAGATCGGTTCCGTTATCGCCAAACAGACGGACAAAGTGTTCTGGCTTTCTGATTTTCAAACCATTAATCGCGCGGGCTTCTGGTCTTCCGTGTGGGTTCGGCCCACGGGCGACAGAGCGCTCCCGCTCATTTAAACCACCATGCGCTATTGCAACCATTGCCATCGCATAACCACCGGCGAGCCGCTGTTCTGTAATTTCTGCGGACGCTCTTACGATTTCAAGCTCTGTCCGCACCGGCATCCAAACCCGCGCTCTGCTGAAGTGTGTGCTCAGTGCGGATCGCGGGAACTGTCCACGCCCCATCCCCGCGTGCCCTTCTGGTTTGCCGGTCTGCTCACCTTGTTGTCGATGTTGCCGGGGATACTCCTATTGCTTCTCTCCGTGGTTTTCCTATTCGGCCTGATTCAGGTTCTCCTCACCAATCAACAGGTAATGTTTGAGTTCATGCTGATCGGATTATTCATCGGTTTTCTTTGGTGGCTGTATATGCGGTTGCCGAGGTTCCTGAGGCGATGGCTGTCGAAGCTGCTTGGCAGAGCAGATCGGAATGAGCATGGTCATTAGGCGATTACGAGGTATGGAGTCGGGGATTCGGAAAGGTCCGAAGGTCGCGGAATTGTTGGAGATAATGCGGCCTCCCATAGGGCAGCACTGCCCTAAGCATTACCCGACCCAACCTGTTGCCTCTGGTGGCCAACCAGCGGCATCAGTTGCCGGAGACCGCCTCGGCCAGCCCCTCGACATTGGCCAAGTCGCCCGCCTTGTTGGCTGCTCGCCCTGGAGCATTCGGAACACGTGGATACCCAAAGGACTCCCGTTTTTCCGCTCCGGGGCCAGCAGCAAACTGATCTTCTTTGAGGCTCAGGTTGTGCGCTGGATTGAACGCCAACAAGCAAAAGGAGGGTAAACGATGTGAGCCTCTTAAAACGGGGCAGTGTCTGGTGGTCGTATTTCTACGTCGATGGAATCCGCCACCAATCCAGCACGGGAACCGGTAACAAACGTCAGGCAGAATCCATCGAGCAGAAACTCAAAGAGGAAATCAACGCGCGAAGGTTCCAGATCGTCAAGTACGACCCGGACATTACGGTGGCTGCACTGTGCGCTCGGTTCATGGCTGATCCGGGTTACAGGCGGCACCACTATTTCCACATCAAGGCCATCCTGCCGTTCTTTGGGGACATGCAGGTGATCAGACTTCACCGCAATCACGCCACCGAGTTTCGGGCGTGGCGCATGAGCCGGAAAAAACTGACGGATGCCACGGTCAACAGGTCTCTAAGCACACTGCGGCACATTCTCTACTGGGCTGTGGATGAGCAATTGATTCAGGCCAATCCGTTGACCCGCCTCCGGCTGGTCAAGGAGCGGCGGCTGAGACGACCGGTCATGACCCTTTCAGAGGAAGGCCGGGTGCTTGACGCGTTGCCGGATTACCTCAGGCGGATCGTCATTTGCGCCCTTGATACCGGAATGCGGCGGGGCGAAGTGCTCCGTCAGCGGTGGGAAGACGTGGACCTCGTCCGCAAACTCTTGATGGTCACCAAGTCCAAAACCATCGAGGGCGAGGGCCGCGAGATTCCTCTGACTGCTCGTCTCTACCGGATTCTGGCAAAAGATACCGACAGAGACGGCATCGTGTTCACCATGCGGGGCCAACCTCTGTCGTGGATCAGAAAGGGCTGGCTGGGAGCACTCAAGCGCGCCGAGTTGCGCCACTTCAGAATCCACGATCTACGCCATACCTTCAACACGCGCCTCATGGAGGCCGGAGTAATTCAGGATGTCCGCATGGCGCTGATGGGCCATTCGGGCGGATCAAGAGTGCATTCCACTTACACCCACGTGGAATTCCCGGTCAAGCGCGAAGCGATCGCGCGGCTGCAGAAGTGGGTGAGCAAACAACGCAAGGAACCACAAGGAGGTTCAGAAAATGCCAGCACCGAAAACGCCCGGCCAAACGTCGGGCAAGACGACAACACCGGCGGCTCCCCAGACAGCCGAGCGCAAACCATGGAAGAAAAAGACGCCAGTGGAAGTGGTGTTAGAACAGGCCGAAAAGCTCAAGGCGGAAATCGCCGAGGGCGAGGAAGACCTGAAAAACAAACGGCGTCAGCTTGAGAAATTCGAGCAGGCCAGAAAGCTGTTTGAGGCGACGTAAGCCAATGGAACTACTACCGGGTGATCTGCGGGCGCGTCTGCCGCCGATCAGCGCAATCGATGACGAGGATGAACCCTATGTGTTTATCCATTACACGCTTTCGGATACCGCACAGGGCTGGTACGTCATGGCTGGAGAGCCGCAGAAAGACGATTTCGTCTTCTGGGGATTTGTCCGGCACGAAAGCAGGTTTTGCTGCTTCCGGCTCTCGGAGCTGGAAGCGGCTGCCGGGCCATCGGGTCAAACCGTGGCCTTGGACGAGAAGTTTACCGAAGGAGGATTAAGTGAAGTAGTGCCCGCGCCCGACCTCTGATCGGCGCCGTTGGGCATTTCGAGACCAGAAATCTTTTCTGGTCTCTTTTTTGTTCCCGCCTTACACCAGCCAGCTTTACTCGTTTAGGGAACAGACAGTCGTTCCCAAATACCAACAGGAGAAACAAAACGATGAAGAAGCTATCAGTTGTCGTGGCCGGCACCGGCCAGATTCGCGACGTGGAAATCCAGTCCGGCACTACCGCCGGGGATGTGCTCACCCAGTTGGGCCTTAAGGATTATCTTTTGTCCAAGGGTCCGAACGATCCGTTCTTTGCGGCGGCCGAGTCGATCTACGACAAGGTCAATGACGGCGAGAAGATTTTCGCTTCCACCAAAGCCGATGTCGGGGTGCTGGAGCTGTGCGCGTAAGGGAAATCAGCAATCGGTCTGCCTCCGCATCGCTGCGCGATCTGATCGCCAAGGCGGTGCGGGGGCGCGGCCCCTCCGTCCCGGTTGAACGCCGCCACATTCCTTACTGGCAGGAACGGGGCTGGGTGCGGGAGGGCAACCACTATCGCGGCAACTACCAGACCGACCGCGCCGTGTTCTGCGGCTATGTGACCGAACAGCGAAGCGGCCATCTGGAGTTTTATCTCTACAGCCCGTCGGAACAGATTCGCCGCCACGGTCACTGGACCTGTTTTGTCGACCGTGGCGATGGCTGGTATCTCGTGCATATGGGCCGCCAGCCCAAAGACCTGAGTTCGGGAATCATCACCATTGAACGGTTGATCAGCGAGGCTTACGCATCATGATGCAACGCTTGCGGACCAACCGCATCTATCGGGTCGACTGTCTGGAAGGAATGCAACATCTGTCCGATCAAAGCGTGGATATGATCTTGACGGACTTGCCCTACGGCGTCACTAAGAACAACTGGGACAAAATCATCGACTTAGACCGGTTGTGGTCCGAATACCGGCGAATCATCAGACACAAACGGGCGATTGCCCTGACGGCCCGCTGTCCCTTCGACAAGCGGCTTGGGATGAGTAATCCCAAATGGCTGCGGTATGAGTGGATCTGGGAAAAATCAATTGCCAACGGTTATCTCCGGGCCAAACACGCGCCCCTGAATGCTCACGAAAGTATTTTAATTTTTGCTGACGGGTCGCCTCGATACCATCCACAACTGACGGCTGTACGCCCCTACATTAATCGCAAGGGCCCACAGTTCCTCCGTAATCTGAACACCCACGTGCGTGGCGTGGTCACAGTCAATTCCGGCTTTCGCTATCCACGGTCCGTTTTGCATATAGCCTCAGAGACAAGATCCATTCACCCTACGCAAAAACCCCTTACTCTGTTTGAGTACCTGATCCGCACCTACACCAAACGCGGCGAACTGGTACTCGACAGTTGCATGGGATCGGGCACAACGGCCATCGCCTGTCTCAATACCGGGCGGCGGTTCATTGGTTTTGAACTGGACCCGGAATATCACAGGACGGCTGAAGCGCGGATTCGGCAGCGATACCGCGCACTGAAAGGGGCAATGAATTTTACAGAGGAAAAAACAAGATGCGAACAGAAGCTTTAGGCCATTTAGCAGTGGAGCGGCAGCGCCTGACGGTATTGCGGCAAAAGCAGCTAGATAACTTTGTTGCCGCGGCACAGAACGGCAACCGCCGGAAACTTGTGCAATTGTTCTCCAAAATCCGCCAGAGCAGCGATTTCCTGCGCACACTCGGAGAAATCGAAACAGCGTTGATCCCGCCACCGGCAGGCAGTGAAAAGCCCCGCTATGCCGTCAGTTCGCTGTTTCTTTATGAAAGCTTCAAAAAGCTTACCGCCGACCGCAATGAACAATTTTTCTTTATTACAGGTACAGAACTGGCGGGCGCATTGGTTCTCGACCAGTGGGCAGAATTTGAGCACCAGAAGCGCACCGTGGGAGGCGTCACAGGAGATGTGCGCTCGACGCACAAAGTTCTCATCAGGCTGGAGCAGTTCGGGCACCGGCTGCTCGCTCACTTCCACAGCCACCCCGGAAACGGACCCAGCTCAACCCAACCCTCGGGTATCGACGAGAATTTCCAGAAGCGCCTTGAGGCGGCGGGCCATTTAGCCGTGATGGCAATCTTCAGCCGCGATGGCTTTGTGCGTTTCGTGCGGCTGGACGGCACCCCGGAAATCGAAATCTACGGCACAGGAGTTGAAAAACATGACCACAAAAAGTCCATTTATCGCCTCGCAGACATCTATATGGCTTAAAGGGACGCCGGTTCTGGGAGCTGAAGACCGGCAGCGGAAGATCCCCGGATTTGATCAGGAGAAGTTTTCTCGCAGCCATGTACTGTGTATCGGCGCGGGCGGCATCATTTCCCAGATCGCACCGACGCTCTGCCGTAAAGGCCTCGGCAAAATCACGCTGCTCGATGACGATGTCGTGGAGGCCAGCAATCTCAACCGCCAGCGGTTTTATCCGAAAGACATCGGCAGATACAAGGCACTGGCGCTGGCTGAGAATCTTCAGGCCGAGTGCATCGCGGCCACGGAAATTCGTGGGTTTGCGTCTCGGTTTCAAGAAGCGGTCGCGGGGGGAATTGATCTGTCATGTGATGTGGCTGTCTGTGGGGTAGACAACAACCCGGCACGGGTCGCTGCCAGCAGCTATTTCCGCGCATTGGGGGTGCCGGTTGTTTTCTCGGCGGTCTCAGCCGATGCAGACCACGGGTATGTGTTCATTCAGGAAGAGAAAGGCCCGTGCATCGGCTGCCTATTTCCCGACATGGCAAATGATGATCGCTATCCGTGTCCGGGCACTCCCGCAGTTACTGACATCCTGCAGGCCGTTGGCGCACTGGCGGTATACGCGATCGACACGCTCCTTATGGCTCGCCCACGACAATGGAATTACCGGCGGTTTAGTCTCGCCGATGCCTCGTTTGATACTGGCACCCGAATCCGCGCCGCCCAAAAGTGCCAAGCAGGCTGTTCAGCTTCTTGAGGACTATCGTCTATATATCGCGCTGAGGCAGCTGAAGCGCGGGACTATTTCCCCTCCTGCTTTTTCAATCTTTCTTCATAGCCCTTTTGGTCAATGAGTTTCGCCTCAATCAGAACTTGTCTGATCGTCGCCACGTGGGAGGCCAGTTTCCCCAAGGTCGGAGTTTCCCGCCTACCTTTAGGCGAAGCGGGTATTGGGTCAATGTCCGTTTGCTCAAAAAGCTGGGCCGGGCTGACTCCCAAAGCACTGGCGATGACTTCAATTGTCGGAATAGACAGGCTTCGTTCACCGCGCTCAATCAGCCCGATATAGGTTCGGTGTAAAGCGCAGGCTGCGGCAAGCGCTTCCTGTGACAAGCCGCGCTGCTCCCGAAGGGCTCTTAGGCGCAATCCCACCTGCTGTTGAAGTTGCATTATCAACCATTTGCACGCGGTCTTGCATTTCCAGTCTACAGACCATTAGAATGGACACCATTAGTATGGAGACAAAATCTCCAGCCTACCCAAGAAAGGGGATCGTCCATGTCTGAAATTTTCGCGGCTGTACACAACCCACGCCTGTCCTGGCGGCTTTTGGCCGCTGGCCTGACCGCCGCCGCTTTTATCGGCAGTAGCTACGGCCAGAGCATAACCGTCCTTAGCGGCTCGACTCAAGCCACGCTGACATTGCGCACAGCGCAAAGCCGATTTTTGCCCAGTAAAGCCGACACCGCCCAAGAGGCCCTGAAGGACACCGCCATTTCCGCAGCCGGGCAGCAGGTGGCCGGTAGTGTGGCAGGCCTTGCCGGAGGAAAGCTGCTGACTCTGCCCGTCGTCGGCGGTCTGCCGGTGCAGGGTGCAATGGCCGCGATCAATGTCTTTCACAAAAAGACCGTCAAGGGCTTTATGGTCGACTATCTGCTGGGTTTGGGCAGTGAAACCACTCTGGCTCAAGGTACCTTCTCCTTCAATATCGACACCGGCCAAAGCAAGCTGCAGAGTTCCGGTGTGCAACTCTCGCCGCCCATGCTGTTGCGCCTTCAGCCCGCAGCCAAGGATTTTGCCCGTATTATTCGCACTACCCACTTGTCCTACAAAGAGCCGGGTGGCAATCCGCTGACGGCCGAGACCCTCGACTTGCAGCAAGACTTGATCACCTGTCAGACGGAAAGCCGAGGAGGCGACCTGTTGACGCTGATACCAATGAAGCCTCTGGAAGCCGGTGAATACGCCGTGGTGCTGCCGAGCCGGACAGTTATGCCGGGCGTCAGCGGCAAAGAAATGCTGGCTCTGACGTGGGATTTCACGGTCAAATAATTACCCGCCGAATCATGGCTCTGCGGATTTCGGCCAGCAAAGGAACGGTTATGGAATCAACGAAGCGGCTGCGGTCATTTACACGAATGCTGCCCGGATTATTGGCTGGCAGTCTTTTTCTTTCCGGGTGCAGCAAGGCTTTGACGGAGTCCTCGGCCTCGGCTGTTATCCAGAAATGGGTCGATGCCCAAGCCGGTGGCATCGCCAGCAGCAATGCCAGTTCCCTGACCAGCCAGATCGGGGCGGAAATGCCGCAGCGCTGGACAATGGCCGGAGTCCAGCGTGCATTAAAAGAAGGCTACCTTCAGGAAAAAACTCTGACCGTAACTTTCCCCAACTTCTCCGGACAATTCACCGGTCGCCGGGGCTTTGCCGGGGGCAGTCCATATGGCGGCTGGAATGACACCCTCAATCTCGCAACTAACGCCGGCCATCCTCCTTTTGCCAGCGGATTTTTTCGGACGTGTTATTCCTATGATCCAAACGGTTTTTTCCGCCCCAACGACAATTGTTGGGGCGGAACCTTCAACGGGCCTATCCAAAGAAACGGCAGCGGCCCTTCGCGTTTCACAATACGCGTCACCCAGTTCTCTCCCTATGTGGGTATGCTGCCGAACACGACATTTACCTTCAGCGCCTCGCTGGCTCGTGGCAGCCCCGACGTCATCCACGGGGCTTTGGAAACAGACCCCGTCCAAATGCAGGGCCGTGCGAACGGCGCGGATATCCAGCAGGATGTATATGTTTATCTGTGGACGGACAAACTGCCCAAAAATATCTTCAACGGATCCGTGCTCAGGCTGGGCCACATCGTCGTCGAGCGATGCGAACACCTGTTGCTTGTATCTGAAACCACGGCGACCGCGGCCTGTCAAACACACGTAAAACTGACGAGCGCGGCGGAAGTCATTTTCGGAAACAGACCGACTGACCAAACCATGCAAGCGTCCTTCGGCAAGCAACCGGATGGCAGTTGGGTGGGCACCGGCATCAATTATCTGCCACCTCAATACAACATTTTCCAGTAACTCGACACCGGAAGCCGGAGGCAAGACAATGACGACGGGTAAGGGCCTTTTAGCTATGCTGACTGTCGCTGCGTCGGCGGCGGCGCAGGTGCCGCCCGACCCCGCTGCACTGCTTTCTCAGGCAGAAGCTGCGCTAAAGCAGTACCGCACGGTTCAATTTAGTCTCGACCGCACGATTGAAGTCAGATTTGCCGCAACCCGCAAGCGACTGACTGATCGCACCTCCGTTGTTTTTGCCAATCCGGACAGGCTGCGCATAGAGAGCAAAGGACAGATCGCCAACCACCTGCTCGTTTCAGACACGGGCGGGACGTGGATTTATGACACTGACACCAAGAGCTACGGGAAGATTCCGGCAGTCATGGATCTCACTTTATCCGTGTCCAGTCTAGGGCTGCCAATAGCGCCCGGAGTGGCATTGATGCCGCTGATGCCGGCAATCGTCAGCCAAGAGACGATCATGCTCGATGGCCAAAAGCATGATTGTTGGATAGTTCAGGGATCGGGCCAAGGGGAGTTTGGCGGCGGCGATTATCAAGAGCCGGTTTGGACGCTGTGGCTGGACAAGAAGTCAGGTATTGAGCTGAAATCGACTTTTTCGGCGCGGCTCATGATCAATGGGGCGTGGTGCCAGATGGACTTCACTTCGGTGAAGCATTCGCTGAAACTGAACACGCCGGTTCCGGAATCACGCTTCACCTTTGCCGTACCCAGAAACGGCAAGGAAGGCAGCCTTGGCCAAGTGATCGGTGGTTCTGACCTGTTTTTCGACGCCAGCGTGTCAGGAAAATTGAATTTGGCCGACATGGCAATTCAGGTGGGCGATAAACCACTGGAGATGGAGGGTCACCCGTTGTTGCTGGTCTACGCCCCGCTATGGTGCGAACCGTGCCGCCAATCAATGCCGACCTTAGAAAGGCTGCATCAGGAATATATGGGGCAGGGCTTGGTTGTAGTCCAATACACAGCGGCTGCAGACCTCGCAACTTTGCAGAAGGTCATTCAATCTTCATCCCCTGTAGCCTATACGCTGGTCTACGGGCCGGAAGATAAAGGCGACTTTAAAATTTCGGGCTATCCGACGTTCGTGCTGGTTGACAAGACCGGCAATGTTGTCGGCAATCAGACGGGCTTTGGCAGTAAGCCCGGTTACGACGAAGCCGCCCTGCGGCGCTTGCTCATGCGGGCCGGTCTGGGGCGTGATGCCAGTCAGCGGCAAGAATCTCAAACAAAAAGCCGGAAGAAAAAGAAGAACGATAAGGCGGACCGTACGCCTCCGCTATAGCCAAATTCGTGGGAGCCTTCGTTTCAGCATGGCGTTTAAGTTGGGGTTTCGTCACACGGTCGGAAATTCCACCTGCGGATATCGGCGAAGCACTTTAATTAGTGGGGTCGGGCTGCGATAAACTGTGCGGCATGGAAAAGTTGGGAACATGGGAGCAAACACCGCTCGTACAACCCGCACTCACACCCACTGACGCAGAGCTGACGCGCCGCCGTGATGCTGCCGTCGCAATGGCGATTGAAGGCTTTACACAAAATCACATCGCGAAAAAGCTGAATGTCTCCCAGCCCACGGTTTGCCGATGGCTGCGCGGCACGCAACGAACCGGTATACCGAAATCGCGGGTTTTGAAGCCGGAAGAAGCGGAAGCAGTCGGAGAGAAGCCGCCGATTGGACGGGCGCCGTTCCTGTCCTTCAAGCAGCTTCGCGAAATTCAGGCGCAGTGGCCGGGTCATCGCTGGACCGGCAGAGAATTCCAGACGGCGATTTTCAATTCGTTCGGCCTCCGCTATTCTCCCGGCTACTGCTGCGTACTGCTGGCGTATCTGCGTTCTGAAAACTCTGGCGCGACTCGATTCGACATAGGCCGCTTATCACCTGACGGCTGTGCCGCCGACCTGGTGGGATGACGAAGACAGCGCTTTTTACTGGCGATCCGCACTACTGGTGTGCGCGCCGTCTCCCGGTCACCTGATGTTTAGGCTTTCTCGCGAGTCAGGACCCGGAATTTAAAAAATCGGTGAGGGCAAATGACCGGCACCTGTACCGGCGGGATTCCTCGGCAAATTTGGCCAAAAGTATTCATGCCACCCACATACACGACATGTAACCATGATCGTTCGCCGATCAAAATTCAGAGTGTCCGAGATGGCTGAGCCGCTGCAAATGGGGCATTGCGAGCAAGGGAAAGGGTCAAGAATGGTAATCGTCATGCTACTGGATTCGACCACGCCCCTTGGATTGCGTTAAAAATCGAGCAATGTGCAGCTTTGCACTCTCGCCTCGATTCATCCTCGTCTGGTTCGCGAATCCTTCCAGCGATCAGTTTCCAGTAATAACACGGCGTTTGTAGATGAAGAGGCAAGCGGTCCGGCTGTAGACGATAATGTAGTGGCCCATTGCAACAAAGAGCCACAAATATCTACATACCTCAACAGGGCCTCAAGCAAGTCATTTGTGGTTAAGCATTTGAAAACAGACCGCTTGCGCTATTTTTCCGAGGGAGTTTGGGGTGCAAGAGGTCCCGGGTTCAAATCCCGGCGGCCCGACCAAATTCCTCAAATACTTATAGCCAGGGAGACCGTACAGACTTCAGGTTTGGAGTCCAACTGAAGTCCATTTCCGGACGCCGCGCGGAGCTCGAGGAGAGTTCGCAGGTTTTGTTCCAGAGGCCTCGCACTTGATTGGTCGGCCGAAAAATCCGTCGGCCCAAGCCGTTGAGGCCGCCCAACATTTGCGCGGGACTGTGCGTTAACACTCACCGGGATTGAATGACAATCGAATAAAATGGCCCTGTGTCAAAAACTGTAGCAATCTTCGGTGGCGGAGTTGCAGGCCTGAGCGCCGCCCACGAACTCGCGGAACGTAATTTCGAAGTCCACGTCTACGAACGCAAACCAGTGCTTGGCGGGAAAGCCCGCAGCATTCCCGTCCCCGATTCCGCGACCAGCGGCCACCTGGCGCTTCCCGGCGAACATGGTTTCCGTTTCTTCCCGGGTTTCTACAAACACGTGATTGACACCATGCGCCGCATTCCATACGGCGCTCACGGTAGCGCCTATGACAATCTCCAGGTCGCCACGCGCATGCTTCTGGCGCGCGCCGGACAAACCGAAATCACCTGGCTTTCCCGCTATCCCGCTACTCTGGAAGATCTGCGTGCCTTTCTCATTGAGCTTTTCACACCTCTTGGTGTCCCGCTCGATGAGTTGCTCTTTTTCGTCAACCGCCTCCTGCAGGTGGCAACGAGTTGCCCGGAGCGCCGCCTCGCCGAATATGAAAACAGCACGTGGTGGCAGTTCATAGACGCTCCGAACAAATCCCAAGCCTACCAGGCCTACCTTGGAGAGGGAGTTACCCGCTCACTCGTCGCCATGCGCGCCGAAGAGAGCAGCACCCGCACCGTGGGTATCACGCAACTGCAGCTTCTCTATGGCCTCATCTCGCCAGGCGGTATTTTCGACCGCCTGCTCTCCGGGCCCACCAGCGACGTATGGATCTCTCCATGGACTCAATATCTTCAGAAGCTCGGCGTTCAGTTCCACACCGCGTCCCTTCTCACTCAAATCCAGACCAGCGGCCACCGCGTCACCGGTGCAATTGTCAATGGCGCGCCGATCACTGCGGACTTCTATATCGCAGCAATGCCTGTCGAAGTCATGGCCACTTTGGTCACTGAGGATCTCAAACGCGCCGCGCCTTCAATAGCCAACCTCGGCCAGCTGAAAACCCGCTGGATGAACGGTATCCAGTTCTATCTCGCGAAAGATGAGCCTCTCGTCAATGGCCACGCCATTTATCTCAATTCTCCTTGGGCCCTGACCTCCATCTCCCAGCGACAGTTCTGGACCAACACCGACTTCTCCCGGTTCGGCGATGGCCGTGTGCGCGGCATCCTTTCAGTCGACATTTCCGATTGGGATACTCCTGGCAACGTCTATGGAAAGCCCGCGCGCGAATGCAGCGCGCAGGAAATCAAAGAAGAGGTCTGGACCCAACTCAAGCAGCACCTTAATGACGGCGGCGCCAACTCCATCGAAGATTCCAACCTGCTCTCCTGGTTTCTCGATCCCGACATCGAATTTCCGAACCCCGGCAACGCCACCAACGCTGAGCCGCTGCTCATCAACACAGCGGGCTCGCTGCAATATCGGCCGGAAGCCCAGATTGAGCTCGAAAACCTCTTTCTTGCCTCTGACTATGTGCGCACCTACACCGACATCGCCTGCATGGAAGCCGCCAACGAGGCGGCGCGACGCGCCGTCAACTGTCTCCTCCTCGCCTCCGCTTCAACCGCCGCGCCCGCGCAGCTCTGGCCACTGGAAGAACCTGTCTTTCTGAAGCCTCTGCAGGAGATCGATCGGATTCGGTTCGGACTCGGCCTGCCGAACCACCTCGCGACCAGCCAGGCCTGAATCGCGCACCTGCAAAGATGACATCGGACGTATGAGCCCGGCGGGAGCCACCAGTCACGGACCGTGGCACACGAATATAATCCAACTGGCTACGCGCCTAATGCCGTTCGGAGGCCGATGTCGCAATTCGCGCGCGCGGCAGTAGGTTAGTCCCCGCTTACTTTGCGGGGTGATCGGCAGGCGGATTTACGCTGGGCGCCGTGCCATATTGCACCGACTCCACTTGGCTCGTTGGAATCGTGCGGGATTCGCCGTTCGCGGCCCGAAGCGAAATCGAAGAGGTCGAACTGCTCGTTATGGTTCCGTTGAAAGTCGACCCGTCGTTAAGTGTCACCGTCGCCGTCTGGCCAGATCCCGGTCCCCGGAGTCTGGCGCAACCGCACAGACATGTGGCGACCGTTATAACGATTGCGATAACAAGTACTTTCAAGATTCTTACCCCTCGTATCGAGGATACGCCATAAGAATGAGCGCCTGACCGTCGAGACAATCCGGTTGAAAGAGCGGAAAATCTCATCAACTAAGCACCCACTCGCCGATTTCGGCACTGGTGGCTCTCCGTTAATTAGGGTTGATGCGTTTCCGGACGCTGCGGGAAGGCAACCCTGGGTGAATCGGGGAAGCGAGGCCGCACGGCGGATCGAGTAGTTTCAGCTTTCCGGCTGCGGACTCCGCTTCGAAGCGACGAGTCGACACAACTGGTAACGCAAATGAGCGCTTCGCCGTTGTAGCTGCCCAGTCCTCCGATATCCAGGTCATTCAGCCCGGAACTCGTTCCGCTCGGCACGGTCACGTTCATCTGGTATCCGGCCCCGAGCGCAAGTGGAGTCCCCGGCTCAATGCCGGCGTAGTCAATGGTACCTGTCACGCCGGAGAAAGCGACTGACATGTAGCTGAGATCGGTGGCGTCGCCCGAGGAGTCCAGCATGCCAAGGCCCGTCAGATAAACCGCCAATTCCTCACCGGCCATGGCCGGGTTCGAAACGCTGACGATCGTATTATTGCCATGGAAAACGGCTGGCGTGGAAGTTGTACTGTTGAATATGCCGGGTTGGGTCTCCCCCACGTAGTTACTTACTGTGTTCGACGTTCCCAAACTGTTGATCACCTGAATCGAGGCAGTGCCGGTGTCGATGTCCAGCGGGATCACCGCGTTGACTTGGCCGGGGCTGACGTAACTGACGGCCACCGGAGCTCCGTTCACCAGCACCTGCACGCCATCCAGGCCAGTGGGGAAAGCCGGGTCTGTCGCAGTTGTGCTTGCCAGATTGGCTCCGAAAATCGAGACGAATTCTCCGGGCGCGAACTCCGCGGTGAAGGGGACGGAGGATCCTGCGTTCACGATCCCGGTTGGATAGACATAGGGTGAGGAAGTGGGAGCCGACGTGTAGCCAGGCCCCTCCATCAGGACCTCGATCCCCAGGAATCCGGAGCTCTCATTCGCAAAGCCGATCGCGAATCTGCCACCCGGGCCGAAGAAGTATTCGTAGTAGAAATCGCTGTGCGTGCTGCCCGACACGTTTGGCACTTCGGAGTAAGTGGAATCGGCCACGAAGCTGCCGCGTGGCGGCCCCACGGCGTTATCCCGCTGATGTGCCAGAATCTCCACGTTGTTCGCATCGGTGAGAACGTCATATCCGCCGTAGGTGCTGTTGAGCCAGGCACAGTCGCAAATGCCGAACTGAGAATTGTCCTGAAAGAAACCGCCTGTGTAGTACAGAGTCTGCGCAGCGAAGGAACCACCGGACCCCCGGCGCACGCCGACGATGAAGTCGGTATCCTCGGCATCGCCACCGAAAAAGAAATTACCATCGGGCGAGAAATAGAAGTATTTGGTGCCGGACATCAGGTTACTGTCGAGATCAGCGGTCGTCAGTTCATTACCGAATGTCACAGCCGCGGCGCCGGCGCTGACAGAATACTTCACCCCGGAGAAAGCCGCCTGCGTCATCGCCGTGGTGTTCAATCCGAGGGCGCCGGTGAGGGCCGTGGTGGTGACTGTGTTACTGGTGCCCGTCATAGTAAATGAGTAAGCGCGCGTGTGGATCAGGTCAAGGGTCGGCGCGGGAACGCCTACACCGATAACGGAAAATGTGCCCTGCAACGAAGGCGGCAATGTGGCCGCCGTGGGCGCCGGCGCTGCGAGGAACAGGTCATTATAGCCGGTGTTGTTATCGGTGGTGCTCCCTATCGCAACTTTGGACGGGGATACCAGCAAATTGATCTGATCGCCCGCGAATTGGGAGTAAGCGAATTGGAGCGGTGTGGACATGTAACCGTAGCCGCTGGCGGCGATTGTGTAGGCGCCGCTGCCGGTAATCGATGTGACCGTGTTTAGGGCCGCGTCGGCAGCCTTTGCGGTGAGAGTATAGGTTCCATTACCGCCGAAAACGATGCTGCCGTAAACCGCTATGGCTTCCTGAAGATCATTGGCGGAATTATACCCACCGAGCCACATGACCTGGCGGAAGTAATACGTGCCGTTCAGCAATCCATTTCCGCTGGTATCCCAGCTTTGCGCGGCGGCGGGCCAGGTAGCCACCATAAACAGAAGCAAAGAGCTCCAGGCGAGTCGTTTCATATATTGGATATTTGGATGTAAACAAAAGCGCCATCCCGGCCGGTGACAATGTAGTTTTTGCCGCCGTTGAAGGACTGGAGCGAGAGGCTTGCGGTGTCGCCGCTCCCTATAGCTGCGGTTCCGGATGCCTGGTTGGTGTTGTTGGTGAGCGAGAACGTCACTTTGCTCTGGCCGTCGAAGGTGGCAGCGACGATGCCGTCAAGCACTTTCGCGAACGCCAGCAAGGCATTCACGTCGCGTCCGGTGAGCGTCAGAGAGTAGACGCCTCTTAGCGACGACGAGGAGCGCGTGCCCCCGCCAATCCGCATCTGCGCCATGAGCGGCGCGGAAAGGTACGAAAGACAAATAACAGCAAGAGTGGCACGGATTTTCATCGTCAGTGTCCTCGCAATTAAACACGCCGGGCTGGCGTGAGGACTCGCTTTGCAAGTCTCGTTTCAGTGGGGAACCGCACTCGTGAAGAAGTCTACGTAAAACAATTCGCGTCAAGCAGCCCTGATCAATCCCGGTCAGCGAAAAAAAACGCCCGACAGCATGAGGTAGTGCTCTGTTTCGCGAGACCGAAATCCAGCGGATTTAGACCTTGCTTTGTGACAGAATGTTGGCGGGCTTCAGGTCCCTTGCGGTGGACGGCATCGAAGCCGCCACCGGACTGGTTAAAAAAAAATGCCGAGGTCAATCCCGATTCGCAAGCAGGAGATCGAAGTCCATCCTTCGAGATCGTTACCGGACACTTCGAAGGATAGGCAGCAGCGTAGCTCTCAAAAAATGGACCGAGCTATCCTGCTCTCAGGTGATTGACATCACGCTCCGGCATACGCCCTGATCGACGCTGGCCATAACGACAGGCTTTGAGTAGGATGACGCGAAAGCAGGGAGCAATCTTCGCAAGCACGGAATCTCTTTCGAAGACGCTGTTACGGTTTTCGACGACCCGATGGCCGTTACGCTGGACGATCCCGACCATTCGGAGGACGAGCGCAGATTCCTGACGATTGGCAGTTCCAAGGCCGGCCAAATGCTGGTGGTCTGCCATTGCGAGCGACCCGACCGAATTCGCCTGATAAGCGCACGTAAGGCGAACCGACGAGAGCGGCGGTATCATGAGCGTATAGGCAAAGGCATGAGAGACCACTACGATTTCTCCAACGGCATCAGGGAGAAATATGCGGGCAAGGTTGATACGACAAATATTCGTCGTCTCGGCTCGACCGTTGAACGGTCGCGTGTGGCGGGTGTAACGAATAGCAATCGGGGGCTGGACGACCGATGTCGCGATCTTGACGGCGAGATCCGTCACAAACGCGGAGATACGCTGGTGGGAACGTTGCGAAAGGCCTACGGACCAGATTTTGCGCCCGGAGTCCGCAGCGATACGCGCCTCGACACATTGCGCAGGCGGGCCGGCGGCGAGTCTCTCTCGAAGCTCCTGAAGAAAAGGTAATTCCGGCGGCAAGTCCGCTATTCAAGCTCACCAGTCGGCGCGATCATTCAGTGTCGCTTGCGAGTCCGCGGAGCCTGAGGCTGTATCGGCTTCGGGAATCATGTAACCGAGCGCCCTGTATCCTCGCAGTCGCTTCTCGAACAACCCGCGCCAGCTTTTCAGAAAGACTCTCGAACTCCTCCACAACCGGATTATTGCGCGAACAATCTTCCGATCCGAATTCAGGAGTGGGAATATGAGCGGACATTGCGTATGGGTCGGGCCGGGTGGCTTCACCGGGATGAAACCGCGCCGCGTCATCTTATTCGTCAGCGGGCTCAGGTGATCGAAAGTTGCTTCGTACGTTCGGGCTGCGGGTTCACGCGTTTTGCGGCTGAGGAAAGCAGTTGTTTGATTGCCATTCCCCCTACGGCGAGTTCGCTCCGGATCAGGCCGTCCGCGCCCACGAGAACGGCGCTGGGAGTCGAGTTGACGTCGTACGCCTCGGCGACCGCGAAATCCGGCTGAAGCAGCACCCGCGAAGTCCCCACTTCCTTCAGTTTGGCAAGATTGTCCTGCGCCGTGCCACGGCTGAGGAGAACGACATTCGGTAGTCCGTTCATCTCGCGCGTCCAACGAACCAGGTTCGGGGCAAGAGCCCGGCACGGGTCGCAGAACGGGCTGGTGAATATCAGCAAAATGTCCTTACCTTCGCTGCGCAGCGACTGCAATGAAGCCTTCTCCCCGGTTATGGCCGGCAGTTCGAATTCCGGAGCGGGTGTTCCAATCGGCAGACCGATACCCATTGCACCACTTGGGGCGGGATCGGGGCTTTCAGGCTGCACCGCCGCGGTCCGCCTCCTCGGCGTCCGTGCGGGACGTTCCTCCGGCGATTCGTCATCATCGGAGTCCGGGAACAACTGCGATTCGAGGGACTCGGTCTTCGGCCGCGCGGAATAGAGGAGGCGTAAAAAGAGGAAACCAACCGCGCATGCGGCGACGATGGCTACCTTACGTTCGAGAACGTCGAGGGTGGCGAACCACACCAACAGATCGGGTCCCGACTCCCGTGGGCCTCTCGATACCAACCAGCCGGCACACGCGGCCAGAACCATATTCCGAATCAACACCGATCGACCGACGGGCGCGGAGTGCAACTGTCCGAAACAATGGCAATCCGGCTTGCGTCCGCGAACCATCGCGACGGCGACGGCGATCAGAAAAACAGTGAGCAGCGCGAGCGCGCCCTGGGCTCCGTACCAAGCCAGACGCGCGGGAACCAGAGCCAAAGCGACGGCAAGCTCAAGGCATGGCAGGAGGAGCACCAAGGGACGCGCCAAAATCGACGGCAGGCCAAACTCACGCAAAGCCCTGCGCGACCCCAGGGGATCAATGAGTTTAGCGGCCCCGGCCAGAAGGAAGACCGCAGCCAGAAGAAGTCGGGAAGCCAACAGCGTAAATTCCGCGATTCTCAACACATCAGCGCCCTTCGCGTTATCAATCGGCGCGATCGCCGAGTCCGCCTGGAATGAGAATGCCTGGCCGATACCGAGCCGGCTGCCTGCGGCCGAAACGCACTCGCAGGCGATCGAGCGACAAATAGATCACGGGTGTGGTGAATAAGGTCAGCATCTGGCTGACGATCAAACCGCCCACGATCGCGATTCCCAGCGGCCGGCGCAGTTCAGAGCCGGTGCCTCTCCCCAAAGCGAGCGGCATGCCTCCCAGAAGCGCGCAGCAGGTCGTCATCATGATGGGGCGGAAGCGCAGCATACACGCGCGGAAAATAGCTTCTCGCGAAGACAAACCCTCATTTCGTTCGGCAGCGAGCGCAAAATCGATCATCATGATTGCGTTCTTCTTCACAATCCCGATCAGCAGAATGATGCCGATCAAAGCGATGATCGTCAACTCGGTTTTGAACAGCACAAGCGCAATCAGCGCTCCGAGTCCGGCCGACGGCAGGGTCGAGATGATCGTCAGCGGATGGATCAGACTTTCATACAGGATCCCGAGAATGATATAAACCGCGCAAAGAGCGGTCAGGATCAGAATGGGCTGGCTCGACAGGGAGTCCTGAAATGCCTGCGCGGTTCCGGCGAATTTGCCCGTGACGGCGGAGGGCATACCCATTTCCACTTCCGCCTTCTCGATCGCTGTTACGGCATCGCTGAGCGCAACACCGGCAGGCATATTGAACGACATGGTGGCGGAGGGAAACTGCCCCTGATGAGGAAGCGACAACGGGGTGATCCCTTCCTCAAAACGGGCAAACGACGACAACGGAACATCGGTGCCCCGCGGCGTCTGGACGTATATCTTCTCCAGAAAATCCGGGCTCTGCCACCATTGCTGCTCCAGCGCCAGCACGACATGGTATTGGTTGACGGATTTGTACATCGTCGAGACCTGCCGCTGGCCGAACGCATCGTACAGCGCGCTGTCGACGGCCTGAGCGGTCAGGCCGAGACGCGATGCCGTATCGCGATCCACCACCACGTTCGACGAAAGACCGGAATTCTCCAGGTCGGAGCTGACATCCGCTATCTGAGGAAGCTGGCGCATCCGCTGCAGAACTTTCGGACCCCATTCGCTGAGCAGGTCGAAGTCCTGGCTCTGCAGCGTATATTGATACTCGCCGTTGGACTGTCTTCCGCCGATGCGGATATCCTGATTGGCCTGCAGGTAGAGCGTAGCCCCGGGCATGTCTTCCGTCTTCGCGCGCAGGCGGTCGATCACCTGGTCTACCGTACTCTTCCGAACGCCGATCGGTTTGAGTTGCAGCCAGATCTGGGCCTGATTTCCGCCGAAGCCGCCGCCGCTTGTGCCCGCCACCATATCGACGGTTTCGACATCCGGGTCGCTTCGTACCTGCTGCTCAAACCACTCCGCCTTCTCCACCAGCGATCGGTATGAGATGTGCTGCTGTCCCTCAACAATCCCCGAGAGACGTCCGGTGTCCTGCTGGGGAAAAAACCCTTTCGGGACTTTGATATAGAGATACACGCTGGCGCCGATCGTCGCCACCATGAGCAGCATCACGGGCACGGAGCGGTCGAGCACGACTTCGAGCGCGGAAGCGTAAGTTGAGATAACCCATTGGAAAATGCTCTCGGTCCAGTTATAAAGGCGTCCGTGCTCATGCTTCGTCCTGAGCAGCCGCGAGCACATCATCGGGGTCGCTGTCAGGGAAACCATCATCGAGATCGCGATCGAAACCGACAGCACGACCGCAAATTCGCGGAACAAGCGTCCCACAATTCCCCCCATCAGCAGAATGGGGATGAAGACTGCAATGAGCGACACGCTCATCGACAAAACGGTGAAGCCGATTTCCTCGGCTCCCTTTAGTGCCGCCTGCATCGGCCGCATTCCACCCTCGATGTGACGGGTAATGTTCTCGATCACCACGATGGCGTCATCGACAACGAATCCCGTTGCAATCGTCAGCGCCATGAGGGACAGGTTGTCGAGGTTGTATCCGAGAAGATACATGGCTCCGAAAGTGGCAATCAGCGAAACCGGCACGGATATGCTCGGAATAAACGTCGCCCACCCGTTCCTCAGAAAAAAGAACACGACCAGGATCACCAGGGAAATGGAAATCAGCGTGTTCACCTGAGCGCCATTGACGGAAGCACGAATGGTGATGGTGCGGTCGCTGTCGAGGTCCAGGCGGACGCCCGCCGGCAGCGCTGCCCGGAACTGCGGCAACAACGCCTTGATTCGATCCACGGTGTCGATGATGTTGGCGTTCGGCTGCCGGTTGACCCAGATCATCACCGCCGGCCTTCCTCGTGAAAGCCCCATATTCCGCACGTCTTCGGTGGCGTCAATCACCCGTCCCAGATCCGACAGACGCACGGGTGCGCCGTTCCGATAAACCACGACCAGATTCCTGTAGTCCTTAGCTTCAAAGAGTTGATCGGTGGCGCTGAGAGGCAATGTCATCGTCGAGTTCTGCAGTTCCCCTTTCGGCCCGATCGAGTTCGCGTTCGCGAGGAAACCGCCGATCTGATCCAGCCCGACGTTATACCGGGAAACCGGCTGCGGATTCAACTCGACGCGAACCGCCGGAAGAGAGCTTCCGCCCACATTCACCTGGCCAACGCCGGAGACCTGCGAAAGCTTTTGCGCGAAAACGGAGGATGCGATGTCGTAGAGTTTCGGCCGCGGCACGACCTCCGATGTCAGGGAAAGATTCACGATCGAGGAGTCGGTAGGGTTGATTTTGCGATAAGACGGCCGGCTCGGCAGGTTTGTGGGGAGGTATCCGGCAGCGGCGTTGATCGACGCCTGCACGTCGCGGGCTGCCGCATTGATATCGCGGCTCATATCGAACTGCAACACCACGACAGCGCCGCCGAGCGAACTCCTCGAAGTCATCTCGGTGACTCCGGCGATTCGGGTAAATTGCTTCTCCAGAGGAGTTGCTACGGCCGCGGCCATGACTTCGGGGCTGGCGCCGGGAAGCGATGCGCTGACCCGGATGGTGGGAAAGTCGATCTGAGGGAGAGGCGATACGGGAAGTTGTGTATAGCCGATGGCGCCGGCAAGCGTCACGGCAACCGTCAGAAGGGTCGTCGCGACGGGTCTGTAGATAAACGGCGACGAAATGCTCATCTCAATTCGGCTCGACCGCGAAGCATTTCCCCGTGTCACGATCACCGATGATCTTCATTTCACACCGGCCGGCCGCTTCATGAACAAGCAGCAGCATCACATAATTCATCGTACTCCTCGCGATCTTTTACAGTTCGGTTTATGAAGAGTGGCCACAGCATCGGTCCGCCGCCGGCCCTTTGTATAAATCCCTTGACCTGTTCTCCCGCGGGAAACGGTCTACAACATAGAGCTTCGGTATTCGTCAGCGGGCGAGCACCTCGGCGCCGCTGATCTGCTCTTTTGCCGTGAAGCTTCGGCTATGTGCTGCCGCCCGATGCCGATGTCTTCTCCGATATCACGGCTTAACGCCACGCTGCCTGCCCGATAAGCTATGTGCTGAATCCTGGGATTAGGCCGCGAAGTACGCGGGTCAGCAGCGACATGGGGTTCATATGAAGACAACGCCTGGGATCGTGAAGGAACAACGTCGTCAAATTTGCCGACCAGGCGGCCGGTAACAGAGGACATCATTTGGCCTTCATGTGCGGAACATCCACTTCATTCTCGTTGCAGATGTACTCGTGAATCTCTTCGCCTTGTACAAGCTCCCAAGTCGAGCGCGTTGTCCAGGGTTTGGTAAACGTCCCCGGGTCTTCTACGGTTACTTCGCGTTCCAGGCGCGCCAGCTCGGGACGCCGGTATCGCTCGGTCAAGTGCAGCTGCTCGGTGTGCGGGAAGACGCCCAGCCAGCTCCGGTCATTGAACGCCGCAGTGTCGACCACCAGCGTGTCTCCTTCCCACTTGCCGATCGAATGTCCCAGCCAGCTCGGGCCCCAGGACTTCGAATGATCTTTCTGATCGAGAAACACCTGGCGGACGCCCGGGGGCTGGCCCTCCCACAGCATCACGATGGCCGAGGGCGACTGCACGATCTTATAAAACAGCGGAAGCGTGAGAAGCGGATCACCGGGCAGGCAGAAGTTCGAAGGCTGGCCGACCGCGCCGTCGGCTTGCCGCTGTTTCGTCAGTGCATCGGCCCAGGGCAGCATTTCTGCTTTCTCCGGGGTGTCTTTATTGGCGTAATACACACCGGAGAGATCCGGCTTTCCTTCCGGTGTCCGCGGCGCCGGGCGGCCCCGCGGCGCCCACTTCGCCTGATTGAAAACCAGCGGATCGTCACCGGGCGTGCCCAGGTTGCCACCCCAATCAACCCGCAGATCCAAACGCAGTATCTGCGATGCTTTCAGTGCGATCCCCTTCTTCTGAAGGCGTGCGTAGCTGAATCCGACCGGCGGAACCATCACATCGTAAGTGCCGGCGGGCAGGTTCGACAACGAGTAGTTGCCATTCGCCGACGCCGCCGCGCGGAATACTTTACCCGATTCGACTTGCGTGGCCTCCACTACGGCCTTGAGGACCGCGCTGCCGCCGGGATCGGTGATCGATCCGCTGATCGAGCCGGCCCGCATCCACGCCGCTGCAATCACGGCAATCGCCACCAATCTTATAGCGGTTGATCTACGGAACAAGACTTCAGTTTAAAACTCTGGTCGTGGTCAACGTCGCCACGACCGCTATCCCGGTACCCCTCGTGCTGCCGCTCTCGATGGCGATGGATGTAAGGACGCGCATCCCTCTTACGTGTCACGCCGAATTTACCAGGGATGAAAACTCAGATTGAGGCCGGAAATCTCTTCCGATATTTGCGATAACGGGAACACTCGACCTGATATTGCCGGGCGTTCCGCAGGCAGTTCGCCGATAGAAAGCGAGCGCGACGAACGGTCTCGGTTTCCCGCGCTCGAAGTTACCGGCATCTTCCGTATCGCCCTTCCCTTTGCGAATCGCGTACTTCGGCCCGGTTTGCAGGAGGCGCAACAGTGGAAGTGATCTGCCCGGCATTGGAGGCGTTGGCGATCTGGCCGGTTGGTGCGCCCGCGCGGCCATATCAAAAGAAGAATGGTCTATTCGTTGACTTATTTCCTGCCAAGCCGCATTCGAACCACTAATTACACCTCAGCGGCCGTACGAATCGCAGCCGACAAAGCTTCCGTTTGGATTTCATCGCCCAGCAGCGCGCGATGTGGAATCCAGAAGGCATCGGTGACGCGCGCCTCGGAGTTGGGACAGGGCATTACCCGGCAGTTGTGGCGTTCCCGATAAAGCGGATTGCCGTAAAGCGTATGCGGATAAAACGGTGTGCACGGATATCCGGCAGCCGTCAGATTGCGGTGGAACGCGCCCCTGTCGCCGTCCACCCAGCCCAGCAGCAGATAATTCGTATGTACACGCGCCGCTTCGGGTACGCGTTGGAAGCGGAGGCCGGCGACATCGGCCAGATCCTCGCGCATCGCCGTCACGTTGCGCATACGGCGGCAATTCTGCTCCGGCAATCGTTCCAGTTGAGCGATCAAAACCGCGCACTGCAGCGCGGTAATGCGGTAGTTGGTTCCAAGCGTGTAATGGAAGAACCAGCCTTCACCTTTACGCCGACCGATATCGAGAATTTCGCGCGTGCGGTCGATCAGCGCCTCGTTGTTCGAAAGAAGAATTCCGCCTTCGCCCGCCGTCATGACCTTGCCGTTCTGAAAACTGAATGAACCGAAGGCGCCCAGGCTGCCGGCGCGCTTTCCATTCCATTCCGAGCCGTGCGCATGAGCGGCATCTTCCACCAGGGGAAGTGCGTGCTCGCGCGAGATTCGCAGCAGCGAATCCATATCCGCCATCGGGCCGCCGAAGTGAACCGGAATGATGGCGCGAGTCTTCGGACCGATCGCTTCGCGGACGCGTTCCGGATCGATGTTAAATGTGTCGGGCTCGATATCGACGAACACAGGAGTGGCGCCGACGCGCGAAACGCATGTAGCCGTCGAGATGAAAGAAATCGCCGGAACGATGACTTCGTCGCCCTGGCCGATGCCCAGCGCTTCGAGCGCCATCTCGAGCGTCACGGTGCCGTTCATCGCGCTCAGCCCGTAGCGGCAATGCTGGAAGGCGGCGAATTCCTGTTCGAACCGGGCGACGATGGGATGATATCCGCCCCAGCGATCGCTTGCGAGAACTTCGTCGAGAAGTTCGCGTTCGCGCGCTCCGGAAATCGGCCATGCGGGAATGCTCATACTGCATAGAATATCGGGCGTGGATCGTTAGAATACGGAAGTGAGCGTATACGAAGACCGCCGCGAGGAGCTGGAGAAGCACGAGTTTATGATGGGCGTGCCGCGCGGACGGCTTGCTGTGACGCTCGACGTGCTCACCGACGCGCTGGTGCTGGTAGGCCAGCACGGCGTTTACTGCCAGAGCGCACGTCAGCCGGGGAAGCCCGCGATGGACATTCAGCTCATCACCAAATCGATTACCGACGCGAAAGATCTGATCAGCGGCGTAATGACAGAACTGAAAGCGACTCGATAGTCCTGCCGCTACGCGCGCACGAAAGGATTGTGCCGCTTCTCTTCACCAATGGATGTGGTTTCACCGTGGCCGGGGAACACGATCGTTTCCTCCGGGAGCGTGTAAAGCTTTCCCCGAATCGAGTGAGCAATCCGGGCCATGTCGCCGCCAGGCAGATCGGTGCGGCCGATGCTTCCCTGAAAGAGCGTGTCGCCGGCGATGAGCCTGCTTTCCAGCGGAAGATACAGGGAAATACTGCCGGGAGTGTGGCCTGGCGTGTGCAGCACGTGCGCCTCAACGGAGCCGGCGCGAAGGATATCACCCTCGCGTGCGGGACGATCGATCCCGGGGTCTTTCGGAGCCTCCACGCCGAGCCACTGTGCCTGTACATCCAGTTGGTCGCTCAGCATCTTGTCGGCTTCGTGCATATAGACTGGAGCGCCGGTCGCCGCGCGCAGCTTTTCCGCGCCGCCGATGTGATCGATATGCGCGTGCGTGATCACGATCATCTTCGCGGTGAGCTGGTGGCGTTCGAGAATTGCGACGATATCGGACACGTCGTCCCCGGGATCGATCACGATTGCTTCGCGGCTGATTTCGTCGCCGATTACGGAGCAATTGCATCCCAGCATCCCGACGGGGAGGACTTCGTGAATCATAGTTTGGTCCGGTCCGGCCTCATTCGATAATGGTGACACGATGCCTGAGAGTTCGACTGCCGGATACGATGCGCTGACGAACGGAGCGGCGTTGCTGGATCTTTCGCGACGCGGAAGGATTCGCGTAACAGGCGAGGATCGCGCGCGCCTTCTGCACGCCATGACTACGAACCACGTGCAGCAAATGAAGCCCGGCGACGGAATCTACGCTTTTTTTCTGGATGCCCAGGGCCATATTCTGGCGGACGCCTGCATTCTTTGCTTCGAAGACCACTTTCTTCTCGACACGGCGCCGGAAACCCGAAAAACGATCTACGAGCATCTGGACCAGTACATTATTGCCGACGATGTCACCCTTGAGGACGTCACCGATACTACGTTTTCATTCGGTCTGGAAGGGCCGAAAGCGGCGGATACCGCGGCGCGCTGCGAAATGCAGGCGCCCCATCACCGGTTCGCGCATATCTCTTTGGGAGAGTTGGTGACCGCGGCCATTTCTTCCACCGGCTCCTATGGCGTCAGAATTTACGGGCCAATCCGGGATAAAGAGGAAGCGGCGGCAAAGATCGAGGGTGCGGGAGCAATTGCAGCCTCCGATGAAGATGCCGAGACTGTGCGAATCGAGAACTTCGTACCCCGCTATGGCTGCGACATCACCGAGCACACGTTGCCGCAGGAAACGCAGCAGATGCACGCACTGCATTTTCAGAAAGGCTGCTATCTGGGGCAGGAAATCGTCGAGCGCATCCGCTCGCGCGGCCACGTGAACCGACTGTTGATGGGCTTTCGGATCGAATCGCAGAGCGCGGCCCCGGCGCCGGGTGCGAAGCTGATCCTGGAAGAAAAGCCCGCGGGAGAAGTGACTTCATCCGCGGCCGCAAACGGAGCTGTCTTCGGTCTCGCCTACGTGCGGACGCAATGGGCGAAGTCGGGAGCGATGGCGGAAATCGAGGGACATGCCGCCGCGCTTTTTTCGCCGCACGACTGAGCCCACCTAACAGAAATGCCGCGCCAATCTCACGATTCGCGCGCGGTGAGTTCCTCATTTTCGACCAGCGGTTTCCTGGCCGACCATTCCGCCCCGGCAAGCACGATCAAAGCGGTCAGCAGACTGAACACGATGATCGAAGCGGAATAGGAAAACGGTCCGTATTCGTTGGTGAATTTCTTGTCGAGCCAGGGCCAGGCAAACAGGAATACGTATTTCCAAATCTCCAGCGCAACCCCCACCAGAACCGCGACAGGCAGAACCCGTCGAATGGGCACGCGGCGGTTGGGCAGGAGCCAATAAGTCAGCAACAGGGACAACACAGTGACCGGAATCGCGGCAATCTTAAAGAGAACCAACGGCAGCCAGGCCTCGTGAAGGCCGTACTGCATGGTGATGAATTTGGTGTTCACTGCCGTCAGCAGAAGAGATCCGAATGCCAGACCGCCGCAAAGAATCATCAGACCCAGGCTCAGGACCTGGTTCCTGAGATAGCTTCGATTTCGCGTGACGCCCCAGGCGCGATTCAAAGCCACTTCCAGCGGCTCGAAAATTCCATTGGCGGTGAAGAGCAGCAGGAGCAACGATGTCAGCTGATACCGTCCGTGGTTGACCTTGGTCAGATTGCGGACGATGAAGTTACCGAGATCGCCGGGAAAGTAATCGCCGAGGGCGAGCACCAGCGCTTTCTCCGCAGCCGGGACATGAAAGACGTCGCGCACCAACGTCAGCATCACGATCAGGAACGGAAAGAAACTCAGCAGTACGCTTGCTCCGATCGACAGCGCATAGACATGCACTTCCGTCTGGGAAAGGTATTGGATCGTGGGGCGCCAGCGGTAAATCTCCGCTTCGACAATCGGCTCATCCGCCGACCGCTCCGAATTTTCGGCGATGATGTGCACAGCGCGACCAGTTACTTATATGGTAGCCGCAGCGGCTGGGTTACCTGAATGAGCCAGCCGATTTCTAAAACCGGGTTATTTTGGAGATTGTCTTTGTCCCATGCAGCCAAAGGCCGACTGTTCCTGTTCCTGACAGCCATCCTGTTTTCGACGGGCGGCGCGGCGATCAAAGCGTGCTCGCTCACGAGTTGGCAGACAGCCGGGTTCCGATCGGGAATCGCGGCCGTTGTCCTTTATTTGCTTCTGCCCGGCGCGCGCCCATCCAGGAAACGACGCTGGACGCGGAGTGTCTGGCTCACAGGCTTCGCGTACGCGGCAACGCTGATCCTTTTTGTTCTTTCCACCAAACTGACGACCGCGGCCAACGCCATCTTTCTTCAGTCCACGGCGCCTTTGTACCTGCTTCTTCTCGGACCGCTGGTGCTCCGCGAGCCGATTCGAAAAATCGATTTGGTGGTGATTGCCATCGTGGCCGCGGGCGCGGCTCTCCTTTTGTCCGGCTCGGACGCCACCACGTCAACCGCTCCCGATCCGAGCCGCGGAAACGCAATGGCGCTTGCCGCCGGACTTGCCTGGGCTCTGACCCTGACCGGGCTCCGCTGGATGGGAAAGCGGCCGGAACACGGGAACTCTTCCGAGGCAACCGTCATCGTGGGCAACCTCATCGCCTTCGCCGCCTGCATGCCGATGGCGCTCCCGATCGGTCATGCGCGCATTGCGGACATCGCGGTCCTGCTCTATCTCGGAATTTTTCAGATCGCCGTTGCCTATGTGCTGCTGACCTGGTCGCTTCGCCAAGTGACCGGACTCGAAGCCGCGACGGTGCTGCTGATCGAGCCGGTTTTGAATCCGATCTGGACCTGGATGATCCACGGAGAGCGGCCGAGTGCGGAGGCACTGTGGGGCGGCGTACTCATCATTACAGCCGCATTTGCAGGCACTGTGTGGCGGGTCAAATTTTCACAAACGTGAAGTAGAAGACCTACCAAAATTCGCCCAGCGTTGGCCTCGTTCTATCCTGGGTATTGACGGGGAAAGCGAAACCGGCTCGACTACCGTTCCGCGCAAGGCTGGTGGACTGGATCGGATTTCGGAACCGTGACGATCAAATCATGATCGTCCTGAGTCTGGTGATCGGTCTGCTCGTCGGGCTTACCGTAGTTGCCTTCATTCTTCTGACAGGGCGGCTGGCCGCCCGCATGTACCCACCCAACGGCGCCGCCTGGAGACGAGTGCTGGTGCCGACGGCGGGGGCGCTCGTCAGCGGATATCTTCTCTACGACTACTTTCCGAACGCTCGCGGAAGCGGGATCCCGCAGGCGAAGTTCGCGCTTTTCATCCGTAACGGCTTTATTTCGCTGCGGACAGTCTTCGGCAAGTTCCTGTGCTGCTCGATTTCTCTCGCCAGCGGCATCGCCCTGGGCCGCGAAGGGCCTTCCGTTCAGATCGGAGCCGGGATCGCATCGGTAATTGCCCGGCGTTTCCGCCTCAGCCCGGCCAACGTGAAAGCGCTGGTGCCGGTAGGCTGCGCCGCGGCGCTCGCAGCCGCCTTCAATACGCCGATCGCGGCGGTACTGTTTTCCCTCGAAGAGATTCTGGGCGATATGCACGCACCCGTTTTGGGTTCCGTGGTCCTGAGCTCGGCAACCTCCTGGATGGTGCTGCACCTGATCCTGGGCGACCAGCCACTATTTCACGTTCCCGCTTATCAACTGGTGCACCCTTTGGAATTCGGCATCTACGTCATTCTGGGCGTGGTGGGCGGACTCGGGTCGGTCTGTTTTGTGAAACTGCTGCTGAAGCTCAGGCTGCTTTTCAAGCGGCTTCCCACGTGGACGGTCTGGTTTCAACCGGTAGCGGGAGGCCTGCTGGTCGGCCTGTTTGGCTGGTGGAAGCCGGAAGTGCTGGGCGTGGGATACAACTACGTGGACAAAGTCCTCGGCGGCGATATTCCCGTTACAACCGTAGCGATTCTGGCGGTCATGAAGATCATTGCCACGCCGACCGCTTACGCATCGGGGAACGCTGGTGGCATCTTCGGCCCCAGCCTGTTTATCGGCGCCATGATTGGGGGCACCACCGGCGGCATCGCGCATTCCCTGCTTCCGAACGTGACGGCAAATCCGGGAGCATACGCCCTGGTGGGCATGGGAACGGCGTTCGCGGGCATTGTGCGCACGCCCCTGACCTCGGTAATCATGATCTTCGAGATGACGCGCGACTACGCGATTATCGTGCCGCTGATGATCTCCAACCTGATCAGCTTCTTCATCTCGCGGCAGTTGCAGCGGGAGCCGATCTATGAGGCACTGGCGCTCCAGGAAGGCGTGTACCTGCCGACCGGGGAGTCTCGTGAAGAGCTTTTCGGCGATCGGGTCAGCGACATGATGCACACCATTGGCGATGAAGATCCCCTGCTGCCGTTGGAAACGGACCTCAATGCTGCCCGGTTGTTCCTGGATCGGAGGCAATGCAATTCATGGCCGGTGGCGGCGACCGCAGCGAAACCGTCCGGGGATCAACAGTTCATTTTCGGGGTGATCAACAGGCGCGATCTGGAAGTTGCGGAGCCGGCAGCCAAGACGCTCCGGGATCTGCTGCACCCCGATGCCGGATACCCGTATGTGCATCCCGATCACCCGGTTAACTACGCACTCGAGCGGATGCGGGAGGGCGGCGTGGACGTGCTGCCGGTGGTCAGTCGCGCGGATATCCATGAAATCTCCGGCGTGATCGGGCTCAGGGAGATTCTGCAGGCCTACGGAGTCCCCGATTCGGCCGCCTCTTCGCGAAGCATACCGGGCTAAAATTCGATCTCAGACCCGCCTGCTATACTGATGAAGTTGTGATTTCAGTCATTTTGACCATAGTGCACGTAATCGTGTGCTTCTTCCTGATTATCGTGATCCTTCTGCAGAGCGGCAAGGCTGCCGATCTGGCCGGGGCATTCGGCGGAATGGGTTCCCAGACAGCGTTCGGCCCGCGCGGTTCGGCAACGCTGCTGTCCAAGGCGACGACGATCTCGACGGTGATTTTCATGCTGACTTCAATCTCTTTGTCGATCATTGCGACGAAGAGTAACGGTTCGAGCAGCGGGACGGCGCTGCAGCGACATCCGACCAAGACCTCGGCTCCGGCCGTTCCGACGCCGTCAACCCCGAAAAAGTAAGCGCGGCGCGTACCGAAGCCGGTCGTGATGCAGACCGGAGATTGGACGACGCGCAGCGTGTTTGATCGGTATAATGTTGTGAGTGAACGCGACTCGATCGACGCCGCGTTCAGGCTCGATCAGCATCTGTCCGACGTTCAAACCAAACGGGACAAGGCAAACTTCGAGGCGACTTTCGAGCGCTGCCGTGAAAAAATGCTCGTAGTCGTTTTTTGACACCTGCGGAGGTGGCGGAATTGGCAGACGCACTAGCTTGAGGTGCTAGCGGGAGCAATCTCGTGGGGGTTCAAGTCCCCCTCTCCGCACCATAAGATTTGAAGAATTAGCGGCCGAAATCGAAATTCCGGCCGCTTTCGTTTTCGGTCATTGAAGCGGTTTTTGTAGCAAAATTTTCAATCGGTCTGACTAAGGCACGCCAATTGAATTCTTGCCATGTGAATTGCGGCAGTGGATTCGACAACGAAAGCGTGTGATACGATCCCAAGAAACTCTTCAGCGGATGCGAAAAAAGAAGAATCTTGTCGATCTAATTGATGTCTCCGCTAATGGGAGAGAATAACGCATGATTCGATACCATGGAAAGTTTTGATGTCCGCCGCTGAGAATCCACTTCCCCGTGCGGTGCCCGCGCCACGCAGTGAAGATTCCAGAGGTTTGGTCTTAAAGCACGCAGCCAATGAGCTGGTTTTCGCCGTGGTTGGCCATGTCGGTAGTGGCACGTCCGAAATCGCGGAAGCGTTGAAAGACAGTCTTTCAAATCCAACGCTGCCAGGCGGGGCGTTCGCGACTCAAATCCTAAAGGCAAGTAATGTCATAAAACAATGGCACGTGAAAGGACCTTGGCGGCCCCTGATAGGGCAACCGGTCTGCAGTACACGCGTAAACTACAGGATCTCGGCGACGAAATGCGGAATGAAAAAACTGCGGGCGGTGACCCCGATTATTCCGCCGTTGCACGTCAGCTAATCCTCAAAATCAAGGATGCGCGAGCAGAAAGCCTTCACCTGCCAAAAGGGACTAAAGACCCAATCCCGCCGGATGGAAAACGCAGAGCCTATGTCTTGGACTCTCTCCGTCACCCGGCCGAAGTGGAACTTCTGAGGCACGTCTATCAGGATGCATTTGTGCTGATCGGCGTTGTTTGCGAAGCATCCGTTCGCCTGAAGCGGCTTCTGAAAAAATACACAGCAGCCGGCGAAGAACCGCTCGAAAATTTCATGCGGCGGGATGCCAAGGCGGAACAGAAGTACGGCCAGAAGGTCGCTGACACATTTCACCTCTCCGATTTTTTTGTCGACAACACGACAGAGCGCTTGCTGGAACATGATGTTCCAAACCCAGACTGGGATCCTCCGGGAAAACTTGGGAGATTGGTCAAGATTGTGACCCACTCCGAAATAGTAAGGCCTGAGATGGCAGAGGTCGCCATGCGTCACGCATACGGTGCAATGATGCAGAGCGCGTGCCTTTCCCGGCAAGTGGGAGCTGCCTTGGTGGACCGCTCCGGCAATGTTGTAGCTACCGGCACGAACGAGGTGCCAAAGGCTGGCGGTGGGGTCTATGGCGAGCGGCTTGATCAGGCTTCCGAGTCCCGCAATGGTGCTGCGAATCCACTGGTGGTTTTGCCAGCCGATGACCGGTGTGCCTTTAGACGTCCCGGAACAGAAAGATTTTGCAGCAACACCAAGGAGCAGAATCGAATTATCGAAGAGCTGATCAGAGACATCCCCGAATTGTATGCTCTTGGTGTGGAGCGTAAAGCGAGTCTTCTTCGCGAACTGCGCAAGACGCCGATCGGCTCGTTGCTCGAATTCAGCCGGGCCGTTCATGCTGAGATGGATGCTCTTCTCTCTGCTGCCAGGCAGGGAATCTCCCCTGTCGGCACACGGCTCTTCGTCACGACCTACCCTTGCCATTACTGCGCACGTCATCTAGTCACCGCTGGCGTCGATGAAGTGCAATATGTCGAACCGTATCCCAAAAGCCAAGCAATGGATTTGCACGATGATGCAATTCAGATCACCTCAAAAGATTGGATGCCGCCGAGTCAAGGCGGAAGAAAAGTGTTGTTTCGTCCTTTCTCCGGTGTCGCTCCGCGCCTTTTCGGTCGCGCATTTCTCAAAGACAGAGAGCTGAAGAACGAAGAAACTGGCATACTTCAGATTGGGGAGCCTGTCTGGGGCTCACCATGGCATCTCCGGAAGGCAAGTTACGTCGAGCTTGAGGCCGCACTCGCGAGGTTGGAAGCATGAATGATGACATCGGAGCGCGATTTCAGCTTATTCGCAAGCCCCGTAAGGTATTGCCTAGCGAAGATCAATTCACGGAACCAGCCAGCCAAGGTGTTCTGTTCCCGATGCCCAAACGACGTTTGGTCATCTTTCTTGTTTTCCCCTACGTGACGGAGGAAGACTTCACGAGAACTCTCGAACTCGCTAAACCAGTGGCAATACTTGAGTTACGCCGTTTTCCAAGATTCGACATGGGGCAGCTAGACCGACAGCAGGCATTTCGTTGGTTTGAGGCAATCCACTCGAAATATTACGATCTATCCCCGATTTCCGTCTCTGGCGACCAGTATGTATTTGATCCGGTTCACTTGGTGGGCGCGTTCCTCAGACGGAATAACGAACAGATCGCGGGTCCGGTCATGATCTTGATTAGTCGAAACAATCGCGAACCGGATTCCGCTGATGGCAACGTGTTCGATGATATCGCCCGGCTTTTCACAACAGCTTCCAATCAGCCATGGGAGACGCTCGAAATCCCTCAATTTGCTTGAGTCTTCGCTGACATCGGCCGCCATCTCACGCTGTGGCGGGAGCAGGCCGCCATTTTGAACCGAGAGCGTAGACGGAGAAATCTGGTGCGGATCTTACCGGCGGATACTCCGGATCCAGCGCTATTTCCTTGCAATCAAAACCTTCCGTCATGCGGACGATCAGATACCATTCGGTGGAAGTTTATATCGCTGCGAAGTTGCGATATCCGGATATTGCCACGAAGTTGGCGTTCCGTTTCTGCGGGAGAAAACGAAGCAGGATGGTGCTGTGGTCGCGGGTCCATCTCGGGAGCCGGTTTGATAAGGTGCCAGCGGGAGCAATCTCGGGGGGCAAGTCCGCTCTCCACACCAAATTCACTTGGCCTTTCGGAAACCCGACTTTCCTGGGTTCATCGGGATTCCAGCGCTTCGTGTTGGACTTTTATCCCAAGAGCGCAGGTCCATATAACATGGGCGGTTCAGCCATGTTTTCGCGTCTCTGGATTACGTTCGCTATCGTCGCTCTTCAACTCCCAGCCCAGTGGCTAAACTATCAGCCTTCCGGCACCCCGCTTAAAAACGGCAAGCCCGATCTCACCGCTCCGCCGCCGCGCGCTACAGGCGGGAAGCCCGATCTCACCGGCGTTTGGATGCACGAGGCGACAACTCTGGAAGAGATGAAACACCTCTACGGCGATCTGGCCGATGCTGAGAGCGGCCCGATCGGAATGGAAATCTTCACCGTGCACAAGTACGGGATGAATGCCATGGTGGACTTCAAACCGAGCGAGTCGCCTCTGTCGCCTGCCGGCGACGCTGTCTTCAGGAAGCGGCAGGAGTCGCGCGACGTCACCAACGTCTGCCATAACCGATATGGGTGGCCGGTCGCGGGGCTGCTTTCAGAACCAATGAAGCTCGTTCAGGCGCCGAAGCTGACCATGATCCTATACGAAGTCGACAACCTGCATCGACAGGTTTTCACCGATGGGCGTCGATTTCCCGCGACGTTTGAATTCCCGGCACGCCTTGGCTATTCGATCGGACGATGGGACGGCGAGACATTCGTAGTCGAAACGCGCGGATTTAACGAGGAAACCCCGATTGACGGCATGGGACATCCACGCAGCGAATCCATGCACGTCACGGAGCGCTTCCATCGCCGCGATTTCGGCCACCTGGATACCGAGATCACTTACGACGATCCGAAATACTACACGAAATCGTTTACCGACAAGATCGCGTACACTCTCGTTCCGGACAACGACATCTTCGAAATGTACTGCGACGAAAACGAGAAGGACCGGCCGCACATGGTCACCGGCAAATAGCAGGCCCGGATCTCACGGGCCCCGTCTGAACAACAGACCCAGACAAAGGCGCGTTGCCGCAGTCACACCGATGTAACGAAATCGCAGGTATTCTGTCGTTATGTCTGAGAACGCCATGAAACCCGCGCCACGAAACATCTTCACGCGCCGTAAGGTTCTGAGGTCCGCAGCCACGCTGTCCGCCGCCGCGGCCCTGATGCCGCCGAACGTCCGGCGCGCTCTTGCCATGCAGGCAAACAGACCGGGGTCGTTCGATGAAATCAGACACGTCGTCATCCTCATGCAGGAGAACCGTTCGTTCGATCATTATTTCGGCACCCTCTCGGGCGTGCGCGGCTTCGACGATCGCGAGGCCATGAAGCTGGACAACGGCAAATCGATCTATTATCAGCCGGATGCGGCCAATCCCGATGGCTATGTGCTGCCGTTCCATTTGGATACTCACGCATCGAGCGCACAGAAAATTCCTTCCACGAGCCACGCATGGTCTGTCCAGCATGAAGCGTGGAATGGCGGAAAGATGGATCGATGGCTGCCGGCGCATCGAAAGGCGGATGGCGTCAATGGTCCCTACGTGATGGGCTATTACAAACGCGCCGACATCCCTTTCCAGTTCGCGTTGGCTGAATCGTTTACCATCTGCGACCAATACCACTGTTCGGTATTCGGCCCGACATGGCCGAATCGGATGTACCTGATGACCGGCACCATCGACCCGAACGGGGAGAACCGGGGACCAATCATCGTCAACAAAGTCCCCGCAGGCGGCTACACCTGGACAACTTATCCGGAGCGGCTTGAGGCTGCGGGCCTGAGTTGGAAGATCTATAAGCAAAAGGACAGCTACGGCTGTAATATGCTGGAGAATTTTTCGGTCTTCCAGAAGGCGGATCCGATGTCATCGCTTTACAAACGGGGCATGCAGGTGGATCCGGAGGGCCAGTTCGAATACGACGCGATGCACGACAAGCTTCCCACTGTCTCCTGGATTATCCCGACCAGCTATCAATCCGAACATCCGGACTATATGCCCGCGGACGGCGCAGCCTTTGTGGCAGGCAAGATCGACGCTATCGCCGCTAATCCCGACGTGTGGGCGAAGACAGCCTTCATTCTGAACTATGACGAGAACGACGGGCTCTTCGATCACGTTCCACCGCCCGTTCCGCCCGCCGGAACGCCAAACGAGTACGTGGACGATCTGCCGATCGGCGCGGGATTCCGCGTGCCCTGCATTATTGTTTCTCCGTGGACCGCCGGAGGTTGGGTATGCAGTCAGCGATTCGATCACACGTCGGTTCTGCAACTGCTGGAACGGATCACGGGGGTGAGAGAGCCGAATATCAGTGCGTGGCGCCGGAGCACCTTCGGGGACCTTACGTCGCCCTTCCGCTACTTCAGTGCCATTGCGCAACCGCCGGTGCTGCCGGACACGGCAGGTCACCTCGCCGCAGCCCGGTACACGTCGACGAACCTTCCAAAGCCCGGACTCCCGGAAGGCGGTGCGCAGCAGATGCCCCAGCAGGCGAGCGGATCAAGGAAACGGGTTCCGGCTCCGTAGCGACTCCTCGGGTGCCCGACAGTGCTGAAGCACTGCACCACAAAAATCCAGAGCTACTTGTACATCGTCTGATTGGACGTTCCCGATGAGTAGACATCGCGGTTAATCACGACATCGACCAGGGCGGGCATGCCGGAGTCGCGGGCCTTTTCGAGCGCGGGACGGATTTCCTCGGGCTTCGTGACCCGGATGCCGAAGCCGCCCATCGCCTCGGCGAGACGGTCGAAGCGGACGTCGCCGACCACATTGCCGATGTCGCCGCGGCCGGGGTACTTGCGCTCCTGACCGAAACGAATCTGATTCCACGACGAGTTGTTGCCGATCACACCCACATAGGGCAGCTTGCGGTGCACCATGGTGAGGAAATCGAAACCGGTCAGCGTGAAAGAGCAGTCGCCGAAGAGCACGACGACATCGCGTTCCGGCTGAGCAAGCTTCGAAGCCATGGCAAAGCCGGTGCCGACGCCGAGGGTGCCGAGCGGGCCGGGGTCCATCCAGCCGCCGGGTTTGTGCGGACGCACGATGGAACCGGAGAAGGTGACGATGTCGCCGCCGTCGCCGATATAAACCGTGTCTTCGAGCAGGAACTCGTTGATCTCGTGGCAGAGGCGCACGGGATGAATCGGCACTTCGTTGGCGGCGATGATTTTGTCGTTCTTACTTTTGCTTTTGGCTTCGTCCTCACGCAGCATCTGGAGGAACGGATCGTGCTTGCCGGTCTTATCGCCGGATGAGGCTTCGCACATGGCGTCCAGGATCGTCCGAATATTGCCGACGAGACCGAAATCGAAGTCGCGGTTGTTGCCGACATTCTTGTAATCCATGTCCATGATCACGATCTTCGCCTTGGGATTCAGGCGGCGACCGTAACCCATGCGGAAATCGAGCGGCGTGCCGGCGAGCAGGATGACGTCCGCGTTGTCGAACGCAGCTTTGCGCGATGGCATGAAAGCGTGCGAGTGATTGCGGGGCAGCGTGCCGCGCGCGGAGCCATTGACGTAGATGGGAATATTGAAGTGGCGCGAAAAACGATCGATGGCGTCGTGCGCGCGGCAGGTGCGGGCCTGGGTGCCGAACAGAGCGACGGGGCGCTCGGCGCGGGCCAGAAGATCGGCCACCTGCTGCACGATTTTGGGATCGCCGATGAAGTCGGCCGGTCCGCCGTTGGCGCCCTTCACGCGATAGTTTTTCGGATAGCGGACTTTGGAGGCGTCGACTTTGCCGTCCATGATGTCGTGCGGAATTTCGAGGAAGCCCGGGCCAGGCGCGCCGTTATACATCTCGCGGAAGGCGATGCCCATCATTTCGGCGACGCGGTCGGTGGTCATGACGAGCGAGGCGAACTTGCTGACGGGCGTCATCATTTCGGTGTGCCGCAGTTCCTGCAGACCGCCCATGCGGTACTGCTTGAGCGGCGAATTGCCGCCGATCAGCAGCATCGGGCTTTCGGCGCGATAGGCGTTGGCCATGCCGGTGACGGCGTCAGTGGTGCCTGGGCCGGCGGTGACGACGGCGCATCCCAGTCCGGTGATGCGGGCGTAGGCGTCAGCGGCGTGCGCGGCGACCTGCTCATGGCGGACGTCGACGATTTCGATGCCCTCGTCGATGCATCCGTTATAAATGTCGACAATGTGGCCGCCGGAAATGGTGAAGATGTGCTTGATGCCTTCCTGTTTGAGCATCTTCGCGACGATCTGCCCCGCGGAGATCTCCGTGACGGCAGGGGCCGGCGTTTGCGGGGAGGTGGCTGTAGCGGTTTCCATGTAAACTCCTGTGTGTTTGCGTGAAGGCGACGGAAGGAAGCGTCCTATGCAAGCCGATCGCCGTTTGCGGAAATCATTATTGTATAGGATGGCTCTGGAGGTAACGTCCATGCGCGCGACCAGGCTTCGCGTTGTGCTGTTTTCGCTTGTTCTGTTGTTTCCGGTTGCGATCGGCTTCGAACAACGGCTCACTTCTCCGCCCGCCGTGGCGGCCGCGACAAGCGGTGTTACGGCGAAGGTGGTGGAGGCGGCGAACTCGTTTCTTGCCACGCTCAGCGCCGACGAGCGGGCAAAATGCACGTTTGGATTTACGAGCAGCCAGCGAACGGGATGGTCCAATCTGCCGAGCGGAATTTTTCAGCGGAACGGGCTCCGCTTCGGCGACCTGACCGTGAAGAAACGCGAGGCCGCACTGGCGTTGGTAGCGGCGGCGCTGAGCCGCGAGGGCTATCGGAAGGTCACCGACATTATGAACGGCGATGAGGTGCTGAAGAACTCAGGCGGAGGAAGGACGGGCGGGCGGCAGGGAGCGGCTGTTCCTGGCGGTCCGCGAGGTCCTGGTGGACCGCAGGGTCCGGGCGGGCGACAGGGTCCACCGCCGGGAGATCGAGGCGGCGGCGTTCGTTTCGGACTCGACGAATACTACATTGCACTGCTGGGAGCACCGTCGGCGACCGCGCCATGGATGATTCAGTTTGGCGGACATCATCTGGCGATCAACGTCACGTTGGTGGGCGCACAGAGCGTAATGACTCCCAGTCTGCCCGCGGCGCAGCCTGCGAAGTACACGCTGAACGGGCAGACCATTCGACCGCTCGGCCGTGAGAACGACAAGGGTTTTGCGCTGATCAACGCGCTGAATGCGGCGCAACAGAAGAAAGCAATCCTGAACTACGAAGTGCAGGATCTGGTGCTCGGGCCTGGTGAAGACGGAAAGACGATCATGCCGGAGGGAATTCGGGCGTCAGAATTGGATCCAAAGCAGCAGGCGATGCTGCTCGACGTGGCGCACGAGTGGGTGGGGATTCTGAACGATGAAGCGGCGAACGCGAAGATGGTGGAGATCAAGGCCAATCTGCCACAAACCTGGTTCGCCTGGAGCGGGGCGACGAAGAACGGCGGTCTGGCGTATTACCGGATTCAGGGACCGACGGTGGTGATCGAATACTCGCCGCAGCAGGGCGATCTCGATCATATTCATACGATCTATCGCGATCCGACAAACGACTACGGGGCGAAGCTGGCCAGGCAGTGAAGTCGCGCGGACTGCTGATTTGGGGCGCGTGTCTGGCAACGCTGCCGTTGGCAAGCGCTCATCGACTGGATGAGTATCTGCAGGCCACGCGAATTTCGCTCGAAACGGATCGGGTGGGTTTGGAGATCGATCTGACGCCAGGGATCGCGATGGCTTCCCAAGTCATCGGCTGGATCGATACAAACCGAGACGGCACTGTTTCCAGCGCCGAAGGAGATGCGTATGCGCGGGAGGTGCTTCGGTCGGTTCTGCTGAAGGCCGATGGAAAGCCTTTGCATGTCGATCTGGTTTCGGCGAGCTTTCCGGAATTCGGCGCGATGAAGCAGGGAGTGGGGATCATCCGGCTGCGGGCGACGGCAAAAATTCCACGCGCGGGTTTGTTTTCCGGACGCGCGGGTTCGCATCAGATTTCGTACATCAATATGTATCGATCGCAGCGGAGCGTGTATCTGGTGAACGCACTGGTCCCGCGGAATCCGCATATTGAAATCGCGGACCAACAACGCGATCGCGCGCAGCACGCGATCACGCTGCAATACTCAGTTGCCGCCGATCCGCCATCCGCGTGGAGTTTCGCGCTGATTGCAGGACTGGCGGTAACGGGACGCTGGTATTTGCGCCGGAAGCGCCGTCAGGCGCCGGGCGCGCTCGAATTGAAGGCTGTATAGATCGTCCAGGCGCCGTAGGCGACGCCGTAGACCAGAAAAACAATGGTCAGGATTGTCACGAGCCGATCCAGTTGGTTAATGTTGCGGGCGGTCGCTTCCTGTTTGGCAAGCACCATGTCGGTCGCGTCGCTCAGATGCACGAGTTCATCCGAGCCACTGAGAACAATTTTGCGACGTGTGTAAACGATCGCCAGAGCCAAGGCTATGACGATCCAGAGAACGAGGGGAATCGACATAATCGGGAACCTCCAGCGAGATACTCTATACCAAAAAAATGCCGGGAGAAATGGGGTACCTGAACGGCACAGGCTTTACGCCCAAAGCTGCTTCGAGGCGAGGCGCGCGCCGTCGCGCAGAGCTTCAAATTTCGCCCAAATCACGGTGGGATGAACCTCGGTCGAGTAGGTTGCCTGGGAGGAGAAACCGCAGTCGGCGCCGGCGAGGATATTTTCGCGGCCAACGAGCTTTGCGAAACGCAGGATGCGCTCGGCGATGAGCTCGGGGTGCTCGACGATGTTACTCGCGTGCGTGATTACGCCGGGGATGAGAACTTTGCCCTCCGGCAGTTTGACCGTTTCCCAGAGATGATACTCGTGCTCATGACGCGGGTTCGCGGATTCAAAGCTGTAAGCGCCGGCGTTCACTTTGAGCATGTAGCCGACGACTTCCGCCAGCGCGGCTTCGTGAATACGCGGCCCTTCATTGATGCCGTAGCAGGTGTGGAAGCGCACGCGCTCGAAAGGGATTCCGCGGAGGCTTTCATTGACGGATTCGACGTAGATCATGGCGCGGGTGTGACGCTGAGCGGGGTTGAGATGAGGATCGGCGAAGTTTTCGCTTAAGAAAGGATCGTCGATCTGGAGAAGGAATCCGGCGTCGACGATTGCCTGATATTCGGTGCGCAGGGCTGCGCCGACGGCGTGGAAGAATTCTTCTTCAGTCTTGTAATACTCATTCATCCCCACGCCACTGGGCGCTACGGCGGGCATGAATGCCGCGTGGTGTTGCACCTCGGCGACCGCAGTCTTCAGATTTGCAATATCGCGTCTAATGGCGGCGTCGCCGCGATACGTCACAGGGCCGGTACAAACCAGGGGAATAGTCGGAACGACCGATCCGCCCAACATGGCGTGTTTGAAGTACTGTTCGTAATACTCAGGGAAGGCGGAGACTTCAGCTTCAAATTTGGCTCCGGTTGGAAGGTCGGGCCTTTCTTCAAAGCCAGTGAGGCGCTCGCGCACGTAGGTGAAGAAACCAAGCTTGGATTGTTCGCCGTCGGTGAGAATGTCGATGCCGGATTCCGCTTGTTTGCGGACGCAGTCGGCTACAGCGGTTCGGACCTGCTGGTCGTACCGATCGCCGGAAGCCCTTTCATATAAACCGCCGGCGGCCCTTGCCTTCATCAGATCGAGCAGAGCGTGAGGGCGCGGAAGACTGCCGACGTGCGTGGTGAGAATGCGGTCCGTGTTCTGTTGGATGCTCATGGGCGGCGTAGTGAGGGTGGGTGTGGATTTTTGAATTTAGCCTGTATGGCGTCGCGATCGAGTTTTGCTCCATACAGGTAGACGCTGTCGATCTCGCGGGTATTGCGGATGTTGTCGAGAGGATTGGCGCGCAGCACGATGAAGTCGGCGCGTTTGCCTCTGGCGAGTGTTCCGGTGTCGGTTATTCGGAGCACTTCGGTGGGTCGCGAAGTAGAGGCAATGATTGCTTCGGCAGGCGTCAAGCCGAGATTCACGTACATGCCGATTTCGTGGTGCTCGGCAAAACCGTAGGCATACTTCTGGGAAACACCGGCGTCCGTGCCGAGAACGATGCGGGCTCCGGCTGCGATGTATTTCGGGAAGTTATATCTGAGATTTTCTTCGCGGCGGGCGAACTGGGCGTTGGGCGGCGCTGCGCAAGGCGGCGAAGGAAGCCAGGTCTTCCCTGCCCGGATATCGGCAACGACGCTGTCCGGCATCGACTGCTCAATAAACGGAACGCTGCCGTCGCAGAGCTCGGAGCGATCGCCGAGACCCATAACCGGCGCCCAATAAGGATGCTTGTCTTTCAGAATGGCCAGAAATTCGTCGTCTAGTTTTTCCGCAACGAGTGTATGCACCAGAACGTCGACGCCGGCCTTTACGACGCCCTTTTGGTCGGCGAGGTTCGTCGCATGGGCATGAACGATCATGCCGTGCTTGTGGGCTTCGGCGATCAGCGGCGTGTAAACTTCGGGCGGCATTTTCTTCATGGCGCCGCGCGAGTTGTCGCGGTTGTCGACCCAGAATTTGACCTCTTTGATTTTGAGCGCCGCCATTTTGCGGACTGCCGCGACGGCTTCATCGGGCGTTGAGACTTCATACACGGCATGCAGGGGAGTGGTTCCCTGAATCAGCAGAGCGTCGGGACCGCCTCCGGGCGGCGCCAGGCCCGCGGCGAAAAAGAAACGGGCGGCGGGTGGAAATTTTCCGGCGAGCTGATTGCGCTGGAATTCGATTGCGAATGCTGTGGGCTGCTCGCCCATTGACAAAGTAGTGCCGACGCCATAGAAGGCCTCGCGTTCGAGATGATCGAGCACATTTTCCGCGGTGTGATTCTCGACGCTCCAGCTCACGAATCCTTCGTATCCCAAGTGGGCGTGAATGTTGTTGAGCGCCGGCATTACGGTCCTGCCGGTGAGGTCAACGTGAGTTGCGCCCGCGGGCACTTTGACGGAGCCTTTCGGACCAATGGCCGCGATGTGGCCGTTGCGGACGAGGAATGCGCCGTCCTCGATGGGTGCGCCGGTATCACCGAGAATCAGACGCGCGCCTTCATAGAGGACGTCTGTGGCCTGTGAATAGCCGGGAATCGATGCGAGCAGAGCGGCGGCTATGGCAAGAGAAATTTTCATCGACCGAGCAGGCTGCTGAAAAACGCTTCCTGCCGCTCCCCTGAAGACGCGCTCTCCCCAGGATGCATTAAGCTCCGGGCCGGGCGAAGCCGGCCTGCAGGGCCGAAGCCCTGCCCCACAAAGCATTACGACGTCTTCACAGTCAGCCGTTACTGAACCGTGCGCGTCAGGTCGTTCAGAGCGCGGCATTGAGGATTTCCTGAATCATCGCATCGTAGGTGAAGCCTTCGGCGTTTGCCGATTGAGCGAAATCATCTTCGGCAGCGAGCGAAGGATTGGGATTGGCCTCGATGATGAACAGCTCATTGCGCGATGAAACGCGGATATCGATGCGGCCGAAACCGCGAATGCGCAGCCATGCGTAGACGTTGCGGGCGATCTTGTTCAGGTCCTTCTTAACTTCCGGCGGAAGCTCGACAGCGGGGCCATTGGTGATGCCCCATTTTTTCCTGTAAGCGTCGTTCCATTTGGCGTGCGACGTGGCGAACTTCGGCTCGTCGTCGGGGACGTTCTCGAAGAAAATCTCACGCGGCGGGAAGACCGCGCGGCGGCGATTGCCAAGGACGCTGACGTAGATTTCACGACCGTCAATGTACTCCTCGATCATGGCGTCGGAGTTGAATTTCTGATGCAGGAAGCGGAGACGGTCGATGGCTTCTTTCTCATCGCGCACAAACGAGGCTTTAGCGATACCGTCGGAGGATTCCTGCCCGATGGGTTTGACAAACGCGGGATAACCAAAATGCTGGAGGCGGCGCAGCGGCGATTTGAGATGCGACACGATAAAGCGGGGCACGCGAACGTGGTGGTGAGAGAGGATCTCCTTCGCGAGCGCTTTGTCCTTACAAAGGAGAAGGCCGTCGGGCCCGGAGCCGGTGTAGCGAATCTTCATCATCTCAAGCAGAGCCGGAATGTTAGGCTCCAGCGCCCGGTCGTCATGAAAGGATTCGCACTGGTTGAAGACAATGTCGGGCGCGAATGAACGGACCTTGTCGAAGACGTGGCCCACGCTGTCGAAGACGGCCATGGTCTGCACCTCATGGCCCAGGCGCTGGAGGCTTTCGAGGACGTTGGATTCGGCGGTTTTATATTCCTCCACAAACATTTCGGCCGTATAGGCGACATCGGGTGCGACAGGCCGGGCAACATCGAACAGGAGGAGGACCTTCATAAATCAACTCAAACGGATCGTTTGAATCTCCCCGTATAAAAGTGATTGGTGACCAGCGCCGACAGATACGCGGCGAGATCCATTTGCAGCGTGACGGGGTCGCGGGGCGCGGGCAGCTTCAGTTCCTGGCAGCGGCGCGTGAGTTTGTTGACCAGCATATCGACAGTGTATTTCCGCTGGCCGGTCCATTCCACGATCGCGGCAATGAGCGCGGCGCGGCGGCGGCGCATGGCGCGAGCGGCGGAATCGGGACCGGGTTCGCCTTTCAGGAAGATGGCGCGCAGATCGGCGTCGTAGAAATCGGGAAAGTCTTCGGCGTAGAGTTTGCGGCGCGCGGCGTAGTGACGAGCAAGCGTTTTACGCAGCCGGCGCGCTTCGGACAGTCGGCGACCGCGCCGGACTACCGGCTTTGTGACGGCTGCGTCGCGCATCAGGGAGTCGACGTATTCGATCTTTTCCAGCGCTTTCCAACCGCGGTACCGCTCGCGCAGTTCATCCATCGGCGTGGAGAGCCAAACGGCGAAAGTCTCGGCGAAGTCTTCGTCGGGATGCGCCTGGGCATACCAGTTGGGCAGATGGCGGACGAAGCCGTGGCTGTGCGGACGCGGTGAATAGGTTTCGGGAGCGTAGTCGGCTTCCGGGCTGCCGAAGATGCGATGCCAGTCTTTGCGGCGGGAGAATTGCCAGGCATGATCGACGGCGTGGCCGCATTCATGACGGAGCAGCATCATGCACCACTCGGGCGTTCCGCCTTCGACCTCCATCATTTCGTGGAGTTCGAGGGCCTTCAGGCGGGGATGGGCGAGATAAAAGGGAATGGCGATGGCGGGGACGCCCCGCGGCGAAAACCATTCGTCGCCGAGGTAGCAGTCGGGACGGAGGGTGACGCCGCGCGCCGCGAGCTCGGCATAGAGCTGCTGTATGCGCGGCTCGAGTTCGCTGCCTTCGATGCGGAGATTGAGATCGCAGAGGCGGAGGGCGACGAGTTCTTCGTCTTTGAGCGCGGCCCAGGGCGGAGCCGCCGGCGCGGAAACGGATGCCGGCTTTGGCGACGATTGGAGCACCGGCTGGGGCGGCGCCTGAGGCGCTGCAGACGTTTCCGGGGCACCTTCCATATGGGCTCTATGCTATCGCGGACACGCCGATCAGCATGAAAATCCGAATGTTTCCGGGACGGACCTGCCACTCAATTGGGCAACGCGGAGTCCCTTAAAATTCGGGGGCTAACTCTTCCCTTACGCCGTTGCGGTCAGCATCGACGCGGGATTGCCATAACCGATGCCGCCGGCGTTGGCCGCGCTCATCAGATGAATATTGTAAGCACCGGCCTTCACCGGCGTGCCGGGACCGGGCTGACCGTCAAAGTTAAATCTCTCGTGCTCATGTGCAGATCGTCGAACACGCGGAGCGTAAACACGTAAGTCCCAGGCAGCGTCAGATTACTGACGGTCGCGTTCGGCAGGCCCTGATGATTGAAGACAAGTTCCGCCCCGGCCGGCGCGGATTTTACAGCCCACCAGTGCCGCAACAGGTGATGGGCCGAACTGTTGGTTATCGCCGAAAGTTTCGCCCTGCCCGGCTGCGATGTGAGGCGCGGCGGTGAGGCCATGATGGAACTGATGACGGGAGCGGCCGTAGCCGGATTAACCGTGCAGACGATCCGTGCAGTCAAGTCCGGATGCCCCGGATTCGTCACGTCAATCTGAAAAACGTAATCGCCGGTCATGGTCATGTTGGTGACCGGCGCGCGCAGGCTTACATAAAGATAGGTTGTGCTGCCTACAACCGCCTTTGCCCCGGGGGGTTGACTCACGAGACTCCACTTGCCGCGGCCGGTGAAATCGCTGTCAGCAAGGTCGGCAATACCCGCCTGCAGGATCGCCGATGTCAGGGGCAGCTCCATCCTGGCATGCGTTGTGACGCCGGCGCCGCTGAACACCAGTCCATACGGCGCTTCGATTCTGAACCCGGTTTGACCGAGTACGGGCGCAGGCGTGGCGCCATACACAACGAAATAGACTTGCTTTGACGAAGTGTTAATCCCATCGCGGACGTCAACGTTGAAAACATATGTGCCCGGAGCGGTAAGACCCGTGACGACGGTGGCGGCGGCATTGGGAGACCTCAAATGGGCATTGGCCCCTGCCGGCTGATTTGTTACCGACCAGCGATAGGTCAATGGGTCGAGTTCGGGATCGTTTGCTGTGACAGACAACTTCATCGTGCCGGCGGGCAATACCAGATATCCGGGATTCGCTCCCCAGACCTCAATTGTTGGCGGATGATTTTGGGCGGAATAAGGATAGAGAGTGGTTACGGTCGAGTGGCCTGCAACGCCGGCAAGGGTCAGCGTTCCGCCGGATCCGACAGTTCGGAGACCAAGCTCCTGAAATGACGATGCGCCGGAGCGCGCCTGGGAAAGGCCATATCGGCCGGGCGGCAAGCCGTTCAGGCTCACTTTCTGCGCGAACGAGCCAGTGTTTTCGACAACCGTCGTTATCGACCCGTTTTTCGCGAACGCCAAAGCGCGTACGGACGAATTACCGGAGGTTGTTCCAATGCGGATAGCTCCCGGGCGAACGTAATGCATCAGTTGCCGAAGGCGAAAATAGGTGCCCGACGGCGTGAACGTCGTCATCCCCGAACCTGGGGCCAAAGTTCGGTTGCCGCTAAAAGCCACTTCCCAATAACTGACCCCGGCCACAGTCAGGTCCCGGTACAGATCGTCGAAAGTTGGATTTTCCATTTCCGTCTCGGCAGTGCTGAGCGAGCGAACTGCTGCAAAATCGCGCAGGCGGGCGAGATAGGGATCGGCGATGCCGTAGTTGTGATAGGAGATCCTGCCCACGTAACGCCACATGCCGGGATCGTGGGCCGCGTCTTCGACATAGCGCCAGTCAGCCTGTGGCGAAAAAGCTTCGGGATATTGGACCAGGGTCGTCAGTCCGTGCGCGGCCAGTCGTGGTCCGAGCGCCTTGATGTCGTCCGCCAGAATCGTCCAGGGCATGCCCGGTTCGTTGTAAATCACGGCATAGCCAATATTGATTCCATATTTGGCTTTCAGGTAATAAGCGCTTGCCCAGATCTGTTGAGCGCGCTCGCACGGATCGTTGAGAACCCAGGGCTTTTGATCTGAAGCATGGGTAGGATACCCCGGGCTGGAGTAAAGCAACGGTTGAAAGCCTTTTGCCAGAATCCGGTTCTGGTAATAGACGAGGTAAGCCGCGTCCGACGGCGAAAAGGTATCTCCTTCGAAGCGGCTCCAATCGATAACATCGCAGTCGCCCTGGTCTGCAGCCGTCCCGTCGATTCGTGGGCCAACCTCCGGAGTTCGTGTTCCGGTCAGACCCAAATCGCCGACGAGATAGTCCAGATATTGATAATTGACCGGGTTGGCGACCGATTGAGGTAAGAATGTCGAAGCACCGGATGTGCCCTCAACAACGCCGCCACCGTGTCCCCATCCGGCAATTGTCTGAAACGTCCGGGACGGTTGAATCGTCACGTTGGCGCTGCGTCCGCAACCGGCACAGGCAAGAAGCACAACCAAAAGGATCGAAAGGTTAATGATGCCGAAAGGCGCCTTGGAAATGTTCGAGGGCTTCCTTTCCATCGTGCTTCTACTCTCGCTGTGGCAATATTCCGGTATCAAGCCGCCTTTGCCAGCTTATCTTAGCAGCGTGGTGAACGAAACCAGCGTTAGTCGGACGACGCCGACTCGTCGCGCGCGATCGCCGCCTTTGGGGATGTGAGGTAGCCTTTTACGGTGTTCCGGCCGACTTCATTGACCACCAGTTCGTAAGGCTGGCCGCTTTTGCCCGGAACATAGAATTGGACCGGCTCATTGGCGTTCCGGTCCCGCTTCTCGACCCGCTGGTCGGCCACGACGATCTCCACGGTAAAGACGTTATGCTTCACATCCGTTCTCTCGAGTACGACCTGGATATCGCCGATGCGCTGCATGCCGCTCGATTTGGCGAGAGTGAACTCATAGACGTTCCGGTCGCCCCGATCGCGAATCGTCTGAATCTCATCGGAGTTCGTGGCGATGTCCGCCCGGGTTTCCTGCAAACCAGCGGTCGTCTGTCGCGCGGCCGATTGCACCGATTCCACTTCGCTTTTCACGCTCCCGACGTCGCTCGATATGCCGGTCAGCCGAGTCGACGTCTCCGCGGTCGATTGTTCGACCCGGCTCAGTTCCGCGCTCAACTGTGTTTCCTGCTGATTGCGCTTCTTTTCGATGCTTCTTGCCAGTGCATCCGCATGGCGTACCGCCGCGTCGCGAGCAACCGCCAGACTCTCGGTCGTTTCGGCGCGCGCGCCGGCCAGTTCGGCGTGAAGCTGATCAAGATCGTTATGAAAGGCAGTCATAGACCGGCGCAGTGCATTGTTCGATTGCGAAAGGCCGGTCTGCAAAGCGGAATTATCGTGGCGAAGCTGGGCGACTTCGTGCCCCAGTCTTTCGGCCTGGGTGGTTTCATAAAAAGCCATTGAGCCCAGAAGGATGACGCCCGAGAAGAGAAAATGAAGCCAATTGGACCGGCCCGGGATCGTGATTCTTGCTGCGTTGTCGAATTCGTCGCTCACGTGAAGCTCTCCTCTTCCAGAATATCGGGAGGCGTCCGGACGTTCAGCGGCGTTAGAAAGAACTCTGACCCGCGGACGCAACCATGGCGTTGGCAGTCCGAAAGGAGGTGGTGCTTGCCGACGCCGTCATCGCCTCTAAAGTACCACGAGTTTTGAACTGATACTTGTCAATGCGCATCGCGATATGTGGGTCCGAACTGACCACCACGCCTTCCAGAACCAGTGCCAGACGTATGCGGTTATCGAGGAGCACGGGCCAATCGACAAAGACTTCGAGGACCTGGCCCGGCGGGATCGTTTCGGAGCTTGTAAAGACAAAGTCCCTGCTGCTGATTTTCAGGCTCTGACCCGAAATGAGCTGCTCCCATCGGACTTGAGGTCGAATACGACGACACTTGAGCGAAAGATGCAGAGGGAATGCCAGACCGACCCGGCGGTTATGACTGAATGACATTAGAATACATGCAATTATGCGGCTTCCAGGTGAATTCAACATGTAACGAAGGTTACAGTTTTCCATCCGTGATGCCATAGAACGTGCCATTCTGAACACTCCGTGTTAACGAACTGCCGGTTTTGCCGCCCGGGAAATGGCCTTAGGCGTGCCCTGCAACCAACCGTGAGACTCGCGTGCTGCTTATTTCTTGCATCATCAATCACCGCATGTTCCGCCATGGCGTTCGAGGACCCGGCTGCGCCTGCCGAACCGGTGACGGAAAATGCGGTCGCTCCGGCCGATATCGTCGCGGAACCCGGTCCATCGACCACGCTCACGTCGCTTCAGCGCCTGCAATGGTTTGGCGCAAAGACGTTCGGCCTCGCGAATTTGGGCGGCAGCCTTCCCGGCGCGGCGATCCAAACACTTCGCGATCAGCCCCGCGAAGCGGGATCTCATTGGGAGGGTCTTGGGGAGCGCTATGGCGTATCCCTTTCAACCGCCGCATTAAGTAATGCCACGGAAGCCGGACTGGGCGCGATCTGGGGCGAGGATCCGCGCTATGCGCGCGCCGCGGCCGGCGCTCCCTTGAAGTCGAGGCTCGGTCATATTTTGAAATGGACCGTCGCCGCGCCGAACCGGAATGGCGATCTTGAGCCCGCCTACGCCCGCCTCCTTGCCTACTCGAGCAGCAGTTGGATTTCGAACTCGTGGCGCGAACCGAGCGATACCAGCACGGAACATGTCTTCATCCGGATCGGCTTCGGCTATCTGGACCGGATCGCCGGCAATGCGTTCGATGAGTTCTGGCCGGACGTAAAACAGAAATTCTTCCATCGCGGCCCGCAAAACCAGGACGGCCATTAGCAGCACCGCTGTTGGCCGGTTCATCAGGGAGTATCATTGACGATGGGGGCGCGTTTCCCATGAATACTTCCATCCGGCTGCACAGTCGCGTTCTGGCGGGCTTTCTCGCCGTGACACTGACTGTGCCTGTCACTTTCGCCGACAGTAAGGAAAAAGATCCCGATCAGATCGGTAATCGCGACGTCGGCAAGGGCATAAATTTCTACTCGATCGAGAGGGAGATTGCTCTCGGCAAGCAGATGGCCCAGGAAGTGGAGCGCCAGGCCAAGATTGTCGATGACCCGGTGATTGCGGAATATGTGAACCGGATCGGGCAGAATCTGGTGCGGAACTCGGACGCGAAAGTCCCCTTCACCATCAAAGTCATCGATTCGGAAGAGATCAATGCGTTCGCCCTGCCGGGCGGTTTTTTCTTTGTCAACACCGGGATTCTGCTGAACGCCGATAACGAAGCGGAAATGGCCGGCGTCATGGCGCACGAAATCGGACACGTGGCGGCCCGGCATGGCACGCGGCAGGCTACGCGCGGCCAGATTGCCCAGATCGGCACCATCGTTCCTTTGATAGCGGTGGGCGGCATGGCCGGTTATGGGATCTACCAGGCGATGGGACTCGTCGTACCGCTGGGCTTCCTGCAGTTCAGCCGCGCATTCGAATCCGAGGCAGACATGCTCGGAATCGAATATATGTATAAGGCCGGCTACGACCCGGGGGCCTTTGTCGATTTCTTCGAAAAGGTGCAGTCTCAGGAAAAACGCAAGCCGGGCACGATGTCCAAGCTCTTTTCCTCTCATCCCCCGACCGACGATCGGATCAAGAAGTCGCAGGAAATTATCCAGAAGTACCTCAAGGCGAAGCCGGAATACGTAGTCAGCACGAGCGAGTTCGACAACGTCAAAGCGCGCGCGATGGCCATGCACAATCGCCGGAAGATCGACGATGCGAAGGACACGGGACGTCCCACGCTGCGGCGAAATCCGAACGGACAGATCGACGCCAACGGCGACGAGAAGGCGCCCGCGCCCGATCAGGACGATCGCCCGACGCTGAAACGCCGCGACGACAATTAAGGCCCCGGACCTAAACAACCGCGCGCGGCATTTTACGGGCGCCGCCGATCGCAACGGCCAACAGCAGCATCAGGGTGGGATCGATGGGGTGGCGATAGCGCGGCAGCGCGAGCGTCAGGTAATACGCGAAGGGGAAGACAATCGGTCCGACGGCGAGCGGAAATGCGTAAATATTCGCGCTGCGAAAAAGAAGCACAATTCCGGCGAGCGCACCAATTGCGGCGCAGAGATTGAACAACAATACGTAGCGGAACCAGATCGAGCGGCTTTTGAGAAAGTCGTCTACTGGATGCAGCGTGCCGCCGGCCCAAAACATCACGAAGCGTCCGGTGAACAGTTCGGCTTCGTGGCGCGGATGGGCCAGCATGTAGTTGACCGCATCCTTCTGCTTCGCGGCCATATAGGCGATCTCGCCCATTTGGATATATTGGGCGCGCTCCGCGGTATTGTTGATCGGGTGCTGCTCACCCAGCCAGATCGGATGCGCCTGCGGGTTGTTGCCCACCCATAACTGCAAGCCGAGCGTGGAGCGTAAAGGCACGAGGCTGTGGAAGGTGAGATAGTTGCGGATTGTCCACGGGACGCAGCACAGAACAACTATGCCGCACGCCAGTGCCGCCTGGCGCAGGGCGGGAATGCTCGTCCTGACGTTTCGGTAAACCGCCCAGCCGAGCAGGAAAGGCAACAGCGACAGAACGGCGGCGTTCGCCATCAGGACAACGCCCCACAGAAATCCGTATGCCGCCCAGTCCCTTTTGCGCACGGAGCCGGCAAGCGTGAGCGTGGCCCATATGACCGTTGCACCCAGAAGCGCGGAGAGCGAGGTGTCCCAAAGGCTTTGGAAACTCAGCAGGACCGCATTCGGAAAAATGGCCCAGAGCCACGCGGCGCCGGCAGCAAGACCCGCGCCTCCGACCCGTTTGCCCGCGTAATAAAGAGGAATGCAGGCGAGCGTCGAAAAGCCGATATTCATCGACACTGCGGCGACCCAGGACTGGAAAGTATAGATCCCGAAGATCCGCATGATGAACGAGAGAAGCAGCGGGTAAAGAGGAGTCATCCAGGCTGTCGGTCCGGTATCGACGCGGAGAGGCGAGCCGAAGCCGTGGCCGCTTGCCAGCGAATAAGCGATATTGCCCGATTCGAACAGAAAGGGAATCGCCCTCAGCGCGCGATGCGGCGTGTGAGCCTGGTAATCCCAGACGAAAGCCAGGCGGAGGAGCAGCGCCACGGCAACGATCAGCGGCAAAGAGGTTGCGATGGAACGGAGCTTACTTTTACCAATGTGCTTGTCCGACGCGCCCTTAGCGGAAGGGCTCCTGGCAGGACCGGGCTGTCGCGGGCGGGATGGCACTACCTCAACATTATCCGTACGCGATACAATCGTGACGAAATGCGACTTCACCTGAAGATATTGACCGCGGCCTGCTTTGTGCCGCTTTGTTTGGGACAGCTCTGTTTTGGACAGCGGCCGGCGGAGCCGGGGCGTGGTCCGGCGCGAGGTGGCGGCCGAGCCGGCCGTCCCGCACTTTTTTTCAGCGAAGAATGGAAACCGGCAGCGAAGCCCGCGGAAGCCTCGGTAAATCCGGCAGAGGCTGTGTCGAACCCCAACCTCGAACTGAAGCTCTACGGCGTCGATGGCAAAAATATCCAGTTGACGGGCGCGCCGGGAAACGAAAGCAATCCGCTGCATCTGTGGACCGGACTCTGCGAACAGGTCTGCGCAGCGGCGCTTCGGGACAAAGACAATTACGTCGACTTGACCGGGCTGGCGATGATCCGGTGGGTAACGAAGACATCCGGATTCCACCAGGTGCACCCGATTCTGAAGCTCGCCGATGGAACCTGGCTGGTGGGCGATCACGCCGATGGCTCCACGGCCGATTGGCACCAGGATGAATTCTCAATCGCCGATGTGCGATGGATGAAGCTCAATATCGCGAAAGTCGTCACCACCGGAAATTGGGTCAACAATCCTGATCTGAGCAAGGTGGACGAAGTCGGCTTCACCGATCTGCTTCCCGGCAGCGGTCACGGTCCTGGCGGATGGTCGGACGTCGGCAAGATTGAAGTTTTCGGCAAACCGGTCAAGAGATAGCAGGCCCGCTCGGGATGCCGCATCTCAGACTGGAAGTAGCCGAAGAGTGGCTGCGGGAGGACTTCAAAGCCACTACCGGATTTGACGCGAAGAAGCTGCTCGACCACCTCGTCAAGGCGGTCGCCGGGCTGCGCATGGACAATCCGGACCCGGATATCCCGGAGCAGGTTCCCTTTATCAACCTCATCAATCTGAAGCACGCCATTGTGCCGCTGCATTACGCGCACGTCGCCGGCGATCCCGCCAAACGTTTTCTCCACATCACGATGTCGGCCGGAAATGAGACCAAAGGGCGCACGGCCGAGGTTCGGCGGCGGGTCGCGGAAACACTGGGCAACGAGGTCGATGCTTTCGTTGCGGCTTGCCGCCTGGAGGGTCTGGCTTCCGTGACGGTCCAGGTCAAAGATATTGATCGGGACCGCGGCTACACCACCACGGCTGAGCGCAAAAAGAAGCGCGATCAGAAGGGCTGATTCTCACGCGCAAGAGCAACATTCCGGGACCCGATCTACTGTGCCCGGCGATTTGAGTCAACTGGTTCAGTATCCTGAAGAAAATGCCCTCAGAAGAAGAGGTGGCAACCGTTGAGCCCGCAGGGGAGAAGACTCCCTGGCAGCGGGTCCAGAACGCGCGCCATCCCAAGCGCCCGCACACGCTCGACTACGTGCAGCGCATCCTGACCGATTTTCAGGAAATCCATGGCGATCGGCTTTTTGGGGACGACCCCGCGATAGTCTGCGGCATGGCGCGGCTCAACGGTCAACCGGTTTTGCTGATCGGCGAACAAAAGGGCCGGGATACCAAACAAAAGCTGTACCGGAATTTCGGCATGCCCAAGCCCGAAGGCTACCGAAAGGCGCTGCGCGCGATGCAGCTGGCGGCGAAGTTCAGCAGGCCGATTATCACTTTCCTTGATACTCCCGGCGCTTATCCCGGAATCGACGCGGAAGAGCGCGGCCAGGCTGAGGCCATCGCACGCAATCTGCGTGAAATGGCCCGACTGCCCGTACCGCTGATCGCCGTCGTGATCGGTGAAGGCGGCAGCGGCGGCGCGCTGGCGCTGGGAGTCGCGAACCAGGTTTTCATGCTCGAAAATGCCGTCTACAGCGTGATCACACCCGAGAGCTGCGCGTCCATCATCTATCGCGATGCCGGGAAGGCGGAGCAGGCGGCGGCAGCGCTGAAGCTGGCCGCTCCCGACATGCTTGAGCTGGGACTCATCGACGGCATTATCGCCGAGCCCGCCGCCGGCGCTCATGAAGACTACGATGAAGCAGCGCGATTACTGAAGGAACAGCTTGTTCAGTCGCTTCGCGAGTTGTCTTCACTCTCGGCCGATGAAGCCGTCCAGACACGCTACGATAAGTTTCGCAAGATGGGAAACTTCTTCACAGGGGTGTAGCGCATGGCCAAATCGAAGAAAAAATGGCCAGTGATCCTCGGCGCCGCTTTCATCGTTATTGTGGTTGCGCTGGTGGCGTACACATCGGCCGGCAATACAAAGGAGCATTGCGAAGTCTGCGTCACGTTCAATGGGCGGACCAACTGCGGCAACAGCGCAGCGACGACTCGCGAACAGGCTGAGCGCGCGGCCACCGACCTCGCGTGCAACGGCCTGACGAGCGGTATGACGGAACTGATGCAGTGCCAGAACAGCCCCACGCGAAGAATCACCTTTAAACCCCAGTAGTTCTTATTTTTCAATCGCTTACAAACCATTACAGAGCGAGCGTGTTAATCTGGGATTTCCAGCTGAACAAACCGAGGAGTATTTACGTCTAAACGACTGATACACCTTCAACACCGGAGCATCCTAAACCTTGAAGCCCACATGGAAGATTCTGATCGGCATCGTTGTCCTGCTGTTGATTGCAGCCGGAGTGGTGGCGAGCGTTACTTACAACCGTCGCGGTGTCGTCACCGTGCAAACCAACAAGGTGGTTCGCGAAGACCTGTCCAGCGTCGTCACGGCGTCGGGCGAGATCAATCCGCGCAACTACATCAACCTGGGCGCCGAATTCGCAGGCCAGTTGACGGAAATCCTGGTGAAGGAAGGCGACGTGGTCAAGAAGGGTCAACTGGTTGCCCGTATTGACGAGACACAGTCGGCAGCCGATGTCGATGCGCAAAAGGCAGCGCTGAATTCCGCTGAAGCGGATGCATCCGCCAGCGAGGCCGGCTATAAGGCAGGCGACGACAATGTCCGCGCCCTTCAGGCCACGCTCGATCACACGAAAGCGGACCTTGTGCGCTACGAAGAGGATTACAAACGCGGCCAGGAATTGTTCAGGCAGGGGTTGATCGCCAAGCAGGATTTCGATCAGAAGAAAGCCGCATACGATGGGCAGGTGGCGGCGGTTGCGGAAGCCGACTCGCGCATCGTACAGGCAAAAGCACAGTTGGAACAATTGAAGGCGCAGCTTGCGGGATCACAGAGAAAGATTGTGCAAAACGAAGCCAATCTCAACCGGGTAAATGACATTCTGAAGAAGCACAATGTCATCGCGCCGCTCGATGGGCTGGTGACTTATTTGCCGGTTCGTCAGGGAGAGACAGTGGTGCCCGGCGTTCAGAGCTCCGCCGGAAGCACGATCATGACGATCGCCGACATGTCCGTCGTCACTTCCGAAGTGAAGGTGGACGAAAGCGACATCGTCAACGTCAAGCTCGGCCAGCCGGCCGAAATCTCGGTCGACGCCATTCCGAATAAGACCTTTACCGGACACGTGATCGAGATCGGAAACACCGCGATTCTTCGCTCGACCGGCGTTGCCGCTTCGCAGAGCACGACCTCGAGCCAGGAGGCGAAAGACTTCAAGGTAGTCGTCGCAATGGACAATCCGCCGGACGAGATTCGTCCTGGTCTCTCCAGCTCCGCGAAAATTACCACCGCCACTCGTGCGAACGTACTGACCATTCCGATCCAGGCGCTCACCGTGCGCACCAAAGGCGATCTTGACACCAGCAAGAACAAGCCGCTGAACCCCGATCCGGCGACGGTGAAAGCGAATAAAGAGGAGATCACCGGTGTTTTCGTGATCGAGGCGGGAAATAAAGCTGCATTTCACAAAGTGGACACCGGTATCAGCGGAGCCACCGATATTGAAGTGCTTTCCGGCCTGGCAGAGAACGATCAGATTGTCACAGGTCCCTATCAGGTGATCCGAACCATCAGGAACGGCGCGATCGTGAAGGTCGATAACAAGCCGCCAACACCGAAGACGACCACTTAAAGGATCTACGCATGGCGGAACTGCTGGTGGACGAAGCGGTAGAAAAAGGCCAGAGACTCAAGCGCGAGGGCATCGTCATCCGGACTTTCAACCTCTGGAAGACTTATGTCATGGGCGACCAGACGATCAACGCCGTTTCGGGCGTGGACATCGAAATCCACCGCGGCGAATATGTCGCGATCATGGGGCCTTCCGGCTCCGGCAAGTCGACGCTGATGAACCTGATCGGCTGTCTCGATTCGCCGACCCAAGGCGAATACTACATCAACGGCCGGTTGGTAAGCTCGATGAGCGACGACGACCTGGCGCGGATCCGCAACAAAGAGATCGGCTTCGTCTTTCAGACGTTCAACCTGCTGCCGCGCGCCTCGTCACTGCACAATGTCGAACTGCCGCTGATCTATAACGGGACGCCGCCCGGGCAGCGCATCGAGAAGGCAAAAGCCGCTTTGGCGCAGGTTGACCTTAAGGATCGGATGAGCCACAAGCCGAACGAACTCTCCGGCGGCCAGCGGCAGCGCGTGGCCATTGCAAGAGCTCTGGTCAACAGCCCGTCGATCCTCCTGGCGGATGAACCGACCGGCAATCTCGACACCGCGACTGGAAATGAGATCATGGCGCTCTTCCAGCGCCTGCACGACGAAGGCAACACGATCATCCTCGTCACGCATGAGCAGGACATTGCTCTGCATGCACATCGGGTGATTCACATCCGCGACGGCAGGATCGAACGCGACGAACCAGTCGCCCACTAGCTGCTGTCCGGGTGCTCGTTTTCGGAAGGCATCTCCGCCTGACCAATGCCGATGTCGCCGTGCCGTGTGATCCCGATGCGGAACGGTAAGATTGGGCGTGACGAATCAGCCGTCCCCTAAACCGGATCAGGGATTCGTCCGGCGTTTCTTTGCAAACCTGGGCCCCGGCTTGATCACGGGGGCGGCCGATGACGATCCCTCCGGCATCTCGACGTACTCGGTAGCGGGAGCGGCTCTCGGCTATTCCGTACTCTGGACAGCGCTCTTTACTTTCCCTCTGATGGCCGCCGTGCAACTGATGTGCGCGCGGCTGGGCATGGTCACCGGACACGGGCTCGGCGGCGTGATTCGAAAGCGATATCCGCGCTGGGTACTGTGGTCGGCGTGTCTGCTGCTGATCGTGGCCAATATCTTCAATATTGGCGCGGACCTGGGAGGCATGGGCGACGCCATGCATATGGTCACCGGCATTCCGTCGTATTTGTGGACGCCGTTCTTCACGGTCCTCCTGGCGGTAATGCTGATCTGGTCGTCTTATCAATGGATCGAGCGCGTATTCAAATGGCTGACGCTGTTTCTTTTCGCTTATGTCGTTACGGCGTTTCTGGCGCGGCCCGATTGGACCGGAGTTCTTTATTCGACTTTCGTTCCGCACGTGGAGTGGACGAGCCGATATATGTCCGTCCTGGTGGGAATTCTGGGCACGACGATTTCGCCGTATCTGTTTTTCTGGCAGGCTTCGCAGGAAGTGGAGGAGGAGCGGGATATGGGCCGCGCAACCATTGCCGAACGGCGCGGTGCAACCGATGAAGAGCTTTCCGTTGCAACCACCGATGTGCGCACCGGAATGTTCTATTCCAATCTGGTGATGTACTTCATCCTGCTGACCACGGCGGCAACCCTGCATGCGCACGGGAAGACGAACATCGAGACCGCGCAGGAGGCCGCGCGGGCGCTGGGACCGCTCGCGGGTAAAGGCGCATATTGGCTCTTCACAGTGGCGTTGGTGGGAACCGGGATGCTGGCAGTGCCCGTGCTTGCGGGATCGTGCGCGTATGCGATTGCCGAGGCCGCGACATGGGGAGGAGCCTCGCTGAACGAACGTCCCTGGAGGGCGCCCCGCTTCTATGCGGTGATCGCGATCGCAATGCTGGTCGGGCTCGCTCTCGATTTCGCCGGATTCAACGCGGTGAAGATGATGTTCTGGTCCGCTGTCGTGAACGGCGTCCTGGCGCCGCCCCTGGTAGTTCTGGTGGTGATGCTGAGCAGCGATCGCAAAGTGATGGGGGAACGGATCAACTCGCCGACGGCGAATACGCTCGGATGGATTTGCGCCGCCGTAATGGCGGTCGCGGCGGTCGCCATGCTGGTTACGTAGTCTGGCAATGGGATCGGCGTCTGAAGTGAATTATCAATAACCCGATCATCGAAAGCGCTCCGAGCCCGCTGAGGACGCGGCAGACCCATGCCTCGGGCGTGGGACCGTAGGCCAGCAGAACGTCGCACACTCCATCGCAGCCGGGCTCGAGGACCATGAGGTCGATGCCGTCTTTCCGCAGAGGGATCTTCCTGCCGTTCGCACTCGCGCGCCATCCGGGCGCCCACGTAACCTGCACCGAGAGGACCTGATCGCGCTTCATCGGCGCATGAATCAGGGCTCGCGATGGCCCCTGCCACGTTATTTCAGCGACCGGTAGCGTGGGGTCGTCCAAAGCCGCGACATAAGGCCGGACCGGTTCAACATCGAGTCCGTGAATCGGCGCGCGGGCGACGACCGCCGATGCGGGAATCACGTGCGCCAGCGAACGCGACCGTTGCGGAACGCCAAAGATGGTGTCGTCTTCTTCGTGCCAGAGCACCGGAAGCACGCCGTCGAATTTATGCGGATGCGCGACGGGGTGATAGCTTTCGCGGCTCTTCTCGCCCGGCACGTAGATCGCCTGGTTACCGAAAGCCTTGAGCCACAGAATCGAATACTCCGCGTCGCGGTCGCCCGCGTTTGCGCCGGAGTAGATGGTATAAACAGCAACCCGCTGCTCCCAGTTCGGGGCGGTGGGTTCGTGTCCGGCGGACATCTGCGGATTATTTGAGAGGACGTTGTACAGGTACTCGGGATCTCCGGAAACCATTGTGCGCTCACCGGGGAAATTGCGGTCGAGCCATTCATCAACTTTGTATTCGATGGTCCGGGTGATGTCGATTGGTTGAAGCAACCTGCGGCTGTAACGCCGAAGCAGAATCGTTTGCCAGACGCCTGTCAACAGGACGATTGCAATTACCGGGACCCGCCAGGGAATACGCGCGCAGAGAAAAGCAAGACACAGGCAGAGCGCAATTTCCATTTCCAACTGATAACGGCCTGCCTGAGGAGCAAGCGTCAGATTCAGCAGAAAGTAGCCCATCGTGATGATGCACATCCAATATCCGAAGAGCAGGGAGAAGCGGAACAATGTCGACTGAAGCCTGCGGCACAACAGCCATATCAAACCGAACGCAGCGGCGACAGCGAACACCGACAGCAGGGCAAGCGTTTTGGAGTTGAAGGAACCGTGTGCACTCCATTGGTCATGGCGCATCAGGTCGATCATGGAGGGCGGCAGCATGGGCGAAATCAGAAGCCACGCGGCGATCCCGACTGGAAAGAGGATCGCCAGCCCTCGCCCGAGTACGAGCGCCATGCATAGTCCGCCGATAACGAGATCGATGGCGCCGAATGGGTTCATCGAAACAACAGAAGCGCAGAACACGACCGCCGCGACGAAATTCAGGGCAGTCGGTCGAAGGAAGGCTCGACGCAGAAAAAGAAACGACAGAAGCAAAAGAGGGACGGCGGCGTTGTGGGAGTCCTCGGCGTAGATCACCTGATTGGAAAGGCGCAGACCGCCCCAGAGGTGACTCGAATGAATCCGCAGCATCGGAATGAGAAGTTCCGCGGGCGAAGTGAGTGTATACGCGATGCTCGCGACGAAAGAGATAAAAAGCGATTCCGACCAGTCCCACGCGAACCAGAACAAAGCAACCGGGCCGAGGCAGTAGAAGACCGCGAGCACAAAGTGAAACGCACGCGCGATGGGCCAGCCGCTCAGCCTGCCGGTGATCGCGGCAATCACGGGCAACAAGGGCTGGTAGGCATTCTCAATCGGCATGCCGGTGTTGAACCAGGGGAACCATCCTCCGCCGGTTCCATGCTGTTCGAAGAAACGGGCCACCGAAATAAATCCGCCGTCGTTCGAGCTGAGATTATTCAGGAATTCCGCGCTGAAGAGTTCCCGGCAGATGTATGCGTTGAGAAGGAAAAGAAACAGGGAAATGAGGATCGGTCGCCAGTGAGCGCGGAGGGTTCTGGACATCCGGAAGACTTATTATTTCAGTTCGACCTGGATTTCCATCGCTCTTTGGCTGCCGATGTTTTCGGTCGAGTGTTTCATAGCATCGCGCCATGCGACCTCGCCCCTTCGGCGTACATTATCCACCAGCCTTCCATCGCTGATGGCCATTGTCGTGTGCAGCGCCGTTATGTAGACCACCACATACGGAGGATGTTCGTGCTGCGGGCTCTTGATATGAGGCTCCAGCACGGTGCGTAAAACCCGCACATGGTCATTTTCAAAATCCACCGTGTGGTGCTTCGGGTCAAGCTTGAGGGGGTCCAGCGTGATCGGAGCGTTCTTGAGCGGAGGCGCTCCCGGCTTGAATTCGATCACAACTTCTTCGAGCGGCTGATCCGAAGTGTTCTCTTCGGCGCGCGCACCCGCGGGATAATACGCGGTGTCTCCGCTCCTGCGATCGTTCTTCCGAGCTTTTCCATCCGCGCCCGTGACCCGCTCGTGGATGTCTGACAGGTAGACGATCACACACGAGGGATAGTCACGCAGAGGGAGCTTTTCATGAGGCGCAAGATTGACGCGCGAGGCATGAACCCAGGCGTTATCGACTTCAACTGTAACCTTCTGCTCCTGCGCCGAACTCGGGATCAGCGTCAGCAAGGCGGCCACGAAGACAAACCAGTACTTCATATTCCGAAACTACTTTACTCTGCCCTTGAACCCCTCGGCCAACATCGTGACCTTGTAAATCGACTTCGCGTTATTCCGGACGCCGGGAGACGTGGAGATCTCCTTGCCGTCCGGGCCAAGTGCTCCGCCGCCGACTACATACAGTGTCTTCTTACCCGGTCCGGAAAAGGCCACGCTTATGACGCCGCGCGGCGTTGGAATCAACCCGAGGTACTTACCTTCCGGACTGAGTACCTGGACGCCCGGTCCGGTGGTGACGTAGATACGGCCGGCGGCATCGATGGTCATGCCATCGCCGGCGCCGCCCGTCGTGCCGGCTTCCAGCTTTCCGAAATCGTGCTGGTTGCGGACGGACCCATCGGGCTGAACGTCGAACGCCACGATCGTCCCGCCATTGGTCACGTATAGCGTCTTCTCGTCCGGACTGAGCGTGATGCCGTTGGTGCGGATATTCTCGCCGATCGCGCTGACCTTACCGGCTGAGTTCAGATAAAAGAGCGCACCACCGTTAAAATAGACGCCGCCTTTCTTATCGGCAATCAGATCGTTCAACCGACCGAGCGATTTGCCGTCTACGTTGTCAGTCAGAACTTTGCGCTGCGGAGCCAACTCCACAACGGCGGTAGGCTCCTTACACTGATCCGGCTGCCTGCCCGGATCGGTACACGTTCTCTCCACCGCCAGAATTCGCCCTTTCAAATCGACCGTAAGAGCACCCGTACCATGCGTGCCTTCGAGAAAGACAGACACTTTGTCGTTCTTGTCAACCTTGCTGATCCGGCTCGGCTGTTCCTGCGCGAACAGGAGCCCGCCGTCTTTCGTACCGACGATGCCGTCCGCATTGTCGGTTCCCTGCCAGACCAGTTGCCACTTCGCTCCCGCGGCGACAACTCCGGGAATCGCGGTCACGGTGACTTCCCGCAGCGCGCCCGCAGTTCCGCCGCCACGCTGCGCCAAAGCGGACGCCAGAAAGAATAACGAAACGCACACCGCTGTCGATTTCATGAATTCATCCTATGCCAGAAGTCAGCTCACGAATTCGGCGCTGTAGCGCGCGATGAGTCCGCTGCGAACCACATATTTATAGATCTGCGTAAAGAACCAGCCCGCGAGAAGAATGTAGAACACCGCGAGGCTGGCGCCCCACACCAGAGCTGCCTCGGACACCGTGCGTCCCGCGATCAGATTCCGCATGGCTTCGAAAACATAGGAAGCGGGCATCATGCGGGCGGGATACTGCAGCCAGCGGGGAAGAGCGGACAGCGGATAAAACACGCAGGCCAAAGGCGAAAGGATGGCGGGTATGGGCCAGATGAGCCACTCCGCCGCCGGTCCCAGCCGGAGCACTATGCCGCAGGCGAAGATGCCCAGCGCCACGCCGAACAAAAAGAGGACGAGAAGGAAGGGAATGAGCAGTGCGCCGTAGCTGAGAAAGGACAACCCGAATACAGTGGTGGCGAGCACCAGCATCGCAATCAACCCCACGGCGCTCGTGGCAATACTCGCGGCGACCAAACCGCCGATATACTCCGCGATCGAGAGAGGCGTAGCGAAGATATTTAGAAAGTTCCGCGACCAAACGTCTTCGAAAAATGCGATCGTGACTCCCTGCATCACACGCACCAGAAAATCCCACAGCAACACAGCTCCCAGCAGCGCGGGAACGAAATTGAAGCCGGACGAAGCGACGGAATTCAGGTATCGCGTGATGAATCCCCAAAGGACGATGTCGATGGCGACCCATGCGAACAACGGTAAAATACGCGCGGGGCTTCCGCGCAGCAGGTAGAAGTGCCGGAGAACGATAGCCGCGGCCCGTTTCAGATTCATGCAGCTCCGAGGTCTTTTTTGGGCAAAGAGAGTGGCTCTCGGGCTACGGCTATGAACAGGTCTTCCAGTGTTTCCCTGCCGTGCTCCGCCGGAAGCTTTCGGGGATCTCCTTCCAGCAGAATCTTCCCGTGCGAAAGGAAGAGCACGCGGTCGCAGACTTCCTCCACTTCAAGCATGTTGTGGGAGGTCCAGAGCACGCCGCTATCGCCCTGCAGCGTGGATTCGCGAATCTTTGTCCGCACATCCTGAGCAACGGAAGGGTCGAGCGATGCGGTGGGTTCATCGAGAAGAAGAAGCTTCGGCTGGTTCAGCATTGCCTTCGCCAGACTGACGCGCGTTTGCTCTCCCGAAGACAAAACGCCGCATTTGGTTTGGCGAAAGCGCCGAAGATCGAACTGGTCGAGAAGTTCCTCGATACGCGCGGTAAGATTTGCAACTCCATAGATCATGCCGAAGAAACGAAGATTCTCGACCACCGTCAGATTGCCGGGCAAAGGCGAGTAAACCGCCACGAAGTTGGTGCGCGAGAGAACTCGTGACCGGTGCGCGGCAAGGTCCACGTCTTCGATCCGCACCGAGCCTGAATCCGGCGCGAGCACACCGAGGATCATATTGATCGTCGTGGTTTTGCCCGCCCCGTTCGGACCGAGCAGACCCACAATCTCGTTCCGTCCGACCGAGAACGAAAGATGATCAACCGCAACTGTGCCGCCGTATTGCTTACACAAATCGGTTACGGAGAGAACCGTGGATGAGGGTGTCACGCAGGCCGGCTATTGCACCGGCTCGATGCGCAGCACCGCGCCTTCTTTTTCGTCGGTCAGCAGATACAAGAGGCCGTCCGGCCCCTGACGGACGTCGCGGATGCGCTGATGCAGATCGGTAAGCAGAGCTTCGCGGCGCAGTTCCTCCATCTTCTGATTGAAGAGGATGCGCTCGAGGTGTCCGGTGCCGGGAATTTCGCCCGTGCGGAGTGAGCCGACGAAAACGTCGCCCTTCCACTTGGGAAGCTTGTCGCCGGTGTAGAAGGCCATCCCCGACACGGCAATCGCCGGCTCCCAGATCACGACCGGGGCTTCAAAGCCCGCGTGTCCGGGAGGCGAGGACTGCCAGGGACCCTGATAAGTGCGGCCGTAGCTCACCAGCGGCCAACCATAATTGCGACCGGGCTTCAGAATGTTGATCTCGTCGCCGCCATTCGGACCGTTTTCGTTCTCCCACATCTCTCCGGTTCCCGGATGCACGGCCAGACCCAAAGCACTGCGAATGCCCAGCGCATAGACTTCCGGCCGCTTACCGGACTGGCCGACAAAGGGGTTGTCCTTGGGAACCGACCCATCATCGTTGAACCGCAGCACCTTGCCGCCGGTGGTATCGGGCTTCTGCGGATCGTTGCCTGTGGTGGTCATGAAGAGAGTGCCGTCGCGTCCGAAGGCGATGCGCGATGTGCCGGCCTGATCGGAAACAAAGATGTCGCGTAAGTTGGTCAGCGCATGGCCGTCCCAATGTCCGCGTGCGATGGCGACGACTCTGCGCTTCTCGTCCAGCGGCTTCGTGTAAGTGAGATAAATGAACCCGTTTTGGGCGAACTTGGGATGCAGCGCGATGTCCATATAGCCGTGAACCGCGCCGGGAGCGCCGGATGCACCCGTCCAGTAAGACGGCGGACCGCCGGCGATAGGCTTGGGATCAAGCACGCCGTTACGGATAATGCGCAGACGTCCCGCGCGCTCGGTGACCAGCATGCTGCCGTCCGGAAGAAAAGCCGCGGCGAAGGGATATTCCAGCGCAGGGGTCACCGCGACCACGCGGATTCGCTGACCTTCGCCGGTGTCGTATTCCAGCGGCAATTTCGGGAGCTTGCGGCCCGCCAGACCGGTCGGCGCTACCGGGATGTTGAAGGCTTTGTCGAACGGAACGTTCTGCTGGGCGAAACTGGTGGCCGCCAACAATAAAAGGACGCTGAGCTGGGTCTTCATGGGAACGTTCCGATCCTACATTCCCACAGATTAGGTGTCAAATGTAGGAAGAGCCCGCTTATGTCGCCGCGGCGATCGTGAACCCGGAATGGGCGATCTCCAGTGTTTCTATCGCAATATCATTCGATAAGGCGTTGAACACCGGGCCGGTCCATTTCACCGGAAAAGCGTTTTTGAAAGTCCAGATAACAACAGGCTGCTCTTGGGCATCGAGCAGCCTCACCGAAATGGCTGCCGGGGAAGCGGTTCCGCCAACGGACTGCTGCATCCAATTCCAAAGCGCCAAATCCTTGGTCAACGGACGCCGCACAACAAGGTTCGTATAACTGGCCTGACCGGGCTGCTTCTGCCCCGACGTAAGATCCGTGCCCTCGCGGGACGTCAGCACCGCGACATCTACTTCGATGCCCGCCAACTCCGTGACGGCGGTGGCACTTACGCCCTGAATCTGAATGAGAAACAGCGCGGATGTGAAAGAGTTCTGCGCCTGAGCGGAGATGGTGTGGATGCCATTACGCCCGAATTGCACCAGCGGACCGCGCTGTCCGTAAAGACAATACCCAAAGGGAATTACCCAAAGTCAATCTTGAGCTCGGGCCGATTTCGTTGGAAAAACGAAGTATGGCATCCCCCCCACTCCCGATGACGGTCGGCGACACGGCAGGAGAGGTCGCTGCCCGCGAACCAGGAATCTCGTCACCCCTGAGCGTGATCGTGTCGCTCTCGATGGCTGCCACCGTTCTGTCTTTGATCTTCGCCGGTATTTTGTCTCTGATTGTCTGGGGCATCGCGAGCTGAACCGCGAACTCCGGTAGACCCCAAGGCCGTCTCATCCACTGGACGCGACGGCGCACGACGACTATCACACACAGTAATAACGCGTTTATCAACAAACCCTATTTGACTTTGGGGACTCAAGGTTAGGGGATTGGAATGACTTCAAACAGGTTTTACTGTCGGAACGGGCATTCCCGACTCCCGTTCTGTTTGATCGGTTGGGTTAGTTCCAGTAGTTTCGGTCCAGACTGCGGTACTGGATTGCTTCCGCGATATGCTTCGCGGCAATGGCTTCGGAGTTATCGAGATCGGCCACCGTGCGGGCCACGCGCAGAATCCGGTCATGCGCGCGCGCCGAGAGGCTGAGTCGGCGCATCGCCATCTCCAGAGTTCTCTCGCCGGTATCGTCGAGCGCGCAATGCTTGCGGATCATGCGCGCGGGCATGCGGGAGTTGCTGTAGCCGCGAGCGTGTTGAATTTCGCGGGCACGCGCCGCACGCGCCCGCATAGCTTCGGAAGATTCGGATACCTCTCCCGCCCGCAGTTCCTTATACGGAACCGCCGGGACTTCAATATGGATATCGATGCGGTCCAGCAAAGGTCCGCTGATCTTGCCGAGATAGCGCTGGATGATCGCGGGCGTGCATCGGCATTCCCGAGTGGTGTCGCCGTAAAAGCCGCAGGGGCATGGGTTCATTGCCGCGACCAGCATGAAGCTGGCCGGGAAGCAGAGCGTCATGTTGGAACGGGCAATAGTCACCGTCCGATCCTCCAGGGGCTGACGCAGAATTTCCAGAACGTTGCGGGGAAATTCGGGAAATTCGTCCAGGAAGAGGACGCCATTGTGCGCCAGGCTCACTTCGCCCGGGCGCGGCGACCCGGCTCCGCCGCCGATCAGCCCCGCGTCTGAGATGGTATGGTGCGGCGACCGGAAAGGGCGCGTGTGGAGCAATCCCCCGCCCGGCGGAAGCACGCCGGCGATGCTGTGGATCTTGGTAGTCTCGATTGCTTCCTCGAAACTCAGCGGCGGCAGGATGCCTGCAAACCTCTTCGCCAGCATCGTCTTGCCCGACCCCGGCGGTCCGATCATGAGGACGTTATGACCGCCGGCCGCGGCAACCTGTAAGCCGCGTTTGGACGTCGTCTGGCCGCGGACGTCGCGAAAGTCGGGAATCGAGTCGGACAGCGGCGCAACAGCGGGACGCGCCGAAGGCTTCACGGCGGTGAAATTTTCCGGCTTTTCGAGAATCGCCACTACTTCAGCCAGGTGCTTCACGCCGAATACGCTGACGCCTTCCACTACGGACGCCTCTTCAGCGTTCTCGAACGGCAGAATCAGGTTCTCGATATGGTGCTCTCGCGCGCACACTGCGACAGACAGCGCTCCACGCACCGGGCGGATGGCGCCGTCAAGGGACAGCTCACCGACACAAAGATGCTTGTCCAAACCCTTGCATGTCCCCATCGCGCCCAGAATCGCGAGCGCCATGGGAAGATCGAAACCCGCGCCTTCCTTGCGCAGGTGCGCCGGCGCGAGATTCACGGTAACCGCCTGATTCGGATAGCCGAATCCGGAGTTCATGAGAGCGGATTTGATCCTTTCGCGGCTCTCCCGTACCGCGGTATCGGGCATCCCGACGAGCATGAAATCACGCGCCATTCCGCTGCGGTAAAGGTCTACTTCGACGTCGACCGGATGCGCGTCGATTCCGCAAACGGCCGCGCTTCGCGTCTTGAACAGCGGCATGATACACGTCTCCCGGCGACTGAGATGTCGCTCGGAGAGTTGGTGCCGCGGGGCAGGAATATTCTCCCGTATCGCTGTAGCGCATTTGAAATCTGTTTCTAATCGAGTTGAAAGATTCGCTTGCTATTAGTTGTGCTGACCGTTCACCATCAGGAGAAAGGTTCACGGGGTATACGCCCCGGTTCCTCCGACGGATCCAACAGCCTGTGGCAGAAGTCTTGGAGCGCCACTCCCTTAACGGTCGCGGTTCTGTAGAATCATCATGTTACAGAGCCGCGACGGTGAGGGAGTCGGTTTTGCCACAGGCTGCTAAGGGGCAACACATAGCGTTTCAGCCGTTTTTTGTTTTTTAACAGAAGTGACATAATCTGTCGAGCAGCATTGGTTTAATTTAGATATTTCAGGAGGTGTTCGTGCGTTTCTTTTCTAAAGTGCTGGTCTTTATCCTCGTCTCCGCGTCGTGTTTCGCACAGTCCGTTGGTGGCCTGGCCGGGATCTCAGGAACAGTGATCGATGCGTCCGGGTCTGTCGTTCCCAACGCCAAAGTCGTGGTCTCCAATGAGGGCAACGGCGCCGTTCGCCAGCTCGAAACCAACGGGAACGGAATTTTCAGCGCGCCCGGGTTGCCTCCGGGGACCGGCTACAAAGTGGCGGTGACCGCCGCGGGATTCGGTCCTTCAACAACGAGCGACATCAATCTGGAAGTCGGCCAGAATCTCAATCTCTCAATCTCCGTTGCTGTCGGCCAGGCAGCCGTATCCGTTGAGGTGAATGCCGCCGCCCAGCTTCTGGACGACACCAAGTCGGATGTTTCGCAGGTCGTCGGCACCAACGACATTATGAATCTGCCGATCAACGGACGCCGCGTCGATTCGTTCGTGCTGAATACGCCGGGTGTCACCAACGACGGTACGTTCGGCCTTCTCACATTCCGCGGGATAGAAGGCAATAACTCATTCCTGCTCGACGGCAACGACAATACCGAGCAGTTCTACGACGAAAACGCCGGCAGAACCAGAATCCAGTCGCAGATCTCCGCCGACGCGGTGCAGGAATTCCAGGTCGTCTCATCGAACGTCTCGGCCGAATACGGCCGGGCCATGGGTGGAGTGGTAAACACGGTTACGAAAAGCGGCACTAACCAGCTTCATGGAAGCGCCTTCTATTTCCTGCGCAGCACGGGCTTCGATGCGCACGATCCGTACTCCGCGTTCAACCCTACGGAACACCGCGTCCAGACGGGCGGAACGGTGGGCGGCGCGATCGTTAAGAACAAACTGTTCTTCTTTCTGAGCACGGATATCACCCGGCGGAATTTCCCCTTTGTGGACAGCCAGGTAAAGGTCGGCTTCGTCGACACCGTCAACCAGGTTTGGCTGGGATGCACAACCCCCGCCACGCCCGCGCAGTGCGCCGCGATTAACGCCTTGCTGCCGCGCTTCTTCGGCCAGATTCCGCGCACAGCCTCCAACGACCTGTACTTCGGCCGTCTCGATTATCATTTCAACGACAAGAACACCTTCAGCGCGAGCTTTAATTTCCTGCGCTGGCTCTCTCCAAACGGAATTCAGACGGGGCTTTCGTCCACCACCGGAGCCGGCATCACCGGCAATGGCGATGACACCGTGACCGTTCGGAACGGAAAGGCAACCTGGACCTGGATCCCGACCGGCCGCGTGGTCAATACCTTCCGCTACGGTCTCGATACCGACCGCCAGGCCGATGGCTTCGATCAGGCGGAGCTGGGCGGCGGGCTCGGATACCTTGACGTGTCCGTGGCAGGCGTCCAGCTTGGACCCGCGACATATCTTCCACGTGTTGAGCCGCTGGAAGTTCGTAATGAGTTTGCCGACGACGTGAGTTGGGCGAAGGGCAAACACATGATCAAAGCCGGCTTCAGCTTCGAGCACGTAAACGACAACGTCAACTATCTGAGCAACCGGTACGGATCGTATACCTACTCGACGGTAACTGCCTTCGCGCAGGATTACACCGGCAATACGGCCGGTGCGAGGGATTATAGTGCTTTCAGCCAAACGTTCGGCAACCCGCTTGTCGACTATACGATCAAGGACCTCGGCCTGTATCTTAACGACGAGTGGAAAGTAAACAGCCGCCTGACGCTGACCCTGGGCGCGCGCTACGAGCACACCTACGCTCCGCCGCCGGCCACCGTCAACCCGCTCTTCCCATTGACCGGGGCTCCGATTCACACCGGTCCGCTCGATTTGATGCCCCGCGTGGGACTCGCATACCGCGTCAACGACAAGACTGTGATCCGGGCCGGTGTCGGCACTTATTTCGCCCGCCTTGTGAGTGGACTGCTTGACGATGTTTACACGGGCAACGGACTTTACCAGGTTTCGGACAACCTGAGCAACGCGGGGCTGATTGCGCAGGGACCTGTTTTCCCGAATGCGCTGCCCAGTGCGCTGACAACAATCACGGCCGGCGCCTCGACCCTCGATGTGCTGGCGCCGAATCTGAAAACACCCTATTCCGAACAGGCCAACGTCACCGTGGAGCGCCAGCTTTCCAAAGATATGGTTCTGACGGTTTCCGGTATCTTCACTCACGGGGTGAACCTCTACGGCACACAGGACATCAACGCTCCGTCGCTGGGCGCGCCCTTCACTTACACGATCGACAACGCATCCGGCGCCGCGGTCGGGACCTATACGACCGGGGTCTATACGGGCGCGCGGCCGAATCCGAATTTCGGGGCTATCTACGAAATGACCAACGGGGTGAGCAGCTTCTACGACGCCCTCGCCGTCAATTTCGAGAAGCGGCTTTCGCATGGTTTGCAGGCCCAGGCGTCTTATACCTGGTCGCATGAAATCGACGACGGGCAGGGCAGCAGCACCAACGCCGTCTTCGGATTCAGCGACGCCGTTTGGACCTACAACGGCAACTACGGTTTCGACAAAGGCAGCGGCCTCATCGATCAGCGTCACCGCATTGTCTTCTCTTTTGTGTGGGCGCCGACGTTCAGCCACTCGAACGGCCTTTTCGCCAAATACGTGATTAATAACTGGCAGCTCTCGAGCATCACGACGCTTCAGAGCGGCCGGCCGGCGGGAAGCGTGACGATCCACATGAACGACACGCCGGTTCCCGGCATGTTGTACAGCGCGGACGCGCTCGATGGTTTCAACGGAAACTTCCGGGTTCCGTTCCTTCCGGTCGACAGTATCTACACGCCATGGGTACAGCAGGAGAACTTCCGCCTGAGCAAGATCATTCCGATAAAAGAGCGCGTGAACCTGAGTCTCAGCTTCGAAGCGTTCAACATTGCGAACAACTGGTCGCCGACGAGTCTCACAACGCAGGCTTATACGGAAGCGAAGGGAGTTCTGACGTATACTCCCACCGCGTTTGGTGTTGGATCGGGTGACGGCGGATTCCCGGACGGTACGCAGGCTCGGCGTCTGCAGGTAAGCGCCCGCATCGTCTTCTAGAGTCGCTTGGCCCGGTTAATTCCTGACACTGTACGTTGCCTGACGTGGGGCAGCCTTTCAGGCTGCGGGCTCGCTTTCCAGCGAACCCGGCCGGCTGGAAAGCCGGCTGCGGGCCAGAAGGCCCACCCCACGATTCATTGTCAGGTTTTATCTGAGACATAAAACCCAAACAAATTGACGGGGTAGCGGATGCCGCTACTTTTTTAGGGCATTTTCGTATTTTCTTGTAGGGACTGCCGGGACATGCGGCTATCAGCCGCGTTCTTATGTAACCGGGCAACGCGCCTGGCAGGCGCATGTACCCATTGCGTAGGGACCCGCGCCGGTGGCCTGAGGCCGCCTTTGCCTGATTAACCCCACCGGCGGCTCCGACCGCCGGCGCTACATTTATTAGGAAAATGCTCTGGTTTCTCCCGGGCGGGCAGGGAAATTCCGCCCGCTCGGACGCCGCTTTCGGCAAAAGTGCCCCTACCAACTCCAGGTGTATCCGGTAGACGATGTCGTGTACCACGGCAATCGTGGCATTTTGTTGTATAACTCTGACGGCTCAGGTGGATGCTCACGCCCGGTGCCTGCCGCATCACAGAAGCAGCGTAGGCGGCAATACATCAAAAAAGTCATGAAAAGTTTGAATATCGCGGGATACGACTGCGGGCTGCGAAAATCGTTCTCATGACCAAAGCGGCCATTGCGCTCGGTGCGATCACGCTCCTCAGCTCGTCGATGTTACTTCTGCATGATGCGGCGCCGGGCATTTTTCCGGCGCGGACGCACGATTTCCTTGCCGCATTTTCGCTCGGCGTTATCGCGCTGGCCTGGCTCCTATGGCAACAGGCGCGCCGCTCGAACGCCAAAGAACTTCTGAAAGCGGTTCTGCTGGCGGCGGCTTTCCTCTTCTGGGCAGCCAACCAGTTCTGGCCGAATATCAAGGCGGCGACGCTCCTCAACGATATTGCGGTCTTTCTCTTCGTTCTGGATGTCCTTCTCGCAATGGCCGGATGGCCGGCAACGGATTCCGGCAAAGACCTGTAATCCCAGGCACTGGAGCATTTTCGTATTTTTTGTAGAGACTGCGTGGACATGCGGCTACCAGCCGCGTTCTTATATAACCGGGCAACTTGCCTGGTAGGCGCGTGTACCCATTGCGGAAACACTCTACGCTAATTGCGAAAGCGCTCTAACAGGGTGCTGAAAAAGTAGGTGAAGGCTGGTTACCGTACCAAACAGAATCGCGTCTCAATGTATTAACCGCGATGCGAGGCAAAGACACCCAACAAAGTGCGATGTTCAGTTACCTTTCGCCGGAGGATCGAGTGC
>DATAXN010000040.1:0-12022 GCA_036273015.1 Bryobacteraceae bacterium | reverse complement strand
CAGGTTCAGCATGTCGGCGGTCTGCACGTCGGCGAAGGTGCGAAACATCGTGAGCAGCTCGGGCAGGTTGATGAATTTCGCAAAGCGCGTGTGCATCCGGTAGCCTGAACCGTCAGGGGCCAGTTCCAGCGCCGTCACCGCTTCCGCGAAGTTCGCCGCCCACGCGTCGAAGTGGGCGACGCCGCGCTCCTTCAGCAGGTCAGGTGCCAGGTAGCGCAGCATCGTGTACATCTCGGCCATCGAGTTCGAGATCGGTGTGCCGGTCGCGAAGACAACGCCGCGCCCTTCATTGATCTCGCGCACATAGCGGGTCTTCATATACATATCGAGCGCCCGGTTGCTCTCGGAGTTCGGCAGGCCGGCGATGCGGTTCATTTTCGTGGTGTAGAAGAGGTTCTTGTAGAGGTCGGCCTCATCGACGAATATCTGGTCGACGCCCAGCTCCTCAAATGTGAGCGTATTGTCCTTGCCTTCGCGGTCGGCGCGCTCCTTGAGCCTGGCGACGAAGCGCTTCTTGGCTTTCTCCAGTTCCTTGACCAGCCGGCGGTTATCGTCTTTTCCGGCTTTGGCTTCCAGGATCGCCGCCTCCAGCTCCTCAACCTGTTCCTCAACAAAGCGCTTGAACAGCTTGTCGGACACCGGCAAAAACTCGAACGAGCGGTGCGAAACGATGACGGCGTCATAGTTTCCCGTGGCGATCCGCGCCATCGCCCGCTGCCGGTTGCCCGTCGCGAAATGCTCGCGGCCGGCAATAAAGAGACGCGCCTGCGGATAGACCTTCAGGAACTCCGCGCCCCACTGCTCGACCAGGTGATTGGGGACGACGAACATCGGTTTTTTGGCGAGGCCGAGGCGGCGCATTTCCATAGCGGCTGCGGCCATCGTCCAGGTCTTGCCCGCGCCGACGACATGCGCCAGCAGCGTGCTGCCGCTCTGCACGACCCGCCAGACGGCGTCCTTCTGGTGGCGCGACAGGTCGCCATCGCGCAGATGCTCCCGGTTCATGCCCGGCAGGCTTAGATGCGAACCATCAAAGCTGCGCAGGCGCAGATTGTTGAAGCGGTCGTTGTACTCTCTGGCCAGCCGCGCGGCGCGCGGGCCGTCTTCCCAGATCCACTCCCGGAAGCGATCCTTCAGCTGCTGCTGTTTTTCGCGGGCGGCAACGGTTTCCTGCTGGTTGACGACGCGAGATCCGTCCTCGTGCTCGTCATAGGCGGTCGGCACGCGGCCATTGAGCGCCTGCTCGACCAGCTCCGAGGCGCGGAAACGAGCCGTGCCGTGCGTCGTCGTGTTGGCGACGTTGTATTTCTCGCCGCCATCGATCTCGACCGTCCAGGTTGCGATGGGCACGGCGTGCCCGACGCGGATGTTGGTGGACGATGTGTCGAGCAGCGCCCCGATGAATTCCCGTATATCGCTTGCCGGAATCCACGAGGAGCCGAGCCGGGCCTCGATGTCGCCCGGTTCCAGGTCGGCGGGCTGGATGGCTTTGAGCGCGTCGATGTTGCGCTCGTAAGCGGGATCGAGTTCGGCGGCGGCCGTGGCGGTCGCCAGCTTGCGGCGCACATCGCCGCTCAAATAACAGTCGGCGGTTTCCCACTGGCCGCCCTCCGGGTTGCGCCAGGCGAGGCTGCCGAGTTCGCGCTGCAAACGGGGCGCGGGTCGGCCGGTCACGGCTTCCATGCGCGGCCAGTCGATCTCGCCGGTTTCGTTCAGCGAGACGGCGAGCGCCTCCGCGGCGGTCTCGACATGGGCGACCGGTTTATAGCGCTCCAGGGTCCGGCGCTCGAAGATGGCGGTTTTGGTGGCGCGCTTGGTTTCGGGATCGTAATTTTCTAAAGAGAGTAAGAGAGGCTGATCGGGATCGCCGGCGAACGCCTTGATGTTCTCGCGCGATGACAGCGGCCCGTAGCGGAAGGTGAAGGAATCATAGATGTCGTTGAGGAGTTTTCGCGCTTCCGTGATGCGCTCCGCCGGGGCATCGTCGAGCTGCGTGCGGAAGACCATGCGGATGGCGTCCCGCACCGCCAGCATGCCGCGGATGCGAAAAGCGACCGAGCCCGGCACCTTCGCGGTCTCGAAGACTGATCCCCGGCGGATCGCCAGCAGCCCGTCGCGGATCGCGTAAGCGCCGTCCTTCACGTCCGCGCTGTCGATATCCGCGAGGTTGTTTTCGGGCGGCGGACGGGCGCGGTCGGGGAGCGTGTTGCGGGCCGCATAGATGTTTTCCGGCAGCGATGAGATGGCACGCTGCAGCATGGCCGGCGTCAGCTCGCCGGTCAGCGTCGGCTCGCGGTCGCGGTACATAGTGCCTTCCAGCCGCATGGTGCCCAGCATCATCTGCTGATGCCGGGCGAAGTATTCATTGACAGCGACAGCGCCGTCCGGGGTATCAATGGGAGCCAGGTCCCGCCACAAATCCCCACTATCCCCCGCGGGGCCTGGCAGCACCCGTTTTTTGAGGAACAGAATATCGGTCGTGACTTCAGTGCCGGCATTGGCCTTGAACGCGGTGTTGGGCAGGCGGATCGCGCCGACGAGGTCGGCCCGGTCGGACAGATACCGTCTTATCGTCGAGTCCTGCTTGTCCATCGTGTAGCGGCTGGTGATCAGCGCCATCACGCCGCCTGCCCGCAGCTTGTCGAGCGACTTCGCGAGAAAGTAATCGTGGATCGTCCGCGTCACCGCGGAGTTTTTGTACGCGGGGTCGTGCACAGGGTAGTTGCCGAATAATGATCTGGTGACGATTATTCGGATAATGGCGAGGATTCGATAATGATGAGGAATGAGGCCGGGCATTTGTCTCCGCAGGCATCCGGCCACATGCACCTCACGATAATTTAGGCTGTCTCAGAGCGAGTCGAGCCACTTCAACAGTTCCACCTCGCGTTTCCATCGCGGGGGGTTGGCGGGCCGTGCGGAAATGGCTACCTTTTCCAGAGCCTTGCGTTTGGTCTCCAAACTGGCCCTCGCGTAGATGTTTGTCGTATCGAGGTTCGAGTGTCCGAGCCAGTCACGAATCACCGTTACGTCAACGCCTGCAGCGACAAGGCTCACCGCGGTGGCGTGCCGAAACTTGTGCGGGGAGACTCGCTTGCCGGCGAGGGAGGGCACCTTCCGGGCTGCGGCAGCCACATATTGCTTTAACTTGAAGCGAACGCCGGAAGCTTTAAGTGGATGGCCGTATCGATTCACGAAGATGGGTTCATTCTCCCCACGAGGATTTCGTTTCAGAAGAGCCTTCAGCAGGTCGACTGTCTCGGGCCAGAGTGGGCAACGCCGTTCCTTTCGACCCTTCCCGAGTAGTCGAACCTGGAATGGCGATTCCCAGCGAACGGATTGAGACGACAGGTCCAACGCCTCCTGAATGCGGGCACCGGTGTTGTAAAGGACTGCCAGCAGGACGTGATCGCGCTGCCCTTCGATTTTCGACCGATTTGGTTCGGCGAGAATCGCAGTGATCTCCTCCTCGTCCAGGCCATCGGCTTCTGCCTTCGTGGTCTTCTTGCTGGGAATTCGCAGAACTGCAGCGCACTGCGCGGACGCCAGCGGTTCGCGGTCGGCGACGAAACTGAAGAAGCTATGCAGCGCAGCCAATCGGCAGTTCCGGGTCCCAATCGAAGACTTGCGAACCTGTTCGATGTCTTCGAGGAACGCAAGGACCCGGACTTCGGTCAGATCGTCCATGCTAAGCCTGGCAACGGTCGTGGCTTTTTGAACAGCGACGAAGCGGAGGAACATACGCCAACTGTCCCGATATGACAGTACGGTGTGATGAGAGACGTTTCGCTGCTCGACCAGCCAATCATGGAAAAAAGCGTGCAGCAGTTGAGGGAACGAGATTGGCGTCACGCGTTTTCTCCTTCTGACGACGCTCGCAGGATCTGGGCACCGCGGGTGCGGAATCGCTCACTGGCGCGCTGGAGCAGCTCCTGAGTGATGGTGAGATATACCAGGGTCGAATTGATATCCCGGTGGCCCAGATAGGTAGCCAGGTAAGGAAGATGCAGCTGGGGGTTAATGCCCTCCTCGTACCAGACGAGCATGCGGTTCACGACGAAGGAGTGCCTCAGGTCGTGGATCCGAGGACCAACGTGCCCTGGGGAGGGTTTGAGTTTCGCACGTCGCAGAACAGCGGTCAACATGCTCCCAGCTCTCACGATTGAGTATCGACCTGCCGCCTGCTGATGCCAGAACAGCGCGGAGTCGGGACTCACGGGTGCCCCTGCCTGCTTGCGAGCGCTAAGGTATTTTTGCAGCGCTGCAACAACGCTACCCGAGAGAGGCAGACGTCGCGATTTGAAGAACTTGGAAAGACGGATCTCGATGGTGCCATTGACGGTGTCGAAATCGCTCAGGTTTAATCGCACGATCTCGCCGAGGCGCAGACCGGCACAGTATGCCAGCACCAGCATCATGTGAAGTGTTTGGGGCCGCAGAAGTGATCGCGGACACGGAAAGCGGAGGGCGGTCTCCAATAAACAGAGGAACTCCTCGTTGCTGAAAATATACGGTCGACGGTATAGTTGACGCGCTTGCTGGCTGATCCGTTTGTCCCACGGAATGGTTTTGACAGTGGGGTCTATACGAGACAATGCCATCGACATGGTTCTACCCGCCAGATGGCAATCCAACACACGATGTGGAGTTGAACCGGTGCTCGTCCACTCGCGAATCAGCACGGTTAAGGGCTGGCCGGAGAGATCCGCCCGGCGTTGAAGAAACCTGTCCAGCTGGAGAAGACGTTCTTCCTGATTTTTGTAGCGATAACCCATGGCCTGCATGAGTGCCACGTGATCACGCATGATCTGGCCGAGAAAACTGCCGAATCGTGGAAGTGGCCGCAGGGCTTCGAGAGCCCGCTTAAAGTCCGTCATCAACAGCGCCTGGGCAATCGGTTTTGTCGCCCGCTGTCCATATTCCCTTCTCAATTCGGCGAACGGGTTACTGGCAAGTGCATCCTGCTTGACCATCCAGTCCAGATAACGATCGACGAGACGAGCGCGATCCGCAACCAGGTGAGGCGGCCACACCAGGATTCGGTCATTCAGCCACTGCCGTACCGTTGCCTGCGAAATCGATTTATCCACCGCTTGTTCGGCGACGAAACGTTGGAATCCATTCAGTATCCAACGGTAACTTTTGGAAGAAAGTGCATTGCGCAAGCGCAGTTGTCGAACGTAGTCTTGTGGTGTTCCCCCCGACGCCGTTGTCATGCTTTCACCTCTGTCGGGATGTCCATCGCCACGGCTCGTAAGTCCTCGGTCGCGAGCTTCAGATAGGCCAAGGTTGAATCTGCTGACCGATGGCCCAGGAGATCGCCGATCTGCTTCATTGGAACTGCCGCGCGCAGCAAGCTCACTGCTCGTGCATGACGGAAAATATGGGGACCGTGTTTACCTGTGGTGTTCACGCCGGCGGCCTCTAGCCGAACACTGACTAACCCGTGCAATCCAGTGCCTCCCGCGAACGGACGATACGGTGCCTTGGTCCGGAGGAACATCTCCCGAAAATGTGTCTTTGGCCGCGAGTTCTGCAGGTACTGTAAAACCGCCTCCCCCACTTCTGGCAGCAGCGGCAGATAGGATGTGGCACCAGTCTTGCTGTGGCGTATCCGGACGATCTCCTTGCGCCAGTCCACGTCATCAAGACGCAGTGCCACGATCTCGCTGGCCCGCGCCCCATAGGTCGCAAGCAGCGTAAGGATTGCGAAATCACGCAAGCCTTTGGCCGTGTGATCGCCTTGTGCTACTGCCAGGACCCTCTTCACATCCTCGGCTCGAATGGCAAAAGGAATTCCTTCGTGCGCATAAATCGAAGGTGCAATTACTGTGGACGAGAGATCGCGGGTAGTCCGCTCTGTCATGTGAAGCCACCGTAAGAAGCTCCGCATTTTTCCGGCTACATCTTTGAGCGAAATTCTTCGTAATGAGCCTGCCCGGTATGTCATATAGGCATCGATATCGGAAAGAGTCAGACTGGACAGTTTCTCTCGGGTCGCACGCTCTCCCAGCCAACCCAGGAAACGGCAGGCCTCGTTAGAGCGGCACAATACCGTTGTCTGCGCCAATCCGCGCAAAGCGATCATCCACACCGAGTACGCTTCGCAGATCTCCTGTTGCCCTATCGCGGCAGACGTGATCGATGCCGAAACTGGCGGCCATCGACCCTGGACTACGCGCAAAAGCATGTGAATGGGAGTAAACCGCCAGTGCCTGTAATCCGGTGAACCCTCGTGGCGGAGAGGATGCATCCAGGGCGCCTCTTGAAGGTATCGGTCGATGTCTTCAGGTCGGACAGCGGTGATCGCCACCCGCTGTTTATTGAGATGGGCCAGAAAATGGCGTGCTACGGCCATATATTGGCTTACGGTCCCCGCTCCATACTGTTCCGTGTCCAGGTGACTTCTCAGTTTCGAAAGCCCCGCATCGTTGTTAAAACTCTGGTCTGACATGTGCACCTCCAGGTGACGCCCAAGGGTGCCACGGGTCCAAATAATGGCGAGCAAAACAATACGGCAAAGGCGCCACCTCGCTCAGCAATCGCAGGTAAACGTAAACGCTGTGCGATTATTAATCGCGGTCATTGACCGGGCGGCGCGCAAGCAACGTCAATCCGCGGGATGGCCGACTACACGGCCATGTGGACGGTGGCGGTATGCGCCCACGGCGTTGGGGCGGAAACAATTTACCTCCGATTGGCCTCTTTTAAATCTAGTTCGCGCTATACTTTCTCCTATCGATTGTGGGTTTTATGCCAAAACTGTCGCTCGGGGGGATTCTGCTCTGTGCCCTACTTGCTGCCAGCTCGCTACCGGCGCAAACAACCTGCGGGAACGTCCAACTGCAGCTGACTCCCGATTACAGTTTTGCGATTGGCAGTTCGAGCGGCGGCAGCGCATACACGTTCACCCTCGGCGGCCAGCCGCTTGCGCAAGGGTCCCTGACTCAGCTCACGCTAGTCCATTATGATGGTTCTCTCGGCAGCACGTCCGGTATCGTTCCCCTAGAGTCCGTGGGCACTTCGTTCGCTCCGGGAAAATGGGGATCGGCACTGGCAATCGCTAGCGGGGGCATCCTCCGCTATCCAGCGTCTGGTAATATCAGCTTCACCGACGGGACCATTGAACTCTGGATCGCTCCCACGAAGGATGGCACTGATCCTATCTATTCGCAATACGACCATACTCTGTTTCGCTACACAGCCGCGAACGGTGACCAGTTGGTCTTTTCCGAATCGGCTTCTGGAGGCAACTTCTATGCGGGAACCATTGTCGGCGGGACATTCACGGGCACTGGGGGCGTGCAGATTTCCGGCCTAGAAGCTGGCGTCTGGCACCATGTGGCCTTCACCTACTCGAAAGCTAACGGCCGGGTCCGTTTGTATCTGGATGGAGCGCTGGTCAATGAAAATGATGTGACGCTCCCGATGCCTGCGGCTAACGGGCCATCCTTCACCATCGACAGCGACCCCTATGGGAATGCCAGCGCGTTTCTCGTCGATGAACTGAGGATTTCGTCAGACGAGGAGCCCGCTGCGCAGATCCAGTATGACGCCACGCGATCCACTCCGTTTGCCAATAACGAAGTTCTGATACCGCTGACTGGCCTGTCGCCAGGTCAATTGGGTTATTCCGTTAATGGATGCGGCGCTGCCACATACTCGTGGACCGGTATACCGATCACCAACCTATATCCAATGAGCAATCTTTTGCCGCCGAGCACAAACAGTGTTTACCTTAGCTTTAATACCCTGCAGCCAGCCTCGTGCGCCTATTCAGTTGGATCGCTTCTCCCATTCGCCTCCATGCAGGCGATCTCGACCGGTCAGAAAACGATATCGCACCAAGGAACGATCAATGGTCTTTCGTCGAACCCGCTGGTCCTAAATGCGGTCTACGTACAATGCGATTCGAATCCCGATTTTGTCGACACCTTGCAGTATCGGGCCGTCGCTTCGCGCAACGGGCCATTCCCTCGAATTGGCAACATCTGGATCGGCAACTACATCCTGAACACATCGCCAGCCAACGCGGCGAAGACCCAGATCTTTTTCGGGCCCGGCGGCATGACGCCGAGCCAAGCGGTCGCGTTGCGAGCGCAGAATCCGAACGTGCTTATTCTGCCAAGCGTGAACTCGTTCGAGACGACAAACGGTTCACCGGCAGTCCCGAACAGCTATCTGCTTAAAGACGTAAACGGCAACACAATTGAAGACTGGCCTGGCGACTTCCTGCTTAACCTAGCCAATCCCGAAGTGCCAGCGTTTCTCGCGCAATATGGCTATCAGCAATATTTTGCCGACTCGAATCTTGCTTTCGACGGATTGTTCTGGGACAACTTCTTAAACCCGATTCCAAACGTTTATTACGATTACCTCGGCGTAGCGCACCAGGTAGACGCGTTTGGCACCGGGCAACAAACCGATCAGGCGACGCTCAATGCCGCATGGAGTGCAGGGATGTATTCGATCATCGGCTCTTTCAACGCCTTGGTGCCCTATGGATTTGTCGCTGGTCACATCGACCAGTCACCGCCGTCCGCCGCTGTGCTGCAAAACTTCTTTGGCTCTAGCTTCACATCTGACGCACTCCGGGTCCGCGAAGGCTCCGTTTCCTTCGACGGGCTTTTTTCCAGCTACAACGACTGGTTCGCGAATGGCCGCCAACCGGGGATTGCAACCATCCAATCGTCTCCGCCAAGCCAGATCGCCTATGGGTATGGCTACCAGCCCTTGCAAAATATGCTTCCGGCGACTGTGCAGTTTGCCAAGAGCTACTACCCCAACATGCGGTTCGGCTTGGCGCTGGCACTTATGAACGATGGCTTTTCCATTTACGACTTCGGTGACATCGCTCCGCCGGTAAGCTGGTGGTATGACGAATACGACTTCAATCTTGGCGTACCTCTAGAACCCGCAATTCCAGCCGGCACCCCGGTCCAGCCAGTTAACTTACTCGAGAACGGCAGCTTCGAACTGCCCATTTCGAACGAGTGGGAGTTCTACGTGGATACGGGGGACAACGCCGCCGCCAGCTTTCAGCAGACCAGTGCCGCCGCTGCCGATGGCAGCTATTCGGCTCAGGTCTCGGTCACAGCCGTCTCAACAACGCCCCAGACATCCGACGTCCAGTTATTTCAGAGCGGCATATCTCTGGTCAATGGTTCCCATTACGCGCTGAGCTTTTGGGCGATGTCAAGCAGCCCGCGAAATATGGGGATAAACGTTCTGAAGAATGGTGGCGGCTTCCCGAGCTACGGGCTCTCGACGGCAGCGCCGCTCGGCTCGACATGGCAGTACTATGCCTTCGATTTTTACGCCACGGCGACCGCTACGGATGGACGGGTGAACTTTTATTTCGGTGAGCAGATTGGCGACACATGGATCGATGGCGTGGTCCTCGAACTTGCCTCCGATAGCATTTATCGCCGGGATTACACGAATGGGACGGTACTGCTAAACGGTGCATCCAGCGCCCAGACGATCCAGATCGGGTCAGGTTTTCAGAAGTTTTCGGGCAGCCAAGCTCCCCTCTGGCAGTACATCGTGGACGACTCGTCGGCGAGCTTCAGTGCGGACTCGTCCTGGCAAATTGTCACCTACGACACGGGTCTCGTCGATTACAACGCTACCTCCGGAAACCCGAACCCTCCTTACTATCACGCTTGGAATTTAACGGCCCACCAGCAGGCCGCGGCGGGAACTGCTGCCCAGTGGAACCTGAACGTACCCGCTGACGGCCAGTACACTATACAGGTCTGGCTTCCGGCTGCGCCGGGAGCAAGCGGCTGGACCAAGAGCGCCGTCTACGAGATCGTGTCAAATGGCGCAACCGTGGCCACGTACACGCTCGATCAGACAACTGCGGCCGCTGGTGACGGTTGGCACACGATTGCGACCGTAAGCCTGACCGTTGCGGGCGCGCCTTTTCTTCGAGTGCACAGCGCTGGGTCTGGTCCGCTTCTGGCCGACGCGGTTTATGTCACTTCCGCTGCGCTTTTCAATGATGGCTCCGCTCTCAGTCAGGTGACTCTCGGGCCTTTCGATGGTATTCTGTTGCAACGGCAGCAAGCCGTGTCGGCGCCAACCTCTACCGTGAACTCCGTGGTTAATGCGGCGAGCTTTCAGCCTGCGATCGCATCTGCCGGATTTGTTTCGATCATTGGAACTGGCTTCGGAACTGCAACGCGCGGTTGGACGTCGTCAGACTTTTCGGGTTCGAATCTACCGACGTCGCTCGACGGGGTGTCCGTTACGATCAACGGCAAACCGGGCTATGTCGAGTACATCAGCCCCACCCAGATCAACGCCATTGCACCCGATGACGATACGGTTGGCCAGGTTACTGTTCAGGTCACGACGCCTCACGGTGCGAGCTATGCGGGTACGGTCCTGAAGCAGAAGGTATCTCCAGCATTTTTCACGTATCAATCGGGCACGATGAGCTATGTGGCGGCCTTGCATTTGGACGGCACGCTTGTAGGTCCCGCTGGACCATCGTCAAGGCCCGCGGTCCCAGGCGAGATCATTGAAATGTACGGTACCGGATTCGGCGCGACGAACCCGGTGACGCCCACCGCGCAACTAGTTTTGCAGCCGGCTCCGGTGGCATTGCCAGCGAATGTCTCAGTCGGGGGAGTAAACGCAGCAGTGCAATGGGCCGGCCTCGTGTCATCGGGTCTATACCAGCTAAACGTCACAGTTCCCACGGTCGCCGCCGGAAATCAGCCGGTGCAGGCTAGCATCAGTGGATTTCAGGGCGCCTCGGGCGTCTTCTTGCCTGTTACCTCAAACTGACCCCTCGCTGGACCTTCGACCCGAGGAGGGACGCCGGATTGGTACTACGCGGAATCGGCTTGGCTTCTCCGCTCCATACGTTGGCAAGTTGACGAGAAACGGACGGCCATTGCTGACATCTGACCAAGTCCGCTGTTACGGCGACTGCTTACCCAGTAAGAACTCGGCGGCGGCGGAACTCGTGGGAAATCCCGCCACGCTGGCGAGACCTCCTCAAAGCCTCATCAGACCCCACCAAGCCTTTCCTCATCATTATCGAATCCTCGCCATTAGCCGAATAATGATCTGGTGACGATTATTTGGAAACTATCCTGTCTACGATCCTGCGTACCGCGCAAGCCCGCATTTGACTCACGCGATACACGACTACTTTCTCGCGAAGAGTCTTGACGTGGCCCGGCCCGGAGGCGTCATCGCGGTGATTACAAGCCGCTACACGATGGACAAACACGATTCGGCCGTTCGACGGCACCTGGCGGAGGGATCGATCCTGCTGGGAGCCGTCCGGCTACCAAACACCACATTCAAGGCGAACGCCGGAACGGACGTGACCACGGATATTCTGTTTCTTCAGAAGCGCTCCACCGATTTGGCGCTTGGCGAAAGTTGGATCGAGTTGCGATCCATTGAGACGGCAGATGGTCCAATGCACGTGAACGAGTACTTTGCCCGACACCCAGAGATGATGCTGGGCCGCATGGGACTTGAATCCGGCCAGTACGGCGATGCTCCTGCTTTAATCGGAGCCTTACACCGAGGTGATCTGGAAAGGGCCGTGTCCCTTCTGCCGGCCAATGGGTACAAAAGCCGCGAGAGCCAGGGCCCGCTCATGCGGCCAGATTCCGACCAGGTTCCGGCCGCGGGCGCGGTTAAAGAAGGCGGTCTTGCAAACCGCAACGGCGAGATTGTAGTGCGTCGCGGCGGCGCGTTCGAGCCGTTCACCATATCCGTTTCGGTTGGCGCGAGGATTCGGGGAATGCTCCAGGTGCGGGACGCGGTGCGCGACGTCTTCCGCACACAGCTCGCGGACGCAGCGGATGGAACCATCGCTGAAGCACGCCGCCATCTGAATCGCATTTACGATTCCTTCGTCTCACGCTTCGGCCCTCTCAGCGCGAGAGAAAATGTCAAGGCGTTCGCCGGCGACCCTGACCAGCCTCTCCTACTATCGCTCGAAGAATTCGATCCCGAGACCAGGCGTGCCACCAAGACTGCGGTTTTTGAG
>DATAXN010000039.1:0-36740 GCA_036273015.1 Bryobacteraceae bacterium | reverse complement strand
GCACTCGATCCTCCGGCGAAAGGTAACTGAACATCGCACTTTGTTGGGTGTCTTTGCCTCGCATCGCGGTTAATACATTGAGACGCGATTCTGTTTGGTACGGTAACCAGCCTTCACCTACTTTTTCAGCACCCTGTTAGATGCATTCCGGGCTCACCATCGGATAAAGTAATCGATTAACAAGTTAGTCCTCATTTCTGGCTGGCGAATCGCATCTCGAAGCGGCAAGTGTGGTGTGGCTGCGGGGACTGAAGCACGCCGTGAAACCGGAAACACAATGGATCAAGCCACCCATACCCGTTACTTCTATCTGCTGAAGCCATTGCGAACGCTGGAAAAGATACGCGCGGACATTCTCGCGCTTCAGAAAGAGGCGGAAGGACTCCTTGATGAGCCGATCCGGCAGGATGAGCCAGCCCATGGAGCCTCCGCTTGAGCAATAAACTCTCACCACCGGCGCCGCCGGAGGGGACAACCGTCCCAGCCGCCTTTCTTTCCCGGCACTATGCAGGCGTCGCTCTCGGCGCAACGAGGATTTCCCCCTGATCGTTTGAATCATTCCCATGACATGATCGATGGAGGAATAATCGAGCTCTGGTTCGAGCGTCCGAAGATCAGTAATAAAGCTCTGCGTCTGAGCTGCCGAGATTCGGCCTCGCTTCTCACCCACCAACAGCGTGTTCAATACCTCAACCGCCCAGAACGCAGGTGCCACCGCGATCTCGCCGCGCTTAAGACGATCGAGAACCTGTATCGAAACCTGCGCAAATCCCGCGTAACGCTCCCTGTCCCTGCAAATCCGGAGAAAAATACAAACGCTGCTGCGGCCGCGCCGTCTCGCAGGTCCACGCCGTTGCAAAGATGGGGCAGGCCGCATGAAGGCGCTGAAAATACCGTCATGGTTCGCGCGGGAACCAGCGACATCTGCTTCTGTTTCCGCCGCTCGCTCAGGCTGCCGATTCGATGATTACACCTGTCGAATCACATAATTCATTTACAAATATTTGACTTAATTTGCTGTATTGTGGGTTCAACAGCAATGTCAAAGCTTCTGGGAAATCTGCGCTACCAGATTGCGTTGATACTGCTCCTCGCCATCGTTCCCCTTGCGTTGCTGGCCATCTGGCTGGCGATCGATGACGGACGCGAAGATGCAAACCGGGCGCGAGCCGAATCGCGGGCCACTGTTCTCCTGGTCACACAGGATCTGAACCGGGTTATCCGTGCGAGCAGCGATCTCGTTTTCGGACTCGCCAACAATCCGGTAATCCGCGATCACCTCGAAGCCTGCGATGCTCAACTGGCGTCGCTGAAGCCCGCCTTTCCGCAGTTCGCAAACATGGCGGTCATTGATCTGGATTCCAATGTTTTGTGTGCCGCTTCGAATCCGCTGAAAGTGCGCAGCCTCCGCCAATACCCCGAGAACCTGGCATTGATGGATCGCGTTGGCCGCAGCCGCCGGGTGGCAGTCGGCTCCTTCGTGATCAGCGCGCCCGGAAAACGCGTCGTTCCCGTCATGGGTCCGGTCATCGATCGAAAGGGTCGGGTGAACTCGTTCTTCTTCGTAACCGTCGATCTCCAATGGCTCGATGAGCAGGTGAACCGCGTCGCCATACCCGCGGAGGCCGTGCTGCTGGTCATGGACAGCCGCGGGCGGGAGATCGCGCGGAATCCGCGTTCTCCCGACTGGCCCGCCGGCACGCCCGCTCCGCCGCTCGAACGCACGCTCGTGGGCAAGGGCGATTTCAATGGCGACGTGAAGGGCTACGACGGTATTGACCGGGTCTACTCGGTTTCCACGGTCCACGCGGGCGCGGATCATACCGGCGAAGATCTCCTGGTCGTGATGAAGATGCGCTCCAGCGCGATCTACCGCTCCGCGCGGCGTCGTCTGGCTCTGCATCTCGGCGGTCTTGCGAGCGTCGGTCTGCTGATGCTGGGCCTTACCTGGACAGGAAGCAACCGGTACTTCACGCATCCGCTTTCGAAGCTCATCGAGGCGGCAAACCGTTTGGCCTCGGGCAGCCCGAAAGCGCGCAGCGAGATTCCCTACCGCGGTGAAATCGGAGTACTGGCTCAATCCTTCGATCGCATGGCCGACGCGCTGGAGCAGGAGCAGGTGCGCGCTCTCAAAACGTCGGAGGCATTTCGTTCGATTATCGAAGGGACATCCGCGGCAACCGGCGAAGACTTCTTCCGCTCACTTGTGCATAGTCTCGGAAGCGCGCTGGAAGCAGATTTCGCTCTGGTGGGCGAACTGACTCCGGACTTCAAATCCGTCCGGACTCTCGCCATCTGCGCCGACGGCAAACTGATCGAAAACACGGTATACGAACTGCGCGGTACTCCTTGTGAAGGCGTCGTAAATACTGACGCCTGTTACTACCCGGACCGGATTCAGGAGCTTTTCCCCGAGGACGCCATGCTTCACGATCTCGGAATGAACAGTTATCTGGCCGCGCCCCTCCTCGACGAAAACGGCAGGGCCCTCGGCCTGATCGCGGTCCTGAAGCGGCGGCCGATGACCGGCGAAGTCACGGATCCGCTGTCGATGCTCAGGATCTTTGCCGCTCGCGCCTGCGCGGAGTTGACGCGCCTGAGTGCCGAACGCGCGCTGCGGCAAAGCGTGGCCGAGCGCGAAAAGGTAGCCGCCCGGAATGAGGAGATGGTACGCACGCTCCAGGCTTTGAATGCCCGCCTGGAGTCGGTCCGCGAGGAGGAGCGCACCCGCATCGCGCGCGAGATTCACGATGAGCTGGGCCAGCAGTTGACGGCCCTGCGTTTCGATCTGGTCGATTTCCGAAACCATCCGCTGCCGACTCCCGCAAATGGGGACGCGGCTGTGCCTCGTGTCGGCCGCTTTACACACGTGCTGGGCATGGTGGACGCTATGATTGCCGGCGTCAGGCGTATTGCCACGGAGTTGCGCCCGGCGCTTCTCGACACGTTCGGGTTGAACGCGGCCATTGAATGGCTGGCGGAAGATTTTCAGGCGCGAACGAAAATCTGCTGCGCGTACGAAGGCGTTGAGCTGGCGATCGACCGCGAGCTTTCGACCACCGTGTTTCGCATCTGTCAGGAATCCCTCACCAACGTTGCTCGCCATGCGCAGGCGAGCGCGGTGCGGATTCGCCTCAAAGCCGAAGAGGGATGGTTGTCGCTTCAGGTAAGCGATAACGGTAAAGGAATTTCGCCGGAAGCTCTCATCAATACCCGTTCCCTCGGAGTGGTGGGCATGCGCGAGCGCGCCCGCATCGCGGGCGGTGAACTCATAATCGGGCGAGGCGCCGATGGTGGCGCCTCAATCACTGCCCGATTTCCTCTTCAACCCTGTTCGGTCCCCGATTCCGGAAATGCCGCTCCTGGGATCGATGACGCCGGCGTGATGCCGGAGAAAAGCGTATAGCGATGGTCCGAGTATTGATCGCCGACGATCACCCGATCGTCCGGAAAGGCCTGAGACAGGTTCTGTCTGAGCAGCCGGATATGGAAATCGTTGAGGCGGAAAACGGCTCCGAGGCCCTGCGCCGAATTGACGAGAGTAAGTTCAATGTCGTCCTGCTCGATCTCAGCATGCCCGGCCTGTCCGGCCTGGAAGTGTTGAGCCAGATCAAAGCCCGGCAGCCCGAAATACCGGTTCTCGTCCTGAGCGGCTATCCCGAAACGGAGTTCGCAGTGCGGATACTCAGAGCGGGAGCCTCCGGTTATCTCAACAAGGAAATGGCGCCGGAGGAATTAATGCAGGCGATCCGGGTTGTGATGAGCGGCAGGAAGTACATTGGTCCGGCGGTTGCCGAACTGCTGGCCAACACTCTTGACGGAGATCGCGGGGAACTGCACGCTTCCCTCTCCGATCGTGAATTTCAGGTGTTGCTGTTGATCGGCGCCGGCAAAACCGTTTCCGAAATTGCCGAGCAGATCGCGCTCAGCGTCAAGACGGTAAGCACCTACCGGGCGCGGATTCTGGAAAAGATGAACCTTAAAAACAACGCCGAGCTCATGCGCTATGTAATCGAAAACAAGGTGGGCACTGACAAAGCGGCGCGCTGACTTACGTGTAAGACAAATCCCTACGGTAATTGGGGCGTTGTCTGATTCCGTCCGGTTTTGTGGAGGCTTATACTTCCTGGATGGCTGGCGCCTCGGAAAGCAGGCGGTTGTTCCACGTCGAGGATTCTGTCGAGCTGAGGGTTCGGGTTGAAGGAGAGCTCACGCGGCTGGGCATCGAGATTGCCGGCTTTGCCGCGCGAGCGGATGATGCGGTACGTGAGATCCGGCGTATTAAGCCTGATTTAGTGGTTCTGGACCTCCAGCTCGAGGAAGGCAGCGGTGTCGACGTCCTGCGGAGTTTGAGCGCCGCGGCTGAGCGTCCGACCTTCATCGTGCTCACCAACCATTCCGATGCCCGGTTTCGAAAACTGGCGCTTCAGGCAGGCGCGCAGTATTTTTTTGATAAGTCGACGCAACTCGAAGAGTTTGTGGAATTCGTAAAATCGATTGCTCGCACTGCATAGGACATTCACCTACAAGAATGCGGCGAGTGTCTTACGAAAATAGTCAATGCGGTCCTATTTCTTTCCGATTTACGTCTCATTAACATAACGATTGTTGGGGTTGGGTTCGGAGGAGCCGTTCTGCGCGGCAGGTTACGCCTCAATGAGTGTATCCTGGTGGAGTTGTGGCCGCCTCGCAGTCTTCCACGAAATATGACAACAAACGATAACGATAGCGACAACTCTGTTCGGACGGGCTCGCGTTGCCAGGACAGCGAATACCTTCAGGAGAGGGTGATCAAAGCCGCCGAGCAGATGGTCACGGCCGCATTGTCTTTTCTGCGCAATGCGGTTATGTCCAAAAGCGATGACGCCGCCACGAGCTTTGCGGAAATGCGCATTGCATTGATCCGCTGTTCGGCGGCGAACAATGTCTGGACTCAGCATCGCGCTGAGGACGGATGCAGCTAACCTGGTGAACGGCAGCGAGGAATTGGATGCCGCTCCATCACCGTCGGCCTGCGACGACGGCGAATACTTTCAGGAAATGGTTATCAGGGCTGCCGAGCAGATGATGAGCGCTGCGCGGTCCTTTTTGCGCAATGCGGTGATCTCGAAGAGCAATGGTGCGGTCACAAGCCTTGCCGAGATGCGGATCGCGTTGATCCGGTGCTCCGCGGCAAACAAAGTTTGGACCCGGCATCTTGCGGAGCACGCATGTAACGAAACGGCGCCGGTGTTGGTCGCGACGTCTGACCCGGGGTGAGCGGGCTTCCGGGTGCGTGGAATTCACACGGTGTTCTTATGCGATTGCGGGACTGGGAGCTTCTCGCCGGCAGCAATACGGTCCACGGACTTTTCGGCATGATTTGGCCGCACAGCATCGAAATCGGCGCATTTGCGGCAGTGGCCATTTTGGCCGCTGTTCTGATCGCGGCTGTATCTCTGTTCGCGAAAAGTGCGGCAGGACGCCGGCGGGCCGACGAAAAATTTCGCGGACTTCTCGAATCGGCGCCCGACGCGATGGTAATCGTGAACAGCGCCGGCGAAATTGTCCTGATCAACTCGCAAACGGAAAAAGTGTTCGGTTACCCGAGGCGCGAGTTGCTGGGCAAAAACATGGACATCCTCGTGCCGCACCGTTTCCGAGACCTCCATTCGCGTCATCGGAATGGTTATTTCACCGAGCCGCGCGTGCGCGCTATGGGCGTCGGCCTCGAGTTATTTGGTGTGCGAAAAAATGGCGACGAATTTCCGGTGGAAATCAGTCTCAGCCCGTTGACTACGGAGGAAGGTGTTTTGGTCAGTAGTTCGATTCGCGACATTACCGATCGGAAAAGATTTGAAACGGCATTGCGGGAAAAAAATCTCGAACTGGAAAATGCCAATCGCGCCAAGGATACTTTCCTGGCAAGCATGAGCCATGAGCTTCGAACGCCCCTGAATGCCATCCTGGGCTTCACCAGCACATTGCTGATGAAGCTGCCGGGCCCTCTGACTCCCGATCAGGAAAAGCAGCTCCAGACAGTTCGGTCCAGCGGCCGGCATCTGCTTTCAATCATCAATGACCTTCTGGATCTGGCGAGGATCGAGTCCGGACGCGTGGAGATCTCCGAGGAAGAGGTGCACTGCGGGGACGCTGTCGCCGCCGTAGTCGACTTTATCCGGATTGCCGCTGAAGAAAAGGGCATTACCGTTGTGGTGGATGTCCCGGACGAAATCGTAGTCCGAACGGATGCCCGCGCACTTCATCAGATCCTGCTCAACCTCGCCAATAACGCTGTGAAGTTTACGGCAGCAGGCTCTGTAACCTTCCGTGTTCGGACAACAGAGCGGCCCGAGGGACGGGTAACCGGGTTCAGTGGGATTGAATTTAGTGTGATCGACACCGGAATAGGCATTCGTCCCGAGGATCAAACCCGGATATTCCAGGCATTCAGCCAGGTGGATTCTTCTCACAAGCGCAGCTATGGAGGCGCCGGTCTTGGTCTTCATGTCAGCCGCAGGCTCGCGGAAATTCTTGGGGGAAGCATTACGTTCGACAGTGAGGTTGGGAAAGGCAGCACATTTCGGCTGACCCTGCCTCGAAGGTAGAAAAAGATAGAAAATGTCTGCTCGCATTCTGATCATCGAAGACAATGAGGCTGCAATGGATTTAATGGTGTACCTCCTGCACACTTCGGGCTATCGAACCTTTTCCGCTGAGAACGGCGCGGAAGGTCTGCGGCTCGCCAAACAGGAACTGCCCGATCTGATCGTTTGCGACATAAACCTTCCTGAGATGGATGGCCTTGAGGTTCTGTGGCTTCTGAAAGAGAACTCCGGCGCTCGATCCATCCCCATCGTCGCGGTCACGGCGCTGGCGATGGTAGGCGATCGTGAGCGGTTGCTGCGGGCTGGATTCGACGGCTATATTTCCAAGCCTATTGACCCGGAAATATTTGTAGCGCAGATGGAAGCGCTATTGAGGTCCGCCCGTCCGAACTTCGGGAAATAACCATAAAAGCGTGAATGCAGGTCAAAAAAGTTGCTTCAGGCGCTGATCGCCGCCTGCGCCATACTGTGGCTGAGCGAGGTTCCGGCTCGAGCGCAGGACGCGACATTCGAAGTTGCATCAATTAAACCCAATACTTCCGCAACGGACGTCATGGCGATCCTCCCTCCGGTCGGTGGAAGGTTCACTGCAACCAACGTCAGCCTCGGAATCCTGACGGCGGTTGCATATGACGTCCGGGGTTTTCAAATCTCCGAGCTGCCGGGATGGGCATGGTCAGAGAAGTACGACGTAGTGGCTAAAGCCGAAGGCAATCTGACCCCGGCGGCGTTTCGTTCGATGATGCAGCAGTTGCTGGCCGAGAGATTTCAGATGCGACTGCATCGGGAACAAAAGCAGTAAAAGGCTACGCTCTGGTCCAGGAAAAACGAGGCGCAAAACCGCTCGAAGGTCACGAGGGGGACTGCGGCCCGGACTCCAATAAAGGCGGTACAGTCTGCGGCGGATTTGCGATCAATCCCGCTTCTCTCGATGGTGTCCGTGTCGATATGAAACAGCTGGCGAGCACACTGGCGCAGCAGCGGGATGCAGGACGTCCTGTGGTCGATAAGACCGGAATCGCAGGGTTCTTCGATGTGCATGTGCGGTGGAGCGCAGCAAGCTCGATTGCTCCCGGAGCTCGATCGGAGGTTGCGGGTGCGCCGGACGACTCTCTTTCAGTATTCACCGCACTGCAGGAGCAGCTCGGGTTACGTCTCGATCCCGATATCGTCGAGACAGAGATACTGATCGTCGACCACGCAGAGAGACCCTCGGGAAACTAAATGAGGGCTCGTCAGGTGCAGAGAGCGCTTTACTGGTAATTCAGGCGACGTCATGTAAGCCGCGGACGCTGCCTTCGAATGTCATTGAAGTACTCCGGCCGGCTGCTGCGGTATATAAACCCGCACCGTAGTGCCCTCACCCCCTTCAACGGAAAGAAATCCGCCGACCAACGCGGCGCGTTCCCGCATCCCGAGCAGTCCCAGGGTCTTGCCGTTGGCGATCCTCTCTTCGCCGATCCCTTTGCCGTTGTCCCGAATTTCCAGAACAAGGCAGTTATCTTCCCGCCTCAGGGAGATGTGAATCTCGGTCGCCTCCGCGTGCCTCAGGACGTTGGTGAGGGCTTCCTGCAAAATGCGGAATAATTCCGTGGCGGTTTCCGGCGCGATCGACTCATCGTCGACCTGAAGATCGGCAGCGCATTCGATATTCGTACGTGCCTGAAAACTCTCCGCCTGCCATTCGATTGCGGCCGCAATTCCCAGGTCGAGAATGGCCGGTCTCAACTCGGTTGCAACTCTCCGCACAGAGGAAATAGTGTCGTCCGCCAGTTGGATGGAGGATCGCAGCCTTGCGATGACGCCTTCCGGTGCATCGCGCAGGCGCCCCTCGATCCAGCTGCAGTTCATTTTGAGAAGAGTGAGCGCCTGTCCCAGTTCATCGTGCAGATGCCTTGCAATTCGCTTTCTCTCGTCCTCCTGGGCGGATCTCAGATGATCCGCAAGACGCCTCAGTTGCTCCTCCGAAGCACGAAGTTGCGCATTAGCCTCGTCCAGTTTTCGGACGTTGTTGAACAGCTTGCTCCCGATCAATCGCGCATGGTCGCGATCGAATTCCTGCAAAGATAAATTCTGCGTCGAAACTCCGGGGTTCTCGAGGACTGCGTTGACGGCTTCCAGGATAGTGTCCGGTTCCGCCGGTTTGGAAAGTACGCGAGCGACTCCGCAGGCCCTGGCCAGGGCAAGCGAATTTTTCCCCCGATAATAAGTCGCCGTGTAGAAGATCACCGATATATCCGCCAGGTCTTTGTCTTTGCGAAGCTCGCGCACAAACTGATATCCGTCCAGCTCCGGCATCAGCACATCGGTGATGATGAGGTCCGGTTTGCCCGCGCGGCAGCAGGTCAGAGCTTCGTTGGCGCCTCCGGCCTTGACCATGCGATGACCCTGATATCCCAGCAGCGTATCGAGATACTGCAACCCGGTGGGATCGTCGTCGACGATCAGAATGGTTGCCATTTTCGATCGACCTCATCCATGATTTTTCCCGGCTCAGGATTTTATTTTCCTTCGGAGCCGGAATTTATTGACGAAACTTTTGAGCGTATCACCTCAGGCAGCTTGTTATAGTCCTGCGACTTATCAAATACGAAGTCGGCCCCCAGGCGTTCGCAGGCGCGGCGGTATCCCGGTTCTGTGTTGCTCGAAAAAACGATGACAAGAGGTGCATCCGAAGTCCTCGACTTGATGTTTCTCAGCACATCGAGACCGCTTCCGTCGGCGAGCCGGATATCGAGAATCACGATGTCGGGTCTGAGCCGGCGGATTTCTTCTGTGGCTCGCTCCACAACTCCGGTCGAACCCGCAATCTCGACTCCGTCGATTTCCGACAGCAGGTCCGAAACTGCCTGCACCAGTGCCGGCGAATCCTCGACGATAAATACTTTCATTCCCCAACCCAAAGATATAGTTCTGTGGCAGGTTGGGACTAGCCGCGCCTCGCTGTTTTCCAGGTCGGTGTTGGTCCTACAGATTTGGCTGATCGCGGGAGTTGGAGTCAGTCAACCAGGTGGTTTCGGATCGCGTACTGCATGAGCTCGGAGTTGTTCTGCTTGCCCATCTTATTCAAAATGCGGGTGCGGTAGGTGCTGACTGTCTTCACGCTCAGATTCAGGTTCTCTGCGATCTCGCTGACGCTCTGTCCGGATCCGATGCGCAAAAAGATGTCATGCTCCCGGTCGGAAAGCTGCTCATGGAGCGGCCTGGAAGTATCGACCGTCAGTTCCGCCGCCAGTCTTTCGGCGACTTCGGGACTGATGACCTTTCCCCCCGCCATTGCGCGCTGAATCGCCTGCATTAACACCTGCGGAGCGCTGTTTTTGTTTAAATACCCCGCCGCTCCGGAACGCAGCGCCCGGGTCGCAAACTGTTCTTCCGAATGCATGCTCAGGATCAAAACGGGCAAGCGGGGTCGTAAAGCCTTGATTTCCTTGAGTAAATCGAGTCCATTACGCCCGGGCAGCGTCAGGTCCAGCAGGACGAGATCCAGCGTCTGACTGCCCACGGCTCGCATCGCTTCCGGAGCGTCCGAGGCCTCTACAACCTGCCCTTGGGGAAACTCCTCCATTAAAACGCCGGCTAAGCCCTGGCGAATCAGCGGATGATCGTCAACGATGAGAATGCACGCCATTCCCACCTTCCTCCTGAATCCCCCATATCGGACCACTGCGCCGTGTTTACTAAAGGCGTACTGGACTGTCCTACGCCTGAGACGGCAGCTATCCCTACAAATAATGAGGAATATGTCGGATAGTTTATCACCAATGACAAATGGCAATGTAGTCATATACAAATCGGCGCGGATCGCATAATAACGCCAATTATCAGGAGGAGATAACTAATGAAGAGAATAATTCTGTGCTCCCGTCAACCGATGATGATCGCCGGGTTTACCGCGGCGATGGAGGCTTCCGGCGAATTTTCGGTCTCTGTTTGCCGGGACGTCAGGCTGCTTCGGGAGCAGGTTTTTTCGAAGGACGCGAAGATTGTCCTCGCGGACACGGCGTGTGGCATCACTTTGGAGTTATTGAGTGAGTTGCGGGCCATCGCGCCCGCAACATCTCTCGTGTTGTGGGTCGATACGGTTGCCCCGGAGTTCATTAACCAGGCTGTCGGCCTGGGCGTTTTGGGCGTCTTGAGCAAAGATTCTGAGATCCACGATTGCCTGCGGTGTCTTCGACATGTGGCGGAAGGTAAGTTCTGGCTGGAGCACGAGCTCAGCAATAAGCTGGTGCTCACCCGCAGCATCCCTCTGACCGTCCGGCAGCGCCAGTTGGTCGGAATGCTGACCCAGGGACTCAAGAACAAGGAAATTGCGCATAGGTTGGGCATAACGGAAGGCACCGTGAAGGTTTACCTTTCGAATATCTACCGAAAAACCGGCGCCAACGATCGATTCGAGCTCGCCCTGTTCGCTCTGAAGAATCTTTCGTCGGATCAGGTCAGCGCTTCGAAGCACGCGGCCATTTCATCCGATCCGGTGGAAATACCGAACTTTGCGCCGAAGTTCCTGAGTTTCGATCGCAGCTCGGCGAGCGTCGTTCAATAAAACGAGCTCATACATGGAAAACATGGTTTGCGGCGTCGACCCTGATCTGCCTGATCCTGATTTCATAAGTTACGGTTCGATGATTGACGTTGGATCTCCTGCTTCGAAGGCGGAAACGACCTGGACCGAAGGCGCCCTGGTCACGCCCTTGTCAGGACAGCGATTACTTCCGGGAGCAGGCAGTGAAGGCAGCCGAGCAGATGGTGATTTCAACCCTTTCCTTTCTGCGCAACCTGGTCGCCTCCAGAAGCGACGACGCCGTAACCAATTTTGCGGAAATGCGCAGAGCCATGATCCGCTGTTCCGCGACGAGCAATGTATGGACCCAGCATCTGACCGATCACGGCTGTGAATAACGGGATCCTGCCGCTTCCTATTCACTTAGGTTAGGTCCTGTACCGGACAAGCTGGCCCATGTTTTGAGACATTCTGTCGCCGCAAAAGCGCGCCCGAAGGTCGCAAGTATTAGAAAAAAATAAATTTAACGAGCGGCTTTGGAATTGCTTTTAATTGAGTCGCCATGCTGGTGAAAACCGCCAAGCCGCCCTCTTTGATACCTCGCAAGTCGCTGCAGGGCGCGGTCCGCATGTCGGAGATTATCTCGGCGCTTTCCTACGCGCTCGATCTGACCGAAGGCCGTCCCATGGGCCATTCCGTGCGCGCCTGCATGATTGGCATGCGTCTGGCGCAGGAGGTCGGGATGAGCATTGCCGACCAGTGCCACCTTTACTACTCCCTCCTCCTCAAGGACGCCGGATGCAGCAGTAACTCCTCCAAGTTGTTTCACATTCTCAGCGCGGATGAGATCAAGGCAAAGCGTGACGTCAAGCTGACGGACTGGACGCGCGTGGGGTGGGAAAGCCTCCAATATGCGCTGACACACGTAGCTGTCGGCGCTCCCTTTCTCGAACGCGTGCGCACGCTGGTTCGTGTCGCCGCGAAACAACAGACCGAATCCTGCGAGCTCGTCAAGATCCGTTGCGAGCGCGGCGCATCCATCGCGCGGCGCATCGGCTTCGCCGAACCGGTGGCGCAGGCTATTCACAGTCTCGACGAACATTGGGGCGGTGGCGGTTATCCCGACGGACTGAAGGGCCGGGAGATTCCTCTGTTTGCGCGCATCATGAACCTTGCCCAGACTCTGGAAGTGTTCCTGGTCAACCGGGGTCCTGAGACGGCGATCGAAGTTGTCGGCAAACGGAGCGGCAAGTGGTTCGACCCGGACCTCGTGCGCGCGGTGAAGTCTCTCGCCAAAAAAGGATCCTTGTGGGCCGGCCTGGACCGCGAGCATGTCATCGACGATGTCCTCCTTCTCGAGCCGGAAGACACTCAACTTCCCGCGACCGATGAGAGCGTCGAGAACATCTGCCAGGCATTTGCCGAAATCATCGATGCCAAGACGCCGTTCACCTACCGCCATTCAAATGGAGTCGCCGCGGCCGCGGTAGGCATTTCGCGGCAATTGGGCCTTCCGCCGGACGACATTGTGTTCATGCGCCGTGTCGGCCTGCTGCACGACGTCGGCAAGCTTTCGGTCTCCAACGCCATTCTCGAGAAGCCCGCCAAGCTCGACGAAAGCGAGTGGCAGGTCGTGAAAAAACACCCCGGATACAGCTTCGAGATTCTCAAAAGAATTCCCGGCTTCGAGGAACTGAGCGACGTCGCCGGCGCGCATCACGAAAAGCTGGACGGCACCGGTTATTTCCGCGGATGGGACGCCGAACGCCTTTCGCTCGAAATGCGCATCGTCGCCGTGGCGGACATCTTTGACGCTCTCGCGGCCAAACGCCCTTACCGTGATGCGATGCCTCTCGAAGAGGTTTTCAGGATCATGCGGAAAGACGCGGTCCGCGCCATCGACGCCGACTGCCTGGAAGCGTTGATGACGCACCACGCCATGGGTTCGCCCGCTGTTCAGAACCTGCTCAATTTATCGGCCGGAGTGGATCCGGCTGCTGCTTCAAATTCATCGGAGGAAAAACATGAAACGTCTGTTCCCGCTGTCTAAAATTGTCTTCGCCCTCGGTCTGACGGCGGTTTGTTCTCAAGCGCAGGATTTCTACTGGAATACCGCCAGCGCCCACTCAATGTCCATGGGTGGCGTATATATGCCCTCGTCGTCAGGCGCCATCGATGCGATGACAGCGAACCCCGCCGGGCTCACCTTCCTGAGCGGCCGCACGTTCGATATGAGTATCAGCAGCATCTTTGCCACTGGTTCTTTCAGTAACTCGGTGAACACCAATTCGCCGCTGAAGGACGCGCCGGGTGTTGTTCCCTACGGAGCGTTCGGTATGCCGCTGGGTCATTCCGGCTTCTCGATCGGCGTCGGCATCACGCCGGAGCTCACCTCGGTCTCGAACTGGAATTATGTCGACGCCCCGGGCGTGGCCGGCGCCAGTTACGGAACTCAGTTGCAAAAGTCCGCAATCATCGCCGCTCGCGGTTCCGTCGGCGTGGGTTATGCGTTCAACCGCAAACTCGCGCTGGGAGTGAGCATGGGCTCGGTCTACAACACCAATACCTTCAATGCCCCCTATATCTTCCAGCAAACTCCCGGGATCGCCGGTTTGAAGACAGCGCTCGACCTTCATACCAACGGCTTCGGCTGGAACACCACCGTCGGCGTGATCGCCAGCCCCACAGACCACTTTCAGTTCAATATGGCCTGGACCTCTCGCACCGTGGTCAACAGCACCGGTACCGCTGACGGAAACATCGGCGCGCAGTTGGCCGCGTTGGGTCTGGCGGCGCAGCCGAATTTCCATTACTCGGCCGCGGTTCAGAATGTCCTGCCGCAATCTGTTATGGCGGGTGTCAACTGGCGCGCGAACGGTCACTGGATCTTTGCCCTGCAGGGCAATTGGGTGAACTGGAACAGCGCGTTCTCCAGCCTGCCGGTTGCTCTGACCAATGGCACCAACCCCGACATCAACGGGCTGCTCGGATCCAACGCCATCAACGACCGCATTCCCGTGCAGTGGAAGGACCAGTATTCCGCCCGTCTGGGTGTCGAGTATCTGCTGACCGAAAACGTCTCGCTGCGCGGCGGCTACGGATATTCCAACAATCCGGTGCCTTCGTCCACACTGACGCCGCTCACCGCGGCCGTCATGAAGGATCATTTTTCCACCGGTATCGGCTGGCGTCACGGCCGCTGGCGGACCGATCTCGCCTACGGCATCGATCCCTCAACGACCCAACACGTTGGAACGAGCTCCTTGCTGAGCGGCGAATACAGCAACAGCTCGGTGCGCATCGGAACTCAGGCGCTGAGCCTGGATACGTCGCTCCAGTTTTGAGCTGCGTCACTCCAGTTCTGACGTTGCCGCATTTCGGTTAGGCCACTTCTCGACCCGGGGGCTCTCATATTCGAGGATTCGACTAATGAGAGTATCCGGGTCTTTTTCTGCAATCACCAGATTCCTGTATACCGGTTTCACGAATGCCTCAGCTACCGCATGATCGAAGAAGTCGAGCAGCCGATCGTAGTAGCCTCCCACGTTGAGCAGTCCGCAGGGTTTCGCATGCAGCCCCAACTGCGACCACGTCAGTACCTCGCAGAATTCTTCAAACGTCCCGTAACCGCCCGGTAAGGCGATGAACGCCTGGGACAACTCCGCCATGAGCGCCTTGCGCTCGTGCATGGAGCCGACGATCCTCATACTGGTGAGGCTCTTGTGATCGACTTCCCGCTCGACAAGATGACCCGGGATTACCCCGATCACTTCTCCGCCCGCGGCCAAAGCCGTGTCCGCCAGAATCCCCATTAGGCCGGTGCTGCCGCCGCCGTAGACGATCGAGATGCCCTTCGCTGCCAGTTCACGCGCCAACGCTGCCGCTGCATCGGCATACAAGGGAGATGCACCGGGACTGGATCCGCAGAAGACGCAGAATCGCGCGGGCATCCGTTACGCCAGCATACAACGTGTACGGCATCCCCAAAAAAATGTCCGGTGACGCGCGGCTCACACGTTGTATGGTTGCAGTTACAAAATATTCTAAGGAGAAAGCACGATGAGCGAATTTACCTATCTGTATCGCGGCCGGCAGCCGCTTGGCTCGCCCGAGGAGAACCAGAAGCACACGGAGAAGTGGATGGCATGGTTTAAGGATCTGGGCGCGAAGGGCCATATCAGGAACCCCGGCTATCCGCTGGAAGGCGGCGGCAAAGTTGTTGCCGGCAAGGACAAGATGGTCAAGGACGGTCCGTATGCCGAGGTCAAAGATGTTGTTGGCGGCTTCACCATCATCGAAGCCAATGATCTCGCGCACGCGGCGGAGCTCGCGAAGAGCTGCCCGATTCTGGATGTCGGCGGCTCCGTTGAAGTGCGGCCGATCCAGATCATGAACATGTGATGGGACCTGGCGATTGATGCAACCCAGCGATCATCTCTTCCGGCGCGAGTCGGGGCGCATGGTCGCCGCGCTGACGCGTATCTTCGGAATCCACAACCTCGCGCTGGCGGAAGACGTCGTTCAGGACGCCTTCTGCCGCGCGATGGAGGTTTGGCCGTTCCGTGGTGTTCCGGAAAATCCTTCGGCGTGGCTCATGGCGACCGCGAAGAACTGCGCCCTCGACATGCTGCGGCGCGATCGAACGGCCCGTACCTTCGCGCCGGAAGTTAGCCGGCTGCTCCGGAGCGAATGGACGCTGGCGCCCGCTATCGAAGAGCTGTTCGGCCCGAACGAGATCAAAGACGATTTGCTCCGGATGATGTTCTCCTGCTGCCATCCGCGGTTATCCGAGGAGTCGCAGGTCGGCTTGATTCTTCACATCCTGTGCGGCTTCAGCGTGCACGAAATCGCGAACGCTTTCGTCAGCGGCCACGCGGCGATCGAGAAGCGGATCACGCGCGCGAAGAAGGTGCTGGCGGGATCGAAGAAGCTGTTCGATATCGCTGCCCCGGCTGATTTCTCGACCCGGCTTCCCGCGGTACATCAGGCACTGTATCTGCTGTTCAACGAGGGCTACCATGGAGCTTCTCCCGAAGCGGCCGTGCGCGCGGACCTCTGCCGTGAAGCGATGCGGCTGGCCGCGCTGTTGCTCGAGCACCCGCTCGGAGCAATCCCCGCGACCTATGCGCTCTCGGCGCTCATGTGCCTGAACGCCGCGCGTCTGCCGGCTCGCGTCGATGCGTCCGGTAACCTGAACGCGCTGATCGATCAGGACCGAGCCCTGTGGGATCGGGAACTGGTGGGCGAGGGCCTGAGATTTCTCGACCTTTCAGCCACGGGCTCCGAACTGACCGAGTTTCACCTCGAGGCTGCCATCGCAGCGGTCCATGCGACCGCCCATACGACAGAAGCTACGAACTGGGAGAAGATCGTCTCCCTGTACGACACACTCATGACGATCCGGCCCTCGCCGATTGTCGCGCTCAATCGCGCCGTCGCCGTGGCGCAACGCGAGGGCCCCGAGCGCGGCCTCGCAGAGATTCGGGAGATCGAAAACCCGGATCGCCTGGCCTCCTATCCGTTTTACTTCGCCGCGCTCGGAGAACTCGAGTTTCAGCTCGGAAGGCACGAGACCGCGCGTGAGCACTTCCAGGCGGCGGCCGCACTGGCGCGCAATCCGATGGAACGCCGATTCCTCGACCAGCGCGCTACTGCTTCAATACCTGTGAAAAGAAATCGAGAGCACGCCGATCCTGCGACTGGCCCAGCCAGAACATCGCCTTCTTCCGCACCTCCGGATCCGGGTTGTTCTTCGCGACGTTGATGAGCATCGGTATGCCCTGATCTTCGGGCAACTGCTTCAGCGCGAAGACTGCCTGCTCTTTAACGGCGCGGTCGGGATCGTTCACGACGGCGTTGCTGATCGTGTCAATGGCCTGTTTGTTGGCTGCCTTCCGGGCCAGCCAGAACAACGCCTTGCTGCGAATCTGTCCATTCTTGTCGTTCTTAGCGGTGTCGATCACGGCTGCCAATCCGGCCGGCTCCCGGCTCTGCGAAAGAGCGAAGACCACCTGCTCCCGCACCCTCTGACTCGGATCGTTCGCGAGCATGCGCTTGAGCACGTCCACGCCGTGTGCGCCGCGCGACGTTCCCAACCAAAATGCAGCCCTCTCGCGAACCCGTTCCGGCTGGTTTGTCGATACCAATTCGTCAAGCGTACGTTCCGCCTCAGGCCCCGCGTGCTGGCTGATGGCAAGGATCGCCTCCTCGGAGTGTCTGCCACTGATCTGCGATTTCAGCCACGCCACGCTTTCCGCCGCGGGCACTCCGTTCAGCCAATAGAACGGCAGCCCGCCGCCATCGAAGCGGCAGTCGAAGGACGCGACGCGAAGCTGATCGACCTGAGCGTTCTCCATTCTCACCAGCACCAGGAGGGTAGTCTGTCCTTCCAGCCGTACCGGCGCGCCTGTCGCGTGTTCGTTGGTCCCGTTCCCGTTCGACCAGCACATGTCTCCATGCCGGCCCGGAATGATGGGTTCCTGCCATGCGCCCCAGAACGGGCCTTTTCCCGCCGATGAAAGTGTCGAAAGCTGCGCGGCCAGCGAGCCGGCAAACGTCCGCGTTTCGACTTTGGCGTTCTCCACCTGCGGCGGTTGCTGTTGTGCCCAGACACATACAGCGGAAAGAAGAGCAATAACGGGAATCTTCATTTCAGCAGCTCCATCATGTAATCGGTGGCTTCCTTGCTGCGCATCTGCGACAGGCGCTCCACGATGTACCTCTTCATCGCCGGATCGGTCTCCTTCCGCGCGAGGTCGATCAACGGCTTGGCGTCGCCACGGGCAAACAGGCCGTTAACCACTTCCCGCTTGACCTGCAGGTCCTGCTCAGACGAGTAGAGACTTGCCACGACTTCGGCGGAAATACGCATCATGACGACGTTGCGCACCGCTTCGCCGAGAAGTCTCCCGTTCTTCTCGTTTTTTGCCAGAGCCAGGAGCTTGTCCGAGTCGCCGGCAATAAACAGGCCGCGGATGATCTGAGTTTTCATCTCAGGTGAGGTCTCGGATCCATAGAGCTGTTCCAGTTGAAGGGCTCCGTGCAGTACGCCCAACTGCCGGATCGCATCGGCGCGAAGCTCGTCGTCCTTCTCATTCTTCGCAATGCTGTAGATGTCGTCCTTCGCGTTTGAGACCATCAGCGCCTGGAGGACCTGCCGCTTCACTCCTGTATCGTTCGATGCGTTATAGATACTGACCAACTGCTGGTGTACATCATCGGTGCCGATCATCCCGATATACCGGATGGCCCGAACCTGCAGGTCCGGATTTCCCGATCCTTTGGCATACTGAACGAGAATCTGCTGCGCGCGCGGCGAGCGACTCTGCGTGAGGACGAAGAGCGCGCGGTCTTTCACTTTGGGAGAGCTGTTGCCTTTGAGCAGTCCTTCAAGAAGCGGAAGGGCGCGTTCCGGATCGGCTCCCATCAGGCTGTTGATCGCCATGAGCTTGAGATCTTCATTGGCTTCCTGCCCCGGCGAAACGGCCTGGCCGGAACCCTGCTTCACTTCCGCCTCCAGAGCCTGCGCGTCGTTCAGCCAGCGGCTGTTGGGATAGTCGCGGCGCAGTGCGGCCAGCGCGGCGAGGGCCTCGTCGCGACGTCCGAGGCGATTGAGCGTATATGCCTTCCAGTAGAGAGCTCCATCGGCCCGCGGACCTTTGCCGGCGACGACAGCATCGAAGTCCCGCACGGCGTCGTCGTATCGGCGATCGTCGAGCGCGCGAGTACCGCGGTCGTAGTCCGCATCTTGTCTGCCGGACCGCGTGTTCTTACCCTGGAAGAACAGATCGGGTAAATGCAGGTTCATCCCCGATATCGCCATTTGCTGTTGAGCTTTGGTCAACTGGCCTTCGGCCTGGGCCAACTGACCTTCGACCTGAGCCATCAGGCCATCGAGGTTGGGAAGCGCGAACGGGGCCAGCGGAGCTTGCGGCGCCTGAGCTGCCTGGGGCATTTGCGGGACCTGCGGAACCTGAGGTACAAAAGGCGCCGGCTGCGCCAGTGCCGGGACTGCCAGCATGACCGCAATCGGAAGCTGTTTCCATCCATTCATAATTTCCGTCCTTGTGTTCGTAAATTCGATTCGATAATCCGCACTTTGAAGAGCAGCGAGGTGGCGCCAATGCGCTGCCGCAGTTCCCGCACCTCGCTAGGGCTCGGAGAATCGGGCGCATTCGCGACTTCGAGCAGAAATCGCTCCACCTCATCGAGGAAGGTCAGCGTCGGGCTCGCGCCCTCCCGGGACAGCGTCTGCCGCATCAACCGCCCTTCATCCACCAGATCCTGCGCGCGGTCCCGCTCGGCGGCAAAGTCCAGCGAGGCTGTGTCGCCGGCGTTCGAGATTTCCGTCAGCAGCCTGCCGGCGCGGTCCAGATGGTCGGCCAATGAGATCTGCAGAATGCGCGCCCGCGCCTGACTGGAAAGGCCGGCCATGATGGACGGCGATGTGGGCCGCGGAGCGCGCGAGCCTCTGCCCAGAAGAAACGCGCCGACCAACAGGATGACGGCCGCGGCAGCTGCCATCCATGTTCGGGGAAACAACCAGGCTGACCGTTTGCCGGCAATCTCCGGCTCCAATCGCGCCCACGCGCCGCGCTCGAATCCGATGCGCGGCTCCGGCGCAGTCCACTCACTGCAGAGGTCGAGCGTGCGCGATAACGCCTCCGCCGCCTCTTTACACTGCTCACATTCGGCGAGATGCGCGCGTGCGTCACTGTTGGACACACCGGGCTCACCGTAGTAGAGCAGGATCAGATCTTCTTCGGATAAGTGTTTCATCGTAGGTTCATGGCCGGCTCCAATACCCGGCGCAGTTTGTGAACAGCTCGAAAGATGCTGTGTTTGGCGGCGCCCGGCTGTACTCCCAGCGCTGCCGAAATCTCGTCCACGCTCAGGCCTTCGTAGTGCCGCAGCACGAAAGCCGTGCGTTCCATCTCGCTCAACTCGTCGAGCGCCGATCCCAGAATCGCCGTAACCTGCGCACTCGCCGCAAGCCTTTCGGGCGACGGCGCCCCGGTCGGCACTCGCGAAACCGGATCGCTGCCTGCCGCGCTTTCCACGGCGCGGGGTACCATCTGAAGATCCTGCTTCCGCTTTCGCGCCCGAATGTGATCGATCGCGCAGTTGGCGCAGATCCGGTGCAGCCAGGTGCCGAAGGTGGCCCGGCCGTCGAACCTGCCGATCTGCTTCCAGGCCTTCAGGAACGTCTCCTGCACCATGTCTTCCGCGTCAATTTCGTTTCCGGTCATACGAAAAGCCAGGCGGAAGACAGCCCGGGCGTGCCGATCGACAAGCACGCGGAACGCGTCGGGGTCGCCGCGCCGCGCCTTTTCGATGGCGATCTCATCGCCCGGAGCTATTGGGATGCAATCCACCCGGTGTCAGATTAGACTGTTTCGCGTGGCGGCGGTTAGCCGATACGATCAAATATGCGGAACCCGTCGCAGATCCGGGATCCCGTCTACCGCTGATGCCGCAGTCCCGACAAAACGACCGCTTCCGGCTGCTCAACTGGCTCGGAGGCCACGAACTCGGCATCCTGGTATTACTGTTGGCCGTCACCGCCGGCGTGTGGATTTTCGCCACGCTCGCAAACGATGTGCGCGAAGGCGAGACCAATAGCTTCGACCGCCGGATTCTGCTTTCCCTGCGGCACGCCGATCTGACTCCTCTCGGTCCGCCCTCCGTGCAGGAGGCGGTGCGCGACGTCAGCGCTCTCGGGAGCGACAGCCTGTTGGGGCTGGCCACCCTGATAGTCGCCGGCTTCCTGGTATTGGACGGCAAGAGCCGAATGGCGGTTTTCGCAGCGGTGTCCGTCATCGGAGGAGGAATCCTCTCCACGCTGCTCAAGGACTTCTTTCAACGTCCGCGGCCGGAGATCGTGCCGCACCTGGCTTACGCGGCCAACACCAGCTTCCCCAGCGGGCATTCCATGATGTCCGCCCTGACTTATCTGACGCTGGCCGCGCTGCTGGCCCGCTCGCAGGAACGCAGGCGAATCAAAGCTTATTTCCTTCTGCTGGCCGTACTGATCGCATTCCTCGTCGGAGTGAGCCGTATCTATCTCGGCGTGCATTGGCCCACCGACGTACTGGCGGGCTGGACCGCCGGCACAACCTGGGCGCTCATCTGCTGGCTCATCGCACGATCGCTGCAACGCCGCAAGGCGCTGGAGCCGGAAGCGCAACGCGAAGGCCGCTAGCGTAGTGTCCGCGAAATAGAGGGACACTCCATTTCGTGGGGCGGACGATCGTTTTCCGTCGTCTGCCCTATATATTCACGAGAGGACAGGCCACAAACGGCGATGGCCTGCCCCACGCTGTTCTTTTCCAATGTCCATTTATTTCGTGGACACATCACTAGCTACTGAAGCTGCCGGTCGCAGTCCGCGATATCCGCCTCGGCCTGCTTGAGGCGCGCGGCGGTGTCCGGAGTTTGCGGCTTCCAGTTCTTCCAGCGCACCAGATTCTTCTGAAAGAAGAGCCGGGCCCAGCCGTAGTTTCGGTTGGACAGGAGCATCCGGCCGTAGAGCCGGTCAACGTCGCCCGCGCCTTCCATGGCGCCCAGCGTGGGCCGCGGGACGGCAAGCAGTCGGCTCGAAAGCTGCTCGCCGCTCTGGATGAGTGCGGCTGCGTCGTCCTGCTTGCCGCCTTTTATTAATGCTTGGGCCCGCTGGTTCTGCTTCGCCAGTTGTTGGACGGTCTGGCTGTACCAGTGGGCCTTGGTTTCATCCGTGTGTGCGGCAGGAGATGGTGAAGGCGCAGGGGAGCAGGCGGAGAGAAGCAGGCACAACGCGGCCAGAAACCAATGTGGGGCGGCCTTTCCAGGCTGGCCGATCACAGAGTACGGGGCAGGCCTTATCCCCTGCCAGGGCAACCCAGCCGGCAGGCCTCTGGTCAGGGCTTCTGCCCGGCGTGTGCGGTTTTGCGGCATGGTTACTCTATCGCCAAAACAGCTCACCAGCAGCCGCGTTCGTGGATATACCTACTGGGCGACGGGTTCGAGGGATCGGGACGGAACATCGCGCCGCCAAAGCCGAAACCGGCCGATGCGCTGAGACGCGCCTTCGAGATAAAGATAGATGACCGGCGTGATGTAGAGCGTGATGAACTGCGAGAAAAGCAGTCCGCCGACTACCGCCAGACCGAGCGGCTGGCGCGCGTCGGAGCCGGTGCCGGTTCCGAGCGCGATCGGCAAAGTACCGAAGAGCGCGGCGACCGTGGTCATCATGATCGGCCGGAAGCGCAGGATGCAGCCGCTGTAAATCGCTTCGCGCGCGCTCTTGCCTTCCACGCGCTGCGCTTCGATAGCGAAGTCGATCATCATGATCGCGTTCTTCTTCACCACGCCGAACAACATGATCATGCCGACGAATGCGTAGAGGTCGAGCTCCATGTGGAAGATCTTCAGCGTCAGCAACGCGCCGAAAACGGCCGAGGGCAATCCCGAAAGAATGGTGATGGGATGAATGAAGCTCTCGTAGAGCATGCCCAGCACCATATAGATGACCATGATGGCAACGAGCAGCAGGATCGATAACCCTTTGAACGACTGCTGGAATGCCTGCACGCTTCCCTGGTAAATCGGAACCAGCGTTGCCGGCACGTTGGAGTTCCGAATGATCGCATCGATTTTGTCCGCCGCATCTCCCAATGCGAAACCGGGAGCGAGGTTGAACGATATCGTCGAGGCGGGCAACTGGCCAAAGTGATTCACGCTGAGCGGACCGACCGAACGCTGTAGTTTGACCACGGAATCGAGCGGAACGAGCGAGCCTTTGGCGGAGCGGATATAGAGTTTCGACAACGCCTCGGGTGTCCGCTGGTATTGGGGCTCGACTTCGAGAATCACCTGGTATTCGTTCGAAGCGGTATATATGGTGGACGCCTGGCGCGTGCCATAGGCGGTGAAGAGCGCGTTCTGAATCTGATCGGGTGTGACGCCGAAAGTCTCGGCGCGGTCGCGATCGATATCCACGTTGATCTGGGGACTGGCGATCTGCAGATCGCTCGTGACGTTCATAAATCCCGGTATGGCGCGAATCTTCTCCATCAGGATCGGGACCCATTTGTAGATTTCGTTCTGGTCCGAATCCTGCAGCGTGAGCTGATAAGGGCTCTGGGTATTGTTTCCGCCGATCTGAATGGGCGGCGGATTCTGCAGCAGGACCATGATGCCGGGAACGGAGAGGAGCTTTGGCTGCAGCTCTTGTATGACCTGATCGGCGGAGAGCTTGCGATCCTTGCGGTCCTTGAGCATGGCGAACGTGATGCCTGTGTTGCCGCCCTGCACGATGGCAAACACGTCGGAGACGTTCGGATCGTGCTCGACCACGTTTTTGACGGCTTTGAGATGAGCGGCCATCGAATCGTACGAGATGTCCTGGCCGGCGATGGAGATGCCGTTGAGCACGCCGCTGTCGACGCTGGGCAGGAAGCCTTTCGGCATCCCCATGAAAATCCAGATGCTGGCGCCCAACAGCGCAAACGCGAGCAGCAGAGTGGAGAAACGGTGGCGAAGGACGAAAGTCAGGGAACGCTCGTAAGCGCGGTTCATGCCCTGGAAGAAGCTCTCGATCCAGTTGTAGAGAAAGTTGTGCCGCTTGCCGTGACTGGAAGTCAGGAAGAGGCTGCCGAGCATGGGCGTCAGCGTGAGCGAGAGGAAGCCGGAGACCAGAATGGCGCAGGCGATGGTTACGGAGAATTCGTGCAGCAGACGGCCGACAATGCCGCCCATGAAAAGAACGGGGATGAAGACGCTGACCAGGGAGATGGTCATGGAAACGATGGTGAAACCGATCTCGCGCGACCCGCGCCGGGCGGCTTCCATGCGCGATTCGCCGTGTTCCATATGGCGCACGATGTTTTCCAGCATGACGATGGCGTCATCCACCACGAATCCCACCGAAAGCGTGAGCGCCATCAGCGACAGGTTGTTGAGGCTGTAGCCGAGCAGGTACATCACCGCAAAAGTGCCGATGATGGAAAGCGGCACGGCGACACCGGGGATGAGAGTTGCCGAAATATTGCGCAGGAAAAGGAAAATCACCATCACAACAAGGCAGACGGTGAGAACGAGAGTGAACTTCACGTCGTCGATGGAATTGCGGATGTCCTGCGAACGGTCATAGAGAACGCCCAGTTTGATGGAGGGCGGGATGGCCGCTTTGAAGGCGGGCATCAGCTTCATGACGTTATCGACCACCTCGACGGTGTTGGTGCCGGGCTGCCGGTTTACGGCCAGGATGACGGTGCGGGTGTCGTTCAGCCAGGCGACGATCCGGTTATTCTCGACGTCATCGAGGACTTTGCCCAGCTCTTCCAGACGGACGGGATTGCCGTTCCGGTAGGTGACGATCATGCGCCGGAACTGCGCGGCGTTGGTGAGCTGGCCCGACGATTCCACCGTGAAGGCCTGCTTGGCTCCGTAGAGTTTGCCGGTCGGGAGATTGGTGTTGTTGGCGTTGATGGCGGCGAGTACTTCATCGACGCCGATGCCGCGGCTGGCGAGCGCGTCGGGGTCGAGCTGAACGCGGACCGCATACTTCTGACCGCCGAAGACCGAGACCTGCGACACTCCGCCCACGGTGGAGATCTGCTGGGCCATTACCGTTTCGGCGTATTCGTCGACCGTGTAGATGGGGAGGGTATCGGAAGAGATTCCGAGGAAGAGGATGGGCTGATCGGCCGGGTTGACCTTATTAAAGGAAGGCGGACGCGGCATGTTGGGCGGCAAAAGACCGCCGGCTTTCGAGATGGCGGACTGCACGTCCTGCGATGCGGCGTCGATGTTGCGGTCGAGCGAAAACTGAATCGTGATCGAGGTGCTGCCGAGCGAACTCGAGGAGTTCATCGAGTCGATGCCCGCGATCGTGGAAAACTGCTTTTCGAGCGGCGTGGCGACAGAGGCAGCCATGGTGTCCGGGCTGGCGCCGGGAAGATTGGCGGTGACCTGGATGGTCGGAAAGTCGACGCTCGGGAGGGCGGCGACAGGGAGAGAACGATACGCAACGATGCCGAAGAGCAGGATGCCGAGGGCGGTAAGCGTAGTGAAAATGGGGCGGCTGATGAAGAACTGAGAAATATTCATCAGAACGCTCCCTTGGCCGAACCGGGCGCCGACTGGTCCGTCGCTGGTGGCGCCCCAACCGGCTGCACGACGCGAACTTTGGCGCCGGGAATCAGACGCATCTGTCCATCGGTGACGACGGTTTCACCGGGAGCGAGGCCGCTTTCGATGACGAGCCGATTGTCGATCGTTTGGCCGGGTTTGACAATGCGCGGTTCGACGGTCTGATCGGATTTCAAAACGTACACGAACTGCCCCTGTTGTCCCGATTGAAGCGCTTCGGAAGGAATGACGACGGCATCGCGCAATGTGCGCAGGGTCATGACCACGTTGACGAACTGACCCGGCCAGAGAATGCGGTCGGCGTTTGTGAATTCCGCTTTCAATTTGATGGTGCCGGTGGTGTTGTCGACCGAGTTATCGATAAAGTTCATCTTGCCGACAACGCTGCGTTCGGGGGAGATGACCGCGGTGACTTCCAACGGATGCTCGCGGCTGTATGAGCGGATTTCCGGAAGCAACTGTTCGGGCACGCTGAAGGTCACGTAGACGGGCTGGACCTGGTTGATGTTGACGAGCGCATTGGTGTCGTTGGCCTTGACGAGATTGCCTGCCTGCACGAGCAGGCTGCCGGCGCGCCCGTCGATGGGCGAGGCGATGGAGCAGTAGGCAAGATTCAGCTTCGCCGTTTCGAGCGCGGCCCGGTCGACGTTGAGCGAGGCTTTTGCGCTCTCAATGGCGGCTTCGTCCGCGCGGAGGGTTTCATTCTGCGAATTGAACGTGGTCTGGTAGGTGGAGTTCTGATCTTTCGAAATCAGACCGTCTTTGGCCAGGGCCTCGTAGCGCTGCGCCTGCTCTTTGGCGTTGGCGGTCTGCACGCGGTCGCGCGAAAGATTGGCTTCGGCCTGGGCGATGAGGGCATTATCCTTGGCGACGGCGGCCTGCGCCTGATCGATAGCCTGCTGGTAGGGGCGCGCGTCGATCTCGAAAAGCTGCTCGCCTTTGTGGACATCGTCGCCTTCCTTGAAGAAAACCTTCGTGAGCTCGCCGCCGATCTGGGCTTTGACGGCAATTACGGAAATCGCCTCGACCGATCCGATCTGGCGAACTTCGACGGGAACGTCGCGCTGCTCGGCTTTGGCTGCGGTCACGGGATTGGCCGGAAAACCGCCTCTGCCGCCGGGGCCTTTGGCTGAGGGCGAAGTGCTGTTGCCGCAGGCGAGTTGAGACAGACAGACCGCGACGGCAAGCGCTGCCTTGATACGAAATGACACTGAGCGGGGACTCCTAAACATTAAGGTTACCAGGACGGGGTGCGTTTCGGGCGAATGAAGACACTTGTAGCTCATTTTTTGATGGTTTAAGCCTGTTCGATGCTATACGGCCTTGCTTTCGATGCAAATTTCCTCGGTTCGGGGAATTTGCTCTCAACGGCGCAAGCGTTTGCCCTATCCGCTTTGATCCGCTTTTATCGTTTTTTATCATTGCCAAAGCTTTTTGGTTTTGACCTCTCTTATATCCCCGCAAACCTCGCCATCAGCCTCCTGGCCACAGGCGTGCTTATACGCCCGGCATGTCATCCACGATCACGGACGAACTTGCGACTACCATGGAAGAGCCACTCGCTCGGCTGGTTGCTTTCGAGCCCACCACGTTTCCCGTGTTGAGCGTCTATCTGAACCTGCAGCCGGACCGGCACGGGCGCGACCCCGATGCGTCGCCGTATCTTCAACGCGAATTCAAGGCTCTCGCCCGCACCTGGGCGCCGAGTTCTCCCGAGCGTCAGAGTTTCGATCGGGACACGGACCGAATCCTTTCCTATGTCACTGACAAAATCGATTCCGCGGCAAACGGCGTCGCCATTTTCGCGTGTTGGGGCGCGGAAGAATTCTTCGAGGCGATCCAGCTGACGACCCCTGTCAGCGATAACCGCGTCTATGCCTACAACCAACCGCACCTGTATCAGTTGGCTCGCCTCGATGACTTATACCCGCGTTACGCCGCGGTGCTCACGGATACCAACACGGCGCGCATCTTCGTTTTCGGGCTTGGCCAGGTCATCGATGCGGAAGAGGTGAAAGGAAAGAAAGCTCATCGCGTCAAGGTCGGCGGATGGTCGCAGGCCCGCTACCAGCGGCGTGTAGGGAATGCGCACCATGAGCACGCCAAAGAGGTCATCGAACATCTGGCTCAGATTGTCCGTGAAGACCATGTAACTCACATCGTCCTTGCCGGAGACTCGGTTGTGATTCCGCTCCTTCAGGAACAACTGCCTCAGGAAATGGTCCCTATGGTGGAGGTGATGAAACTGGACATTCATGCTTCTGATCAGGATGTCATGGCGGCAACCCTCGAAAAGCTGCAGGAGCAGGAAGCCAGTACTGCCGCGGAAAAGGTGGAGCGGCTGATGAACCAGTACCGCGCTCGCGGATTGGCCGTAGTCGGGCTGCACGAGACGCTCGAAGCTTTGGCCAACGGGCAAGTCGAAGAACTGCTCATCAGTGGCGCGCTCGAAGAGAGGCATCCTCAGCGGGAGGAAGTGGAAGCCATTCTCGCGCCGGAGATCCCCGATGCTGAGGGAGGAACGGAAAGCGAGGAACCGCGGCAGGCGTCCCTGCCCGATCTGCTGGTAACGAAGGCCAGGCAGACCGGCGCGGCGATAACGTTCATAGAAGACCCGGCTTTGCTCGAATCGACCGGCGGTGTCGGCGCGTTCCTGCGATGGCGCGCATGAAGCAGCGCTGTAGCGCCTGCGGTCGGAGCCGCCGCTGGGGTTCTGCGCTGATTGCGAAACCGCTCTAAAAGTTGCCGACGCCGCTATCCGTTATTGCTTGTCGTATACCGGCACATTATCGACCGACTGATCTTCGTCAGGCTGTTTATAACTGATTGTCAGCACTCTGCCGTCCTCCGATATTGTGCGCCCGGCGGAGGCGATCACCTTACCAGCGTGCATCAGCGTTGCTCTGGCTTGGAAGTTATTGACCTTCAGAAGTGCCGGCGCAAAAAGCCGTTGTGGCGCAAAGAAAGGCTGCCAAGACGAGTTTTGGCCCGTCGCACGCGCAATCGGCAGAGCACTTCACAGGCCAAAAAGCGTGGCTGAACAGCAGGGCGCTGTATTGCCTTGAGTTGCCCACTGCGGAGATCTATACTGACCCTGCATGGATGAACGGAAGAAACCGCCGTTGGCGAACCTTTCTCCCCTGGCTTTCAGACCCACCCTGCCGACTCCCGGGATGGCGCCGCCCGAATCGGACTCCGGAGAACTGGGGTTTCGCCCAACCGAGCCGGAGTTTCTTTCGCCCGATCGTACCGCTCGGAAACCGTTAAATGACCTGCCCGGTCCGCCTCGGTGGAAGAAAATTCTGGGCGGATTGTTTCGCGTCTCCACCGTTGCCGTACCGGGCGCAGGCGCCGGGTACATAGCCGCTCACGTGCAAATGATGCCGCAAACGCAGACGCACGAAGCGACCGCTTCTTTGCTGGTGACCCGCTCGGAAGCCGGCAAAGTCCTGGATTCCGCGAATATCGACAAGCTGGTTCCCATACTGGTTGTCATCGTCCCGGAGGACAACACGGACGCGAAGCGAGCCGAGACGAAAAGCATTCTCGAGCAGGGAATGGAATGGATCAAGTCGCTGCCCGGTGATGTATTACTGGATGCCGTCAAGGATGCAATCAAGGTGACCGCCGTCGGCGCGCCCGCGTTAGCCTTGGCCAGGTTCCTCAAACGCCGCGCGGGCGAAACCGGAAATAGATCGATCGCTTGGGCGGGAGCGGCGGCGGAAAAGATCGCAGATTTGTTCGGCGAACATCCGATCACCGGTGTCGTCACGAGTGAACAGTTGGGCCAGGTGTTCGGAGACAAGGCGCTGGCCGCCGAGACGTTGCTTCTCCTGCTTGGCTGCCAAAAGCGGGGGAACGAGTGGAGCCGGCCCTCATAGTGGCGTGAGGCCCACTGAAGTGAGTGTCGTTCGTTATCCGGCGACTCTGTCCGAGCTGCGCTCCGCTGTCCTGGCGCATACGTGAGTCAACCGCCGGATCCCGAGACCGGCCAGAAAGCCCACGCCGGCTCCGAGAGCGAGCGACGCGACCGGATATCGCCCGACGAGCCGACGGGATTCATCCATCGCGTGTTTCAGATCGTGTTCCTCGATGTAGGACCCTGCGCTGTCGAGCTTAGCCGCTGTGCCTTCCGAAAGGTCTTCTATGGCTTTGGACCCCTGCTGTCCGCCCTTGCGAATGGAAGATGCCGCGCCATGAAGACTTTCCCCTGTTCCGTGGACGAGGTCGTCTACCTGCTCTGCTATCCGGAAAGCTTTTCCGCCGGGCAGAGACGTTACGGTACTCATAAAGTACTCCTTTGTCGGTTTTGAAGCCGATACGTCATTTTCCAGAGCACCCGGCGTACCACTCGACTGCATTTGAGCTTTTATCCGATCCGTTTTGATCCGCTTTGATCATTGCTGAAGCTTTTGGTTTTTGCCTTCCTATATCCCCGGCAGCCGCTCTCCCCGATAACCGTTCTCCCGCCGCCGCGCCCTCCAGCACGCCAGCGCCAGCGCAATCACCAGATCGTCATGTTCCCCGTATCCTTCCGCGCCCATTCCCCCGGTCGCCGTCATCCGCATGTCGAGCAGCTCCCGCACCAGTGCGCCCGCGTTTTTCATGCGCCGCGCAATCCGTAGTTCACCGCGTTCCAGCGCCAACTGCACTACCGCCATCAGGTCTCTCTTCGGCACGCCCCGCCGCGACTCCCGTTCTCCGCCCGTAATCGTCACCGCCGTGATCTCGCACCCGAGCCCGGCCGCCCGCAGCATATCGACCACCGGCGCGCCCACGCCCGTCCCGTCCACCACCAGCGCGCAACGACCCGCCAGCGCCGGACCGCCTGCAATCTCACGCACGATCTCCACTACCTGCGGATAAGGTGTTCCCAGCGCCACCCGCTCCGCGCGCCGCACCAATAGTTGCGTCGTCCTCGTCTGCTCTCTCCGCTGGGAATAAGAATCTCCCCGCGGTTGCTCGCGCTTCTCCACGATGGCGATGGCGCTGTGGTCCTCCTTCTGCCCCAGATCGAGCCCCAGGTAAAACATCAGATCGGCTCCACATCGTCGTCGAGCGCCGCTTCGATCAGGTCCCGGTCGAAAACGCCGCAGCCGCTGCCGATGAATTCGCACATGTGTTCCTGCTGAAACCAATCCATCCCCATAACCGACCGTTGTTCTTCCAGAAACTCCTTCGAAATTCGTTCGCACTCCGTCGCCGGCACGCGAATGCGCAGCCATTCCGCGCCGCCGTGCTCCCACGTTTCATAAAAGAATCCCTGCTTGCCGAACGGCGTGCTCATCATCCACAGATCGCCGTTCCCTACCGACAGCATCGGACGCAGCGCGCGGTACATCTCGTCCGACACGCGCGCCGCCTCGTCGATCACCAGCATCGAGAGCGCCGAAAACCCGCGTATCTTCGCTTCCGCTTCCGGCAATCCCACGATCCTCGATCCGTTTGGCAGCAGCAGCGAGATCTTGTTGTATCCGTCGCCGCGTTTCGGAATATCCAGCCGCGCGAGCATCTCCGCCGCTTTCCGCATCCATTCGCCGCTTTGCCTCGCCCCCGGACTCGCCACCACCACCAGGCTCTTCGGCACCGTAAACACGCGGTGGACCGCCTTCGCCGCCGACACCGTCGTCTTCCCCCACTGTCGTGTGCAGTTCAGAATCCCGCGCTTCGTCTTCGACCGCAGCACCGCGCGTTGCTGCTCATCTGCGTCCAGTCCCAGCCGGTGTTTGGCGAAATCGACTGCATCTTCGTCGGAACACTTCGGGCTTTCCGTCGTGACGAGCTTTCTCCGCAGTGGAAAATTCAGCTGTTGCAAACCCGTATCTACCACGCCGGAACATTAAGAAAGCCAAATGTTCGGCGCAACTTGCTGGAAACACGCGTGCGAATGCCTTTTGGAACCCGGTGACTGCCCCCGAAGAATTTGTCGTCGCGGGAGCATTTTTCGCAAAAAGTGTACCGCTGGCGGTCTTGCCGCCGGCTTTACTTAAGCGAAGCCGGCCGTCAGGCTTTCATCGAGTGCTCCAGGCTAACTCCGAAATTGCTCTGGATTGGTTGCGGCTCTGCTGCTCGATGAGGCAGGACGGCATCCTGCGCCGGGTTTATCAGCCCTGTTGCGTTTCTGACAACACACCTTGACGCGGCAAGTCTGCGCTTTCTGTGTGTATTGCGGCGCTTTGGGCCGGAGCTTCACGAACGCTCTTTTCGCGCGGCGTCCTGATTGAAGAGGTCCGCTATGACATCTGGCGGCAGCCGGAAAGATGTGGCCGGCAGTTTTTGAAATGCGGATGGGAGATCGACGAGACCGGCCGCTGCGGCATCGCGCAAAAATGCCGAGCGTGCCGGTATTGCGTATTCCGTGGCGGGCGGCTTTTGCGCGGCTGGCAGTTTCGTCCATTAACAGCAAAGCTCCCGGGTGGGCAGCTGCGAGCATGATGGCTGCGATTTCCCCAGGATCAAGAGCTGCGGCCATGAAATTGGCCTCGCGTTGATCCGTCACATCTACTCCCGCTACTTCCAGCCAGCCGGGCGGGTTCGCGGCAAATGCAGCCACTGGAGCGGGTGCGCCCGGATGACTCATTTCGCCGATAACGGCCTTCGGGACCACGACTCGTCCGTAAAGGTGCGGTAAAACGGCGATTTCGCCGATCAGAACGAGATAGTTCAACGGCGAAGTATCTGCTACGACGACCATTGCCGGCGGAAGTCGCGGCTGGTTTCGGCATCGCGCTCAATGTCGGCGGCCGTTACCGGTAAAAATATCGAATGGGCTTTCAAAAAGGCATCCACTTCCATTCGGGTATCAAATCCCAGGAGGCGGCGCACCTGAGCAGTGGTAAGTTCGCCGGAACGGGCGCCTTCAAGCGCGATCCCTTCGAGCGCCGCGCGAGACAGATCGGGATGGCTCGCTCCCAAATGGCGCGCGATGTCTTCCGGCAGTTGGACCGTAATCTGCACGTTGGCTGTTAACTCGATTATCCCTCACCGAAATCTGCCGGAGAGAGTAGATTGCGGCATTCCGGGCGCCGGGGAATCCAATAAATACTGATCCGTAGATGAATCAGATCTGCCGTATCACTTTCCAGCCGTTCACGAATGGGGTCGGGTGCGGGGAACAGAGATTTCAGCGAAAAGATCCTCCGCCGCAGCCGTCTCGCTGGCTTCTTCCACAGCGCGGTCGGACATAATGAGGTCGGCTTCGTCTTCGGTGATGAAGTTCGGATCCTTGAGGGTGCAGCGTTCGGCGGGCGTCAACCCGACGATGATCGCGCGCATCTCCTCCGGACTCGGCGTCGATGAATTGACTCTCTTCATCAATTGCATTCTATCGTCAGATACCGCCGATCGGTTTTGACAGATTTCCTCGGCCAAACGGGCTCGATCAGGCATTATCATTAAATTCCAGCACCAAACGCCAAGACCTCATCGGCCGGAGCAGAATATTGCCGCGCATATTCGACAACATTGATCAGCAACTCCTTCCCGCCCTGCAACTGGCGATGTCGAACTCACATCGCGGTGATTTCTGCGTGGGCTATCTCAACCTAAGAGGCTGGCGTCAGCTTGACCAGCAAATTGAATCGTGGTCAGGTCAGGACGGCTCCTGTTGTCGGCTCCTGGTTGGCATGCAGCGGCTGCCCGAGCAGGAGCTCCACGAAGCCTACAGCCTGATCGATGGCGATCCCGACCTCGACAATCAAACAGCGATCCGTCTCCGTAAGAGACTGGCCCAGGAATTCCGCTCACAACTTACGATTGGTGCCCCCACAGACGCCGACGAAGCCGGTCTCCGTCGCCTCGCCCACCAAATCCGCGAAGGCAAAGTCGTTGTGAAGCTCTTTCTTCGCCATACTCTCCACGCCAAGCTCTACTTGTGTCACCGCACCGATCCCATTAACCCCGCCATCGCATTCCTCGGCAGCAGCAATCTCACCTTCGCGGGCTTGGCCAAACAAGGCGAGCTCAACGTTGATGTGATGGATCACGACTCCTGCCGGAAAGTCTCCAAATGGTTCGAGGATCGCTGGACGGACAAATGGTGCATCGACATTTCAAAGGAGATAGTCGATATCATTCAGCAAAGCTGGGCGCGCGAAGACGCCATCCCTCCGCATCACATCTACGTCAAGATGGCGTATCACCTCTCGCAGGAAGCGCGCGAAGGTATTGTGCAGCATCGCATCCCCAAAGACTTCGGGAACAAACTTTTTGACTTTCAGACAGCGGCTGTGAAAATCGCGGCGCACCATGTCCATAAGCGCGGTGGCGTTTTGTTGGGCGATGTCGTGGGTCTCGGCAAAACCCTCATCGCCACTGCTTTGGCGCGAGTTCTATCCGACGATCTGCTTCTGGAAACTTTGATCCTCTGCCCCCTGAACCTTGTCCCGATGTGGGAAGACTACTGCCACAAATACCGCCTTCCGTCCGCTCGCGTGCTGTCCTACTCTCGGGTCATCGGCCAACTTCCCGACCTGCGCCGTTACCGCCTGGTTATCCTCGATGAAAGCCACAACCTTCGGAATCGGGAGGGGAAAATTTACAAGGCAGTAGCCGACTACGTAAACAAGAACGAATGCAAATGCGTGCTCCTGTCTGCAACCCCCTTTAACAAGGACTATCTGGATCTCGCCAGCCAGTTCCGTTTGTTTGTTCCGCCGGACAAGGATCTCGGAATCGGCCCCCAACAACTCCTCACGGAAATCGGCGAGCTCGAGTTCATCCGCAAGCACCAGTGCGGTGTCCGAACACTCGCGGCGTTCGAAAAGAGCCCTTATATCTCACGGAACACGATCATCCCTTTCCTGCTCGATGCCGCTCGCAAAGATTGCGCCGTCGCTTTCGATAAGACCGCCGGCGTTTGGCGGCTCTTGCAGGGCGACCCCGACCGTTATATCTACGACGCCGTACGCCATGGGGTAGAACTGGCTCTGCCGCCCGACATCGCCACGGGCGTAACAGATGTCAGGAGGCGGACAGGTTGGAACAAGGCTGCGCCACCGGAGTATGCGCTGCCCACCGAAATCTGGCGTGAAGTCGTAGAGCGCCGCCGTCGCTATGCGGAGATTCGGACGAAGCTTGCCAGCGGCGACGTTCACGAAGTGAACGATCTGATCACCGTGAATCTGGATATTCGGCAGTTTGCCCAGGATGTCATCCAATATGCTGAAGGCCCAGAGCTAATCCGTGCCTTCTTCAAGGCCATCAAGAAGGTATCCGTCCTTGATCCCACTTGCGGCTCCGGCGCGTTCCTGTTCGCCGCGCTCAATATCCTGAAGCCGCTCTATGAGGCTTGCCTTCAGCGCATGCAGATGTTCGTGGATGAGCTCGAAGCCGGTGGCCCGCATCATCCAAAGAAGTTCGACGACTTCCGTCAGACCCTAACAGAGTCTCTCCATCACCCGAAGCAAGACTACTTCATTCTCAAGTCGATCATCGTCAATAACCTCTATGGCGTGGACATCATGGAGGAAGCTGTCGAGATTTGCAAACTGCGGCTCTTCCTTAAACTGGTTGCACAGGTCGAACCAGGTGAACCAATCGAGCCGCTCCCGGATATCGATTTCAATATCAGGGCCGGAAATACGCTAGTCGGTTACGCACGGCTGGAGGACATCTCAAAAGGTCAGGCGAATGTTTTTCTCGAAGAACAGATTGCGGCTATTGAGGATAAGGTCAAGAGTCTTGACGCGGCGTTAGCCCAATTCCGCCTTCAACAGACGAAGCTCAACGGAACCGTAACGGTCGACGACAAAGCCGCTCTTCGAGAAAGGTTCAGCGACTTGGATAGGGAACTGAACGATCTGCTCTCGGCGGAATACGGCGTCAAGAGGAACGGCATAAAGGACTGGCAGAAAAGCCACAAGCCGTTTCATTGGTTCAGCGATTTCCATCAAATCATGAATGGGGGTGGATTCGACGCAATCATCGGAAACCCACCGTATGTTGAGTATCAGAAGGTCAAGAGCGAGTATACCCTGCAGTCTCCTTACGCTGACTTTCTTGGCAATCTCTACGCTGCATGCTGTTTTCGGTCTGCGCAATTACTGTCCGTAGGAGGCTATTCTTCCTTAGTAGTTCCAGTATCCCTTCCAAGCACAGATCGAATGGCCTCTTTGCGGGAGTTGCTATTAAAAAACCGGACGGTTTACCAAGTTAGCTTCAGTACGCGGCCGCAAAAGCTTTTTGAAGGCGCTGAACAGCGCCTCACCATTTACGTCCAAGCACCTGCCGGCAGTCCCAAGCTCTATTCAGGTGCGTATCTCAAGTGGGGGGCCGAGGAGAGAGGTACTTTATTTTCCCGAATTGGATTCACGGCCACCCATGCGATAGGATCTCGCCGTGGCGCATGGCCAAAAGTGGGCACCTCTCTCGAAGCTGGGATACTAGAGCGGTGCTACGCAATACATACCACCGTGGGCACGCTATCCGCGGGAACCGGCGCATTGCTCTATTACAAGAACACGGGACTGCGATATTTCAACACGACAACCCTTCGTCCTCCGAAGTGCTGGATTAACGGCAAGCCCACATCGAGTTCTCGCGAAACCTCCATCGCCGTTGCGAAGGAGTGGCGAAGCGCTGTGCACTGTGTACTTTTGAGCTCCACGTTTTTCCTCGTCTATCAGGCTGTTTCGAACTGCCGCGATCTTAACCCATCCGACATCGTTACATTTGGTCTTCCAAAGACGTTGGTCAGTGACAAGAGGCTGGCAGAGTTGAGTGAAAAAATCGAAGCCGACTGCATAGCCAAAGGCAAAATCCTTACGATGAACAATAAGTTAACCGGAAAGGTTGAGCTCGAGTCCTTATCGCCGGCTAGATCTAAGTCGATCATAGACGAAATCGATGCCGTTCTCGCCAGCCATTACGGCTTCAGCGACGAAGAACTCGACTTCATCATCAACTACGACATCAAGTCACTGCTGTCCAAAACAGGCGGTGTAGTTTCATCGGCAGCTGAAAGCAAAGGCGTTGGTGAGGTAAAAGGGGGATTTGCAAATGGAGGTCTCCTTTTTGGTGCGACAGCCTGTCCCAATCACGCCAGCCCAAGAGTAAGTTGCTGAGAATCGGGCAGCAGGGGCGGGGTACCGAAGGGATTGTCCAGCCATGCGTTCAAGTCGCGGTAAGTAAAGAGGTTCAGTCGCAGCATGGAGGCCAGATTCGAGAGCGACCACTTCGCTTTCGAGAGATGGTGCATCCACTTGAGCAGGAGAATGGCTATCAGGGCTGTCCAGATCTGGATGCGGAGGGCGTTTTCGCTGGTGCCCACGAAACTCTTCACCTTGAGATTCTGTTTCAGAGCTTTGAAGAACAGTTCGATCTCCCAGCGGTCTTTGTAGATGGCGGCGATGGTAGTGGCGCCGAACTCCATGAGGTTGGTCAGCAACTCGATCTCCCGTTGGCCTGTTGTATCCCACACCACCACGCGCCGAAGCGGGAAAGGGCAGTCTTTTCGAGCTTTGTCTCCGGTGAACTGAATCAACTGGTCGGACAGGATATTGCGGTTCGCGGGAACG
>DATAXN010000038.1:0-35997 GCA_036273015.1 Bryobacteraceae bacterium | reverse complement strand
GGGTACGTCAACTGGTAAGTCATGTCCTTACCCCGCACGTGCATGTGCGGGAACATGCTGACCAGCTCGGCATCCTCGAGGAACTCCGCTTCCATCGGCGGACTTTCCCAGTTGGGGTTATTCGGTGGAATGGCGAAGTGTTTGGCGTCGCTCGGCGCGGACGTTGCGACCGTCACGTACACGCGCTCCGCCGGAGTTTTGGCTACTGTAAAGCCAAGGCGGGGACGATCCACAACATCCTTTCCGTTCGGCGTGTAGTGGAGCTGGAACACCATGTCGGTGCCGGCTTTGATGAGTTTGGCCGCATGAAACAGGCGGTAGTTCTGCGTGTATTGGCCGGGAACGTAGCAGCCTTCCGGACCGTTCGTTCCTTCGAGAACCGACTTCTTCAGGTTTCGGCCATTCCCGCCGGCGGCTTCCGCGGGCGCGATACCGTTCTCGTCGCGCGCCCGCGGCGACCACTCCGGAGTGTTGTATTCCGTATCGTCGGAATGCGGTTTGAAATAGACGCAGATGTGGTGCGTTATCGAAGGCTCGCTGGGACGAATTTCCATGGATGTGACCCATGTGTCTTCTTTGAATCCGCCGGGCACGGTGATGTAGGTCCACTCGATCACGTTCGCTTTGGGTTTGGCGGGAACAGCGACCTCGGGACCGTTGATGACGATGTCCGGCTGGATCTCCCAACCATCGGCGGGCCAGGCTATCGGCGCGGGCGCCTCTTTCGGACTCCCTTCCGGGGCTCCCGCATCCGCCCATTGCGCGATGGTCTCGATATCCGTCTGTTTGAGCGAGCGATCGTTGGCGAAGTGTCCGTAACGCGGATCGGCAAACCACGGCGGCATCTTCCGTGTCAGCACCGCGGTCTTCATGGCTTTCGCCCACGGGCGCGCGCTTTCGTAGCTCAACAACGACATCGGCGCGGTCTGGCCCGGACGATGGCAGGTCTGACAATGGGCCTGCAGAATGGGCTCCACGTTCTTGTGAAACGTGATCGAGTCTGCCGCGAACGCAGTCCCAACGAACAGTCCGAGCAACACCCCGAAAATCCTCGTCATGGCGCAATCATACCGGAATTGGCTGGTGCGGAGATTGCGCGCGGCATTCCGGGGGTTTGGGTACCATTAACAACTCGGAGGATTATCAGAAGATGCGGCATTTCCGGTTGTTTTTCCTGTTTACGTTCCTTGCCGCCGTCGGGGACGCACAGTGGTTGAATTTTCACCCGCCGGGAACGCCGCTGACGCGCGACGGCAAGCCGAATCTTTCCGCACCGGCGCCGCGGGCGGCGGACGGTAAGCCGGATCTCTCCGGCGTCTGGCACGTCCAGCCCACGTCCCTCGCGGAGATGAAGCGCATCTACGGCGATCAGGTCGGCGGAACCAGCGTGCCGGGTATGGAGGCGGACACCATTTCGAAATACGCCATCAACATCCTGTTGGATTTCAAGCCTGCGGAATCGCCGATGCGGCCCGCGGCAGCGGAAATCCTCGAGAAGCACACGCCGGGCACGAACCCCGCGGACCGCTGCCTGCCGATCGGCATCCCCGGCGACGGTCTCGTCTCGGAGTTCAACAAAATTGTTCAATCACCGAAGATGATTGTGATCCTGTATGAATCCGACGGCACCCATCGGCAGATTTACGCCGACGGCCGGGCTTTTCCACGCGAATTTGAGCAGCCCGCCTGGCTGGGCTATTCGATCGGGAAGTGGGAGCGCGACACTCTCGTGGTAGAGACCGCCGGCTTCAACGACAAAACCTGGCTGGATTTAATGGGCCATCCGCACAGCGAGAACCTGCGCGTCACCGAGCGTTACCGCCGGCGTGACTTCGGGCACATGGATGTGGAAACGACTATTGACGATCCTGCCCTGTACACGAAGCCCTTTACGATTAAGTTCGCCGAGATACTACAGGGCGACTCCGACATCTTCGAAACTTTCTGCAACGAAAACGAGAGGGATCGCGCGCACGAGGTTCAAAAATAGGCAGGTGCGTTCGGCTCAGCTTGCGGGATGCTCAGCCACGTATGCCTTGGCGTGCTTCACCTGAGCAAATGACGGATCGTCGCCCTTCCACGCCGTGAGGAAATCGTTGTACTCTTTCGCTGCCGAGCGCGAGTCGCCGGATTTCTCGTTGCTCATCGCCAGACCGTAGAGCACCAGACCGGATCGCGGCCGCTCGACAAGCGCTCTCTGGTAAGCGGCCTTGGCATCGGCGTAGTCGCCAACCGCCATCAAGGCCACTCCTTCGGTTTCGGCAACGGGTCGAATGTAGTTCGGCGGCTCATGGTAGCCGAGAGCCTTTTCCTCCCGCGCAGCTTTCTGGAACAGATTCTTCGATTCCGCCGTGTCTCCGCGCATCGCAGCCAGCGAAGCGCGCAATTCGAGAGACATGACCGACAAGTTGCTCAAAATCGGCCCGAGCATTCCATCCGGCATCACCTGCAGCTTCGGCTTACCGGCGGCGGGCGCGGGCATTCCCGGCATCGTTCCAGGAGGCCCCGGCACTGCTCCTGGAGGACCAGGCTGAGAGGAGTCGATCGATTGCCGATACATCCGCCAGAGTTCGGCATCGAACGTAGTTGACGACTCCTCCGCCTTCGCAACGTCGCGGCTCTCGACTGCGATCATGCCATTTGCAAAGCCCGTCAGTTGCCGCGAGAGGAATGTCAGGTTGGGAAGCCTCGCGGATGGCGGGCTGGCCTTGAGGAGTTCCACCACCTGTGTCCAATCCCCGGTCCGCAGGGCGACGGGTAAACGGTTATTAAGCCGTGAAATGGAATCCCGCGCGGAATTGATGTAAAGCGTCGACTCGAGCTCGCCGCGCGCGCCGGTGAGTTTGGCGGAAAGGGCCGTTGCCTCACGCAGCTTGCCTTCTTCCAGCAGGTTCGCGACAGCGTACATCAGGTTGTGAACGTAGTTCCAGTCGTCATCGACCTTGACATGCTGTTCCCGCATGTAACGTTCGTCCACCTGCATGGAGGCATCAAATGCCTGCTCCGCTCCTGCATAGTCCCCGATGCGATAAAAAATATGCCCGGGCATATGGACCATGTGCCCCGATGCAGGCGCAAGGCGGGCGAGTATCTCCGCACTGTGAAGCGCCTGCTCCGGATGGTCCGTCCCTTCGAGGAAGTGAATGTAGTAGTGATTTGCCGCGGAATTGTCCGGCTCTTCCTTCAAAACGGACTGCAGAAGCGCCAGGCCTTCTTTGCGATCGACAACCTGCGCCAGATAGATTCGCGCCAGGGTGTCTTTTGGGTCATCCTTAACCAGCTTCCGCAACAACTCGACCTCGTGCGAAAAGTTGGGAAATGGTTTGGCGGTCTTTACCGCGTCCTCGTGCGCCGCGCTCGCCTCAATGTACAGGCGCTCCCGCCTACTCGCATGCGACTTGAGGCTGACCGCCTTATCGAGGGCCTGACGGTCGTAGCCCTGAGTCGTGCTGTGGTAGAACGATTCCGCCTGATACAGGCCCCAGTAGCAGATGGCGCATTGCGGATCTGTGCGAACGCTCTGCTCGAACGCGCGCATCGACTCATAGTCCCAGAAGTCATGGATCAGGTTCAGGCCCTGGTTGAACCACATCTGCGCTTCGGGTTTAGCCGTGATCTTCATTCGGATGTTCCCGACGCCGGCAATCTTTTGCGGGGCGGGCAGATCGTCCGGAGGGATCTGATCTCTCATTTCCATCGCGCCGCCCGCCATGTTGATCTGCGACAGCGCGGGTTGCGGTTGCAACGCGGGATACGCGGTGAGGAAACCGAAAACGAATAGCTTCAGCGAAGGCGCACAACGTAGCGATGCGGAGTAACCGTTGCGGTCCACAACTGAATTTTAAATCGGCGCTAACTCAGGCGCGCACATATTTGTTGAACCAGCCGATGGTGCGTCCCCACGCCAGGTCGGCCGCGGCTTTGTTATAGCGCTCCGGAGTTGCGTCGCAATTGAATCCGTGAACCGCGCCGGGGTAGATGTAGCCTTCGTGCGGAACGCCGATTGCCGTCAGGGCCTTATCGTACCCGGGCCATGTGGAGGCAAGACGCGTGTCGAGCTCGCCGTGGTGGACCAGAATCGCGGCCTTGATTTTCGGAATGTTGTCGTTCGTGGGGACAGCGCCGTAGTAGGGCGCGGCAGCGGCGATGTCCGCTCCCAGCCGCACAGCCAACGTGTTGGCGATTCCACCGCCGTAGCAGAAACCGGTGGCGCCGATTTTTCCCGTGCAGTCGGCCCGCGATTTGAGCCACATTGCGGAAGCCACCATGTCTTCAGTCATCTTCCTGCCATCGACCTTGCTGAACATCTGGCCGCCGCGATAGTCGTCACCGGGGAAACCGCCGAGAGAGGTGAGGCCATCCGGCGCAAAAGCCATGAAGTTCGCCAGCGCGAAGCGGCGCGCGATGTCCTCAATATGAGGATTCAGACCGCGATTTTCGTGAACCACAATGATCCCAGGCAACTTCGACGGCATGGCGCTCCGCGTATCGGCGCTGACCGGGCGGACCAGGTATCCCTTGATGCTTCCGTTGCCGTTGGGCGATGGCACGGTTTCATACGTCGCTTTGATCCGGTCGTCCGTTTTGGACACCTGCTGACCCTGCGCGTAGTTCGGCATCAGCGCATCGATGACGACCGCGGCGGTCAAACCGCCGATCGCAAATCGCTTCACGCCCTCCACAAAATCGCGGCGGCTGATCTCGCCATGAATGAAAAGGTTGTAGAGTTGTACGGCTTCGCGCGGCAATTTCGATTTCGAGGGCTCTGATTCCGGACGCATGGGCTGACTCCTTTCAAGGGAGAATATCACGACCGCCTCTCTTGCCGCGCACAACGGCCGCCCCGAGTGGCGGCCTGTGCGCTTTATTTATTTGGCGGCGATCGGCGAAGTGCAGAAGGCGCAACGCCGGGCAGCGATGGGAATCGCGCTGAGGCATTCGGGACATTCTTTGGTCGTCGGATCAGGAGGCGCCTCGCCGCGCCTGATGCGGGCGAGAAGACTGTTCACCGGCAGGACCACGAAGAAATATACCGCAGATCCCACCAACAGAAACGAAACGACAGCATTGATGAAATCGCCGACCGGGAATTTACTGGAGTTGACTTCAAAATGGATCGCGGAAAAATCGGGCTTCCCGACCAGCGCCGCGATCAGAGGCGTGATCAGGTCTTTGACCAGCGCTGTCACAACGGCGCCGAATGCGCCTCCCATAACCACGGCTACCGCCAGATCCAACACGTTGCCACGCAGAATGAACTGTTTGAAGCCTTTCATGTTGCTCCTTTCACCGTGGAGTGATAACACACCCAGGTGGGGGAAGCAACCAGGAGGAAGCTTGTTCAGTGTTGGAAGCGGCCTTTTGTGAGGTTGTTCCACATCCGCATCACGTAATCCCAGAGGCCGACGGCCTGAAGGACCATGACACAGGTGGCAATCACGACAACGATATTCAGGATGGCTTTGATACTCGCCGCCATCGGGATATAAGTGTCGATGAGCCACAAGACGATCCCCACAACAATCAGTCCCAGCACGATGCTCACAATCGTTCGGATGCTTTTGGTCAGCTCGGAACCGTTCTCGGTCATATTCGTCATCCCGAGGTATCTGGGCAATTCCGATGCCAAGGCGGAGTGAGGCAGGTATTTCGCCGTACGGATTGATTCTTATCGCGAGGTTAGAAGCGATAAAACTTGTGTCGGCAGGCGCGGCAGCGGAACGGCGCAATGAAGAAAAGGCGGAGAAACTCCTCGAACAGTCCCTGCCGGCTGGCGCGCCGAATGTTGGTCGAAGTGCAGTTCGGGCAAAAGACACCATACTTGCCTATGACCTGTCCGACTTCCCGCGGATCGGCTTTGATGATCTCGGTGCGCACCGGCGAATCGATCTGAGGAACGGGGAACTGCGAAGCTTCCAGCCGGAAGCCTGGAACCGCGCCCGCCAGCGTCTTCTCGATGCTGTTGACCACCGAGCTAACCTTCTGGTCAGCCACCTTGGAGGAGTCCCGAAGCTTGCCGATGGTACGGGTCTGGATGGAGGAAATCTGCTCCAGCGTCTCGATTCGTTCGTTCAGTTGCTCGTTGAGAACGGCGGTGCTTTCCTCGATTGCCTTCTGGCCCATCTCCTTGAAATCATGGAGAAGTTTGCTCTCAAGCTTCTGAAGCTGTTCGCCTACCTGGTCTTCAATCAGGGAGGGGAGGTTAGCCTTCAGCTTTTCGGCGCGTTCCCTGGTACGGGCGGTTTCGGCGGCGCGTTTCTGGTCATCAACCATGTCACGCAACGGGTTCGATCTGCGACCCGGCGCGTGTCGCTGGTTTCGGCGCATACTAAGAGGCGTCCTTTGAAGATTGTATCCTGTCAATCTTTTCTACCCGTATAAGTGTGACTTTAAAGACAGAAGTGTAACGGGACCGTATTGAATTTTTTGACCGCCCGATACCCGGTCGAACCGGAAATTCATCCTTTCTTCTGTTTTCGGCTATTTCCGGAACCGGCACAAGACTCCCGTTCGGACGACACGTTTTATCTACTCCGGTTAATATAATCGGCAGAGAGGGCGGCGCAAAACAGGGGCTTTCGCGGATTTCTGGGGCGGCTGGAGGGATTTGAACCCTCGACATCCAGAACCACAATCTGGCGCTACTACCAACTGAGCTACAGCCGCCGCGAGGGGTGAAACCATCTTAACATCGAGAAATTAAGATCGAGGAAATCGGAAGGACATTGCGAAATACGCTGTCTAAAATTCGCGGCGCGAGTTTCAGGGCGGCTCAGCGGCGACCGCCATGGCCTCCGCTGGAGTGACCTCCGCCTCCCCCACCACGATTGCCTTGCGGTGCGCCACCTCCGCCGCCGCGATAGCCGCCGCCGGACGCTCCGCCGCGATAACCACCACCCGAATTCGACTGGCGCTGCTGGACGATCGGCGGCGCCACCTGCAGGGCGCGGGACTGTCCGGCGTATCCCTGCGGAGAGCCGCTATAGGATCGGTTTCCGTTGTTGTAAGCGGGACGTTCCGGCTCCGATGGGGCGGAACGCTGCGGGGTTCCGAAGCGGTCCCAACCGGCGCCCGCACCCCTGCCATATCCACCGGGGTTGCCGGCGGGGCCACGTCCCGACTCGAAACCTCGGGGTTGAACACCGGCCGCACCTCCGGATTGGCCGGGTTCACCAAAGCGCCTCCATCCCGAGTCGCCACCCGGGCCTGAGACACTACCCGGGCCGGAATTGCCCGCCGACGAGGCTCTGCCCGCCTGGCGTGAAAATGCTCTCTCTCCGCTGCCCACCGCGGAGCGTACCGCGGCCTGCTGTTGGGAGAAAGAGGCTCGCGGCGCGGCGGATGCCGCCGGCATCCGGCTGAAGAACCGCTGGCTGCCCGCACCGGCTTCGTTGCGTGGAATAGAAGCTGCGGCAACCGACCGTTCGCTGAAGCGAAGATTGCTCGCCGTGGGAGCGACCGGTACCGCGCCGCGCACCAACGAAACCTGCGCCAACTGGGCGCGGTTCACCGCAATCTGGTTCCGAAACGCGCCGCGCTGAAAATCCTGAGTGGAAACGGCGGTCACGCCGTTAACGCCAAACCCGGCATTCCGGTAGCTGCTCAGAAGACTGGCATTGTGGACGAGATTCACGTTGATTCCGGCACCCACGCGGCCACCTATGCCACCACCCCCATACCAGCCGCGGCCGTACCATGGATGGAATCGTTCAAATGGAGCCAAAGGCACCCAACCCACGTTCGCGAAACCAACACCAACACCACCCCCGAAACCGAAGAAGCCGACCATCGCCGGATGCCACCAGGAGCGGCCATATCTCTGCCCAGGAAACCAGGACCAGCCAAAACCGGTACGGAAGTACCACGAGCCGTAGTGGAACGGCGCCCATCCCCAGGAGTCGCAGTCGACCCAAGTCCAGCCATAGTAGTCTTCCCAAACCCACTGACCGCATTGATAGGGAGCCCATCCGGGCGCGACGCTGGTCGGAGTCCAGACGTTGCCGTAGTTCGGGTCATAGCTCCAGCGGCCATTGGCGTCCAGGTCTTCCGCGCCGTCGATGTCGGGACTCACATAGCGGTTGGACTGCGCTCGTTCCAGATACGCGTCGCGCTGGTCGTTAAACGTATCCCAACCGTCGCGCGCGGACGCATAAACGACTTGGTATTCCGGATCGTCAGCCCCACCGCGTACGAGCATCATGTTGCCTTCATGGACTCGTTCGGAACCGCGCGGCGTTGAAACGTCCGCGTCACCCTTGCGGACAACGATTCGGGTAGCGCCATCGGCCGCCACTTCCACGCGAACCTCGGAGAGACGCAACGGATGGACAGCCACAGCCGGCGTGCTGATTTCAGACTGGACGGCGGCGCCGTTGTAATCGCGAAGTACTCGCCAGGTAATCAAACCCCGCGATACCTGAACCTGTTGCCGGCCATTATCGAGCTGAGAAATTCGGACTTCGGAGTCGCCGCCGACGCGCAGGAAGTTGGCGTAATCGAGTTGGATCTCGACGCTGCCGCCGGGCGCCACGGAGACCGCGTCGCCGGTCATCAGCGGAGCATTCAGGGCTGCGGCTACCCAATCGCCGGAATCGCCTCTGCGAACGGATGCGTCGCCGTTGATGACGCCAAGGCGGGCGACAGGCTGACCGGGTTGGTCGGGCGGTTCGCTCTGTTGAGAAGGTTCCGGCTGCTGCGCGAACAGGCAGGTGCCTGCCAATAACGCCAAAAGTAGTTGTGCGCGCCGCATATCCGCCTCTGCCCACCGCGAGGAGGGCAATCCGCACACCAAAGCCTAACAGATTGATTCTTTGATGCTTTTCGATATTAGCAGCGACCCGGCGCATGGTTGAAAACCACCAGGCCGATTGGTTTCATCCATACCGTACACACCGCGAACGCCTGCACAACTCCTGTGAAAACGCGTCACAGATGTAAAGGAGGAAGTCCTTTGCAATCATGGCGCGTCCGATTGGCTCCCGTCGTGCGAAACGAAGCGGACTGAATTCCCTTCGTCCACTTGCGCTCGCCATGGCTGCGGCTGCCTTGATTGCATCCACGCCGTCCACCGCAGCCGAGCGTCCCGAGTTCGAGGCTGCGACGGTAAAGCCCGGTCAGGACGGCGGGAGAGGCGGTATTCGCGCCACCCCGGGGAGGCTGACGATCGACAATATACCGGTTCGGCCCCTTGTCGGGGTTGCCTATAAATTCCGGCGATCCCTGGTTTCCGGCGGCCCTTCGTGGCTGGACTCTTCCCCGTTCAACATCGAAGCGAAGGCCGACTCTCCGGTGGGCGCGGATCCCATGTTTCTGATGCTGCAATCGCTTCTCGAGGACCGATTTCACCTGAAGGTTCATCGCGAGATCAAAGAGGGCCCGATTTATACTCTAATGATCGCCAAGGGAGGCCCGCATCTGAAAGCGGCAACCTGTGCGCCGTTCGATCCGAACCATCTGCCGCGTCCGGCCGCTCCGGATGAACCCGCGATTCGCTATTGTGGACGGTTGAACCGCGGAGTCAACGGCTCACGCAGGACTCTCGACGGCGAAGGAATCGGCATGGCCGATTCGACCGGCCCACCCCTGCAGAGCATCAGCGGCCAACTCTCCGACCTGCTGGACCGCACCGTGATCGATAAGACCGGCCTGACCGGGATATTCGATTTTCACCTGGAATGGACGTCTGATCAATCCGCTGACGCTCAGACAGACGACACGAGCGGGCCTTCCATTTTTACGGCCGTGCAGGAACAGCTTGGGCTGAAGCTTGAGTCCGGTCGGGGACCGGTTGAGTATCTGGTCATCGATCATGTGGAAAAGCCCTCCGAAAATTGAGTGCAGGATCTTACCAATCGGCGAAACCTTGGCTAAGCGACATGGGTTATAAAAGGACAATGAAACGGCTGCCGGCAATTCTGGCGATCGCGGCGATCTCGACCCTCCCGGCATCGGCAAAGGACAAGAAAAAAGATCCCACCGAGATCGGCGATCGCAACGTTTCGAAGGGCCTCAACTTCTACAGCCTCGATCAGGAGATGGCGCTCGGCAAACAGCTTTCGATCGAGGTTCAGAAGCAGGCGAAAATCGTCGACGATCCGATCGTTTCGGAATACATCAACCGGCTGGGCCAGAATCTTGCGCGCAATTCCGACGTGACATTTCCGATCACCTTCAAACTGATCGAATCGGATGAAATCAATGCCTTCACGCTGCCCGGCGGCTATGTCTTCATCAACTCCGGTCTTCTGAACCTTTCGGCCAACGAAGCGGAACTCGCGTCGGCGATCGCGCATGAAATCGGCCATGCGGCGGCGCGCCACGCGACGCGACAGGCATCGCGCAACCAACTCGCGAGCATCGGGACGATTCCGCTCGCGATATTCGGAGGCCCGGCCGCGCGGCTGGCGCTGACCGCCGCTATGCCGATGGCTTTCCTGCGTTTCTCGCGCGAGTTTGAAACCGAGGCGGATCTGCTGGGACTGCAGTATCTCTGGAAAGCCGGCTACGATCCGAATGCGAGCATCGATCTTTTCGAAACTCTGGAATCGACGGAAAAACGACATCCGGGGAGCGTGTCGAAGCTCTTCCGAACACATCCGCTGACGTCGGATCGGATTGAGAAGACGCAGAAGAACATCGACATGCTGCTGCCGGCCCGCTCGGAGTATGTGCTCAATACTTCCGAGTATGAAAATGTGCGGGCGCGACTGCAGGAGCTTACGAAGAAGACGTCCGAGGATTCGAAGGCGCCTCAGTTGCGGCGAAATACTACAGCTTCCGAGTAGCCGTTCATACGCCCGCCAGCCGATTGAGCAGATAGTCGACGATCGTCAGCAGGATCGATCCCAGCACCGCGGGTAAGCACCCCTGCACCCGAAATCCCGGCACCAACCCCGACGCCAGCTTCAGCATCAATCCGTTGATCAGGAAGTAAACCAGACCGAGCGTCAGGAAAATGAACGGCAGCAGGACGATCTTAAGAAGGAATCCGACTGTTGCGCTGACGAAACCGATTACCAACGCGGCAATGAGCGCTGACCCGAAGCCCTCCACCTGAATGCCCGGAAGAACGTTGGCCACAATCAGCAGCGCAACGCCGCTCAGAATCCAGTGAATGATCCAGTTGCGCATTGTCGTTCAGTTTAAGGCGGTTTAGTTCGACGCCTGCTCAAAAACGGCAAATCGGTCTTCGAGATCCGCTTCGAGCTGAGCTTTATTGTTCTTTTCCAGAAAGACGCCGCACTCCCGCGTCTTTCTGCCGGCGCTGCAGGCCGCAACGACGGCACGATACTTTCGATCCTTCCAGTAACTTTCGCCCGTGGCAAACGAATATTCCAGACTGTTCCGCACCATCTCTTTGAGGTCGCCGTAGGTGAGGTTGTAGGTCAGAACGGCGCGCTCGAATTCCTGCGTCAATTGCGATCGGGAGACACCTTCGTCGTCGGTCGAGAGCATAACCGGAACACCGAACTTGCGATAGATGAGAAACGGATGCTCGTCACCCTTGACGCCGAGAATGACATCGTTGCTGGTCAGGTTGATTTCGACGGCGACATGGCGGTCACGCATCTCTTTCAGCAAAGCAGCCGGATCCTGCTCGTACATCACGTCCACACCATGCCCGATCCGCTCGGCGTGGCCCAACTCCACTGCTTCGCGAATGTGAAAGCGCAGTCCGTCGGGCGGAACAAGCCCCGGCGCGAGTTCACCCGCATGCAGGGTGACGTGGACATTCGGATAAATGCTTTTCGCATACTCCACCATCTTCATGTGCAGATGGTAGTCGTGCATGGAGTAATAGCCGTCCTCCGCCTGCACGAAATTCACCGCCACAACTCTTGGGTCCATCGCGGCCAGAGCGAATCCGGCGATGACCTCCGCGAATACTTGTTCTTTGGGAAATTCGCGCAGCACCTGATAGACGTAACGAACTTCCAGTCGGCATGCCGCCGTGTTGGGGTTTTGCGCGCACCCCAGCTTCGCGATGCGGGTCTGTTCGGTTCGACCGAGACTCGCCTCCAGATCCGATACGGATTTGGAAAGGCCGGCCACTTCCAGCTTCTTTCGCGTCGCGTCCATATCGTCGGTCAGGCCCACAGTCTTTCCGAGTGAGGTAACCGATCCGCCCGAAAGCGCCATCAGCTCAAGATAGGATTCATTCTGATCGGCCGCGCGTGTGGCAACGCCGGCGAGGAGATCGCTGCTGCCGACCGCGCCAAACTTGTCGAAGGTGTCGAAGAAATGGTCATGCCCGGATTGGCGGCCCGGAACAAAATTGCGCATGGAGAAGCTGTCGATCAAAGCGTTCCGGAGAGCGTTGTCGGTGCGGATTGTGGCGACATCGATTAGGCCGGAAGCGCAGGTTGCCAACGCCATCGCAGTCTTATCCACACACAGGTGCTTGTCGATAGCCGCGTCGAGGAAATCTTCAGCATAGACAGCGCCGGACAGGTGGTTATGCAGATCGGCGCCTTTGGGCATTTTGTAGAGGAAGGCGAAGAGTTCGGGAGGGCTCTTCCGCAGCTCCGCCAGCCGCTGATTCATTCTCGCTATGGGAGAAACAGGCTCGGCTCCGAAGGCCGCAGTGGTCAGAAATAGAAGGGAGGCGATCCTGCGCGAAAGCATTCGTCTATCATCGCAGGAAGAGGCCGTTCAGCAGGCGGCCTTTTGCAGATAACCCAGATGCGAATCGTCCGCGTGATAAGAGCTTCGCACGAGGGGTCCGGCCTCAACGTGCGCGAAGCCCATCTCGGCGCCCGCACGACGATAATCGTCAAACTCGACCGGCGGAATGTAGCGCACGATCGGCAAATGCTTGGGCGAAGGCCGGAGATACTGGCCGAGCGTGAGGATATCGACGCGGTGATCGCGAAGGTCGCGCATCACCTGCAGCACTTCGTCCTGCGTCTCTCCAAGCCCGAGCATCAAACCGGACTTCACCGGAGTCTCCGGACGCAGTTCTTTGGCGTACTGTAGCATCTCGAGGGACCGCTCGTAGCGCGCGCCCAAACGAACCTGGCGATAAAGGCGCGGGACCGTTTCGGTGTTGTGATTCAGCACATCCGGCCGGGCGTCCATCACGATCTTCATGGCTGAATGGCTGCCCTGAAAATCGGGGACCAGAACTTCGACCTTGCATCCGGGCACCCGCTCGCGGATCGCCTCCATGGTGAGCTTGAAAAGCTCCGCGCCGCCGTCTTTGCGGTCGTCGCGATTGACGCTGGTCACCACGGCGTAGCGCAATCCCATCACCGCGACCGCTTCAGCGACGCGCCTCGGTTCGTCATAGTCGACCGGCAGAGGCCCGCCCTTCTGCACCGCGCAAAAGCCACAGCGGCGCGTGCAGACGTTGCCGAGAATCATGAACGTAGCGGTGCGGTGGTTCCAGCATTCGCCGACGTTGGGACATGCGGCGCTCTCGCAGACCGTGTGCAGGTTCAGGTCTGTGATGAGGCGTTTGAGTTCGCGGTAATTCTGGCCCACGGGGGCGGGAGCGCGAAGCCATTTCGGCCGCTCGGGCGCCTGCGGGCCAATTGTCAGCAGCACCATGTTCAGTGTAGCGTTTTCGTTAATGCGCACAGCGGACCTCCGGGTACTGTGGGCAATTTCCGACTGGCGCGTGATCCGGACAAGATGGGTGGAGAGCGGCCGACTTTTTTCTCGATTGAGACACCGAACCCGCCGCCGTCAATGGTCCGAGTTGATGTCGCGTCCTTTCGTCCTCAGCGCAGCCAGAAATCGAATCGAGGCGGGGCGATGATCGGGGCGCTTCCTCGATCCTCTCGCGGTTCTGCCCAGGCGTTCGGTGCGGCGGACGCCATCGCAACCCTATCCGCCTCGGCAGAGCGCTGGGCCACAATCAGATTCGGAAATAATCCGCCGAGAACCACGAACAAGACACCGGCCGCCAGAGTCCATCGCTCGCGCGGCAGAGCATCCGCCATGTGCGTGAAACCCGTGCGACGCCTGCCCAGAAACAACCTCGCGAACAGACGGAGAATGCTGACCGCATTCATTGCGGTTGCGATCGGAAGCACGATGCCGGTAACAGGATGCGACATCAGCGTGCCGTGTATCAAAAGGTCCTGAGAGCAAAAGCTCAGAGTGCCGGGCAGGCCCACCAGAGCCAGGCCGAATACGGCGAAGAAAACGGCGAGACGAGGTGCATGTCCGGCCAGGCCGAGATAATCGCTCGCGGTGAGGTTTTCGCCAAAGCGGACCTCAAGCAGCCTCAGAATGCCGAAAAGGCCGGTAGTCGAGACCGTCACCACGAACCAGTGGACGAGCGCACCGGTGATGCCTTCAGATGTCCGGCTTTCGAGCCCAGCCAGAATACACGCAGACTGGCTGAGCGCAAGATAGGCGAGAAGCCGGCGCGGCGAGTTTTCCGTGAGCGCGCGTATCGCTACATAAATTGCTGTAGCCATAGCCAACCACGAGAGTATGGGGAAGAGATTGCCGGCCGTACGCGGATACAGCGGCAAGATCAGTTTGGCAACCAGCAGAGCGCCCAGATGCCCGTTCAGGAGCAGAGCGGTGGGAATCGAAGGACCGCTCTCCGCCGCATCAGCGACCCACGCGTGCGCCGGCCAGATTCCCTTGCGAAAGATCACCGCGACCACCAGGAGGCCGAAGGCCGCCATCCCGCCAGGGCTCCGGCCGCTGAGGGTATTGACTGAGAGAGCATGACCGCTGTAATAAATGATGCTGACTGCCGCGCCGAGCGCAAGGCTCGAGAGCAGCAGGGAGGCGACTGGCCGCCACGAGCGCGCGCGAAACCACGACTCCCGAAGGAAGGGAGTGGTGGAAAGAACCCATCCCATCAGGAAAACGACGAGATTCTCGCTCGAGTATGCGAGCAGTGTGGCGCCAAGCAGAAACAGGATTCCACCGATCGCCCGGAAGTCGCAATCTCGCTTCGGCAGTACCAGCGTCGCCGCCGCCGTCAGGCACGAAAACAGCAGCATCAGCGCCTCGTATAGCGATTCGCCCTTCGGGGCCGCCAGCAGAAGAAGCGCACTTGCCGCAACCGAAGCCAGCGACGCCATTAAGCCGACAATGCGCGCGTGACCACGCAAGACCGTCAGAACGGCCACCGCCAGCCAGGGAGCGCCGATCGCTATGCCATCGAGAACCGGCGCGCCCGGATTCCATGCGGTGCCCGCCATTTATTCAACTCCCTGTTCGGCGGGGCTTCGCATCGAAATCGTCGGGTTCGCCTGGCGTTCAGTTCGTCCAGAGCGTCCGACACTGTCGAGCGCGGCAAACAGCCTTGAGATCTGCAGGAGAGGATAAATGAACCAGCGATCGAGAATCGTGTCGAGGTGCCCGCGATCGAGCGCCCACCGGTAGAGCCAGAGCCTCGTACGTTCCGGAAACAAGTCCTCCAGATGCCTGCCCGTCGGTGAGATCTCGCCACCGATTGCTGAATGCATGCGGTGATAGTCGTGAAGCATCGACGGCGCGCGGAGGAACTGCAGAGTGCGAACCACGGCGTGCCCGAGAATATGGGCTATCGCGATCGATCTCAGGCCGAAGCCAATCTCGACGAAGACCACTCCGACCTGAGTGAGCGACGCGAACGCGAGCGAGGTCTTCGCATCCGCGCTGGCGTGGCCGGCAATCGTGCCGTAAACGGCCGTCGCGAGGCCGATCACAATCACGCAAATCGAGGCGATGCGGGTTTCGACGAGCAGAGGTTGCACGCGGAGGAGAAGGTATGCCCCGGCGTGAATCGATATGCCGCCGTAGAAGATGGCGCTCGACGGCGTCGGGCCCTCCATCGCGCGTGGCAGCCATCCCGAGAACGGGATCTGGGCAGCTTTCCCGGCAGCTGCGAGAAGAAGGAAGAGACACACGACCGTCGCCTCCGCTCCCGCGAGCTTTGGCATTCCGGTAGCGAACGACGCATTTCCAGCCCAGTTGTGCATCGCAAATACGGCAACGAGCAATCCGATGTCGCAGGCTCGATAGACAGCGAATACGCGAACGCTGTTCTCCACCGGGGCCGGACGCTGATCGAAGAAAGCGATCAGCAGCACCGACGTGATGCCCACCAGTTCCCACCCCCCGATGAGCAGATCGAACGAACCTGCCGCGAAAGCAAGCAGGGACCCGAACGCGAAAAGCAGCAGCAAAACGAAGAACCGGAAAAATCCGCTTTCGCGATGAAGATACGTTGCCGAGAACTGTCCGATCAGCCCTGAAAGCACGACCGTCATAGCGAGAAAAGGCAGAGAGAGATGGTCAGCCATCAGCACAAGGGGAAAGCGGTACTCGTGCACAGCAAACCAATTCCCGAATGTCACCACGATGGCGGAATCACCAGTCGACGCGAGAGTCCATAGCAAGTGCAACAGCGCGAGCAGGCAAGCCGTAAAAGTCAGCCCCGTAATCCTGGACAAAGTGCGTTCAGATGGAACCCAGCCCACCAGCCACGTCAGGGCAAGGGAAAAGAAAACCGCCCCCGGCGCCATGACGACAAAGACCAGTGCGGCCTGCGATGAACTCACGCCGCACGGCCTCCCGTCGCGGCGGGAATCCATGCCATCGGGAGATGTTCGATTTTGCCCGAGTACCATTCGGACGAAGAGAGCGCAACCGGCAGCCGCTCCAGCGGACCGTCAAATTCTTCGAATCCGGAATCCCGCCGGACGTAAGTACGCCCCGAAGCCGGGTCGATAGTTGCAATGCGAATCCAGCGGTTCGCGACCAACTGGTCGAGCGACGAGCTTGCGCGGATGACGCCGTTCAGCCGTTCGGGTGTGGTTTCGACCACGAACAGGATGCGAACCGGTTCATGGATTGAGACCATTTGCCAGGGCAAGCCGGTTCGTAGGTCACTGGCGTGGCCGTCCATGACGCCGACCAGCCCGGTGACATTGTGCGGCAGCTTCGTGCCGCAACCATAGCGGTCGTTATCGACAAACGAAAAGTAATATTCGAGGCTGATGCCGGCGCACACCGGAACCACTGCGGCCATCAGAGAGGAAAGACTGCGATCGTCCGGATCCTGGTCCGCGTCGTAGGAAACCAGGAACGCACGGCGGTCCAGAAACAGCCCGCGCGTCAGGCTGCGCCGTCCCACGATGCAGACGGAATTGGTGCAATGGCCGTACTCGGGACGCGGCTGCGCGAGGTGTTCGGCGCGTTCCTCCACGTGGCGCAGCGCGACAACCGGCGAAGCATCCGGTGGGCATGACTCGAACCTTCGGGCGCGTTCGTGGGCATCACGCATCCTCGCTTCGTCGAGCGATTCGCGAATGCGCAGCAGATCGGGCTGATGGGTGGCCGGAAGCAGGTCCAGATCGAAGAGTTCCACGTCGTCGCTGCAAGTGTCGTGATAACCACCGATGAACCAGGTGTCCTGAGGGATGTCGACGCCCAGTTCCCGCACACGGAAACGCACTTCAGCCCGGTTCGCCATAGCGGCGAAAAGTCGTGCGTTGGGGCCGCCGCGCCGCCCGCCGCACGCTCCGCAGTCGTGAGCCGATTCATGTGGATTATTCAGGCTGTTCGATCCGTGGCCAAGAATTACCACGATGCGAGCGAAGCCGTGCTTCAGGCCGGCCGGGCCGAGTACGCCGGCCACGCACTCGGCTTTTTCGACGGCAGCAAAGCCCGTTAACAAACCTTCGACCGTATCCTGCGAATCCGCCGCGTTGCGCATGAACCGGAGTTCCGTGCGGGGCTCCGGAAGAAAGGCCTTGTTGAGCCAGTCGCGCAGCAGCGCGAAACGACGCGGGGCCAGCAGGTTGCCCACAAGTGGCACGGCCGAAAGCAAACCGAGCACAGTCGTCGACAACCACCCGCGCACCAAAGACCGCGAAGAGACGAAGGAGTTGTGCATCAGCAGTCCGAGCAGATGTCTGCGCCATCGGCGGCTCTCGTGCAACGCAGTGTCTTCGGCTTTTGCCTGCTCCAGCACTTGGTGCCGGGGCTTCACCACAACGGGGCAGAATGCTGCTCCCTGCGGGTCATCGATTCCCTGGTAGTCCACTGCAACGCCGAAGTACCCCGCGGCGCTGAAAGTCTCGACCTCGGGGTCAAGTTCCTCAAGCGCGCGCCGGATGGATTCCTCCCGCTCATCCAGGCAAAAGAAAACCTGAGCGCGCGGTCTGCCTTTCAGGCAAGAGAGCCCGCGGTATCTGCGATGGCTCGCCAAGCCCTGCAGAATGGCGTGTTCATGCCAGCGCTCATAGGCCAGATGGAGAATGCGGCGTCGCTCGATTCCGTTACACGTTTTGACCTCATCGACGAACGAGGTCCAATCTGAAACCGACAACAGATTTACTTCGGCGCCGGAAAACGACACCACGCGCGCCGCGTCATAGATTCGCGCGGCTCGACTCAGCCGCCGTCTCTGGATTGTCTTGAGCGGGTTTTCGTGCTGCACGATTTCCGCAGCGCCCAGGCGGGCTGCCACGCGGGACATCGTCAAACGCACAGCCAGAAAGTCCATCAGGGAACAAGGGACCGATTCATGCGGAGCCAGACCCGGAGTTTCTTCCAGTTTGTGCATCAGGCCCGCCCAACCGGGCAAGGCGAGCAACTCCGACCGGAGAACCTCCTCCCACTGTGATTCAGGGAAATTCTCCCCGTCGAGATAGTCGAGCACAGAATCGGTTGCAGAGAACGAACACTCCTGCTGCCTCCGGAACTCTTTGTCGAGGCCCCCCAGATATCTCGGGAAAATGCCGCCCCGCTGTCCGAGCAGAGTCCGCACAGATTCATAAAAACCTGTCTCGCGGTGCGGCATCGGCCAGTACGCTGTGCCCTGATCGAGGAAAACCGAGCAGAGGCGAATCAACCAGGGATGGATGATCTCATCTATGGGGCGCGGCGGAGCGGGCTCTTCTTCAGGTACGACTGTGCGATTGAAACATGCCTCGAACAGTGTACGCAGAGCGGGATGACGAAAGTCCCCGGCGAGGTCGCCTTGTTCGGTACGCCACAGAATGGTGGCGGCGTCAAATTCACGCACGCCCGGCGTGATCATGGCGCGCCGGAGCGATCGCCGTGTCAGCCCGGGGAAGACGACCGCATCGGGTTCGCTCCCGAGCACCGCGTTGATGTCGTCGATGCGGATGCGGTCCCGTGTCAACTCCGCTCGATAGGCGGCTTCCGACATGTAAGGTTCCGCGCCGAACAGATGGGAGGCTTCGATAACCGCGCGTTCAAAGGGCAGATGCTCGAACGCGTGTAAGGTGTTGTGGTGAATAAAGACGCCGATGGGGGCCTGCGCGGGAAGCAGGTGGCCGATGTGCCTGACCGCGTGAAGCAGCCGATCCCGCCGGGACAGCGCGGAATGGTCCTGACCCTTCATCGACTCGTGCTGATGCGAGCTTTCGGCTCCTGCCGGGCAACTTCCTTCATCATGCTCACCGTGCTGCTGAGCTGGGAATAGAAATAGCGGCGCAGGATATCGAGAACCTCGATCAACGCATGATCGCGTATCGAGTAGAAGACCTGATTGCCTGCCTTCCGGTTGACAACGATCTGCTTGGCACGCAGCACAGACAGGTGCTGTGAGACGTTGGCTTGCTCGACACCGAGCTTTTCGATCAGCTTGCCGGCGGAGAGCTCACCGTCTCTCAACAGCTCGACAATTGCAATCCGGGTTGGATTCGCGAGTCCCTGAAAGATCTCACTCTTGAACTGCCTCAGCGCGTCGCCCATCTTGATATAGTATATTCGAATCATTGAATATTAACAAGTAATCCAAAGGAGACCTTTTTCCTGCATGTCTGGAACAGCCGTTAAAGACAATAGCCGCAATGCATCGACTCCATTGAGCCGAAATGAGCACCTTCTCCACTGGATCGACAAGATGGCGGAACTGCTGCGGCCCGCATCCATTCACTGGGTGGATGGCTCGAAGCAGGAGTACGACCGCCTGTGCGATGAAATGTGCGGCACCGGAATGCTCATCCGGCTGAATCAGGATCTGTGGCCCGGATGCTGCTGTGCGCGCTCGGATGCAAACGATGTAGCGCGGGTTGAGGATCGCACTTTCATTTGTTCGCTTTCGAAGGATGGCGCGGGACCCACGAACAATTGGGAGGATCCGCGCGAGATGCGGCGTCGGCTGAAGGGTTTGTTCGACGGCGCGATGCGCGGCCGCACGATGTATGTGCTTCCGTTCAGCATGGGTCCGATCGGTTCGCCGATGTCGCAGATCGGCGTTCAGCTTACGGATTCACCCTATGTCGTCGTCAACATGCGCATTATGGCCCGTATTGGCCTGCCGGTGCTTGTGGAGATCGATAAGGACTTCAAGCGCGTCGTCCCGTGCGTGCACTCGGTCGGGGCTCCCCTTACGCCCGGACAGCCGGATGTAGCGTGGCCCTGCAATAAGGAAAAATACATCGTTCATTTCCCCGAGACGCGCGAAATCTGGTCGTTCGGTTCGGGGTACGGCGGGAACGCGCTGCTGGGCAAGAAATGCTTTGCATTGCGTATTGCGTCGAATATCGCACGGGACGAAGGCTGGATGGCCGAGCACATGCTGATCCTCGGCGTCGAGGATCAGCATGGGGAAAAAACATATGTGGCCGCGGCATTCCCAAGCGCGTGTGGGAAGACGAACTTTTCGATGCTGATTCCTCCCAACAGCTTCGAAGGATGGAAGGTCTGGACGGTTGGTGACGATATCGCGTGGATCCGGCCGGACGAGAACGGGCGTCTGCGTGCCATCAATCCGGAAGCGGGGTTTTTCGGAGTAGCGCCCGGAACGTCGATGGAGACGAATCCGAATGCAATGGCGGCGCTGGCGCGCAATACGATATTCACGAATGTGGCACTGACGCCCGATGGCGGCATCTGGTGGGAGGGAATGACCGACACGCCACCCGCCAGGTGCATTGATTGGCAGGGCCAGCTGTGGACCCCTGAGATCGCAAAGAACACCGGTGCAAAAGCGGCTCATCCGAACTCGCGCTTCACGGCTCCGGCCTCGCAGTGCCCCACGATCGATCCGGCTTGGGAAGACCCGAATGGCGTGCCGATCAGCGCCTTTATCTTCGGGGGCCGGCGGGCGACTACCATGCCGCTCGTATACCAGGCATTCAACTGGACCGCTGGCGTTTATGTGGGAGCGACTATGGGCTCAGAAATGACGGCAGCCGCCACCGGAACCGTGGGTAAGGTGCGACGCGATCCGATGGCGATGCTGCCTTTCTGCGGCTATCACATGGGTGACTACTTCCGCCATTGGATAAAAATGCAGCGTCATGTCTCCGAGACCCCGCGGATTTTCCATGTCAACTGGTTCCGCAAGAACGGCGAAGGCAAGTTCATCTGGCCGGGATTCCGGGAAAACATGCGCGTTCTTAAGTGGGTTGTGGATCGTGCGCGGGGCCGGGCGGCGGGGCGGGAGACGGCCATCGGCTGGATGCCGCGCTATGAGGACATCGAGTGGAAGGGGATGGAATTCTCGCCGGAGCAGTTTGATGAACTACAGCACGTCGATCGGGCGGCATGGCGGCGGGAGATCATCGGCCACGAGGAATTGTTTATCGATCTCCACGATCATCTGCCGTCGGAGATCGTCTATGAGCGCGAACTTTTGATCTGTCGTTTGTAACCGACGGCCTCGTGCGGTGAATTGATGACTCTGTCGAACAACTGCAGCCTGTTCTATGTCCTGCGTGAGAGCGGTGTCCGCGGGCATGCAACAGAGGGCAAAGTTGAGCTTCACGAACGCGATGGCCTGATCGTTTACGACAGGTTCGGGATGCGGAATGAATATCTCTCAGTGGAAAGACTAAGGAGCTGGAGTGTCATTCGCGACGGAATACCGGTCCCGGGATGGAGCCACATCATGCCCGAAGACACCCTGCGTCTGACAGACCAGTAGGCAGGGAGTTGGAGGAGGTGACTTGAAGGATTACAGATCGCTGGAGACAGCAGCCAAGCATGTGCAAACGACCGAAGCCACTCTAATCGAGTTCCGTCATGCGGGATGGATAGAGTTCGTTTCCAAAGAGGGCCATATCTACATCTCAAGTCAGGACGAATATAGATGCCGCTTCATCCTTCATTTACGGCGGAAACTCGGACTCTCGGACAACCTGATCGGGATTGTCCTGGCAAGAGCGAAAGCCCCTTATTCCCAGGAACAGGTTGCGGACATCCTGGGGCAGCATCGTCCAAATTGAGACGGAAATGGCAGGCAGACGGTTTAAGTGGATCGGTAGATGATCCTCATCGTTGACTCCGATCCGGAAATCATCGAGAGGGCCCGCGAGATTCTCAACCACGACCGGCACGTACTCGCAGTCTCAAGCGTTAAGCACGCTCTTGCCATGGTGAGACGGCTGGGCTTCTCGGTGGTTTTGGTTGATCTCGAACTCCCCGACGACCCATTGACACTCATTCAAGAGCTGCATGCGACGAATCCCGACATAGCCATCATCGGCATCACTGCAGCAGTCCACCCGGAAATTCCCGCAGGCTCGAAATCGCTCGGCGTCACGGAGATCCTTCGGAAGCCGATCTCGCTGGCATGGAAACCCGTGGTCGAGCGCGTTCTGGCATCTCGCGGATGCGATTGAATTTGCATGCTCGCGGTGGGGCCGGTGCTTCCGCAATCTACAACGTTGCCGCGAGGGGGCTCCCAGCTTATGCCGCATCCGTTTTGGAGACTGTTCCTCATTGTTCGAATTCTCGACGACCATCCCCCTGCCTGGCAAGCAGGTGCGCCACGGCCGTTCCAGGCCGGGTCGCACCGTTCTGAGTGAATGGTCGAACAATTCGGAAGCCGAGCCTTCGATTCCGGTAGTTAGGTTCTTCAGAGTTACCTCTTAGACAATGCCTGTGCGCTCTCGTTTCTCTACCGCGCGCAGTGGTCTGTGCGCTTTTGAATCAAATCCTGTAGATTAGACTCGTCAAGGATTTCCGTGATCCGGATCATCACCATTGAGCGCGAATATGGCTGCGGTGCGGCGGCTATCGCCCGCACGCTCGCGGATCGTCTCGGATGGAAACTTTGGGATCAGGAGATCACAGCGGAAATCGCGCGCCGGCTCAAATGCAAAGAAGAAATGGTGGCGGAGCGCGAAGAGCGCCTCGACCCCATGTATTACCGGCTGATCAAGGTGTTCATGCGCGGCAGTTTCGAGCCTCGAATCGACACAGCCAATCTTGAACTGCTGGATGCTGAGCACCTCGTCATTCTTTTCGAGAAAGTAGTGACCGAGCTGGCCGAAGGCGGCAACTGCGTGATTGTCGGACGCGGGGCGAACTGGTTTCTCAGGCATCGGAACGACGCGTTCCACGCCTTCCTCTTCGCTCCCTATGATGAGAAAATGCGGCGCACGATGGCGCAGGGCGACACCGAACAGGAAGCTGCTCGCCTGCTCGAAACGGTGGATCGCGAACGCGCCGCGTTTATCCGGAAGTACTACGGCAAAGAGTGGCCAGAGCGCTCGCTCTACGATCTGATGATCAATACGAAGGTCGGGGACGAAGCGGCGGTTACGACCATATTGGATGCGGTCGAGACGGTGAACAAGAGCGGGAAGACGACATCGGTGAGGTCGGCGTAACGCGTCGGGCAGGGCGGAAGCCCGGCCGCAGGGCCGAAGCCCTGCCCCACTATTACCTTTACCTTGTTAAGCGGTTTTCGAGGACCAACTCAGGGCGCATATTCTCCCATCGCAGGTCATGGCCTTCGGAACTCTTCAAAGCCGCGGCGGGAATCATTCCAATCAGCTCGCTGCCCGCGATTTCGATGCCGCGCGCGTCGCATCTTTGCCTCACGGCGTCGAACACCACAAAGAGCGGCGTCTGCTCGAAGTCCACCAGGTTGATGGACACCTGAACCTGTCCGCGAGACTCCAGCGGAAGGCCGATCGATTTCACAGCCGGCAGTCCACCTGAAGACGCGCGAATTTCCCGCGCAATCTCACGCGCTGTGGAGACACTCGTGGTGCGCAGATTGATATTCCACGCGATCAGAAACTTCCGGGCGCCCACCACGCTGGCGCCGGCCGTGGGATGGCGTCCCGTGCCGAAATCAGGAACCAGTCCCGCGGGCGCGAGCCTGCGAACGTTCTCAAGACGTTGGCATTCCGGTCTGAGCGCCGCGGCTTCGTAGAGATAAACCGGGATCCACAGTTCTTCCCATATGCGTGCGCCCAGGGTGCGTGCCAACGCCGCGCATTCTTCCAACGTCGTGCCCTGGACCGGTACCAGCGGAACCACGTCCGCCGAACCAAGTCTCGGATGCACGCCTGCATGCCGGCTCAGGTCGATCTTTGCAGCCGCCTCGCGAACGGCCTGGAATGCCGCTTCCGCGACTGCTTCCGGCGCTCCGGCAAAGGTCAGCACCGATCGGTTGTGATCGGGATCCGAAGTGGTGTCCAGCAGCAGGACTCCGCGAACAGCCGAAACCGCGCGTCCGATCGCGGCGACAATGACAGGGTCGCGCCCTTCGGAAAAATTCGGCACACATTCGACGATCATTTCTTATTCCAGGGGCGTCCAAAGCGGCGTTTCAGTCCGTGGGGAGCGTACTTGAGCAGGAACGCGCCGAGCTTGTATTTCCAGTTCGGGATCACGATCCATTTGCCGCGATCGAGTCCGCGAAGGGAGTGCTCAACGACATAGTCCGCGGACATCCAGAGGAAACGAGGAATGGCTGTCGTGTCGACGGCGGCGGTTGCCTGGAACTCCGTGACGGTGAAGCCGGGGCAGAGCGTCTGGATCGTCACCGGCGATCCGACCGCCTTCAGCTCCATGTCGATGCCTTCGGTGAAGCTGTTGATCCAGGCTTTGGTTCCGCAGTAGCTGACGCTGCGCGCGGCCTGTCCGAAAGCGGCGACGGAGGATACGTTGATAATTCCGCCGCGCTGCCGCTGCACCATCCCTTCCAGCGCGGCGCGGGTGAGGCGCATGGTCGCCATGATGTGGACTTCGTGCATGCGGACCTGATCCTCGCGATCGGCTTCCCAGAAGAGGCCGGTGGTTCCGAAGCCCGCGTTGTTCACGAGCAGGTCGAGGGTCGCGCAGTCGCGGATGGCTTGCTCGACGGCTTCGAGGCCGGGCTCGGAGGCGAGGTCGGCGACAAGGACATCGGCCTTCGTCGGAAGGCCGGCGGCCAGGGCGCGAAGGCGATCTTCGCGTCGCGCGACGAGGATCAGTTCATATCTTCGCGCTGCGAGCTGACGCGCGAACGACTCGCCGATGCCGCTCGAAGCTCCGGTGATGAGCGCGGTCCGCACTACTTCGAAACAGCTTTACCCGCGCTGATCAGGTTAGCGAAGATCCGATATGCGCCGGGCACGCCTGCCGGAAGCTCCCGGAACCAGGAGTACGCGGTAAAGATGTAGACGCCTTTTCCGTAGCGCGTGTACAACATGCCGCCGGGCAACTCAGGCTTGCCGTTGTCGTGAGTTTCGATCGGTGTCTCATACTTCGGGTCCCATTTGTTGGAGAAGTAGAGGCCGCGCTCCTGAATCCATCCCTCGAAATCGACCGAAGTGATTTTGTTCGGAATATTCAGCAGCGGCGAGGCCGGCAGCAGCACCTTTACCGGCGCAGTCTCATCAGTTACGCGCGCATCGTCGCGGCCAAAAGTGAATGGATACGGCCCGAGATGTTCGAGGGCGTCCGCCACTGCGGGACTGATGCGGGCATCGGCGCCGTTATTGTATTGAACGACGAGCGTGCCGCCGTTCTTCGTGTAGTCGAGCAAGCGCTGCTGGGCGGCGCGCAGGTCCGGGCGGACGGAGTATGCGCGCACGCCGGTGACGATTGCGTCGTAGCCGCTCAGATTGCCGGACTCAAGAGCTTTGTCGTCAAGCAGGTCGACCTGACAACCCATCTGGCGCAGAGCTTCGGGTACGCGGTCGGACGATCCCATCACATAGCCGACGCGTTTGGCGAGCACCTTCAGCGGCACCGCGGAGAGCTTGCCCCCCGCCGGCATGAGCACAGTCTGGACGGGAATGTGCGAATAAGGAATCACGTCGACTTCGCTCGATAGTTCCACCGAGGCCGATTTGGCGATTACCCTGAACTGTCCCGTCGCGGAACCTGCGGGAGGCGTAAGACGGAAGCGGACTTCCTGTTCAGCGCCGGATTCCTTCAGTTGAAAAGGCACGGAGGCCGGCGTCACTTTCCATCCCTGCGGCGTCTCAAGACGAACCTCACCGGTTTGATTCGCGGATAATGCACGAATCTGGAGACTGAATTCCCGCGCGGCGCCCGTGGGGAACACGAAGTTCTGAGCCGGAAGATCGATCGCGAACGGCGGCTCCACAACCACGGGCCTGATGTATTCGCCTGTTGAGGGATTGGCAGCGCGATAGTGCAGGGGACGGGTGAGAGAAAACGGCGCGGAGTTCAGTGTGAAATCGAAACGCGCGACGACTTCCGGCAAAATGTCGGCGCGGCCGATCAGAGTCTGGTCGGGAATGTTGTAGCTGCCGGGATCGTGCGGTTCTTTGAGCCAGAAGGGTTGGGAGTAAGCCTGTTTTGCCGGTATCGGTACCGGTACTGTGGTTACATCGGGCTTGTTGTTTTCCAGCGCCTTGTTACGGACACCCGCGTCGATGTCTTCCCATCCGCTCAGATGAATTCCGGTGAGTGTAATCGGAAGGCCGGAGCGCTTCAGCGCCGTCAGAGAAGCTTTCGCGGAAGTGCCGGGCACAAAACCGGGGGCATCGGCCTGCGCTTCCGCGCGGAGCCCGGCGCAGAGCGCGATGGCTTCGTCGATTTCATCGAGTTTCCACTGAGCCCACGGCACGCCATCCCGCGCGAGACCGGCGATGGTCGGGCGTGCTTCGAGCAAAGTGGCAACTGTTTTCTCCGGGTGCAGATCGTCAAACTCAAGCTGCGCTCTCGCCAGCAATGCACCGACTCGGCCTGAGCCGGGGATACGCGCCCAAGACGTATCGATTCCGTCGAAGACGCCCTTTTGTGGTATGTCGCCCGCCACGAGGGAGAGAAGATTTTCGGAAGATCCGTAAGCGAGCGGCGCACCCTGACCCTGGCTTCGGTGCTCATTGCGGCTGATCACGGAAATCTCACGATAGGAACGGCCAATCACGGGATCAAACTCTCCGGTCTCGAGGGTGATGACCGGCTGATTCGGAAACGGATCGGGACCTCGACCGGGCCCGCGGCCCGCTTGTTGGGCGGGTGCGGCTCCACGAGCCGGGGCTTGTCCGCGTCCGCGGCCGGCATTCAAAGGCGCGAAACGAGAGCGCATCAGTCGGCGCGCACGCCACGGTTTCACCCATTTCAGTTGTTCGGGGAAACGGCTCGGATCTCCCGCCGCTTCGTATGCTTCCTTACCGAGAATCGCGGAAGCCTGATGATGACCGTGCCCGTCGCTGGGCGTGCCGCTGAAAGAAAGAATGATGACGTCGGGCTCCTGCTGGCGGATGACCCAAACGATATCCGCGAGCGTGCGGTCGTGACCCCAATCCGCCATCGTTTCGTCGGGCGAGGTGGTGAAGCCGAAGTCGATGGCGCGGGTGAAATACTGCGCGCCGCCGTCATCCCGCCGCGCGGCAAGAAGTTCCTGCGTGCGGATCACTCCGAGCAGCGCGCCCTGCTCCTGCCCGAGCAGGTTCTGGCCGCCTTCTCCGCGCGTGCAGGAGAGATAACCGGTACGGGCTTTGAGGCCGCGCGAAAGGTATGCCATCACAGCATTGTTTTCGTCATCGGGGTGCGCTCCGATCATCAGAACGCTCCCCAGCACGTTCAGCTTCGCAAGCGAATACCGGATGGCGGGCGTTCCCGTCAGAAACTCTTCTTCCGCCTGGAGCGGCAGAACGCAGAGTGCGCACAGCGCAACGAGGACCAGTGCGGCCCGATATTTAACCATTTTGTTCATAGTATTACGGGCGCTTCCGCACGAGAAAACAACCGAGGAAACCGGTACGCTATAAAGTAATGGCCGGCTGGAACAACGACTGGAGTTGGAACTGGTTCAGACGCCGTCCTCGGGAGGTCTTCGGCGCCAAAGTCCCCCCTGCCCCGCGCATCGGTCTGGCGCTCGGCGGCGGATTTGCGCGCGGCATTGCCCATGTGGGCGTTCTGAAGGTCCTTGAGCGGGAGCAGATTCCGCTGCACTGCATCACCGGAGTGAGTGCGGGATCGGTTGTCGCGGCAGCCTATGCGAGCGGAGCGACAACGGAAGAGATCGCCGCGGTCGGGAGCGCGATGCATTTCGGCGACGTCGCGAGGTGGAGCCTTTCCAAGCTCGGCTTTGCGGGCAGCGATCGCATGGTCAAGTTCATGGCGCGCCTTCTGAAACACATGCGATTCGAAGATATGCGGATCCCGCTGGGGGTGGTCGCAACCGACCTTTGCGCCGGAAAGCCCGTTGCCTTTCGCGATACCGGAGAAGTGACACCCGCCATTCGGGCATCCTGTTCCTATCCTGGTCTGTATCGGCCCTTTGTGCTCGACGGCAAAACGCTCGTCGATGGCGCAATCACCGTGGAGGTGCCGGCGCATCTGGCGCGGCTGATGGGCGCGACGCACGTGATCGCGGTCTGCATTCCGAACCGGGATGAAGCCTTCGAGCCGCGGAATATGTTTCAGGTGGTAAGCCGCTGCTTTCAGATTCTGATGTCGTTTAACGAAGTGGGATGGCGGCAAGAATCCGATGTGGTGCTGATGCCGGACGTCGGATCGATTCCCTGGAATGGATTCGAGAACGCAATGAACATGATCGCGGCCGGCGAACGCGCGGCGGAGCAGGCGCTCCCGCAGATTCGGGAATGGTTGGCGAGCGTGGATTCCCTGCCCCGTTCGGCGTAAGAAGCGGCTCGCTGCGGTTCAGTAACTGCTGCGGAGCCGGCCCTGCTGAACCGCGACTGTAAAGGAGTCCACATGGCCCTTCGGGCCAACAAACCAGAGGAAGACGCCGACAGCAGAGGCAGAGCGGGGCTTCGGCCCTGTTGGCAAGTCGCAGAGTACTGGAGAGGCCTTATCCCCTGACAAGGTGACCGAGCGTTTCAGCCTCGGGTCAGGGCTTCGCCCGGCCCGGAGCGTTACGCATCCCGGGGAGAGCGTGTCTTGAGGGGAGCGGCAAGAGGTAGTTCCGCACCCCGCTAATCTAACCGGGAAGGTACGCTCTGACAACGGGATAAAAGGTCTTTACAAAATCGCGTCCCACCTTCTCGGCGTCTTTCGTTCGATCCGGCGGGATCGGCACCACAACCCGGACGAGCGCGGTATCGCTGCGATGGTGCCGGATGGAATCGGAAACCAGATAGAATTTTGCGGCGAATTCATCCGCAATGACGCGTCCCTGGGATTGATACCAGTAAAGAACGACGCTCTGGGCTTCTCCCTTCTCCACAACATATTGATTGATGTGGATGGACTCGCTGACGCCTTTGATCGTGACTGGTACGTCGATGCGGCCGGTTTCGACCTGCTGCCAGCCCGAGCCCGGCAGGCAATTCTTGGGAGAGTGCGGGGACTGCCCCTGCTTCTGCGTCTTGAAGTACGCAATGAAAAGATTTGCTTCCCCTTCCGGGCTCACATAAGTCCGTGTCAGGAGATCGTCCGCTTTCAGAACGTCCTGCGTTTCCTGATCGACCACGCCAACTTGATTGAGCCGCCAGTTGCCTACCGTGGACGGGAAGAGATCCAGGGGCGTGGCCAGCGGCGTCATTTCGCCGTGCGAGGCAGAGTAAAACAAAACCGCCTGGACGACAACGACCAGCGTGAGGCACCAGACGAATTTACTTTGAAGAAGAGATTTCATGCGTGCTTTCGCTTGTTTACGAAGTTGGAAGTGCGAATGATCAGTTGATGGAAGGCCACCAGAATGGTCAGGCCGATCATGAAAATCACCCAGCCCTGCGCCTCATGGAACCAGCCTTCCGCCAATTCGGGATTGAACTGGGAGACAACACCCGTAAAGGTTACGCGGCCGGCATTGGCGGCAATCGCAATCGGAATCGTGGAGAAAAAGAGGACGACGCGCACCCAGGTGCGTTTCTCAAAGAAGTATCCGTAGACCAGCGATAGAAAAGTGAGCGTCAAAAGAGAGCGAATGCCGCTGCATGCCTCGACGACGTTGAGCGTTTGCTGCGGCAGAATGAGGACGTTCCCTTCGCGAATCACGGGAATCTGCAGAAGATCGATGGCGCGTTCCGCTACCTGGCTGGCAAAAATCTGTAAAGGGAACGTGATCTGGTTGTAGATCACTGCCGGAATCGGCACCATGAAAAAGAGCAGGAACAACGGAAAACCGAAAACCTTCAAATACGCTGTCCCGCCGAGCAGGAGCACCGCGCCGATAATCGAAAACACGATTGAAGTACGGGTCAGAAAAAGTTCGGCGCCGAGCGTCGCAATATATAACTGAAATCCCGCCCACAACATAATGGCCAAACCCCACCAGTTGGGAACCGCGGGCTTGCCGGCGATCTGGTCGCGTTTCTTCCAGGCGATCAGGCCGGCCAGCACAGGCACAAAGAAACCGTGTCCCATATCCGGGTCGCCATCCCATTGACGGACGAGCGCCACCAGAACCGGCGCGTAGCAGATACCGAGGAGAACGGAAACCCACGCAATCGCAGGCCAGGAAAACGGAGTGGCTTTCCTGCCGACGGTTTGCGACTCGATCAGAGTCGGGGTCATGGGCGACAAACCATCTGCCACAATTATCCACTATTAAGGAAACGCGGGCGATTTTCCGGCCGCGCACGGGTATTGGTACCAACACAAGGGAGGCGCACAGGGTGATGACTCCGTTGTGCGCACAAGAAATTGCGGAAACCCGATTGCGGATAAACTAATCGCAGTTAAACTAAACTACGATGCGCGACATCGGAATCACGCGCCGGGTCCTGATTGGCCATCTGGCCTGCATGGCAGCCTGGGCGCAGAGCGACGACGATCCGCTGCGCCCGTTGCGCGCGGAACACCCGCGGCTGATTCTGCTCGACCCCGAACTCGACCGGCTGAGAAGTCTGATTCGTGACAATCCACTGGCGCACCGGATTTATCTCGATCTGGAAAGAGAGTCCGACCGCCTGCTGACGACTCCCGTTTCGGAATATCGGCTCACCGGACCGCGTCTGAGAACCCAAACGCGAAGAGTACTCGACCGCGTATCGACGCTGGCGTTCATGTACCGGCTCACACAGCGCGATTCCTATCAGAAGCGAGCCGTCGCCGAGCTTCGGGCCGGAGCGGCCTTCAAAGACTGGAATCCGGCGATCTTCCCCGATACGGCGGATATGGCGCACGCCTTCGCGCTGGGTTACGACTGGCTTTATAAATCACTCTCTCCGGAAGAGCGGGTGTGGATTCGCGATGCCATCGTCGGCAAGGCCCTCGACCCGGTGATCCCGATTTATCAACGTGACAATACCTGGCCCCGCGATCGCTTCAACGCAAACATTATTTGCAATGCCGGCATCGGATTGGCGGTGCTCGCTATTGCCAACGACAGGAATAACGAGGCCGACCAGTCGATAAATGACAAGTGCGGCGCCGTGCTGCGCAATGTGTTCGAATCGATACCGCACGGCCTTACCACATACGGAATAGAAGGCTCATGGCCCGAAGGCATGGCCTACTGGGAGTCGGTGACCCGATACGCCGTCGCGTTTTTCAGCGCTCTGCAGACAGCGTTGGGAAATGACTACGGCCTCAGTGCTTTTCACGGCGTCGATCGTGCGGGGCGGTATCGCATTCACATGACCGGCCCAACCGGCAAGGTGTTCAACTTCGGAGATTCCGCGGAGGACATCGGCCTTTCGCCCGAAATGTTCTGGATGGCGCGGCGTTTCGGCATGCCGCCCTACGCCTGGAGCGAACAGAAAGCTCTCGACCGCACTACGCATCCGGACGCATACGATCTGGTCTGGTTCGATCCGAACGCCAGGGCCCCCCAGCAACAGACGCCGCCATGGCCTTTGGATGCCATCTTCCGCGGCGTGGATGTCACATGTTTCCGAAGCTCCTGGGACGATCCGAACGCGCTCTACCTGGCGGTCAAAGGCGGCAATAACAAAGATCCGCACGCGCATCTCGATCTGGGAAGTTTCGTGTTCGATGCCGGCGGCGTACGGTGGGCGGCGGACCTGGGCGCCGACGACTACGACCTGCCCGGCTATTTGGGCCGGCAGCGCTGGTCGTATTACCGGACGCGGACGGAATCCCACAACACGCTGCTGATCGACGACCAAAACCAGGATCTGCGCGCCGAAGCGCGGCTTACGCGCCAGGAATTCGCGCCGGATCTCAGTTGGGTGCAGATCGACTTATCCCGCGCGAATGGGAACAAACTGAAGCAGTGGACGCGGCGTTTCGCGCTGGCGCAGCGGCAGGCTGTCCTGATCGTGGATTCCGTGCGCAGCGATCAGCCGGTGGACGTGATCTGGGGCATGATGACCGACGCAGAGATCATGGTGAGCGGGCAGACTGCCACGCTGAAAAAGAACGGATGGATTCTCGCCGCCGAAATCCGCTCGCCGCGCCACGCCGTGTTCGACGTGACGCCGCTTCGATCCACACCGCCGCAGACGCCGAGTCCGAAGTTTCAAAAGCTCATCGTGCGGCTGGGTGACAAGGTGACGGAACTGGATCTCAGCATCATTCTCACACCCTACCGCGACGGTCAGCCCAAACCCAAAATTACGGCAGCCTTCCCTGGGTGAATTTCCCCGAGTGCCATCCCCCAAAAAGCCCTTTTCGTTGTTCAGTAACGGGCTCGGAATCAGCGCGGCTTTCCGAACCGCGACTGTAAAGGAGCGGCAAGAAGCCTTTCCGCAGCCCGTTAATGCGCGTCGTGGTCGTGAGCAGGCGCGGTCGCCCCAATTTTCACCGAGTGGGCAATCTTGTCTTTGCTGCCTTCGGGGATGTCCACCACTACGCGCAGTCCCGCTTTGAGATCGGCAGCCTGCGCTTTCGCCTCGCCTTTGCTGATCTCTGTTTTATCGTCGAGTTTCACATCCACATTCCCTTTGGCCGTCTTTACCGTCAGAACGTTGCCGGAGACTCCCGCCACGGTTCCGATCACATGATCGAATCCGCCATGAGCCAATAAAGCCGCGCCGGGTGCAGTCAGAAGCGCCGCAATCACAAATGCAGCGCCCAGGACTTTAGTGATGATGATGTTCCGTTTGACCATTCGTATCTTCTCCTCTTAGAAATTTCTCTTCTTCCTCTTCTTCCTGCCGGTCCTCGGGCCCTTTGGGGTTCAGCTTCTCCATCTCCTTCTTTTCCTCAAAAGTGAGCTTCGGGAGATGGCGAATAAAGCGGACGAGCTTCCAGGAATCCAGTTCGTCATGAGCGGAGGCATTGTGGTTTAACTCGCCCCACGCGGGCATTGCCGTGAGGCGGACGCCGTTCTGAATAATGTAGAACAATTCACCGTCCGTCAGTTGCTGCGTTTCGGGAAGGCGCATGTCCGGAGCGGGCGGAAAGGTGCGATGGCCCATCTGGGAATCGCCGCTGCCGTCATTCCCGTGGCACGACGCGCAATGGTCGGCCCAATGGGCGCGGGCCTGGGCCAGAACTTCGGGGGTATCCGGCGCGGGGTTTGCCATGGCCGATGCGTTAGCGGGAACCGCTGCCATGCGGACGCGCCGGGCGACCCAACGCTCGACCGCGGACGGCTCCTCGCGCGCGCTGAATCCGTGCGCCGTATAAAGAAATCCGCCCAGAGCGAGCAGAGCGACTGCGCAAACCGAGAGCACTCCGCAGACGAACCAGCCCAGGCGATTTCCGCCCCGCCGATCAGTTGCCATGCCCGGACTCGATCTTTGCGACCTTCAGCGTTTTGCTCTTCCCGTCGTAAACGCCCGTCACTGTGACCTCCTGCCCCGCAAAGGCGGCAGCGGTTTTCTGATCGCTGAGCTTCATGACAGCCGTTCCGTCGAAGAGCGCATATCCGTACGGACCGCGCGCGCACTGCCGGGCGCACTCCGCCGCCGTCTTGTCCTTCAACATGTTGCTGTGCGGCTTCGATCCGCACATCGTGTCCGTGACGACGCCGGAAAATGTCCTGAGCGGCTCCGCGCCGGTAAGGCACAGCGCGAAAAGAGTGAAGGCGGCGACCGCCGGAATAGCGACTTTCAGCATCGAATAATCTCCTCTTTATATCAGTCACCCAGGCGGTTTGAGCCGGATACGAATAAAAATGTTTCCGCCGACCGGACGATTTCCGTAATACGGCTTGACGGCGGCAGGCAGTGAATAAGTACTGAAGTTGAATCCGATACCCGTTTCGACCCGTTCAAAAACCGGGATGTCGCGCGTATATCCGACGGTGTAACTGCCGATTCGGAATGTGCTGCCCGCGCTCGCGGCAGGACGCTCTTCCAACTCCCCCTGATCGCTGAAAAGTTCGTCTTTGTCCACCAGTTCCGCCCGTCCGGTGAGAAAATTTCGCGCGCCGATCGGCAGGACGGATTCCACTAGATACGAATTCAGATTCCGGAGTGTGCCGGTGTCATGATTGCGGCCCCAGACAAAGCTTGAGGACCATGCGGATTCTCCCAAAGGTCTGGTGTAGTGCAGCGAGCCGGTCAGCCGCACCTGATCTCCCGGCGAAAGCGCTTCCGGATGCGCGATGCGGCCGCCGGAAATCTGCGCGGACCAGTTCTTGGCCGGAAAGAACCATAGCCGCGCCGACCACGAATCCAGTGCCCCCTGCTCCACGATCCAGCGGTTCTCTCCCGGTTCCGCGCCGTGAAAGCCGCTGGCCTCGATTTTGATTTTGCCGCGCGATAGTCCCAGCGTTACCACGTCATCGGATATATGGGTGGAATCCTGCCAGTGATGCGAGATCGGAGCCTGCGGCAGTTCCATGGCCGATGCCCGGTGCGGATAAGCAATCGGGCCCAGCGCGGGATCGCCGACCGGAGCGGCGTAAAGATTCACGAAAGTGTTTCCGGCGATCTCGTAAGCGTAATGGACGCCGAGACCCATGATGAAGTTGTGCGGATGCTGTCCATCGACGATCGGTTGACCGTAAGCTGTCTCGCCGGTCTGAAACAGCAGCGGATAGCGGCGGTCCGTGATCGTGGCAGGTTCGAGACTCAGCATCAGATTCGTCTCGAACGTTCCTCTCTCGCCGACACGATGCGACGCGGAAGCCATCAGCCAGTTGGGGGAATACAGTTTGTCCCCGCCGCGCGGGCCCGATTCCTGCGTGTCGACAACAAAGGCGTTGGCCATGAACATGGTGTTCCAGCGGCCGAAGTGAACCATCAGCATCGGCATCGCCCAGGACAACGGATTCTGCGAAGTTCCCGACGCCAGATTCATCAGCTCCAGTCCGGCCGGATTTGTGTCCACCATACCCATACCGACTGACGCCGGCTCCTGCGGATACAGGCAACCCGCCAGGAGACTGCCGGCGAAAACAAGACGAGCGAACACGGTCCTCCCGATAAAAGTGAATGCACCACCCTCCCTGAAGAGGCTTCAGGGACGGCCGTCAAATTCCACGAAAGAACGGGATTTCAGATTCTGAGGACGAGCGCCTGACGCGCCGAAGGCGGCTTATGAATCAAAATGCCTGCGCGAGGATCAGGCCGCTCGCGGGGAGTCGTTACGGACGTGTAAGAGGCCGGCGTCACCACAGGCAAATCGATATGCGGAGCCGACTGAGGACCCGAATAAGCGAGCAGGCCCGGATGGCCTTGGCATGGAACATGGGCCGGCGCATGATGCCCGTGGCAGGGCGGAACAGCTGTCGACGAAGGTGGGGCAGAAACTCCGGTGTCGCTCACGATACACGCCGCCATGCAACGGAATACAGTCAGCAACAGCAGAACCGAAAGCAGCGCAACACCTTTTCGCAGACCTTCGCCCACGGCTTCAATCTAGCACGACCTTTCCGAACCGCGACTGTAAAGGAGCCCACATGCCCTTCGGGCCAACAAACCAGATGAAGACGCTGACAGCAGATGTGGGGCGGGGCTTCGGCCCTGTTGGCAAGTCGCAGAGTACTGGACAGGCCTTATCCCCTGACAAGGTGACCGAGCGTTTCAGCCTCGGGTCAGGGCT
>DATAXN010000037.1:0-4232 GCA_036273015.1 Bryobacteraceae bacterium | reverse complement strand
GGTTCGTGGGAACATCTGGCACTTCCGATACACCGGGCAATGATCTTCTTCTGCCGGGGATATGCCGTGAGGCCCGATGATCCGATCCAGTTCCTTTGGGCGGCGGGACTGGACTGTCTGTACGCTTCGAAGCTCGATCGCAACAAGCAGGGTTCGAGAGAAATATGTTCACGCATGGGAAAACTCCTCGGCGCGGTGATGAAGCCCTACGATGAGGTGTCTTTGCCAGAGCATCAAGAAGGACGCAAAAAGCTGCCCATTGAAGTCATCGGCCTAGACATATTCAAACTGCGGAACGCGTTTGCTCATGGATTGCCAATTCCTGACGCGAGCTGGCTGGGCGCGCTTGGCCGGCCGTTACAGGAGGGATACGCCTACCAACTGCTCGAACAAACAGAGATTCTCCTGCGACTTAGCCTTCTTAAGATTCTTGAAGATCAGCGTCTGTTCGAAACGTTTACCGATGGGACGAAGCTGGACTCTTACTTCTAACCCGCATTTCTCACAGTGGATTCCTGGGTCGGGAAAAAAAGGGCCGAATGCCGCGCCCGGTCCGTTTTTTGATCTGACGAAAAAAAGACGGTCGATTTTAGTCGATTTGGGCGATGGGTCGCGGGCGGCACGCGGATCCAGGGACTGGTGGGGCGATGGCGGGGTAGTAGGGGCGCACTGATCCGAGCCAGGCCTCGCCGGCTGAACGCAATCTGACGATGCCGACTGCGCCAATGGCGTTTCAGCAGCGCAGGTTGCTCCAGACCTGCTGGTAGAGGCCTTGCCAGGGATAGCTGGATGCCATCGAAACCCAGACCTTCCGAACGGAAACCCGGATCTGTGCCCCAATCCTGAGCAGCTTGGTTCGGATGGTGGAAACCTGCGCTTGTGCCAGTTCGGTCCCCTTCAGCCCCACACGCCGCAAACCGCTGACCAGGATATACGCCGCAGCCGAAAGATACAACCGCATCTGATTGGCCCGCATTGTTTCGGCGCTGACGCGGTCGGCGAACAGGCTGAACTGCTCTTTGATGCGGTTCTCCATATCGCCCCGCCCACAATACAACTCTTCATACAACAACTGTGCGGCCCATCTTTCAGTCAGCGAAGTCACAACAAAGCGCGGATTCTCTTTTCCATCGATATGCTCGGCCTTCGCCACTACACGCCGCTCACGGTCCCATCCGCCTGTCTTCGTCTTCCTCGTACTGTATTCGAATTCGCTGAACACGCGCGCCGGTTTGCCGGTCTGCTTCCACTGCACGGTCGCCTCGTGCATCTGTTGTCCGACGATCCTGCGCAACCTTTTGTTGCGCGCCATACCGAACAAGTAGTCCACGCCGTTGCGCTCGCACCAACTCATCAGTTCATTGCGGCAGAAGCCGGAATCCCCTCGCAGCACGATCTGTACTTCCGGCCACGCCGCCCGAATCTGCTTCACGATGCGCTGCATTTCCTGCAGACAGCCGAATGCCGCATCGTGATTGGCTTCTCTCAGCCGCGCGCACAGAACGTGGTCGCCACAGAAGACGTAGAGCGGCAGATAGCAATAATTATCGTAATAACCGTGAAAGAAGCGCCCTTCCTGTTTGCCGTGCAGCGGCAGATCGGTGGTGTCCATGTCCAGCACGATCTCTGCCGGAGCCTTCTGGTGCGACTCGATGAATACCTTCACCAGCAGTTCGTCCACCGAGTCTTTCCAGAACGTGATCTTCTTGTACCGGTCATTGATGCCCGTGCCCAGTTCCATCCGGTTCAGCGTGCTCTTGCCCGCCAGCGGCTCGGCCAGGTTCTCCTTTCCCGCCAGGATGCCGAATACCGGGTCGTTGCGCAGTTGCTCGTGATCGTTCAGATCCTCGTAGCCCAGCGCAAGACCGTAAATCCTCTGTGAGAGCATCTCCGGAATCGAATGTTCCACCAATGCCTGACTTCTGCCGTCGAGGAAACAATCTGCCAGCCGTCCTATCAGATTCAGCCGCTTGTCGGTCTGGCGCAGCAGAAAAGCCCCGCCGTCGGAACTGATTGTCCCGCCGTCGAAACGGGCTACGATTTCCCGCCTCCCCAGCCCTTCAAATCCGAAACTCGATTGGTTACACTCTGTCATAGCGATGGCCGTCCTTTTTTGCCGCTAACTGTTGTCTGGAAACTCAGTTATGCCATAGAAGACGGCCTTTTGCCTATTCAGCGTGAGAAATCCGGGCTAAGGCGTTGCCGGCACGGGGCGGCGACGGTCGATCACGATATCGCGCGGGAGCAGCAGGATCGATATCGCTCCCACGGCGGCAATGCCCAGCACAACTTCCATTGGCACCGCATAGCTGCCGAACTTTTCGCGCAGCAGCGATACGCCGAGCGGCACCCAGGTCTGTCCGATCGTGTTCACCGGCAGGATTACAGCCATGGCTCGCGCGAGCGAATTCACGCCGAACTGCTTCGCGGCCATGAGCGGAATCAGCATGTAATCGGCGCCCATGGCGAAGCCGAAGACAATCGCAAACAGGTAGGGATTGCCGGAAGGCTTCACGGAAAGCAGCAGCGGAATGCTGGCCGCCACGATGAAGTACGTCGCGGTCATCACCCACTTCATCGGGAAGGTATCGGAGAAGCGGCCGATGAGCAGGCGGCCCGCGATGCTCGACCAGAGAATCCAGCTTTGCGCGGTGCCCCATTCGGCGTTGAGCTGCACCTGATTGGTAAAGCCCTGATCGGCGAAGACCAGTTTCATGTGAGTGTTAATCGCACCGATGGCGCCGATGGAGCAGAGGCTGCCGATCAGCAGCAGCCAGAAGGAGCTCCGCCGCAGCAGATAGCCGAAGCTGCGCGATTCGATGCGGCTATCTTCGTTAGCTTCCAGATCGCCATCGGGAAACTGGCCGATGTCCGACGGCTTATCCTTCATCACGAACAGGGCGATGGGCCAGGCGGCGAGCATGACGAGGCCTATCACCAGCAGGGTCGTGCGGAAGCCGAAAGCATTTGCCAGCGGCGGCGACAGGTGCTTCGTGGTGAGCGCGCCTACGAGTCCAACGCCTACGTAAACGATACCCATCGCCGACCCGCGATTGCGGCGGAACCACTGGGAAATCACGATCTGATGCGGAATCGGTCCGGACAAAATATAGCCGAAGGTGTAAAGAAACCAGAGGAAGTAGTAGAAGTTAATGTTGCCGCTCATCTGGCTGAAGCCAACGAATGCCAGGAGCGTGAGCCCGGTGCCGATCACGATCAGCTTACGGGGGCTGAAACGGGGAACCACGACCGGGCCGACCCACAGGGTCAGCAGAGCGGCCAGCGGGAACCCGAGAGTGATGTCGTGAAGCGACCAGTGGAATGCGTTCTTGTAGTAGTCATAAAAGAACGGCATGTTGTAGTAGGGCAAGCCGGTTGAGATTCCGAAGGTAAGGAGGGATGCGAAGACTATCCAGCGGCCGTAAAAGGATTTTGGCATCTGAGCCAATTTATCACCAGTGTGCGCGCGCGGCACTCAAATGGGCACGCGACACGCCAGCGACAGAGTGCCGAAGCACGCCGTCTGAACAATCTGGCGCAACTGGCCGCGCGTTTGCTACGTATACAATTTGACAGTGGGGTGCGGATTTTCGCGGTGTTCCCCGTCCGTTCCAATAAGCCGTTCCAATACACAACCGGTGAGGAGTATTTTGAGTATCCGTTTTCTCTCTATTCGTGCGTTTGTGCCGACCGCAATGCTCCTGTCGGCGATGACTCTGGCGGTAAGTCCGTCGTTTTCGCAGCAGGCGCCATCGGGTCCGCAGGCTCCGGGGCAGGCTCCGGCTCCGGATACTACGCCTGGGCAGAACCCGGGCGGCGCTCCTGCACCGACCACGGCTGCCGCCCCGCCCGCGTCGAAGGTTCCCGATTACCCGGATGCGCGCGGTGCGTTCACGATCGGAATTTTCGGACTTTATTCATTTACAAGCCCGGGTCCGAATATCACAGGCGGAGCCGCGGCTTCCGCCATCAATACCTACGAGAATCTGGATGCGATCGGCACGCCGTATCGCATCATTCCGGAAATCCAGGCCGGGTTGCCAATCACCCGGACAGGCATGCTTTACGTGGAATTCGAGCGCTACCATGGCTGGAACAATCAGACGCTGACGCGCGCCAGTTTTTTGGACAGCTACCAGTTTAATCCGAACGACGTTGTTTCGGATTCGTATCATGTCATCAGCACGCGGATTTATCTGGACGATTTGATGTTTCCGCACAAGTTTCCGGTG
>DATAXN010000036.1:0-61333 GCA_036273015.1 Bryobacteraceae bacterium | reverse complement strand
CCTCATTGAAGCGCGTAATCCGGGCTCCTGTCGATCACCTCGAACAGAATTTCCGCACCTGATCAGGTGCGGCCTCATTGAAGCATCGAAAGCACGTGCTGAATGATCAGGTCTTTCGGTATTTCCGCACCTGATCAGGTGCGGCCTCATTGAAGCCGACTGTTCCCGCTGTTCCCGCTGTATTTCCGCACCTGATCAGGTGCGGCCTCATTGAAGCTTGTCCCCGGCTGCTGTGCCTCGTATGCAGTTGCCCATTTCCGCACCTGATCAGGTGCGGCCTCATTGAAGCAAAGCCCTGACGAAAGACCTGAAGGCTGTCGATCTATTTCCGCACCTGATCAGGTGCGGCCTCATTGAAGCACCGCGCAGGTTACGCTTATCAGCGGCGATATATCTATTTCCGCACCTGATCAGGTGCGACCTCATTGAAGCCGGGTACTGCACGATCCGGTGATCCTGAGAGAGAAGAGGTTGTGAGCAGCGACGTCGTCATATTCCGCGCCTGATCGGGCGCGGCCTTATTAGGCACCGAGTTTTCCGGCCTGGCTGGATTTATTTTGCGAGTTTCATTTTTGGCGCTTCGCCGGCATAGATGAAGCAGCATTAACAAATTGCGTCGGGGAAGGACGAACTCCGGACGTTCTCCTCCTCAGTTCCGCAAAATCAGCGAAATTTACCGAACGGAATCAATCACTTGCCGCCGCCAAGCGCGAAATACGCCGTCGCGCCTGAGAGAATGACGGCGACAAGGAAAGCGCAAAGGGCGAACGCTCCGTTTTGCGCGAAAGAAAAGGAAAGCGCAAAGCGCAAACGCTCCGTTTTGCGCGGTAAACGAAATGAGTTCAATCATACGCATCGCAGCCTCCCGCGCCAACGGCGCGAAATCCCGTGGACCGGTCACCGTCGCTGGTTGGCTCGCATCCCTGGCCAACTCGGCAAAGTCCACGGGAGCCATCACGCCTGAGGGCCGCGCGCGCTCCTCCCAAAACGCGATCCGTCACGGAATCCTCGCCGAATCCATCGTTCTCGACAGCGAATCCGCTGAGCGTTTCTCTGAGGTTCTGTCCACTTTGCAGGAAGAGCTTCAGCCCGCATCCCCCATCGAATCCAGATACGTCGAAACCATGGCCCTCGCCGAATGGCGTCGTTTGCGGCTCATTTGCCTGGAGAAGGAGCAGATGACCATCGAAACCCGCCGACAGGAAGCTGCCGATATCGGCAACTTGAGCAACGACGGTGCACGAGAGGTCGAAGTCAATCCGGCCCGGTTCACTGCTCTCGCCTTCCGCGCCTTGAGTGACGAGTCCCGCGCCCAGGAACTGCTCAATCGCTACGAAGCGCGCTACGATCGCCAGTATCAGCGAGCGCTCAACGGGCTCCGGACCTACCGCGCCGACAAACGAAAAGACGAAAAAGAAGCCCGCCGAGCAAGAAGAGTGAAACTTCAACAAAGCGCAAAGGGCGGCGGCTCCGTTTTGCGCGAGAGAGAAAATGGGGCAAAGGGCGGCGGCTCCGTTTTGCGCGAGAGAGAAAATGGGGCAAAGGGCGGCGGCTCCGTTTTGCGCGAGAGAGAAAATGGCGCAAAGGGCGAACGCTCCGTTTTGCGTGAAAAATCAAACAGCGCACGGAGCGAAGGCTCCGTCTTGCGCGAAAACACAACAAGCGCAAAGGGCGAAGGCTCCGTTTTGCGCGAAAAATGAAAAAAATAAAAGCGCGAAACGAAGTGAACCCAACATCGGATGATTACGGAGTCTTATCCGCGTTCATCCGCGTTCATCGGCGGCCAGGATTTAGATGGAAGTCCTGATCCTTTCGCCCGAACCGCCCTGGCCGTTGAACAGCGGCGGGGCTTTTCGGACAGCCTCGCTGCTCCATTACTTCGCACGGTTTGCGGAAGTGGATCTCATCCTGATCTCCGAGAGCGGAACGCCCGCGCCCTTACCGGAAGGCCTGGTGCGTTCACAGAAGGTAATTCCTCTTCGCAGGCACAACCGAAGTCTGGCTGCGCGTTTTATGCGGAACGCGGGCCGCGCGATCCGGGGAGTGCCTCCGCTGATTGACCGTTTGGCCGGTCTTGAGAAGCCGATCGAGCGGGCCATCGAGGGCCGCTCCTACGACTTCGGCATCGTCGAGCACTTTTGGTGCGCTCCTTATGTGGATCAATTATCAACCCGTTGTAAAAAAACGGTAATAAATTTGCATAACATCGAATCGGTGCTCCATAACCGTTACTCTGGGGTGGGTGAAGGGTTCAGTAATGGGGTGAGTAACTTCCTCGGTGAGCAACTAATCCGGGCAGGGCAGCGCCGTTTCGCGGCTGCTTCCCGAAAGCTGGAGTCGGAACTGCTGCCGCGCTTTTCGGCGGTGCTGGCCACGTCGGAGAATGATGCATGTCTGGTGCATGAGATCGCTCCCGGCGCCCAGGTCCATGTGTATCCCAACTCACTTCCCTGGTTGGAAATGCCGGGGGTTGAAGCGCCCGCCAGTCCCGAGTATCGCCGCCTGGTCTTTTCGGCGAACTTCGAATATCACCCGAATATCGATGCCGTCCGGTTCCTCGTGGGAGGAATATGGCCACAAATCAGGGAGCGTTACCCGGAATTGCGGCTGCGCCTGGTCGGCCGGGGCGATTCGTTCATCCGTCATCTTCTGCCGTCCGGAACGGTGCTGTCCGGAACAGAGAGAGACACCGGCATCGAAGTCACCGGGCCGGTCGAGGATGCTCAGGCGGAGATTGCGCAGGCCATGATCGTGGTAGCGCCCCTTAGGGCGGGGAGCGGCACTCGCCTCAAGATCATCGAGGCATGGGCCGCCGCGCGATGTGTGGTGGCGACGCCTCTGGCGGCCGAAGGCCTGGACGCCGTTGACGGAGTTAATATCGCGCTGGCTGCGGATGCAACTACCTTTGCCGAAACAGTGTTCCGTCTTATGGAAGACCCGGCGGCCCGGCAGCGCCTAGGGGCTGCGGGACGACGTATTTTCGAAGACAATTATTCGTGGGAAGCCGTGTGGAAAAGACTCGATATCGATCTGCAACTTACGCATCGGTCTGGACTTAACGGATATACTGGGAACTTCTGAATGCGCTTCGCTGTTGATGCTCACGCGATCGGACGGCATCTCACCGGCAACGAGGTTTACATCCGCGGCTTGTTAGGCGGATTCGCCGAAATCGACCGGGACTCGGAATTTATTACCTATGTCTCCGAGCCCGGAGCCGAACGCTGGATTCCGGAACGGTTCACGGTACGACAGGTCTCCCCGAACCCCTATGCCCGGCTGGGATGGGATCTGGGACGTTTGATCCGCGCGGACGCGCCGGATCTGATTCATGTTCAGTACACCGCTCCGTTGTTCTCAAAAGCACCGGTGGTGGTGACGGTTCATGACGTCAGTTTCGTCGAGCATCCGGAGTATTTCACCGCGGCCGGACGTTCGCAGCTCCGCATGACCGTAGGGCGGACCGTCCGGAAAGCGGCCCGCATCCTGACGGTCAGCGAGTTTTCCCGCGAGGCGATTCTCCGCGCGTACGATATCGCACCCGAGAGGGTCCATGTGGTGCCGAACGCCGCCAATCCGGAGTTCCGCGTCATTGGCCGTGAACGCGCGCAAAAGGCGATAAAGGACAGGCTGGGGTTCGACGATCCGTTTATCTTTTCGGTGGGCGATCTGCAGCCGCGCAAGAATCAGATCGGTCTGATCGCCGCGTTCTCGAAACTGCTTACAGAGTGCCCGCATCTGAAGCATCATCTGGTGCTGACCGGCAAAGAAACCTGGTTTACGCCGAAGGTCCGGGAAGCCGCGCGGTCCTGCGGCTTCGCATCGCGCATCCATTTCACCGGCTTCGTCAGTGACGAATACCTGCTCGAGCTCTATAACGCCTGCGATTGTTTTGTGTTCCCTTCCTTCTACGAGGGTTTCGGGCTGCCGATTCTCGAAGCGATGGCATGCGGCCGGGCGGTGGCCTGCTCAAATACCTCGTCCATGCCGGAAGTGGCCGATGGCGCCGGTCTGCTGTTCGATCCCCGCCAGAGCGGCGAGATAACGCGCGCGTTGAAAGATATTCTGCTCGATTCCGAATTGCGCGGCAGGATGGAGCGGCTGGGCGTGCAGCGCGCCGCCGCATTCACCTGGAAAAAGAGCGCCCGCGCAACGCTGGAAGTTTACGAAGAAGTAGTAGAAGCAACTCGCGGCGTTTCGTCCCGCCGGGTGCACGGTGCGGCTGCCGCGGCCCAACGAAAGCGATGAAGACACTTACGCCTTTATTTCTTGTCTTTGGTCCAGCGTCATTGGCGATACTGTCATTCGCAGCGCCGGTTTCCCAGGCGCCCACCGGGTTTCCGTTTACGGACGAAGACCTGAACTACACCATCAACTGGCCTGGCGGAGCGAATCTCGGCGAAGCGCATCTGCACGCGCGGCACACAGGCGCAACCTGGAAATTCGAACTGAGTCTCGACGCGGGCGTTCCGGGATTTCCGGTGAAGGATTCCTACCGCTCCGAGGCCACTACCGACTACTGCTCCACGCTGTTCCAACGCACGACGATGCACGGCGCCCGCAACGCGCAGGAAAAAGAAACGATCAATCGCGATCATGCGATCGCCACCCGGCAAACCACATCGAAGGATGGCGGCACGAGCGACATGCCGGTGCCCGCCTGCGTGAAGGACGCTCTGACTTATCTCTTTTACGCGCGCACCGAAATGGGGCAGGGGCGTGTGCCCGCTGCGCAGGATATTCTTTTCGGCGGCCTTTATCGAATCGATGTGGCGTACGTCGGAGGGCCGATGATCGCGGTCAATCAAAAGCAGGTACAGGCCGATCAGATCACCTGCACGTTCAAAGGCAAAACCGGAGATTACAGTTTCGATGTTTACTTCGCGCGCGATGCGGCGCGAACTCCTCTGCTGATAACCGCTCCGTTCGCCATGGGTAAGTTCTCCATGGAGTTGATCCGCTGAACCCGACTGTTTGCCGGGTTGCCTTCTTCTCTCCGATGCCGCCATCGAAGAGCGGTATCGCCGACTACTCGGAAGCTCTCGCCGCTGAAATGGCGAAGCGCGTTGACTTGTCTGTTTTCGATCGACAGGCGGCTTCGTACGATGCGTCATCGCATGACGTTGCGCTTTATCACATCGGCAATAATCCCTGGCACGGGTTCGCCTATGAAGAGGCGCTGCGTCATCCGGGTGTGGTCGTCATGCACGAGGCCAATCTTCACCATCTGATCGCGGATCTGACTATCCGCCGGGGAGACTGGGACGCCTACATCGCCGAAGCCGAGTTGAACGGCGGTGCGCCCGCGCGGGAATTCGCATTGCGGGCGCGGACGCTCACCGTGGGACCGGACTACGAGGGCGTGGCCATGACGCGGCGGCTGCTCGACGCTTCGCGCGGACTCGTGGTGCACAGCGACTTTGTCGCGAGGGAAATGCGGGCGCAGGGTTTCGAGGGACCGATCGCGACCATCCCGCACGGAGCCTGGATTCCTCAGACCGATCGCAACGGCATGCGGCAGACACTCGGCATTGACGACTCCACGCCGCTGATCGGCGCGTTCGGGTATCTGAAGCCTTACAAGAGAATTGCGGAGTCGTTGCGCGCCCTGCGCAGGCTGGTCCGGATCGATCCCCGCGTACGCATGATTCTCGCAGGTGAGACGCATCCGGAATTTCCGGTCGGACAATTGATTCGCACCCTCGGTTTGGACGAACACGTCCGCATTCTCGGATTTACTCCCATCGAGAAGTTTGTCGAATACATGGGCGCCTGCGACATTGTCCTGAACCTTCGCTTTCCGACGGTCGGCGAAACTTCGGGGAGCCTGCAACGGGCGCTCGGTCTCGGAAAAGCAGTGATCGTCAGCGATATCGGATCGTTTGCCGAGTTGCCCGACGATGTGTGTCTGAAGGTTCCGACGGGACCCGGCAGAACACACGAAGAGGAAGACTTCATCTTCGAGTACTTGAGTACGCTGGTCGCACGGCCCGATCTGGCGCATGCGATGGGAGAGCGTGCCCGGCAGTGGGTGGAGCGGGAATGCAACTGGGGCGTTGTGGCGGATCGGTACGTGGATTTTCTCGGTCAGTTCCGCGATGGAGGGAAACCGGCCTGCGCGAACGTGCATGAAGAAAGGCCGAAGCCGGCAGTACCGGAAAAGCCGGGCTTTGTGGAATTCGTGGAGTCTGTAGAGCCTGAAGCGATCCAATCCTGGATTGTGCCGGAAGCCCGCGAATATGCCGGGCTTCACCAGTCGCGCTTTGTCCACACGCTGGAGATGACGCCCGCCGGAGATGAATCGAAGGCCATTCTCGAAATGGGCGCTTATATGCAGATCACTCCGGCGCTTAGGTTCCGGCTGGGCTATGGGATGGTGCGGGGCTGCTATTTCGGAAAGCTCGGACAGACGGATCACAAATCCATCGTTTCCGAGCACGGCGAAACATTTGAATGCGACGTGGATCTTTTCGACGCGGAACGCGACGTTTATCCCTATGCGGATGCTTCGTTCGATACGGTGCTTTGCTGCGAGCTGATCGAGCATTTGTTCAGCGATCCGATGCACATGATGTCGGAGATCAATCGGATTCTGAAACCCGGCGGCCATGTGCTGATCACGACGCCTAATCTGGGATCACTAAGGGCCATCGCAGGGATTTTGCAGGGCTATCATCCTTCGCTGTTTCCCGCGTACATCAGGCCCCGCGCGGCAGGCGAGGAAGCGGAAGCGCGGCACAATCGGGAATACGTTCCGATGGAGATGCAGCATCTGCTCACGGATTCGGGTTTCGAGGTGGTGCGCCTCGAAACGGGGGAGTTTCTCGATGAGCCGCACCCCGAGTTCGGCTGGATCGCGCACCTGCTGGAGCGGTATCGTCTGCATGAAACACTACGGGGCGACGGGATCTATGCGCTGGGCCGGAAGATGGGCCCGGTGAAGGAACGCTGGCCGGGCTGGCTTTACGTGTGAGCGCCGAATTCAAAACCGTTCAGGTCCGGCTCGACGGCGGCGTGCTGAGAGTTCAGTGCGAGATTGTCAATCGTTCGTCCGAGGCGTGGCTTCCGGAGAATGGCTGGGCCGCCGGCTATCACCTCTTCGATGAGCCCACGGGCACGCTGGTGGTGGACGGAGCACGCCTGCCGCTGGCGGCGGCTCCTTCGGAGAGCCGGACAGTGACGATGGAGATTGCGCTGCCGCCGGAACCCGGCGAGTACAACATCTATGTGTCCGTGATGCGGGAGCATGTGGCCTGGTTTTACGAAGAAGGCTGGCCATTCCTGCTGGCGGATGTTTTGGTGGATGAAAACGGCGCGGCAAAACTGGTTGGCTGGCGCATCGCCGATCAACGATCCGTGGCCCGCAGGAAAATGCTTCGCAGCGCTTCGAGGGCTTTTCGTTTGCCCCTGGAATCGCTGTGGCGGCACAGGAGCCTGATGCGCACCATGGTCCGGCGGGATATTTTGAGCCGGTACCGAGGATCGTTCGGAGGCGCTTTCTGGGCCGTGCTGAACCCGCTGATGCTGATGCTGACCTACTTCTTCGTGTTCGGTCTGGTGCTGCGCCAGCGCTTCGGCAACGACAACAGCCCGGCCGGCTATGCGGTGTATTTTCTCGCCGGAATGCTGCCCTGGCTCGCGTTCAGTGAAGCAGTCGGGCGGTCGCCGTTCATCATGGTGGAGCACCGGGGCTTTATCAAAAAACTGCTGTTTCCGGTGGAAACGCTGCCGGTCAACCTGGTTTTCTCCGGCCTGGTGACGGAGTTCTTCGGCATCATTCTCTTTGCGCTGGCTTTGCTTCTGGTGAAAGGACATCTGCCGGCTACGGTGCTCTACCTGCCTCTGCTGGTGATTCCGCAGATTCTGCTGACCGCCGGTCTTTGCTGGTTCCTTGCCGCGCTGGGGGTTTTCGTTCGCGATCTCGCGCAGATCAACGGCTATCTTCTTACGGTCTGGTTCTTCCTGACGCCGATCTGCTATGCAGAAACGGATTTGAAGAAACTGCCTCCGTTCGCACTGCACATTCTGACGAAGAACCCCATCTTCGTCCTGGTGCGCGCCTACCGGTCCGTATTGCTGGAGTCGAAGGCGCCGGACTGGACTGCCCTCGCCTGGCTCACGGCCGCTTCGATTCTGGTGTTTCTTCTCGGCCACGCCTGGTTCTATAAGCTGCGAAAATCTTTCGCGGATCTGATTTAAACGCCGTGATACGCTACACGGATCGGAGTTTACGATTTGGAAATCACTGCACCACCTATACAAAGTTCCGGCACGGCGTCGCAATCGGTCGCCCGCTTTCTTCCTATCCTGCTGATTCTGTTTGCCGGGAGCGGCTGTTCCGCTCTCATCTATGAGGTCACCTGGTATCAGGTGCTTCAGTTGGCTCTGGGTTCGACCGCCGTTTCGCTGGGCATCCTGCTGGCCACCTTTATGGGCGGCCTCTGCATCGGCAGTCTGCTGCTGCCGCGGCTGAATCTGACGAAATATCATCCGCTCAAGGTTTATGCGGTGCTGGAATTCGGCATCGGCGTTTTTGGAATTGCCATCACGGTCGCGATGCCGCTGGTCAGCCGCGTCTACATCATCGGAGCGGAGCACGGCATGCCGGGCATGCTGCTGCGGGGACTCGTAGCAGCAGTCTGCATGCTGCCCTCGACCATCCTCATGGGCGCATCGCTGCCCGCTATCGTGCGCGGGATTGAGGCCACTCCGCGCGGCGTCTCCTGGTGGGCGCTGCTCTATGGAGGCAACACGGCGGGCGCAGTTTTCGGATGCCTGCTGGCCGGTTTCTACCTGCTGCGGGTTTACAACATGGCCACAGCGGCTCTGGTGGCCGTCGCGATCAACATCCTGGTGGCGGCCGTCAGCTTCTTCCTTGCCCGCGACATCAAATTACCCTCTGCTGCTTCGACGAGGCCCGCCGCCATCGCTACCGATTCGGTCCGCGGCAACTGGCCCGTCTATCTCGCGATCGCTCTTTCGGGCGCGAGCGCGCTGGGCGCGGAAGTGGTCTGGACGCGGCTGCTGGGCATGCTGCTGCTTGCGACGGTCTATGTCTTCTCGATCATTCTGGCCGTATTTCTGGTGGGTCTTGCGGTGGGAAGCGCCGCTGCGTCCTGGCTGATCCGGAAGACGCGCGCCGATCTGGCGCTCGGCATTTGCCAGCTTCTGCTGGTGCTGGGCATCGCATGGACAGCGGGAGTGATCATCGGCATACTGCCTTTCTGGTCCGACGCCGTGCTGACGACTACCAATCCCTGGGAGATGTTCCTGCTCGATCTCAAGCGCTGCGCCTTTGCCATTCTGCCGCCCGCGCTGTTTTGGGGAGCCAGTTTCCCGCTGGCGTGCGCCGCGGCGATCAAAACGCCTGACGACGATGCCAGCCGTGTTGCGGGAGGCATCTATGCCGCCAACACATTGGGCGGGATTGCCGGCGCGCTGCTTGTGAGCCTGGTACTGATTCCGTCGATCGGGACGCAGCAATCGACGCGCCTCATTCTGATCTGTTCGGCGTTGAGTGCCGCGGTGATGCTGATACCGGCCATTAAGAACCGCGCCGGCGGACGCGCGTTACCGGCTTTGGGGCTCCTTGCTTCCATGGCGATCGCAGGGCTTTTCGCGTGGGGCATACCCGCGGTACCCGGAGACCTGATCGCATACGGACGCCGCATGGGTATCTACAAGGATCAATCGCAGATTTTGTATGTGGCAGAGGGCCGCAATTCGTCCGTTGCGATTTCGCGCTGGAGCAACGGCACGACCTACGTGAATGTCAACGGACACGTGGAAGCAACCACCGAGTTGTTCGACATGAAGCTGCAGCGGATGGTGGGCCATCTGCCGGGGCTGATCCATCCCAATCCGAAATCGGTGCTTGGCATCGGTTTCGGCGCGGGGGTTTCGGCGGGCACATTCACGCGCTATCCGGGCATTCAGAAAATTACCGTGTGTGAAATCGAGCCGGTGATCCCGCCTGCGTCAACGAAATATTTCGCGCCGCAGGATTACGATGTCTACCACAATCCGCGCACGCACATTGTCTATGACGATGCGCGTCATTACCTGCTGACGACGACGGAGAAGTTCGACATCATCGCGTCCGATCCGCTGGACGTTTTCGTGAAGGGAACGGCCGCGCTGTACTCGAAGGAATATTTCGAGTCGGTGAAGCAGCATCTGAATCCGGGCGGGATGTTCTCGCTCTATGTGCCGCTTTATGAGACCGACGTGCCGACGATCAAGAGTGAACTGGAGACCTTCTTTCAGGCATTTCCGAACGCGACCGTATGGAGCAACACGCGCGACGGGCTGGGCTACGACATGGTTTTCATGGGGCAAGCCGAGCCGCTGAAGATCAATGTCGATGAGGTCGAGCAGCGCCTGCGGCGTCCGGATTATGCGCCGGTGGCGGAATCGCTGCGCGGTATCGGCGTTCCGTCGTCGCTCGATCTGTTTGCGACCTATGCGGGGCAGAAGTCAGATCTGGGAATGTGGACGAAAGGCGCGCAGATCAACCGCGACGCCGATCTGCGGTTGTCCTATCTCGCGGGCTGGGGGATCAACTCGGCGCTCGAAGATGTCCTGTACCGGCAGATGCTGCGGTATCGGCGGGCACCCGTGCCTTTGTTTACGGGGTCGGCGGGAACGTTGCAGCAACTATATCTGGCGATGGCGCGGGAATCGGCCGGCCAATACTGAGGGACCAAGCTTCGGCCTGATAATCAAAACAGGTACCGAATGGCTTTCTCGCACATCCGTAACTGCCCGGCCTGCGGAAAAGGGAATCGCATCCCCGCACGCCATCTTTCCGATTCCGGTCGTTGCGGCTCGTGCCGATCGACCTTTCCTCCACTGAGCGAGCCGCTGGATGTCGACGACAACTCGTTCGCGCAGGTGGTGGCCGAGGCCAGGGTTCCGATCCTGACCGATTTCTGGGCGGAATGGTGCGGACCGTGCCGGATGGCAGCGCCGGAAGTCCGCGAGTTAGCGCGGGAGATGGCGGGGAAGGCCCTCGTGCTGAAGGTCGATACCGAAGCGAACCCGCAAATATCGGCGAGGTTCGGCGTGCAATCCATACCGAACTTCGTGGTGCTGCGCGATGGGCAGGTGGTGTTCCAGCAGGCCGGGCTGGCGCCGCGAGCGGAGATGCGGCGGTGGCTGGAAGCGGCGCGGGCAAACGCATAAAACGCTGGTAGCCGCATCTCCATCAATACCAGGTCATTGTTTCGATGCCGGCGCCGGCGTGGAAGCGTTTCAACTCCTTGCCGTCCTGCATATCGATAACGGAAACCGATCCATCGCCGTGGTTGCCGACGAGCAGCGTTCGGTTGTCCGGTGCGAAGCCAACTCCCATGGGAGCTTTTCCGACCGGCACGACCAACTGCCTGCCGTGCAGATCGGAGGCGCTCAGAATGTTTACGAGTTGCCGGCCGCTGTTGTCGGTTACGATCTTCGAGCCATCGGGCGAAAAGCGGACACGCGCGCCCGCCGAGTTGTTGCCCTGCAGCGTGATGTCTTCGACGATCTTGTCCGTGGCCGGATCGATCACATGCAAAACCGGGTCCTTATAGTCGAGCGCGAGAACGCGCTTCCCGTCGGGCGACGCGGCGACGCCTTCCGTGCCGTTGGGCACCGAGATGCGGGTGGCGATTTTGCGCGTCTTCAGATCGATCACGGTGATGAACGGCCGGTCGTTCTTGTTTACGAGATAAGCTTTGGTGGCGTTGGGCAGCACGGCGACCCAATGACTTGTGCCTTCGGTGTCAATCGCGTCTTTGATCGCGCGTGTTTTGGGATCGATGATCAGAAGTTTGCGGCTGGCATCGCAGGTGACGTAGAGAGTGCCGGCGGCATCAATCTGAATTCCGTGAGGCGCGACATAAGGTGAAACGTCGATCGTTCCGGTCTGGGTGCGCGAGATGAGATCGATGATTGCGATCGTGTGGCCGGGATTTGGATTTCTGCCGTAAATGCCGGCGCCGTAGATCGGCACATACGCGGTCTTGTGATCCGGCGACAGCGCGATGTCATGCGGGTTGATGCCGACTTCGATGTTTCCGGTCTCGGTCCATGTCTTCGGATCGAAGAACCGGATGTGCCGTCCCATTTTGTCAATCAGGACCACGCCGGTGGTACCGGTCGGGTTGTTCGGATCGGTGCTTTTCGCCGGCAACAGAGCGGCGGTGAGAATGAACGAAGCCAGGATTCGTCGATTCAACATGCCGATATCATAACTCCGCCGCGGGAAAGCAGTAGGATGGGAATCGTGCGCTTCGGGGTGCTGGTGTGGTTTGCGGCCGCGTGCGGTTTTTCCGGCAGTGCGGCTTTATGCGCCGATCTTCAGAAAGAGGACCTCCGCTCCATTCAGGAGAGCTTTCGGAAGGCGGATGCCTCGCTGGATTGGTTTGAGGCAAGCGCGAAGAAGCCCATCGATGCCGACCGGTCGGCGATGGTCGTTCTGGCCGCGCCAACCGAACTGCGGCCTTTTGGCGTAAAAAAGACGCTGGCGCGCGTGCCCGTCCCCGAGAAAACAGAGATTGGAGTTTTCGTGGTTTCCGGGGCGGGGAACCAGGTGCAACTCAGGCTCGATCTCTTTCCCGCAAACGTAGTCAACGGCGAAACGCCGACTCTCGATGAGACCGGCACTAACTCGCTTGCTCTGCACTTTTATTCGGACTATGGCATCTATGCCGGCAGCATCAAATATTTTTACGATCTTGCCGGGGGAAAGCCGACCCGGAAGATTCGCTATGGAAAGCTTGCGCTGACCTCTTCGAGTATCCGCGGCGGCACTCTGATCTACGGCGCGTCTTCATCGGGATGGAGTGAGCGGCATGCGACGGTCACAATCGATCCCCGCGCCGGCGAAGGCCGTCCTGGATTCAAAATCGTCGATGTTCCCGCTCCGGATGCGGATGCCGTTCCGCAGCCCGTGGAATTGCGGCTGCCGGACGGAGGTTCGGTACAAGTTGTGGGTACACCGCCAGGTCAAACGCACCAGCCGGCGGGGTTTGCGGTGAGCGATAAGTCCGGGAAGCGCCAGGTCTTCATCGCGCCGGTTCCCACAATGGAAATGTATCGAAAGCTGCGCCCCAAGGATCAGGCTCCTCTGGAGATCGAGAACGATATGGGTCCTGTTGCTTTGGATGGATCAACCGTCTGGTTCGCGAATCACTTTTACGATGGCGAGGGCACGTCCGGCGTGGGAGCGATTGGCACGTTCGATGTGCGTACGCATAAATTCGAGATGAGATATCTGCCGGAGATCACTGCGTGGTCCGGGTCGGCGATCCGGCTCGACGGAGAAAATCTTTGGGTCGGGCTGATGCGCCAGCCGGAAGGAGCGGCATATGGCGGTGGATTGCTCCGCTATAATCGCCGAACCGGCTTGACGGCGAAATACGAGATTCCCGATTACATTTACACGATCGATCACGTGGGAGACACGATCTACTGCGGCACTGAGAACGGGCTTTACAGCATTCGCGGAAGCGAGATCACGCACCTGAGTTTCGAGCCGGACGTCACGGGCAGGATCGTTGGGGTCCGCGCCGGCCGGAAGGCCCTGACCCGAGGCTGAAGTGCTCGGTTACCTTGTCAGGGGATAAGGCCTGCCCGGTACTCTGTGACTGGCCAACAGGGCAGAAGCCCTGACCCCACCAAAATAGTCGTTACGGCATAGGCTTCAGCGCGGGTTTTACGCCATCCGGCATCGGATAACGATCCGTATTCAGCAGCATCGAAACCATGCTGTAGTAACCCATGGTGCCGATCAGATCGACAATGCCGCGTTCTCCGAATTTAGCCTTTGCGGCATTGAAAACGGCATCGTTTACCTGCCCTTTGTTCAGAAGAGTGTTGCAGAAGTTGTAGACGATTTCTTCATCGGCGTCCATCGGCGCCGGACGTTTGCCCGCGGCCAGAGAGTCCATCACGGCCGCTTCCAGACCGTATTTCAACCCGTCCCGATGGTGCGCGTACCATTCGTATTGCGCTCTCCAGTGATATGCGGTGATCACAATCGCGAACTCATTCAGCTTTCGCGGAATCGAGGAGTGATAGCGCATCTGAGCGCCGAACTGCTGGGCGAGATCACCCATTTCGGGACTGCGCAGGAGCACGTTGAAAGGACCGTTCACGCCGGCTCTTTCGCCGGAGAGCAGGTGCCGGACCATGGTTTTCTGCTCCGGCGTTAACTGATCGGTGGTCAGGGGCTTGAATCGGTCGCCGCGCAGGCCCAGGTCCGCAGGGATGGCGGGCGCCTGAGCGGCGGCGATCCCGACAAAACCGATTACGGACGCACAGACAAAGCTTCTGATACGCATTGTTTTCCTCCTGATAATTCGGCTCGGATAATATCACGCCCCTTACAATGAGAAATTCACTCAAACGGGCAGAGGAGGGTGCGGATGAAGGCAGGGAAGGTCGGGATACTCACGGGGGGCGGGGATGTTCCGGGTCTGAATTCCGTAATCAAAACAGTTGTGTACCGGGGCTCCGAGGTTGGACGCCAGGTGACCGGCATCCGGCGCGGCTGGGAAGGTCTCACGCACGTCAATTTCGACGATCCCGCCAGCGCGAGCCGCTACATTCTGCCGCTGACCCGCCTGAATACGCGAACCATCGACCGCACCGGCGGGACGTGGCTGCATAGTTCCCGCACCAATCCGCTGAAGATGAAGAAAGTTCCCGAGTTTCTGGCAGGCGGGAATTTTTCCGCGGCGCAAAACACGAAGGGCGGTGTTACGTCCACGGTCTATGACATGACGTCGCAGGTCTTGAAGAACATCGAAAAGCTGGAACTCGATTACCTGGTGGCGATCGGCGGCGATGACACGCTCAGTTATGCGGCGCATCTCGACAGGCAGGGCGTCAAAGTGGTCGCGGTTCCGAAGACGATGGATAATGACGTGCGCAACACGGAGTACTGCATCGGGTTTTCGACCGCGGTCACGCGCGCCTGCGATGCTATCGAACGCCAGCGCACGACAGTGGCTTCGCACGAGCGTATCGGCATTTTCCGTGTCTTCGGCCGCGATGCCGGATACACTGCGCTCTACACGGCGTATGCGAGCTCGATACGCTGCTGCATTCCGGAATATAAGGTCAAGCTCGACAGGCTGCTCGATCTGATTTTCGAAGACAAGAAAAACAACCCAAGCAGTTACGCGCTGGTTCTGCTTTCGGAAGGCGCGGAATGGGAGGGTTATCAGACCAGCGAATACGGCGAGGCAGACGCGTTCGGCCATCGGAAAAAGGCGAATGTGGCGGAGGTTCTCAGCGACATCATCAAGAAACGGAGCGGGGACGAAACGATTGTCAGCGATCTGACTTACGACCTGCGCGGCGGTCCGCCCGATTTCGTGGACAAGATGGTGGCGTCGACGTTCGGCGGAATGGCCGTCGATCTGATGGAGGAAGGGAAGCACGGTCTGATGACGGCGATTCATCAGGGCTGCTACGCGGCGGTTGCGATTCCCGATCCCAAACTCGGTCCGCGAAAGGTTGACATCGCCACGATGTACAGCACGGAGCGTTACCGGCCAACCTACGGCGGCAAGATGGGGCTGCCGGTTTTTCTGACACGCGCGTGAACCTGCCCTCCCAGTTGCGGCGATGGACCGCGAAGAAAACTGCGCCCCGGTGGCACGCGGCGGAGCTGAATCCTGAATTGCGCGAAGAGATTCGGCGCAGTTTCGACGAGGCGTCGCAGGACGAGGAGCATTTTCCGTCGACGATCGATCCGCGTATTCAGCATGTCCAGGTTTTGCTGAAGTTCTTCGGTGGCCTGAGCGGCCGGAAAGTGCTGGACATCGGATGCGGCAAGGGGCGGTTTGCGAAGGTGCTGCTGGAGAAGCATCCTGCCGCGGAGATTTGGGGGTTGGATATTTCGGAGGAGATGCTGCGATTCGTGCCGGCTGGTATTCAAACCAAGTCGGGGTCGATGACTGACTTGCCGTTTGCGGACGCGATGTTCGACTGCGCTTATGCGACTGAGTCGCTGGAGCATGCGGTCGATATCGAGCGCGCGGTGAAAGAGATGTGCCGTGTGGTGAAACCCGGCGGCAGGATCGTGATCATCGACAAAAATGCCGAGCATTGGGGGGAACTGAAGACGCCGGCGTGGGAACGATGGTTCACACAGGACGAGCTGAGGAATCTGCTGGCTCGGAATTGCAGCGAGGTGCGCAGCCAGTACCTTTCGTATTGGGACGATGTCGAGCCGGACGGGCTTTTTATTGCTTGGTTTGCGGTGAAGTAAAAGCGGCATTCCGGGTTCCCGCGCCGGCCGGAAGGCCCCGACCCGAGGCTGAAATGCTGGGTCACCTTATCAGGGGATAAGGCCTGTCCGGTCCTCTGCGACTGGCCAACAGCGCCGAAGCGCTGCCCCACGAAGCGAAATATATACTTTAGTTGTCATGTCTCAAGGAATCGCTCTTTCGAGTGACGCTTTCATCCCCTTTGAAAGACAGTCCGGGTGGCAAACCGGCCTCAACTGGACTGCGGCAATTCTGATCTCAATCGTGTTTCTGGCTGCCGGGCTGTGGAAGCTCACCGATCCGATTGGAGCGGCAGTGCGGCTGGCGCAGGCGAAGGTTCCGGAGTCGCTGAGTGTCCTTACCGCAGTCGGGCTGGGGACTCTCGAAACTTTCACGGGCGCCATTCTTCTCATTCCCCGGTTCCGTCGCTGGGGCTCGTGGATGGGCACGTTGCTGCTGGCCGCGTTCATGATCTTCATCGGTATTCACTACAACGAGCTGCGCGGCGCGGACTGCTCCTGTTTTCCGTGGGTGAAACGGGCGGTGGGCCCGCAATTCTTCGTCGGTGACGGCATTATGATGCTGCTGGCCATCGGCGCGGGGCTTTGGATTCGCGAGTCGAAGGGGTTTCGGCCGGCGGCCATCATTCTCGCGGCAGTCGCGGTCTTCGCGGCGGGATCGTTCGCATTCGCATCGACACGCCACACAGGAACGAAGGCTCCGGCATCGATCACCGCCGAAGATGGTCACTCGATCTCGTTACAGCAAGGCAAGGTCCTGGTATTCTTCTTCGATCCGCAGTGCCTCCACTGCCTGGCGGCCGGACGCCGTCTTGCGGCGTTGAACTGGGGGAATACCCGGTTCGTGGGTGTGCCGGTGCAGAATCCGCAGTTCGGAGACTGGTTCATGGGCAAGGCGGGTCTGACCGGTAAAGGTCCGGTATCCAAGGACTTGGATCTGCTCAAGAAAGATTTCCCATTCGACACCGCGCCCGCCGCAGTGGCGATTGAGGATGGTTACGAGAAGACTATGCTCCTCCAATTCGAGGATCGGGAGCCTTCCGCGACGCTGAAGAAAATCGGATTCATTCAGTAGTTTCCCTTTACGGCTGGTTCTAGTACTCGATCCGTCAACCACTGAAACGCACATCGTCGATTGCGCACTTAATAGACAGAAAGAGCTGAACGCCAAATATGGCACGGCTCGCCGCGCAAATCGGAGGTTTGCGGCGATGGTTGACGTGAGGCGGGCGGGAGGATTCGCCGGCTGAATAATACGTCAAAGGGGAGTGCACGGAGGCACTCCCCTTTTTTTTGTTTGCAGCAGACCGCTTATTTCCCAGCAGACCCCGCCGACGAATCAATTGGGCTGAAGTACCGAGTCAATTACCTGGATTACACCGTTGGACTGCCGCCGCCGGCCTTGATCTGACTGCGCAGTTCCGCGACGCTGATCCGGCCCGGTACCACGTGGTAGGTGAGGATCTTCGTCAACGTGTCCTTGTTTTCCGGTTTGAGTAATGTGTCGGCGGCGCCGGCCGGCAATTTGGCGAATGCCTCGTTGGTCGGGGCGAATACAGTGAACGGACCGCGGCCACGAGCGTTGTGTGATCGGCGGAATTTACCGCGTTGTCGACGATGTCCTTCGTCGGAAACATGACTGCGCCGCCGACCATGGGATCTTTGGCTGCGTATGCAGGAGAGCCGGCTGCGACGAGCGCAATGCAGAACGCATGGGAGACTTTGGAGATTTTCATTTTCAGATTCCTTTCGCTTTCGAAATCTGTGCGCGCTGACTCATGCTACGGGGTGCGGCCGGGAACGGATTTGCGGGGAGAAAGATACTTACGGATCGGTGAGCCAGTCGCCGGCGTGTTGTTCGAGCGCGATCCGCACCAACTGGCTGCGGGTGCGCACCCCGCTTTTATCGAACAGTTGCTGCAATACCGCTTTGACAGAGCTTTCGGAAAGCTGCAGATTTGCCGCAATTTCTTTGTTAGTCAGGCCTTCAAATACTGCCTTGAGAACCGTGCGCTCGCGCGCGGTCAGCGCCTGCGCAGGCTGATGAGTGTCCGATTTTTCTTGCGCGCCGGCAACCAGGGAGCGTACGGCACGTGAGTCGAGCCACATTTCGCCGTTCGTGACTTTGTGAATCGCCTCGATCAACTGCGCGGGCGGGCTGTGTTTCAGGAATAACCCGGAAACGCCGCCTTCGAACGCGCGAAGTGTTTCCGCATCGTCCATGCCGGCGGTGACCATCAGAATGCGGCCCTCGAAGCGTCTCCGCCGGGCTTCTTCGAGAAATGCCGATCCCTGTTCGTCCCCGAGATCGTAGTCGAGCAGTACGATGTCCGCCGGCTCGCGTTCGAGCACGGCCAAAGCCTCACGAACACCGGCGCAGGTGGCGACGATCCGGAAGTCAGACTCAGCTTCGAGTAACCGGCTGAGGCTCTCCCGAAAAAGGCTGTGGTCGTCGATCAGCAGGATTCGGATCGGCTGCATTATTGTCTCTGACTGCGGCATTTTGTCTGGGAATGACTCCCGACAACTCTACGATAAAGCACGATCCCACGGGTTCCGGCTCGTAGCGAAGATCGCCGCGGAACGATCTCATGAATGCGCGCGACAGATACAAGCCGAGGCCATTAGCCTGCGCCTGATGCTGGAATGGACGAAACAGACGATCGGGATGGGCCACGCCGCAACCGGTGTCGCGGAATCGCAGCGTGACTCGCTGCTTTTCGGTAGTCGAGGTGATCGTGAGTTCCTTACGGCTTTGGTGCAGCATGGCTCGCTCACTGTTTTTCGTGAGATTGAGGAGTACCTGCAGAAGACTTTGGCGGTCTGCCCATACCTGCGGTAAGCCGGGTTCCGTTTCGATGGACAGCCGGACGTCCTGCTCCTGAAGCGCGGGCTCAACAATGATGCGGAATTCTTCGAGCAGCGAAGATAAGTCGACGCTGCAGGCTTGGTCCGCCATCTGGCGAAGATCCATGGCGGCTATTTTTTCGAGTGCGAGTATCAGGTCCCCGAGCGCTTCGAAATCCTTGTTAGGCGCGAGATGGGGGGCGAGGGCGGTGCTCTTGGCGAGGTTCGTGTGGGCCATTGCGATCGCGCCGCAGATGTTCCGAATCTCGTGTGACACCGCGCCCACCAGGATTCGCGATCCGGCCAGAAGCTGATGCAGACTCAGTTCCTCGCGGTTGCGCAGATCTTCCGAGCCATCCACGACCATAGCGGCGAGGCGCGGGCCCATGCTGGTGCCGTAGGTGGAGAACCACATATCGGCCAGAAACACCTCACCGTTCTGCCGGCGCCCGCGGCACTGCATGGCGGTGCGAAAAGGTTGGCGGTTATCGGAATTCGCCCTTGCGGGCTGATTCCCATTCGCCGATTTGGGCGACAGCACATTCGCCAGGGAGGGAAGGAATTCGTGAATGGAACGGCCGGGGAGCGTTCCCTGCGGAATGACGAAAAGCCGGTGAGCAGCTTCGTTCGCAAGTAGAACGATTCCCTCGGCACTGGTCGTAAAAACGGCCGCCGGACTGCTTTCGACCAGAACCTTCAACTGCTCTTCCGCCTCGCTGCGGGCGGCCGCTTCGCGCTCGATCTCCTGTGTGTGGAGAAGCGCCGCTCTGCGGCTGTGGATCACTTCGTAGACGAACAGTCCCATGCAGAAGAATGCGGCGAAGATCAGGATGTCGCGCGGGATTCCGGTCGCGGAGAGCCAATCGAAGCTGTCGAATATTTCCGTGAGGAATGTGCAGATTACAGCGGCGATGGCAATCTGCCAGCGGCTCAGGATGCTGCCCACCAGCAGCATTGGGAACAGATAGAGAAAGCCGAGAGGAATGTTACCGTCGATGCGCCAGTCGACCGCCGCGATCACAGCGGCCATCAGCACGGCTCTCGCAAGGATCGCCGCGCGCGTACCGCGAAGAAGGAAAGACAGCATGAAAGTCCGTGGACCGCGACCTGCCGGGTGCGACGGGAACGCGCTTAACTCCATCATACGTTCAAACCGCGCATGCCTTTTTCACCCTCGATTCTACGGGGCTGTGGCATGGTTGAAAACCAAAATAGCTGAAAGATTCCAATGGCTTAGCCAAAAGATAAATCACTGTATCTGAAAGATAATTGAGGCCTTCGTACCCGGTCGATACCATTGGAATTTGGGGCGTCAGCATCGTTTTCAATGGGTTTTATCCCGGCTCCGTCGCCGGATGCCTCAGCGTTGGACCAGGCAGCGGAGGACACTGGTGTTCCTCGGGCTGGCTCTGAGTGTTCTCTCGGCAGCGGTTCCCTTAGGCGCGCAACAGCAGCGAACGTACGACTGGCAGCAGTTGGTGGAGAAGTTTGAGGCGGCGAATCCGACGCTGCGCGCGGGAAAGCTGAATATCGATGAATCGCGGGCAGCGGAGATCACGGCCTATCTGCGGCCGAACCCCGATCTGAACCTGACGGTGGACGGACTCCAGATCTCGAAAAACGGCGGCGTCTGGCGGCCGTTGAGCGGTGTGGTGGAAACCCCCGGCATCAGTTACCTGCACGAGCGCGAACACAAGCGGGAACTGCGGCGCGATCAAGCCAGGGAATCGACCGCGGTAGCGGAATCGACTTATCTCGATCAGGAACGCAATCTGGTGTTCAATCTGCGCAGCGCATACGTGCAGACCCTGCAGGCCAAGGCAGTGCTGCAGAACGCCCGAGAGAACCTGGATTACTGGGACCGGGAACTGGCGGTGAACCGAACGCGCTACGCGGCAGGCGATATGGCGCAGGTGGATCTGAGCCGGCTGGAGTTGCAGCGCGTGCAGTTCGAATCGGACTTCGAAGTGGCGCAGGGCAGTCTGCGGACCGCGAAGATTCAGCTGTTGATGCTGCTGAACGAGCGCACGCCGGTGGATCAGTTCGACGTCACGGGAACATTCGATTTCAACCCTGAGCTGAGGCCGCTTGAAGAGTTCCGGAACCTGGCGCTGGAAGCGCGGCCGGACCTGAAAGAGGCGACGCAGAACGTGGAACTGGCGAAGGTTACGCACCGGCTGGCGGTAGCAAACGGCTCGACCGATCCGACGTTCAGCGTCTGGTATTCGAACAATCCGTCGTTTGCGAATCCGTTTGCGGATCAAACGATCGGGGGAAGCGTGAGCATTCCGCTGCGGATCTTCGACCGGAACCAGGGGGAGAAGGCAAAGACGCAGGTGGATATCGGGCGCAACGAGCGGCTGCGGGACGCGAGCGAAGCGCAGGTGTTCAATGACGTGGATTCGGCGTACTGGACGCTGGTGGAGAACGTGAATCTGCTGAAGCCGTACAAGGCGAAGTATCTGCCGTTGGCGACGGATGTACGGGACAAGATGTCGTTTTCGTACCGGAACGGGGGATCGTCGCTTTTGGATTATCTCGATGCGGAGAAATCGTATCGGGACACGAGGCTGGCGTATCTGAATCTGATCGGGGCGTACATGACGGCGGCGAGCCAGATGAATCTTGCAGTGGGACGTGAGGTCATACGATGAAGCGCTGTAGAGGGGTGGAAACGATACTGGGGCTGACGGCGGCGGCAGTGTTGACGGTGCTGCTGGCCGGCTGCGGCGTGGGCAAAGCAGATCCCAAGGTCGACCCCAATGCCGAAGCTCCGCCGGCAGCGCAGGTGGAGCAGGTGGGCGATCCCAGCCTCATTAAGGTGGATCACCCTGATCAATTTCCATTGGCAACTGCAGCCGCTTATGACGCCGCATTGGAATTGAAGGCAACGGGAGTGGTCAGTCCGGATGTTTCGCGCAACGTTCCGGTGATCTCGCTGGCTTCCGGGCGAGTGATTGAGGTCCATGCGAAGCTCGGCGACGAAGTTACCAAAGGCCAGCTTTTGATGCGCGTGCAGAGCGCCGATATTTCGGGAGCGTTCTCGGATTACCGGCAGGCGGTCGCGGATGAAGTGCTGGCGCGCGCGCAACTGACGCGTTCGAAAATGCTGCTCGACGGCGGCGCGATTGCGCAGAAGGATTATGAACTGGCCGTCGATACCGAAGACAAGGCCAGGGTGACGGTTGAGACCACGGAAGAGCATCTTCGCGTGCTGGGCGCGGATAAGGATCATCCGACCGCCATCATTGACGTGTTTGCGCCCGTCTCCGGCGTGATTACGGATCAGCAGGTAACCACTGCTTCGGGTGTTCAGAGCCTCTCATCCACCAATCCGTTCACGATCTCCGACCTGTCGCATGTCTGGATTATTTGCGATGTCTACGAAAACGATTTGAAAAACGTGCGGATGGGAGAATCCGCCGAGGTTCGGCTGAATGCCTATCCCGACCGGGTTCTTTCCGGGCGCATCAGCAATATCGGCCCGATCCTCGATCCGACGATTCGCACCGCGAAAGTGCGTCTGGAGATCGCCAACCCCGGAACGATGCGGATCGGTATGTTTGCCACGGCAACGTTCCGCGGCAGTGAGAAGCAACATCATGCCTCGGTACCAGCCACGGCGATTTTGCATCTGCATGATCGCGATTGGGTCTACATGGCGGCGGGCGTGAATACATTTCGGCGCGTAGAGGTTATGAGCGGAAAAATGCTGCCGCCCAATATGCAGGAAGTGACGTCGGGAGTCGCGCCGGGAGACCGGCTCGTGCAGAACGCGCTCGTGCTTCAGAACACGGCGGAAGAGTAATGCCGGGGATTTGGAGATGCGGCTACCAGCCGCGCTTGTTCAGGAGCGGAGGAGACGCCGCTGGCAGCCGCATGTCCGGAAGCGGCGTGTCCGGAAGCCGGGAACTTAGATGATTCGGGCCGTAGTCGATTTTTCGCTGAACAACCGGTTCCTGGTCCTGCTGGGGGCCATCCTCCTGCTGGTCTGGGGTTCCATTTCGTTCGCCAATCTGCCGATCGAAGCATATCCGGATGTGGCGAATAACTACGTCAACATCATTACTCAGTGGCCGGGCCGCGCGGCAGAGGAAGTGGAACAGCAGGTTACGATTCCGATTGAGATCGTGATGAACGGCATCCCGCATCTGACCAGTCTGCGCTCGAAGTCCGTTTTCGGACTGTCCAGCGTCACGCTGATTTTCGACGACGATTCCGAAAACGACTGGAACCGGCAGAAAGCGCTGGAGCGGCTCTCGCAGGTGACCTTGCCCGACAACATTCAGGCGCAGATGGGGACGGACTGGAGTCCGGTCGGTCAGATTTATTGGTACACGCTGACCAGCACGAACCCAAAGTACGACGTGATGGAGTTGAAGTCGCTGCAGGATTGGGTTCTCGAGAAGCAGTTCAAGTCCGTACCGAATGTCGTCGATGTGTCGAGTTTCGGCGGACCGACGAAGGAATACCAGATCAGGATCGATCCCGACAAACTGATTTCCTACGGACTCAGCGTCGGGCAGGTCGAACAGCAACTGCAGAACAACAACGTGAACGCGGGCGGCAGCTTCATCGAGGAAGGGCTGCAGCAGGTCAATGTGCGCGAACTCGGCCTTTTCGAGCACGTGGACGACATTGCGAAAACTGTGATCAAGTCGCAGAATGGCACTCCGCTGCGCATCAGCGATATCGCGCAAGTGCAGCAGGGACCGAAGATCAGGCTTGGAAAGATCGGAAAAGCGACCCACCGGGTGGATGGGAAGATACTGGACAACGACGACACCGTCGAAGGCATTGTGCTGTTGCGCAAGGGCGCGGAATCGGAAGCCACGCTCGACGGAATTCACGAGAAGGTAAAGCAACTGAATGAACAGATCCTTCCGCCAGGAGTGAAAGTGGTTCCGTTCCTCGACCGCAGCAAGCTCGTCGAGTACACCACGCACACGGTTCTGCATAACCTGACCGAAGGCATTATTCTCGTCGCGATCATTCTGTTTATCTTTCTGGGGAATGTCCGCGGCGCCTTCATCGTGGCGCTGACGATACCGTTCTCGCTGCTGTTCGCCGCGATCTGCCTGAAGCTGAACGGAATTCCGGCCAATCTGCTTTCGCTTGGCGCGCTGGACTTTGGAATGGTTGTGGAGGGCGCGGTGGTGATGGTGGAGAACATAGTCCATCACCTGAGCCAGAAGCCCGAGGATAAATCGAAAATCGGCTCGATCCGCGACTCTGCGCATGAAGTGCAGCGCCCGGTGTTCTATGCAATCGGAATCATCATCACGGCGTATCTGCCGATATTCACCCTGCAGGCCGTCGAGGGCCGTTTGTTCAAGCCCATGGCGTGGACTGTCAGCTTCGCATTGCTGGGAGCATTGATCTTCGCGATGATGATCGCGCCCGCGCTTTCGAGTTTCTTCTTCGGAAAAACAACGCGCGAATGGCGCAATCCGGTGATGGAATGGATCACAATCGCATATCGGCGTTCGGTCGAAATGGCAATACGGTTCAGATGGATTACTGTCGCCGTAGCGGCGGGCGCGCTCGGGCTTTCCGCCTGGCTTGCGACGAGCGGAGTCATCGGATCGGAATTCCTGCCTCATCTGGACGAAGGCGCGATCTGGGCGCGCGGTACTCTTGCGCCGAGCACCGGGCCGACGGAAGGAACCCGGCTTACCGATCAGGCGCGAATCATCTTTGCTTCGTTTCCCGAAGTTACTCAAGTAGTCTCGCAAGTCGGCCGCCCGGATGACGGAACGGATACCGGAGGCTTCTTTAACACCGAATATTTTGTCGATCTGAAGCCCAAGGAACAGTGGCGCCCGGTCTTCAAGCAGGATAAAGAAGAGTTGATCGGCGCGATGGACCGGGAACTGGAGAAACTTCCCGGAGTGATCTGGAATTTCTCGCAGCCGATCGCGGACAACATGGAAGAGGCCGTCAGCGGCGTTAAGGGCCAACTCGCGGTAAAGGTTTACGGCGACGACCTCAGACTGCTCGAATCGAAGGGCGATGAGATCGTCAACGTGCTTCGCAAGATCAAGGGCGTGGAGGACCTCGGGCTTTTCCGCGTGGTCGGACAGCCGAACCTGAACGTGATCGTCAATCGCGATGCCGCCGCGAGATTCGGCATCAATGTGAATGACGTCCACGACGCAATCGAAACGGCTGTTGGCGGCGGCGCGGTCGGGCAGGTTCTGCAGGGCGAGCAACGCTACGATCTGGTGGCGCGCTATCTTCCCGCATATCGCGATACAGAGGACGCGATCGAACGAATCCGCCTTCTTGCGCCCAGTGGAGAGAGAGTTTCGCTGGCGCAGCTTTCCGAGGTGAAAAAGCTGGATGGCGCGTCTTCGATTTCGCGCGAGCTCAATTCCCGTTATGTGGCGCTCAAGTACAGCGTGCGCGGACGCGACCTCGGCAGCACGGTGGAAGAGGCGATTGCCAAAGTAAACAAAGAGGTGAAGCTGCCTGTTGGTTATCACACCGAATGGGCAGGCGAGTATGAGAGCCAGAAACGGTCGTCGAAACGTCTGTCGATCGTTGTACCGATCACGATTCTGGTAATCTGCGTGATCCTTTACACGATGTTCAAGTCGCCGAAGTGGGTACTGTTGATTCTCGCTAACGTGGCGATGGCCCCGATCGGCGGCCTGCTGGCCCTGCTGCTGACCGGAACGCGCTTCAGCGTCTCTTCGGGCGTAGGATTTCTGGCGCTGTTCGGAGTATCGGTACAGACCGGCGTCATCATGCTGGAGTACATCAATCAGCTTCGATCCCGTGGTCATTCGATCCTCGATTCGGCCGTCGAGGGGGCTGTGCAGCGGCTGCGGCCGATCATGATGACCACGCTGGTGGCCAGCATCGGACTGCTTCCGGCAGCGACATCGCGCGGCATCGGGTCGGACTCACAACGACCCTTCGCAATCGTGATCGTCGGCGGCCTGCTGCTCGCGCTGATTTTGAGCGTCTTCCTCCTGCCTACGCTATATGTGTGGATCGCGGGTCCGACCGATACTTTGCCCGAGCCCGAACCCGAGCACGACTGAAATATTTACGCGCGGCCGATGCCCGCCGTGGTAAAAGAAACCGAATGGTGAAAAAAGAAGATGTCTGCGCGCACATCGAAGAGATCGGCATTCTTCCGGCGATTCGGGTTTCGTCCGCGGAAGAGGCTCTGTTTGCCGCCGAGCAGATGTTCAAATGGGGAATCAACGTCGTTGAATTGACGATGACCGTTCCCGGAGCCATCCAGGTTATTGCCGATCTGGTGCGCACCAGACCCAAGCTTCTCGTGGGAGCGGGCACCGTTCTCGATCCTGAAACGGCGCGCGCCTGTATTGACGCGGGAGCGACGTTCGTTACCAGTCCCGGAATCAATCTGAAGATCGTGGAATTCGCGGTCCGGCACAACGTTGCCGCTATTCCGGGAGCTTTGACACCTACCGAAGTGATGATGGCGCACGATGCGGGCGCCGATATGATCAAAATCTTTCCCTGCGCCGCCGTTGGAGGGCCCAGTTACATCAAGGCTCTGAAGGCCCCGTTTCCGCACGTGCCGCTCATAGCCTCCGGCGGCGTGGACCAAGTGACTGCCGGCGAGTTTATACGCGCCGGTGCCGTTGCCCTCGGGATCGGCAGTAAACTGATCCCGCCGGAAGCGGTCGAGCGCCGGGATCAGAACTGGATTCACGAGCTGACGGGGCGATTTCTCAGCATTGTCCAGCGCGCCCGCACAGAGGTTTAACGCACGGGCAGCGCGAGTGCGCACGATATTCTTCCCTCGCCGGAAGGCGATTTCGACAGTCTTCGGGACTGCACGCCGGGTAGTCTGCTAAATGTGATCGATCGAGGAGGCCCCAAAACTACATGATGACGTTTTCTGATTTTGGCGCCTTACCGTCGCGAGATTCACCCAATGCCCAAAGCCGCCATTTCCTCGGGAACCGCTCACCTTTGGCGGCCATGGCTGGCAAGAGCGTTACCAGCCTCAGAACAACCAAAAGTACGATCCCGATGGTTATCAGTACGGTCATCGTCACTTTACCTCTACTTGGATTTTATCGCCTGTCCGCCCGCGGGGACGTTTCGCGAAATTCCGCACGCCGGGCGGGAACTGTGTGATATGAGACAATCACAGCTCGGAGATGCCGATGACAATTCGACGTTTGCTCTTAATCGCGGGGGCAGTTTGGTGTTTCAGCCCAATGGCAAGGGCGGACGCCATTGAGGCGGATTTCGTCCGTGGGGAATTACCCCCGGACTCCACAACCTTCACATCACCGGTTTTTCTCGGTCCGGACGGTGACGTCAGTTCCGATGGCCTGGGGAATGTATCCGCAGGCGAAATTGCTTTTCTGAAGTTCGACATTCCCGACATTGCGAATGTGGCATCGATCAGTACCTTCGATTTTTTCGTTACGCTTTACGATGACGACGATGGCGGCGGCGAAAGCGGCGATATCGATTTCGCCCTGCCGGGCAACAACGTTCAATTTCTGGAAACGTTCACCAGCCTGAACCATACAACGGAGGCAGACCCGGAAACCATCGAGATCGATTTGACTGCGGACCAGATCGCCGAGATTTTTCCGAGTCTCAGCGACGGTACGTTTCGGATCCGGATATCGCGCGACACAGGGGATTTCTACGTGGCTCCCACAGGAAGCGCGATTATCGATGGGGATCTGTTGACCGATACCCCCGAGCCCTCGTCCGCATACCTGATGGCGGGGTTTTGCGCGGCCGCCGGTCTTCTGTATCTTTTCAGGAGATTCAACCGCAGAACATCCATCGCGCAGATCTGACCGTAAGTGCGATACACTTGCCATCGAATGAGTTCGAGGCAAAATAATAGCGGAAACAAGATCGGCCGCCGGTCATTTTTGACTCGCGGAGCGGTCGCCGCGGTCGCCATCATGGGCGCCGGCCTGACAAAGACACTTAGCGCTGCAAAGAGCGAGTCCGGCGAAGGCCCTGTGGTCGACACTGCCGCAGGTAAGATTCGCGGCGTCGTCATCGACAAAGTTTACGCGTTCAAAGGCGTGCCGTATGGAGCTTCGACCGCCGGCGCCGGGCGCTTCATGCCGCCGGTGAAGCCGCAGGCATGGACCGACGTTAAGGATACGGCCCAGTTCGGACATCGCTCACCGCAACAGCCCGGCAAACTCGAGATTCCTGAAGTCGCCGAGACCAGCGGACAGGGACCCATGGGCGAAGACTGCCTGGTGCTGAACGTGTGGACAAACGGTCTGAAGGGCAGCCGCAAGCGACCTGTGATGGTCTGGTTCCACGGTGGCGGGTTCGCTTCGGGCTCCGGCGATTACACGATGTACGACGGCGCGAACCTTGCGCGCAAACATGACGTCGTGGTTGTCACGACCAATCATCGCCTGAATGCAGTCGGCTATCTGTACCTTGCCGAGATCGGAAATCCGAAATTCGCCGGCGCGAGTAACGGCGGACTGCTCGACATGGTTCAGGCTCTCGAGTGGGTGCGCGACAACGTCGGGAACTTCGGCGGCGATCCGAATAACGTCACGATCTTCGGGCAGTCGGGCGGCGGCGGCAAGGTGGCCACGCTCATGGCCACACCTTCGGCAAAAGGGCTCTTCCACCGCGCGATCTGCGAGAGCGGAGCGGCGATTCGCGGCATCAGCCGCGAGGCCGCGAACCGTTCCGCGCATGCGCTGCTGACGAAGCTGAATCTGAAACCGGATCAGCTCGATCAACTGCAGAATATGCCTTTCGAGAAGCTCGAAGAGGCGATCAAAGGACCGGGCATGAATTTTGGCCCTGTGGTCGACGGCAAGACGCTGCCGCATGACCCGTTCGATCCGGCCGCGCCCGAAGAGTCGGCAAATGTGCCGCTCCTGATCGGTACCGTGGAGGAGGAGGTGAATTTCTTCCCCACGACCATGCTCGACCCGATCACCGACGCGGATCTGCACAATCGCGTGAAACAGGCGACCCGCGCGGATGACGCCACGGCGGACAAGCTGATCGCTCTTTATAAGAAGAACCGGCCGCGGAAGAGCAACGTGGAGATCTTTCAGATCATCTCGACGGACGCCGGATTCTCCGCGGGGGTGCATACAGAGGCTGATCGGAAAGCCATGCAGGGGAAAGCGCCGGTATTTAAGTATTACTTCACGTGGCAATCGCCGGTGCGTGAAGGGAAACTGCGCTCTTTCCATACGCTGGAAATTCCTTTCGTGACAGCGAATGTCGACAACGCGAAGTCGATGACCGGCGCCGGGCGGGATCGCTATGCGCTGTCCGACAAGATGAGCGCGGCGTGGGCTGCGTTTGCGCGGACGGGGAATCCGAACGTGAAGGGACTGCCGCATTGGCCGGCGTTCACGGCGGACCAGCGCGCGACAATGATTTTCAACGACGAGTGCAGGCTCGTCAACAATCCTTATAAAGAGGAACGGCTGGCGATTGCGGCGCTGCCCGCACCGGGGCGCGGGCGCGGTTAAGACAGCGGCTCGCAAAGGCTAATAGTAAAATGGTCGCCCTCGTGGGAGGGGTCTGCATTTTGGCCGTGATCGGCGTGGTGATGTACTGGCCGTTTTTCTCATCAAGGATGAGGAGAAGCAGCGTCATGCTTTCTTGTTTTACGCATTGCCCATAATGTGCATTTTGGTTTTGGCGATTCTGGTTATGGCGAAATGCGGGTAGAACGAGAAACGATCCGAAGGATACGAGAAGCCGTCCGCACTGGGACTCTCCCGCAGGTGCTCACGCCAATAAACGTAAACTGGGCTCTCTCGATTGATTGGGCCGGTACTTTTCTCCCCAAACACCGCGTCGGCAACCCCGGCGGATATACCGAACTGTTCGTGCAAATCGAGCGCGGACGCTATCGCCTGAAGTAATCGCCCAAACTGGGGTATGGACTGAGAAGCCTCGTGTTTTCAGCGTAGGGTTTGTGAAATATACAATTCCGGCGGTTGCTCGTTTAATAGCGTTTTAAGTTAATTTTGTCCCGCGTGCGCTTTGGCGGTGCGCGCCTGCAGGTCGCGCAGCGTCGTCAGCTCAAGTTCGGTCGGACGCGGCGTCATGCTCACCTGGTCCGCCACTTTCAGTTTCCAGCCCGTTGCTGCGACAACACTGTCTACTGTCACTCCCTGATGCACGCTCGTCAGCGTTAGTTCCTTTGTCACCGGATCGGGAGTCATGATCCCAAGGTCCGTTATGACTGCCGTCGGACCTTTGCCCGGAAACCGCATTCGTTCCCGGCTGTCGCCGCCTTCCATGTGACCGCCGGAAGTTTGGAAATCCAGCTTCTCTACAAACGCCCGCTTGTTCTGCCGCAGCGTGACCAATACTTCACCGCAGTTCGCGGCGATGGCCGGTGCACCGCCCGCGCCAGGCAGCCTCGTTTTGGGGCTGTCATAGTCTCCGATCACAGTCGAATTGATATTGGCAAAACGATCGATCTGCGCGGCGCCGAGAAACCCGATATCGATGCGCCCGCCCTGCAGCCAGTAGGTGAAAATTTCAATGATCGAAACTACTGTATCGGCGGTTTCGGAAAGCTCGCCGTCGCCGATCGAAAGCGGCAGCACATTTGGTTTCGTGCCGATGCAGCCGGATTCGTAGATCAGAACGGCGTCGGGAGCATGCGTGAGGCGCGCGAGATTGGCCGCCGCGCTCGGAAGCCCGATGCCGACGAAGCACGATGCACCGTTGCGCAGCATCCGCGCCGCGGAGATCGTCATCATTTCGTCGGCGGTATATTCGAGCGCGCCGTCAGGCATGGGCCACAACTTTCTCAATGCTCTTCTTAAAGCCGGCGAAATCCTTCGTACCCGTCACGTGTTCTTCAATCCACTGCAGAAAAGTCTCGCGCTCTTTGGCGATGTTGTCCCACTGTTTATAGAACGCATTGTTGCGCGCGTAATAACCCTGCGCATAGGAGGGAAACGCTCCACCTTTCACTTCACTCACTGCACTTACTACCCAGGCAGGCAGGATGACTGAATTCGGCGGGGCATTGAGATCGTCGACAATCTCTTCTACCGTCACGATGGAGCGTTTCGCTGCCATCACGGCTTCCTTTTGCGCGCCCACAACACCCCACATCATGACGTTGCCCTTTCGGTCCGCTTTCTGCGCGTGAATCACTGTAACGTCGGGACGATGCGCGGGCACCGCGGCCAATTTTTCACCGGTGAAAGGACAGTCGATAAATCGGACATTCGAATTATGCTTCGGCAAGTCGGTTCCGACATAGCCGCGCAACACGCCGAAAGGCAGGTGCGACGCACCGGCGGCATACGCGGCAGCCATGCCGGCGTGCTCGTGCTCTTCTACTTCAATCGGATTCGGCCACTTCTTCTCGATTGCGTCCCGCAGACGGTGCAGAGAACCCACGCCGGGATTTCCGCCCCAGGAAAATACAATTTTCGAGACGCAGCCTGCGCCGATCAGTTGATCGTAAATGACGTCCGGCGTCATGCGGATCACGGTCAGGCCGCGCCTTTTTTGACGAATGATTTCGTGCCCGGCGGCGAACGGGATGAGGTGCGTAAACCCCTCCAGCGCAACAGTGTCGCCATCGCGCACGAACTCGCCGATTGCTTCTCTAAGCTGCAGAATCACTGCCAATATCGATTACCTCGGAAACGATCATTCTAGCAATCGCCCGGAATGAACTACTCCGGGATGACTTCCCGCGGCGTAACCTTTGTTCTCCAGACGAGTAACCAGCTATTGAGGACCTGAGCTTGCCAACCGGGTCTTGCCAACCAACGCTCGGGTCGGACGTATCGGTTATGTCGGGTGGAAAATGACCAGACTGTTTGCGCGCCGCGCAGCACTCCTCGTAACGATTCTTTGTTCTATCGTCCGAGGGGCTCCTGGAAATGAAGCGTGGGACCAACTACGCCGGACAGGCGCAGCGGAGAGGCAACAGGGCCGATACCCGGAAGCGAAGCGCGATCTGGAAGCCGCGCTGGCCCAACTGCCGGCGGATCGGAGTCTTCGACGCGCGGACCTCGAAGACGAACTCGGCAGTGTTTACGAATTTCTTGGCGAATCCGCGGCGGCGGAACGCACGTATCGCGACGCGGTGTCGATCGTCGAGAGTCTGGAGGCTGTCAAACCCGATATCCGACTCGCCTTCCTTGGGGATCTGGGCGGGTTTCTTGCCAACCGTGGACGGTTCAAAGAGGCAGAGGCAGTGCTGGACAGGGCAATCAAAGGCAGTCTGGAGACTCTGGGAGAGCAGGACCTCAGAACGGCAATCCTCCGATCGACTTTGGGCCAGCTCTATTTGCTGGAAGGAAAGCTGACCGATGCTGAGCCACTGCTGAAGAGCGCACTGGATGTCGAACGGGGCACGCTGCCGGCGACTCATCTCGATCGGATTGCCGCGGAGTCGAGTTTGGGATATCTGTATCTGCTCGAAGGCCGGTATGAACGCGCCGAACCGATTCTCCGGCAGGTCAGCGACGATGCGCGCCGGCTTGGTGAGTCGCACACCACATGGGCATTTACCCTGAGTAATCTGGCGGACTTATATCGTGCCGAAGGCAGGATTGCAAGGTCGGAGCCGCTGTACAAGCAGGCGCTGAGCATTTACGAGGCATCGCTCGGTCCCGAGTCACTGAAAGCAGCTGAGACGCGTCTCAACATGAGCGTTGATTACATCGCTGCGAAGAAGTATGCGACCGCCGAGGGAGAAGTGGGAAAAGCCCTGGAGATTCTGCGCAAAATTAATGGACCGGACAGTCCGGCGAGCGCGGTCGGAGAACTTCGCCTTGCCACGATCTATGCGGGAGAAAGCAGGTATGCCGAGGCGGGGCGCTTGCTGCACCACGCTCTGCCCATCGCGGAGAGTACCTGGCCCGAGGGACATTTCGCGGTAGCTGATGGGTTGTATCAGTTGGCGGAGGTGGAACGTCTGGAGCGGCAATACGCGAACGCTGAACTGTCCTATCAAAAGGCGATTGCGGTGTACGAGAAATGCGGTCCGTCCGGCGCCGCGGGGCTGGCTGCCGCACTGCGTCAATACGCCATGCTGCTCAGGACCGGGCGAGGCGATGAGGCGAAAGCTCTCGAAAAGCGCGCAGAGGACATCCGGAAAAGCGCGCATGCCTTTCAATAGAGGACGCTATTCGGCGACATCCACGCTGACTTAACGAATTTTCGCCAGCAAGCCAAATCCGTGCGGACCATGGCCGAATTCACGTCCTGCCGCCTGGGCAACATCGGCCATGCGCTCCAGCACCGTACGTTGAAATGCAGGCTCCAGCCAATCGTTCCAGCCATAACGATCGCAGATGGCCAGCGCTGCGTCGCGAGTCGTCGCGCCGGAGCGTTTGACTGCCCGAACATGCAGCGGATCCGCCACGACGGGCCCGGCGGAACACGCCAGCGCGCGGCGGATCAGAACCGCCGGGTCCGACGGGAGAATCGGCGCCAGGGACACTGAGGTTTCGATGCCGGCGCATTGTACGGCCTCAACTGTTCGCCATCGTTCGGCGATCGATGCGCAATGCGGCTCGAAGATCCGGCGCACATCGTCGCGATCGGTCGTGATCGAGAAACTCACACGAAGAATGGTCCGCTTCGCCGCAGCCCGCAAAAGGTCGAGATCGCGCAGAATCAGCGGGCCCCGCGTCTGAATCACGAAAACGCGCGGAGGATGTTCCACAACTGCCTCCAGCAAGCCGGGCATGAGGCGTGCATCCGCCTCGGCCGGCTGATAAGGATCCGTCAACGGCGAACAGTAGATCACGTGATGAGGGCGAAGATCCCGGCGCGCGACTTGCGCTGCATTGCTTTTCAGCGTGGTACGTGCGCCCCAGTGTTTCCAATCTTCCGGACGCAGTCCCGCCTGCACTCGCATCGTGGGTACGTAGCAGTAGCTGCATCCGTAGGTGCAGTTGCGGGCGGGAGTCAGAGAGTGGGTGAAGCCTGCTTCCGCGAGAAAGCCGGAAACGGGGCTCAGTATCGAGCGGGCTTCTGTCTGAAGAATCTCAAAGGGCACCGGTTAGGCTCGGACGTCTTTTGTGCCAGTCGGTCGCCTGTTCGAACGCGTGCGCGATCTGCAGTACACCCCATTCGTCGCGGTGCCGGCCTACAATTTGCATACCGACCGGCAAGCCGTCCACAAAGCCGCAGGGAACCGAGATCGCCGGGTTTTCGAGGGCAGAAATCAGGACGCACGAGTTCTGCCATTCGACGTAGTCGGACATCCTTACGCCGTTAATCTCTTCGGGGTACGGTTGCTTCACATCGAAGGGCAACACCTGCGTGGTGGGCGTGATGAAGTATTCGTACTTTTCCTGAAAGATGCGCATCTGGTCCCATGCGCGGCTGCGTAAAGAATGGCCGCGCATTACGTCGGCGCCGGACAGCCTTAAGCCGCGTTCTACTTCCCAGATCACCGTGTCTTTGACCAGGTCGCGATGCAGGCGCACGTCGTCCGCATGACTGGCCGCGTAGCCCCACGCGCGCAGGATGCCGTAGCCTTCATGAGCGCCGGTCCAATCGGGTTCCGCTTCTTCGACAATGCAGCCCAATTGCTCAAACACGGCGCGTTGAGCGTTAATTGCCGCGGGAATGCGCGGATCGAAAGGAATGCCGCCCATGTTCCGGAACCATGCAACGCGTATGCCTTTGAAGCTGCGTTCCAGGTTCCGACCGAACAATGCGGCCGGTTCCGTAATGGAGATGGGGCAGCGTACATCGGGACCGGCGATGGCCTGAAGCTGCAAAGCCAGGTCGGAGACATTGCGGGCCATTGGTCCGTTGACCGAAATGGTGGACCACGCGTTGCCCGAAGCGGCGGTGGGAACTCTGCCAGCCGCCGGACGGATGCCGACGACATTGCAAAACGCGGCGGGATTTCGCAGGGAGCCGCCGCTGTCACTCCCATTGGCGATGGGCGTCATTCCGCACGCCAGGCTTACCGCCGCGCCGCCGCTGCTCCCGCCGCATGTCTTCGTAAGGTCGTAAGGATTTTTGGTTGCTCCGAAGACTTCGTTAAACGTTTGGGAGCCCGCGCCGAACTCGGGCGTATTGCTTTTGCCGACAGAGATCGCGCCGGCGCCGATGTAGCGTTCGACGATGATCGCATCCTGTTTCGGGACGTTGTCCTTATAGATCCGCGAACCGTAAGCCGTGCGCATGCCGGCGGTCTCGAAGAGATCTTTGTGAACGACGGGCAGTCCGTGCAACACCTCGAGCGATGCGCCCCGAGCCTGTGCTTCATCGGCTTTGCGCGCGTCCTCCATTGCCTTGTCCGCCGCCAGAGTGACAATCGCATTCACCTGCGGATTCAGACGTTCGATCTGCTTCAGATGAGCGGCCATCGCCTCGCGCGCGCTTAATTTCTTCCGCCGGATGAGGCGCGCCATTTCGGTCGCACTCATAAAACAAATGTCCGGAGACGCGGCAGTCAGTGGCTGTGTCACGGTTGCAGCGCCCAGGAACTGAACGGCTTCGCGGCGATTGATCAAAGGGCGTGGCATGCTGCGCGTTCCAGGGCCGATGCCAATATAGCACCGGAAATGTGCAAACTGGTCGAAGGAGCATATTCATTGCCAACCGATCCGACTCTCGATCACCTGCTGCGAACGGCAATCGAGCAGACCCGGCTGATTCGGCTTCGTTATCAGAACAAGGACCGCATCGTGGAGCCGCACGATTATGGGGTGCACAACGGCGTTACGAAGCTGCTGACTTATCAGGTGGGAGGAGCGAGCAGCGGTCCGCTTCCCAACTGGCGGTGGCTGGATGTGGATCTGATCTCCGATGCAAAACTCCTCGATCAGACCTTCCCCGGCGGACGCCCCATTCCTTCCGGGAAACATCACAAATGGGACCAACTGTTCCTCAGGGTGAAACCGGCTCCGGGCGGCAGGTAAGCGCGACATTTCAAAATCGGAGCGAAACGTTTATCGCTGTCGGGCGTCTACCCTTCAAATGCGTGCGATAGCCTGGACAACCGCCAGTCTCCTTCTTGCCTCGGCGGGTTTTGGGCAGACGCCCGCAAGTCTCTCTTTTGAAGTGGCAACCGTTAAGAAAGCCGCGGCTCCCGGGCCCGGCAAACCGGTTTTCTTCGGGCGCAGAGGCGGACCCGGCTCGGACGATCCCGGTCGAATCACCTGGTCCAACGTGAATCTCAGGACTCTGTTGATGACCGCGTATGACCTGAAGGCGTATCAGATAAACGGCCCCGACTGGCTCGACAGTGAAAGGTACGAAATCGTCGCGAAGGTCGCTGCGGGCGCGACCAACGACCAGGTAAATGCGATGTGGCGGAGTCTGCTCGCGGAGCGCTTCGGTGTTGTGCTGCACCACATGTCGAAGCTGTTTCAGGTTGAAGAAATGGTCCCAGCCAGGAGTGGAGTGAAGCTGAAGGAAACTACCCTCGATCCCAGCGTCGCCGACACTCCGGCGCCCGGCGCACCGCCTATGGTCCCGAGGATGATGTCGGTCCCTCTCTCACTGCCGGACGGTGCGGTCACGAGCGGAGTGATCGGGGCCGGCCCTAAGGCCGGAACCGTTCGCCCGTTTCCCGGCGCGCCCCAAATGGACAAAAATGGCATTCCCCAGCTCGCCAAACCCGGAATAGCGATGATGATGACAATGGGTCCGAACGGAGCCACCGCCCATCTGGTCGGTCGGGCGCAGACGCTTGAGCAACTGGCGGAAAACCTGGGAAATCAATTGAACCGTCCGGTCGTCGACAAGACCGGCCTTGCGGGCAAATACGATTTCGCGCTTGAGTTCGCGCCGGACCTCGGCGGCCGGATATCTCCTGGAATGCCCGGATCGGGGCCGGGCATCGGCGCCGTAATCGGAGGCCCCGGACCCGGCGACGCCTCTCGCGCACCCGACGCCGGCGAGCCCAGCGGCGTTACGCTTGTCGCCGCCCTCCAGCAGCAACTCGGGCTCCGGTTGGTTTCGAACAAGGCGCCTCTCGACGTCATTGTCATCGATAAAGCGGAAAGAGTGCCGACCGAAAACTGAGCTGTGCGATGCCGGCTCACGCTGAGCGCGCGTCAGCGTTGTTCGACAGGCTTCGCCGATTCGAGACAGAAGATCAAAGCTTCGCGCAATTCCCGTAGTTTGGGCGGCTTGCTGAGAATGCGATCCACATGCGGCGGGATGTCGCCATCCGCCATCATCCGCTGCCCCCAGCCGGTGAAGAGAATGACCGGCGTGCCCGGCGAAGTATTTTTGACAGCCGCCGCGACCTTACGGCCATCAATATCCGGCATTCCGAGGTCCGTAATTACGAGAGCGAACGGCTCATGGCTCTGTGCGGCACTGAAGGTCTCCATGCCTGCGCGGCCGCTGTTCGCCGCGATAACCGCATGGCCGTCGGATTCGAGGATGTCGCGGAGTGACGTCAGCAGCACGGGATCGTCATCCACAACCAGAATGCGAAGCTTCTCGGATACGACTACAGCCGGGGCGGGAGATTTTGCCGCGTCGGCGGAGATTGACGCCGGTATCGCGAAGCTCAACCGCATGGTTGTACCGAGGCCCAACTCGCTTTCGATTTCCAGTTCGGCGCTGTGTCGTCGCATCATTCCATAGACCATCGCCAGACCGAGCCCGGTGCCGCGTTCTCCCTTTGTGGTGAAAAACGGCTCCAGGCAGCGGTGTCGCGTCTCCTCATCCATGCCGAGTCCGGTATCTGTTACTTCCAGATGCAGACGCTCACCTGTTCCACTCACGACGGGTGCGGCAACGATCGTTCGCAGCGTCAGCATACCGCCTTCCGGCATCGCATCGACGGCGTTGAAGATCAGATTAGTGAGAGTCTCGCGGATTTCGCTCTCGACGCCCAGGACGGCAGGCAAATCCGATGCGAGTTCCGTCCGCATTTTGACGACGACACCCCGCTGCTGCGGCATATCGCTCCACCGCGCGCGCGTGAGGTCCACAACTTGTCGCGCGAGATCATTCATGTTTACCGGCGCAAAAACAACTTCGGTTCCGCGCTGGCGGTAGAACTCGCGCATGCGGCCAACGGTGGCGGCAACGTCCTGAATGGCGCGCTGCGTGGTCTCCAGATAACTTCTGGCGCGGGTGCTCAGGTTGGGCTCAGACTCCAGTAAGGATTCTGTATACATGGCCACCGGGGAGATGGCATTGTTGATGTCATGTGCAATCCCGCTGGCCATCTGCCCCAGGGCGCTCAGGCGTTCCTGCTGCAGGGCCGCTTCCTGGGTTTTGCGCAGATCGTCGTAAGCCTGGCGGAGTTCCTCGTTCTTACGTTCCAACTCCACCGTTCGCTGGAAGACCCGATCTTCCAACTCCTGAGTTAATTGCTGGAGCTCGAAATTCGCCCGCCGCAGCGTGTCCTGCGTCTGGCCCAGCTCCCTGTTTCGCTGCATCGCGGCCTGATAAGTGGAGAGCAGCAGGTTCAGCACCTGCAGGCGGCCGGATGTGATCAGATGTTTCCGGCCGTTAAAGAAGATTTCCACTTCCGTTTCGACCTGCTCCGCGTGCTGAACCGGATGGTTCGCAAGGACGAATTGGATATGGCTCAGCAGGTGGCTTTCTTCGTAGGGCTTGAGAACGAAGTTGTCCGCACGGCACTCGAGTCCGCGAATCACGTCGAGCGGATCGGACAAGGTCGTGACCAGGATCACCGGCGTGTTGCCGAGGGTCTGCTCGGATTTCACCCGGCGGCAGAGTTCATACCCGTCCATCTCCGGCATGACGACGTCGCTGATGATCATCGTGGGCCGGAGGTACACGGCGGCTTCGAACGCCAGACGGCCATTCGCCGCATGATGTACGCCGTAGCCCTGCTTTTCCAGAACATGCCGCAGACGTTGGGCCTGCGTCGGGCTGTCTTCCGCGATCAGGATTTCCACGGGCCTGCCGGAGGAGGGTTGCAGAGAACTCATGGAGTGGCCTCCCGAAACAGTTGCCATCGATTGACAAGAGTAAGAATGGTGGGCGCAATCCGGTCGAGGGACAGAACGTGGATTGCCGCGTCCAACTCCACTGCCGCGCCGGGCATGCCGTTCACCACGGAGGTCTCACGATCCTGGGCGATGGTGATCGCGCCCGCCTTCCTCATCAGCTTTAACTCGGCGGCTCCGTCTCTGCCCATGCCCGTCAACAATACTCCTACGGCGTTCGGACCGCACATCCCGGCAAGGGAGCGGAACAAATGAGCGACCGCGGGGCGCAAGCCGTTCTCGGGGGGGCTGTCCGTCAGAATAATTCTGCCGCCTGCGCCGACACCCATGTGGAGATCGTCCGGCGCCAGGTAGGCATGTCCCGGCAGCGGGAAGACCCCGTGCGACGCGATATGCACCGGCAAACCGGCGGTCTGGTTCAGCCAGTCGACCATGCCCGGCAGAAAGCCGCGCGCGACATGCTGCACCACGAGGAGCGCACCGGCAAAATCCCGGGGCAGATTGGAGAGAATCGTCTGCAGAACAGGCGGGCCTCCGGTCGACGCGCCGATACCCACGATCGTGACACCAGCGGCGGATTGCCGGACCTGGACAGCGCCGGTCGCGCCGTTCGGATGGGACCGGGACACCGGCCAGCGGCGCACAACTTTTACTTCCGACATCAATTTCACGGTTTCCAGCAGCGTTGCGCCCAGCCGCTCAAAGTCCGAGTGGTCCTGGGCGACGGGCTTCTGTACACAAGCGACCGCCCCCGCCTCCATCGTGCGGAACGCGGTAGAGGCCTCCTTGATATCCGTGGTGCCGGAACAGATCACGATGGGAACCGGCCGCGTTTCCATGATGAGGCGCGTGGCTTCGAAGCCGTTCAGATGCGGCATGTGGAGATCCATAAGGATCACGTCGGGTTTGTTTCCGCGAACGAAATCCAACGCCTCCCGGCCGTCACTGACCGCGCCGGCAATGCGAATCTGAGGGTCGGACTCGAGGAGGTGCACGAGCAGCATGCGCGCCACTCGCGAGTCATCGGCCACCAGGACACTGATTGTTTGCGGGGGCATCTTTCTTTAAGCGAGCCTTTGGACGGCTTCGAGCAGGTTGCTTTGATCGAAGCTGCTTTTCACCAGGTAAGCGTTTGCGCCAACATCGATGCCGCGTTCGCGATCCTCGCGTGAGTCGAGCGCCGTGACCAGCACGACGGGCAGCTTTGTCAGGTCTTTCTCCGCGCGAATCTTTGCGGTGAGATCGAAGCCGTTGAGGCGAGGCATCTCGACGTCAGAAACCACCAGGTCGAAGGGCTGTGTGCGCAGGAGGGTAAAAGCCTCCACCCCATCCACGGCTGTTTTTACCCGATAGCCCGCGGATTCGAGAATGTTCTTCAACAACATTCGCGACGTAATCGAATCTTCCACGACGAGAATAGATGAGGATTTGCCTTCCGCGGGCTTTGGGCGGGAATGAGAAAGTTCAGTTACCGGGGCTGCCCTTCCGCTGCATTTTCGCGCGGACTTAAGAAGATCGGCGGCATTCAGAATGAGCGCCACCTGACCCGAGGCCAGTATCGTCGCGCCGGAGATATTGCGCACGCGCGAGAGCGGCTTGCGAAATTGTTTTACCAGTACCTGTTGCTCATCGAGCACGGCGTCCACCGCGAAGGCGACCGGTTGTTCGTCCGCGCCAAGTATAAGGGCGGGAAGGGCGGCAACAGCGGTCGATTCCGCAGGCGCCGCATCGGGCAATTCCAATACCTGAGTCATGCGTATCAGCGGAACGACGCGCCCGTTCCACGCAAGCGTTTCGACGCCCTCGACTGTCTGAATGTCCGCCGCTTTGAAGCGAATGATGCGTTGCACCTGCGCGGTTGCCACAACGAACTGCCGCTTTGCAATCTCAACAAGAACTCCGCGGAATGTGGCCAGAGCAATGGGCAGCGCGATGCGGATGGCAGTTCCGGCGTGGGGCCAGCTCTGCACGGAGACACCGCCGCCCAGCTTTTCAGCCCTCTCCCGTACGATGGCCAGCCCGAGTCCGCGGCCGGACAATTGCGTGACGATCGGGCTCGTGGACACATCGGCCTGAAAAATCAGGGCCAGCGTCTCGGAATCGCTCATCGCGCACGCCTGCTCCGCTGAGACCAAACCGCGCTGGATGGCGGCGTCTCTGACCTTGTCGATGTCGATACCGGCGCCGTCATCCGAGACCAGGAACTCCACTCGATTGCCATTAACGGGCGAGATCGCAACGGTGATGGTGGCTTGGGACGGCTTGCCGCGCCGGACACGCTCAGCCGGTTTCTCAATGCCGTGATCCACGCAGTTACGCAGCAGGTGGATGAACGGGTCTTTCATCTCTTCGAGGATGCGCTTGTCGATCTCGAATTCTTCGCCACGGATCGCTATTTCAGCTGTTTTACCCTGGTCGCGGCAGAGATCGCGCACCACCTTGGGGAATAAGGCCGCCAGCGTGCCCACGGGAAGCATGAGCATGTTCTTTGAGCCTTCCAGAAGATCGTCGACAAGTCTGGTGACGATGAAATGGTCTTGCTCGGCCGCTCGCCGCAGCATCCGGACTTTATCGATTACCGACTGGAGACAGTCCTGGTTTCCCGCGGCGAATTCAACCAGCCGGGCCGAAGTCGACTGCGGCGAGGCTCCCCGAAGCGCCCGCATTTCCGGCTGAATAGCGGCGAACTCTTTATTCCATGCGTCCAGATCTTCCGCCAGATGCCGGAGGTCGGCCACTCGCTGACTCGTGGCCAGCTTCGCCATGAGCATTTCCTCGGCTTCGAGCAACCGGGCATCCAGTTTGGCGACGGAAATTCGTACCGTGTCAACGGTATTTTCCGCACCCCGGGATACCACTGGCGAGGCCTCGGTCGGCGCTGCTTCGACAGGCAGGGATTGACGCGCCGACAAAGTTGTCAGGTCTTCGCTCACCGCGGCGGCGGAGGATTGAGCGTATGCGGGGAGATCGAGAGTTTTCGCTGCCGAGTCCAGCAAACGATGCAGAGAATCGATCTCCTGCTGAGACGGCGCGCGCTCCTGTCTTCTCCAGGAAGCGAAGGTGTTTTCCAGGGACTCGCAAACTGTTTCGATCTCGACGATATTGACGGCGCGGGCAGCCCCCTTGAGGCTGTGTGCCGCGCGGAAGACTGTTTCGATCAGTCCGCGCTTCTCCTCGTCAGAGCGCGCCTTTTCCAATTCGATCAGGCCTGCCGCGATCGCCTGCAGATGTTCGCCGGCCTCGATCCTGAAAGTCGCCCGCAGGGACCTGATGAATTCGTCTTCCTGAATACTCATGCCGCGTCCGATCTCAGACCTTGTACCGTCCCACGATTTCTTTGAGTCCCTGGCCCAGTTCGCCCAGGCTGCGCGCGGCGAATTCCAGCTGTTTCGCGCTGGCCATGTTTTGGGCGCTGGCCTGCCGGATGTTTTCCATGGCTCCCACCGCCTGATCCACTCCGACCAGTTGCTGCTGGCTGGACGCCGCGATCTGCATAGCTGCCTGCGCCGCCTCCGTCACGCTGCCGGCCAACGCTTCGATCGATTCGCCCGCTGTTTCCGTTTGCTTCGTTCCGGCCTCGACGGCCTTGGTTCCCTGCTCGGTTGCCAGCGCCGCCGCCGTGGTCGCTTTCTGTATGTCGCTCAGAGTCTCGCGCACCTGATTGGTGGCCTGTCGCGATTGTTCCGCCAGACTCCGGACCTCCTGCGCCACGACCCCGAATCCTCTGCCGTGCTCGCCGGCCCTGGCTGCTTCGATGGCCGCATTGACGGCCAGCAAATTGGACTGTATGGACAGGTCTTCCACGGTGGTTACGATCTGCCCGATGGTCCGGCTCTGTTCGCTCAGCCGCACCATGCTGGCGGCAATCGATTCCATCTGCAGGCGGATGCGGCCTGTGCTCGACGCAACTTCTTCAGTGGATTTACGGCCTCTCTGAGAGATCTGCGCCACTTTCTGAGCGCTGTCAGCCACCGCCCTGGCCTTCTGAACCGCCGCCTGAGCCGTCTGCCGGACTTCCTCCACAGTCGTGGTTGTTTCGCTCACGGCCGCTGCGGACTGGCTGGCGCCGGATGCCAGCTGCGCGGTCGAAGCCACGATTTCGCTCGCTGAGGAAGAAAGGACGTTGGCGCCTTCCATCAACTGCCGCATCTGCTCGCGCAGGTTTTCGGTCATGCGCGCAAATGCGTTGCCGAGGGCGTCGTCCGGAGATTGCGGCCTTACGTTCGTCCGCAAATCGCCGCCCGCGATTTTTCCGGCGACGTCCGCCATCGTTCTCAACTCGTCTCTCATCCGGTCAAACGCGCGCGTCAGCGCCCCCACCTCGTCCGTGCGGTGCGTAACCGTTCCGACGCCGCCAAGATCGCCGGAGGCAATTCTGTGAGCGGTAGCGGTGATTTCCCTGAGAGGATTGGCGATGTTGCGCGTAATAAGAAATCCTGCCCCTGCCATCACAAGGAAAGCAAAAGCGGTTCCCAGGATGATCGTGAGTGTCGCGTTTCGGGCGCTGGCCGCGGCATCCTCCGAGCGCTTCTTCAGCCGGCCGTTCGCTTCGGCCTTCATCTCATCCACCACGTGACGAATGTCATCCATCAGATTTTTCCCTTTTCCCGCTCGAACGACTTCCAGAGCCGCGTCCAGTCCCCTGGTTCTGTCTTTCCGCAGCTCGATGGTTTTCGAAAGCTCGGCAAACTTGCCGTCCTTGCCTGAGATCAGAGGATCGAGCTTTTCGACTCTCCGTTGTTGATCGGGATTGTCCCGAGTCAATTCGCGAAGTGTCCGGACTTGCCCGGTGATGGCGCTCTCGGCGCTGTTAAACGGCGTCAGATAACTGTCTTCGCCGGTAAGAAGGTATCCGCGCTGGCCGGTTTCCGCATCCTTCATTGTCGAAAGCACGGCCTCCAATGTTTCGAGAACCTGACGGGTTTGATCCACCGCTTGTGCCGTGTCGGTCAGTTTGCCGATGCTCTGCCAGGCAACGAGGCCAATTACGGAAAGCATTGCCAATGCCAGCCCGAATCCTGTTCCAATCTTTACTCCCACGTTCCATTTCATAAATGCCATCCGGTTCTTTTCGTTCATACGTCGACTTCCTCATGCACAATGATTCGGGGATCGGCCAGGATGCGGGCGAGGTCCAGGACGATCAGCCGCTCCGCCGTCACGCCCTTCAGGTAATCCGCGCGAATTCCTGTCAGCGTCGGCAATGAGCCCTGAAGAAGGGATAACGGAATCGACCGTATGCCGATGATGGTGTCAGCCAGGAGTCCTAACTCCAGATCGCTGTTCCCGACAAGGATGATGCGGTGCAGATCGGTCAATCCCTTTTCCGGCAGGTCGAAGAATTTTCGAATGTCGAATACCGGCACGATCCGGCCGCGTACATTCACAATTCCACGCACAAAAGACGGGCAACAGGGCAGGGGAGTCAGATCCCTGAAGGCGGATATCTCCCGCACCCAGCGCGTTTCAAGCGCATAACGTTCCTGCGCGAGCGCAAATTCCGCCAATTCCAGGGTTGCCCCGGCGGGCGCCGAAATTTGTTGCGGACGCGCCAGTTCCCGCGCCCGCGTGCGAAGGATCTGCTCGTCGTCGATCTGCACTGGATGATTTTCCTGAATCATGGTCTGGCCTTTGGAGTAGTCGGCGGGTTAGTCAGAGAAGAAATGATTTCGGTAAGTCTCGCCGCCGTCAGACCGTCCGAGTCGGTAAGCGCGTGATTCGGCTCGTAACTCCTGAGTAGACGCGAGGTGTTGGTGAAGTGCTTGTCGGCTTCTGTGCTGTCGCCGAGGGCGCGTGCTGCGTTCCCTAAAGCGAAGTGGGCCAGCGGCCAGTCGGGCCGGAGGTAAATCGCCCGCTGCAGCGAAACACGCGCCTCCGCGTGGTCGCCGCGCTCCTGGAGGATCGCCGCACGCAGATAGTGGGCCTCGGCATTCAGCTTGTCGGAGTCAATCCATCTGTCGCAGCAAACCAGCGCGCCGGGAAGGTCGCCCTGGTCCGCCAGTGCGCGGGCGTTGGAAGAGAATGATGGAGCGTCGATGGCGGACACAAGGGGCTGAGTGGTTTCTTCCCTGGCCGGCTCGGGCGTGCTGACCGGGGCAGGTTCACCCCACCGAGCCGGTATCTCCGGCAGGGTAGGTGAAGATTCGCTGCCAACCTTTCGATACAGAATCGCACCGGGAAAAGTCGCCGGCGTAAATCGGGCAAACAGGGTTTGCGATGCCTCGCATGGACTCACCGCCAGCCAGCCGCCGTCGGAAAGCGCGTCACGAAGGCTTTTGACCGCCTTCACAGCTTGCGGCGGTGTGAAGTACATCAGGACATTTCGGCACAGGATCATGTCCATCGCGCCGCAGCCGGCAGCTACCGCGGCATAATCATCCACGAGATTCACCCACGAGAACGTCACCAGCTTCCTGATCTCCGGCGCTATTTCATATCGACCCCGCCCGGCAAACCGGAAGTAGAGATCCCGGAGCCACGGCGGTGACTGGCGAAATGACCAATCCCCGTAGATCCCCGCTGCGGCTTTCCGGAGGAACTTCGGGTTGATGTCGGTCGCCAGAATCGTTACGCGCCAGTCGTTGAGGTCGGGGATGAGGCGGCGCAGCAGAATTGCGAGCGAATAAGGTTCTTCGCCCGTGCAGCACGCCGCGCTCCATAGGCGCAGGTATCGGCCGGCCTTCCTCCTGTTGCGGATCAACTCGGGAAGTACGGAATCGGCCAGAACCTCGAATGTTCGGCTATCCCGGAAGAAGTAGGTTTCGCCGATGGTCAGGTGGCTCGCCAGCGCCTGAAGCTGCGCTTTTGTCAGTGGTTTTTCGAGGAGCCAGTCGATACACGCCGCGGTATCGGAAAGATCGAATTCCTGCGCCAGATCCGCCAGACGACGCCGCAAATCCGCCTGGCGTTCGGGAGGGAAGTGCAGCCCTGTTTTCTCCGCGACGAGTTCCCTCAGGCGGGTCCAGGAAACTTCGGATGCAACAGCGGCGCTCAAGCCCCGCCCCCTTGCGTCGCTTCTTCCAGCGCCGTTTCCAAAAGGCCGGCCTCATCCCGCGAGAGAAATCGATCGAGGTCGTAGATCAGCGCCAGACCGTCTTCGAGCTTGATCACGCCGGTAATCTGCCCGATGCCAGGAGCTATCCCCGCCGCGTCGGTAATCTCCGCCGATGAGCGCTCCACCATTCCCTCGACTTCATCGATCGGCAGAACCACCCTGCGCTGTGCCGTTCGTGCGATCAGGAACTGATGAGTCGAGGTGATTTCCCGGTGCGGTAAGCCCACTCTCGCCCGGATGTCGAACACAGGCAGGATATTGCCTGCGACATCAACTATCCCCAGGACAATTGCGGGAGCCTGCGCCAAAGGCGTCACTGCGGCGGCCCGCACGATGCGCTCGACCGCCGCGAGCATCAAGGCATACCGCTGCTGTTCCAGACGGAAGACAACCGTCCGGGTCACATCATTCAAGACAGGCAACTGCTCCTAAGATCCCTTGCTGGTGACGCCCCGCGTCACCATACGAAGTGGATCAGGGCAGCATTTTTCTCCTGGGTTTAGCGAATGGAGCTAAGGAATCAAAAGAACGCTATTTCCGCGCGCCGCCCGCCGGCGCCTTGAGATTCTCCGAGAAGAACGGCAGCACCTTGGTCTCGAAACGCTCTTTCACCCGGTTGCCGTGGGTGCCTTCGTAGACTTCAAAGGTGTGCGCCACGCCGAGCCGCGTCAGCGATTCGTCCATCTGCTTGTTGGATGCCGCCAGATTGTCCTGATCGCCTACATCCATCGCGATCGCCCGGTACGTCTTCAGATTCGGGACGTATTGATCGACAAATGCCAGCGGCGAGTTGGCGACCCATTTCGCGGCGATCTCGGGACGAACAACGCCATCCTGGTTGGGCAGATCGTAGAACTTCGGCGGGTTCATCGGGTTCGGAGACCACGCGGCCGCTTCCGCAAAAGTCACATTCGCAAATCCGTTGCCGCGTCCGGCGCCACGGCCACGGCCGCCTGCGCCATTGGCCGTAGCGGCAGGAGGAGTGGGGGGAGCAGCGGCAGCGGATCCTTGTGCCGGTGGCGCCGGACGACCGCCGCGTCCTGCTCCCGGATTATTCATCAGACAGCAGGAACTCATCGCATAGATGCTGGAAAACACACCGGGGTACTTCATGGCGAGCCGCAGAGTTCCATAGCCGCCCATCGAGTGCCCGGCAAGCCCGCGGCTGTCCCGTTCGGCGATGGTGCGGTAGTGGCTGTCGATATAGGACACCAGATCGTGTGTGATGTAAGCTTCCCAATTGCCCGTAGTCGGCGAGTCTGAGTACATGCTCCCGTCGTAAATGGTGTGGGCGTCCGGATGCACCAGGATCATTTCGTGCACCGTTCCGGCATTCATGAGCTTGTTGGCGGTATCGGGAACCGTCATCATCTTCCAGTAAGCATCGGCCGTAGCGCCATAGCCATGGATGAAGTACACAACCGGATAGCGGCGAGTCGGGCTGCTCGCATAGCTGGGCGGCAGGTAGACGAATACATCGCGATCCGCCGAGTCGCCTTCGAGGTTGCCCTCAAGAGAGGCGCCGTGGACCTTGATCTTCTCGACTGTGCCCGCTTTCTCCGCGCCTGACGTTTGCGCCTGAATGCCCGGCAGCAGACATAAGCAGGCGAATCCGCCCAGTGCCAGCGATGACAAAACAATCTTTTGCAGTTTCACGTTAATCTCTCCCATCCGGTCCGATCGAAATCGTTACTTCGGCGAATTTTCCTTGTCCTTTACTGCCAGGCCTCCGGTGATGCCGTCCACCTGATAGCCGATCTGAATCTTCCTGATCTTTGCAATTTCCGCCGGGGTCGCCGTCTTGGGATCCACATTCGCCTGCGCGCAGGTAAATCCGCGAAGCGTGCATTCCGATGTCGTATGTTTGATCCCGCGCTCCTTCATGACGCCGGTCAGGTATTTCACGACATCCGTATGCATGATTACCGCATTATTGGGGACGAAGGTCCCGACGCCGATCGCATAATCGAGCGGCATCAACGGCTCAACACTCGAGCCGAACGCGCCATCGTTTTTCTTGCCGAGGTCGTGGGCATTCAGGTCCGCGCCCTTTTCGACCAGATACTTCACGACGTTGAGGTCGCCCAGATTGGAGGCATCCATCAGTGGCGTAATTCCGTAGTTGTCCGCCGCGTTGACGTCCTCTCCCATTTCGACCAGCAGCTTGACTACTTCCAGCCGTTCGGCGAGAGGGCGTGCCCGGTGATAGCCGTTGATGAATCCCTCGCCGCTCGCCGCCATCAGCGTCGTCTCGCGGTCGGACGAAATGATGTGCGCATCGGCGCCGTGAGCGAGCAGGAGCTTCACCAGTTCGATGTCTCCGGAGAACGCCGCCCGCATCAGAGAGGTGGCATAGACGATACGCGGGGAGCCTTCGCGCATCCGGGCGCGTGGGGTTGAATTGATCAGGACGTTGGTGTCCGCGTCCGCGTCGAGCAGTTTCTTGATGATGGGGAGCGGGTCGCGCGTCACCATCCAGGGGAAGTTGGGCGCGGTTTCCATGTTGCGGCGATCCACGGCCCAGAACAACGGTGTGAAGCGCTGGGCGTCTTTCTGATTGACGTTTGCGTGGCTGTCGATCAGGAAATCCGCGACGTCGTAGCTGCCGTCGAAGAGCGCAAGCGATAAAGCGTCCTTGCCGTCTCCTCCCTGCGCGTTCAGATCCGCGCCGGCTTTGGCCAGCAGTTTGGCGGACTCCGGATCGTCCTCCCGCGCCGCGAACATCAGGGGCGTCAGCATGCCGCTGGCGAATTCCTCGATTGGCTGGTTCGGTTTCGGAGGAACCGGCGTGGCGCCTTCGAATCCCCGGCCCGAGGCCGAAGGAACGAAATACGATTTCGCGTTTACATCCGCGCCGTGTTCGATCAGCAGCTTCGCGACGTCGGGATGCCGTTCTGAAACCGCCCACATCAGCGCCGTCGTGCCGCCCCATGTTTCTTTGGCATTCACCTGCGCGCCGTGGTCGAGCAATACTTTGACGGCCTCGGCTTTACCGGTGCGCGCCGCCATCATCAGTGCCGTGTCGGACGTCTTCGTCAGCGGAGCATTCGGGTTCGCGCCCGCGGTCAGCAGCCGCTCGATTATCGCGGCATTTCCGTTTTGGGTGGCAAGCAGCAGCGGCGTGGCGCCCGCCTGGTTCGCCGCCGAGACTTTCGCTCCGTCGCGCAGAAGGAGATCGGCCAGTTCCAGATCGTTCGCCTCCACGGCCCAATCGAGCGCGGACGTGCCGTCGATTTGTGGGGCGTTGACATCTGCCTTTTGCTGCAGAAGCGTGCGGACAGCGCTCTTGTCGCCGCGCATCGCCGCGTCGGCAACGTCGCTCTTAGGCGCGGCGCTTAGGCTGGCAACCACCAATAGGCCTGCTAACAGAAACCAAAGTGGGGCGGCCTTTCCAGGCTGCCGCCGGGCTTCTGCCCGGCGTCTGCGGTTTTCAACGCCGCTTTCAGAAAAAGTTTCCGAACCGTGACCGTGAGGGAGCGGCATACGCAAACTTTCGCAACCAGGCACTCGGAGAGGTTTCATCGCTTATTCCGCTTTCTGTTTCACGTGTGCGAGCACCACGGGAAGCGTGTCGTAGTTCTCCAGCCCAAGCATCTTCAGCGAAGTATCGAGCGCCACTTTTCCGGTGAGCGAAGTTTTACCTTCGCCCGGTCCGCTTCCTTTGACATGAAGCTCGATCACGGAAAAGTCGTACGGCAGCGCCTCGGCGCCTGTCGGCTTCCATAAATCGTTTACGGCGCCAAGCCTTCGCTCCGTGATCAGCACAATTCGCTCGGAGCCATCCGGATTTGCAATCTTACCGGCATATCGAATTGCATAACCTGCCACCTCCCGCGACCACACATAACCAACGGTAGGCGATCCTTTCAGAGCCGTTGCCAGCGTCCCTTCCGGTGTGGGCTTTGCGACAGGATTGTTCGCCGCCGCGCCTCTGCCTGCACGTCCGCCGCGAGCGCCCCCGCGCCCACCAGCGGCTCTCCCCCCGCGGCCCGTATTCGTCGTCTTCAGCATCCAGGCGTCCATGAGCCGATCCCGCTCGGCCTCAGTGGACCACCGCAGAATATCGATTCGGATTGCATCCGGCGCGCCGGAAACATTCGCGCTCGTTGCGGTGTAGCTGACAGTCGATCCCGCGGTTGCCTGTTTAGGGGTCTCCGCAAAAGCGAGAACCGCCGCAAGAAACGCACCGCACAGCAGGATACGAACGCAGATCATTTGTCCTGATTCGTTCCCCAGACCCTGGTAAGCCACTCGACCAGCCGCTCCAACTCTTCGTCGGACAGTTGCGCTCCGCGCTCACGCATATCCACCAGCGTGACGCGCCAGCCTTCCTCCGCCTTTCTTGCGCCCTGCACCTGATCGATGCCGTGACATTTGGTGCAGGCGCGATTCATCAACCGGAAGGCCTCGGGGTCGGAGAAGAATGTCGTAATCTCCGGCGGAATGTATGTCCGGGGAAACGGCTTCGAGCCCGGACCGAATTTCTCCGCCAGCCAGTCGGTGAGCAGGCTCATGTCGGAAGCGGCGAGGCTGGAGTCAACGCCCTTGTGTTTACTCACAATGAGCTTCTGCCATCCCGCTTTGTCCAGCGCATAGAAAGCGTAGTCGTCGATCCCGTGGCATTCCGTGCAGTTCTTGCGGATGACATCCCACACCGGACCGTCCGGACGCACCACCTTGGGACGCGCCGCTCTCCCGCCGACCTGCGCAGGCAGCGGGAGGCACAGTAGAACCAGAACCAGGACCTTGTACTTCATTGGCGACTAAAGCGAGATTGGCGTCGTGCTCGATCCGAAATTTTTCTGCATGCCGGTCTCGACGCCCGCCGCGTTGTACTTCGGAATGTCTTCGATGCCGTACTTGTGCAGCAGGGCCAGCAGCATGTTCGACGTGCGCTCCGTGTTGTCCGGAAAAACGAAGTGTCGGTTGCCCTGGAACTTTCCGTCGAGTCCGCCCAGCAGAATAATCGGCACCTTCACATGTGCGTGCCTGTGTGAGTTCCCCATATTGCTGCCTTTGTAGATCAGAATGTGATCGAGCAGCGTCCCGTCGCCGTCCTGAATCTTGTTAAGCTTCTCGGCGAAATAAGCCAGGTTCTGCACATGGTAGCGGTTCATCTTCGCGTAGTTCGCAACGTTATCGGGTTTGTCGCCATGATGCGAACTGCCATGCCATGCGCCGTTAAAACCGGATTCCGGGAAGCTCATGCCGGAAAGATCCTTGCCGAGCATATACGTGGCCGAGCGCGTCAGATCGCCTTCGAATGCGAGAGCGAGTAAATCGTACATCAGCCGGTAATGCACGTGTTTGCTCTCCGGCAGGCCAAAGGGGATCTCTTCCGATGGCTCCTTCACCGTCGCTTCCGTTGCAATCCTGATCCGCCGCTCGATCTCACGAACGTTTTCGAGATATGTGTCGAGCTTTGCGCGATCTCCCGCGCCCAGCGGCTTCCGGAAAGACGAAATCTCCTGCGTCACCGAATCCAGCACGCTCGCGCTCTGTTTCCTGCCGAGCTTCCGCTCTTCCGGACTGGACCCGTCTCCGAACAAACGCTCGAAGGCCACGCGCGGATTCACTTCCGTCGGCAGCGGTTCCGTGGGCGATGTCCAGGAAATGCAGTTGGTATAGGCGCAGCTGTAGCCCCAATTGCAGTTGCCGTAGTTCCCGTCTTCTTCCACGCCGATCTGAATCGACGACAGGATCGTATCCTGTCCGTACTTGCGTGCAATCAGTTGATCGAGTGTGACGCCCAGGTACGGACTCACGGCATTGCGCCGCGGCCGCGCACCGGAGAGGAGAACGGCGCCGCGCGCATGGTCTCCGCCCGGCTCTTCCGTGGTCGCCATCGCCTCGGGCATATCCAGACCGCTGATCAGCGTGAGACGGTTGCGGAACTGATCGAGAGGCTTGGTGATGAATGAGAACTCAAAGTTCGGGCCTTCCTGCAACGGGCTCCAATATCCCGGGGCCGCTCCGTGCGGGTGCCAGATTCCCAGGAAACGCTTCACCGGAGCCGCGGCAGTCTTATCCAGTGGCGTCTGTGCCGGGACCATGGAATCGAGCAGCGGAATCCCGATGGTGACACCCGCCCCTCGTAGAAACGTCCGTCGTGGAATGAACTTTTTGGAAATGAACATTTGGCTGAACTCCTGATTCCTGCTAATCTCCTGCTTTTTCTGCAACTTCTTTGGTTCTCATCTGGAACGGCTGGCTCCTGATGATTTCCATCAGGATGGAAACGAACCGGTCGTGGTCCTTGTCCGCATCCCGCACGATCGACCGGATCACCGGCATGTCCTGATATTCCATGCCGCGCCCGATTCCGAATGTCATCAGCTTTTCCGTAATCATCCGGACAAACTGAGGTGAATAGCGCATAAGAGCCTGGCGAAGTTCGATCGGCCCGTTCACCTTTGTCCCGTCCCAAAGAACGGCAGTAGTGTCGAGGGGGACACCACCCTCGCCGCCCTGCATGGTTCGATAGGCTCCGTCGGCGTCGAAGTTCTCAAGCGCGAAGCCGATAGGGTCCATCAGCTTGTGACAGCCTGCGCAAGGCTCATTTTTACGGTGCATCGTCATCTGCTCACGCAGAGTCATGATCTTGTTGTCGCCCTTCGTGTCTTCCAGCGGCGGCACATTCGGCGGCGGTTCCGGCGGCGGCGTGCCGAGGATGTTTTCCAGAACCCAGACGCCGCGCTTCACCGGAGAAGTCCGGAAATTCTGCTGCCATGCGAGCGCGAGCACGCTGCCCTGGCCGAGGAGTCCGCGCCGATAAGCCATATCGGGTCCGAGCGTGACGCGCCGGAACTGCGAGCCGTAGATATTCGGAATGCCGTAATGTTTCGCCAGCCGTTCGTTCACGAACGTGTAATCGGCATTCAGCAGGTCGACCACGCTGCGGTCCTCTTTAATAATGCTGCCGAACAGCAGTTCGGTCTCGCGCCGGAAGCTTTTCCGCAGCTCGTCGTCCCAGTTCGGATAGAAAACGCCGTCGGGAGATGTCGCAGGCAGGTTCCTCAGGTAGAGAAACTGATCGCCGAAGTTCTGCACGAGCGAGTCCGCTTTGGGATCGGAGAGCATCCGCCGCACCTGCCGCTCGAGTTCCGTCGGCAGATGCAGTTTGTCCTTGGCGGCGACCTCGATCAGCTCATCGTCCGGGATGCTGCTCCAGAGGAAGAACGACAGCCTCGATGCGAGTTCCAGATCGGTAATCCGATACGGCTGCCCCGGCTGAACGTTTTCGGGCTCCCGCTCCGCGCGAATCAGAAATTGCGGGCTCGTCAGAATGCGCCGGAGGGCGAGTTCGATACCATCCTGGAAGTTTCCTTCCTCGCGCCCCTGCTGATAGAACCCCAGCACCCACTCCATATCTGCGGGTTTGACCGGGCGTCTCCACGCGCGGCGCATCAGCGTGGTCAGGATCTGCGTTGCGCAGGGAGATTCCTGCTCGGCGCTCGACGGTCTGCACGTGTAGACCTTGCGAATGCTGCGCGAGTCTTCCGGACGCGTGGGCGTGAACGGCCCCTGAATCTGCAGTTTTCCGATCGCGGGATAATATTGCAGCTGCGGAATCGAATTGTCCTCGAGCGACTTTCGTTCATACTGCCGGATCAAATCCAGACTCGGGCGGTAATTCGTCGCGAGGAACGTCACTCCGACCATGTGCGATCCGGCCTTCACCGGAATCGTGACATCGATCGAACCGTCGTTGTCGGCCGCATTCGCGGCGGTTAAACCCACTCCTTTGTAGTCGCGTATGTCGACCACCTCGTTGTCGATCAGGAACTCCAGCTTTTCACCGGGAATGAACTTGCCGAGCCCGAAATTCTGAACGGAAAACTTGTACTCGCCGTCCGACGGGAAGCTGTGACGAACCGCCATTCCGCCGCGCGTGCCGAACGGCAATCCCTCGATGTGCTGATTCTGAGAAGTGTCGGCGGGAGAGATGTATACAGCCTGGGCCGGTGATTTCCAGAAGCCCACCGCCGTCCGTGCGACTCGTGTGGCCGCGGATGTGTAGGCTTCGATCAGCGTCGGGGAAATCGTGAGAGACCCCGCCACGTTGTCGAAGCCCCGCGCGGAATCGTCCGCCGGCAGAAGGGCCGGGATGTCGAGTTGGAGATCCAGCAGATCGCGAATCGCATTGCCGTATTCCGTTCGATTCAGCCGGTGCAGAACGACGGAACCGGGATTCGGATGGACAGCGGCTTTCCGATCGATTTGCGCTTCCAGCCAGTCGCGGAGGCCTTCATATTTCGCGATCGGCGGCCGCGGCATTCCGGGCGGTGGCATCATGCCCGCGCGAAGCTTCCGGATCACCCGTTCCCAGACCTCGGGATGATCGCCAACCGCGTTGATGTCCTGCGTCTGAAGAGAGAAGTTGGCGATTTTGGTTTTGTCGTTGTGGCAGACAACGCAGTATTGGTCGAGGAGTGCCCGCTGCGCCGCGGGGGATTGAGCTGCAGCTGATCCGCAACACAGAAGGCCCGTAAACACCGAAATCCCGGCCCATCGCAGCGCTGCGGTCATGACCCCACTACTTTATATCCCGGTGTGGTGGGATTCAATGATGCTTTCGGAGATGCGGCTACCAGTCGCGTGTGGGGCAGGGCTTCGGCCCTGCGGCCGGGCTTTCGCCCGGCCCGGAGCTTCATGTATTCCGGGGAGCGTGTCTTCCGGGGAGCGGTAAGAAGCCTCTTTTTAGCAGCCTGCCTGACTCTTTACCGGGCGCCTGCGCGACAGCCCTTTTCCGCGAACTCAGCCAAATATGTACGCAGCTCATCGCGTACCCGCCGGAACAACGCCAGCCGTTCCTCCTCGGAGCCATGGTATGCCGCTGGATCGTCGAAGCTGTGATGCAGCTTTTCCGCCGGCCCGAAGAACACCGGGCAGGTCTCGCGGGCATCGTCGCAAACGGTAATGACGTAATCGAAATGCCGGCCGTCGAATTCCTCGACGCTCTTCGAGCGCTGACCGGAAATATCGATGCCCAGCTCCCGCATGGCCGCAATCGCTTCCGGCCGCACGAAGCTCGCCTTCGTGCCCGCGCTCTCAACGGCGAAGCGGTCGCCCGCATCGTGGCGCAGCAGCCCTTCCCCCATCTGGCTGCGCGCTGAATTCCCGGTGCACAGGATCAACACCCGCTTCTTGTCGCTCATAAAATTTACCTCTCGGAATGGGACACCACGACCGCTGCGGCGTCTTTGGGAAGCGACGGCGCGAGCCAGCGAAACAGAAGCGTAGCGGCGCCCGCTCCCGCCAGTTGAGCAACCATGAAACCGGGCGCGTCTCCCGGCCGGATACCGGCGAACGTATCGCTTGCCGAGCGCGCAAGCGTCACGGCGGGATTGGCAAAGGAGGTCGACGCGGTGAACCAGTATGCGCCCGTGATGTAAGCGCCGACGGCGAACGGTACGGCGGACGACCGCAGCCGTGCGCAACCCCAAATGACGCAGAGCAGCCCGAACGTCGCGACAAACTCGCTGAAGAGCTGTGCGCCCCCTGCTCTCGCATGGCGCGACGCACTGAAGAGCGGCTCTCCAAACATGAGATGCGCGGCCGCGACTCCCCCGAAAGCACCGGCCACCTGCGCCGCCAGATATGCGGGAACTTCTCTCCATGGCAGACCGCCTTGCGACGCGTCGGCCAGCGTCACCGCCGGATTGAAGTGTGCGCCCGAGATCGGCCCGAACGTGAGTATGAGCGCGACCAGCATAGCGCCGGTTGCCAGCGTGTTTGCCAGCAGCGCGATCGCGACGTTTCCGCCGCTGAGGCGTTCGCCCATGATGCCGGAACCCACCACGGCGGCCAGCAAAAAACCGGTGCCGACCATCTCGGCGACGATCCGCCGCGTCTGTGTCACGACAACCCTTAATTCCGCCCTCTCATCTCGTGGGGCAGACGATCGTTTTCCGTCGTCTGCCCTTTTGGTTTGGCGGCCCTGATTGGTTTGGTGGCGCGAATGAAAGCGCTCAGAAATTTGCCTTCAACCTGTGGCGCGATAACGTCGACATCCACACCCTGCCCGCTTAGGAAAGTCCGCGCATCTTCGATGTTGTAAACCCGCGTTGGCTCAATCTCGATGCCCTGAAAGCCGGCCGTCGCCAGTTTCTCCGCGTATTCGTCGTCGCCGAGCGCTCCGGCAATACAGCCGACCCACAGCAGCATGTTCCTGCGCACCTCCGCCGGCACTGCTCCACGGGTCACCACATCGGATATCGCGAAGCGCCCGCCGGGTTTCAAAACGCGAAACGCCTCGCGCAGCACCCGGTCTTTGTCGCCGGACAGATTGATGACGCAATTACTGATAATCACATCAACGGTGCAGTCCGGCAGCGGGATATGCTCGATTTCGCCCTTGAGAAATTCGACATTTTCCACTCCGGCTTTGTGCTGGTTTTCGCGTGCGAGCGCAAGCATTTCATCTGTCATATCGAGGCCGTACGCTTTGCCGGTCGGGCCGACACGTCGCGCCGAAAGCAGCACATCGATGCCGCCGCCGGAGCCGAGATCGAGAACCGTTTCCCCCGGATTGAGTTGCGCCAGTGCCGTGGGGTTGCCGCAGCCGAGCGAAGCCAGAAACGCTTCCTCCGGCAGGTGCCCGGTTTGCGCGGCATCGTAAAGGTTGGATGTAATCGGGTCGCAGCAGCCATCCAGTGCCGCGGAGGCACCGCAGCACGAACTGCCGCCTGCATTCACGCGCAGTGCTGCTTGTCCGTACTTCTCTTTTACGACTTCTTTCAATTCCATCAGTTCCTCACTTACACAGGCGCACAATCGCCCGTGGCTCGATAGCTTTGTTTCGTGTGCAGCATTCGGCGTAGAGAAAGCCGAGCAACTCCTGCAGGGCTTCCGAATTGGCCGAATACCAGAGATACGTGCCTTCGCGTCTGACCTTGACCAGACTCTCGTTCTTAAGCTTTTCGAGATGGTGGGAAAGCGTGGACGCCGCGATCCCCAGATCGTTCCCGATTTCGCCCACTACCATTCCATCGGGATGAGCCGAAAGGAGGACGCGCATAATCCGCAACCGCGGCCCGGTTCCCATCGCCGAGAACATATCCGCAAACCGGGTGATCTCTTCTTCAGTCGGTTTCGTAGCCATCGTTTCTATAATTCTATAATAATGGAATTATAGAAACACATGGACATCTTGAGGGCGCCGGCAGCGCCGATCATGGTTTGTAGACTTCCTTGCGGTGGGCGATACGTGTGACATCCACGGTTTTCGTGGTGTCTGCGATGGTATAAATGACGCGATAGTCGCCGATGCGGATGCGCCATTCATTGACCCCGCCTTTGAGCTTCCTGCAGCCGCTGGGCCGGGGATTGTCGGCCGGCTTTTCGATGCGGCCCGCGATACGCTCCACCGCTGAACCGGTGAGTTTGGAAAGCTCTTTTCCCGCGCTTTCGGTGAGGGCGAGCCTGTAGTTAGCCACGCAGCTTTCCGCTTTTGATCAGGTCGGCCTTGACCTTTTCAAACGGAATGCGCTTTTCGTGCCGCCGCGACTGCGACACCAGAACGTCGTCGGTGAGGAATTGGATGCCGTTCATGGTCTGCGCTCCATTGTCTTCTTTCTTCCACCCTACCGGCTGGGTCCTGTCCCGTCAACCGGATAGCCGCTGGCCGTTGCAGGAGTATTCAGGCAAATGCAGCGCGGCCCAATGCCCCGCCCCGGCGATGAGCGCGGGCAAGCGGAACTCGGCGGCAGGCGAAACGGGAACGAGCGCCGGGGTCATAGCTGGACGAGGTTAACGCCCGCTTCCAGCGCGGCTTTCGTCAGCGCGTTATCGAGCGCCGCTATCGGCAGATCGTGACGGATCGCCGTTTCCAGATACGAAGCGTCGTAGGCGGTGAGTTTATACCTGCCGACCAGCGCCCGGACGGAAACGAACATCCGCGTTCGGGTCGGGTCTTCGATTTCAATCGGGAGGTCGGCGAGGCTCTCCAAAAAAGCGTTCGCCTTCTCTTCCGTGATGCGCCCTTTGCGAACCGCAAGTCCGGTCACATTGACGACTTCGTACAACCATAAGGCCGGAACGATCGCGCTGTCGGTCAGGCTCGCAAGACGGCTCAGCAGGGATTCCGTGAACGGTGTCGCTTCGTCGCCGAAACACCACGCCATCGTCACGGTGTTATCGAGAACGAACCGACTCAAGGACGGCCTTCGTCGATCAACTCCCTTATCGTCAAGCCCCCAAGCGTGACTCCCTTGCGCAACTCGCGGATGCGTTCACCCGCCGCCCGCGCCCGTTCCTTGTCGAAAGCGGGCCTGCGCACATCTGCCGGAAGATGAACGGCGTCTTCGAGCATAGTCGCGGCATGGGCTTCGAGAGCGCGTCCATGAGCGGCGGCCTGACGAGCAAGCTCTGCCTGAACTTCCGGCTTTATGTTAACGGTGATCGTCATCGCGTCCCTCTCTCAGAATAATCTTTTCGCCCTGCCGCTGTTTGATCACCCGGTCCCGCTGCGTGTCCCCGCGTTGACAGTCATATGACCACGAGCTGACCCAACTGCGACGTTTCCCCGAAAATCCGGCAACCAGCAATCCGCCGGTGACAGCTATTTTAATAAATAGAATCAACCATTTAACACTCCAGCCCTCTTTCCGCCTGCTATAACGAAGCCGGAGAACTTTACCCTATGCCGCCGCCATCCCAATACGTCGCCAATCGTCTCAACGCACTGAAGTCCGAAGGTCCTGCAACGCCGCAGGGAAAGACGCGCTCCCGCATGAACGCCCTCCGCCATGGCCTCACCGCACGCGTCGTCGTGCTCCCCACCGAAGACATGGCCGCTTATCAGGCTTTCTCTCAGGAAATCGTCGACAGCCTCCACGCCCAAACTCCGGTCGAACGTCAGTTCGCTCAGACCATCGCCGACAATCAGTGGCGCATCAACCGCGTCCGTTCCATTGAGGACGGCATGCTCGGCATCGGTCGTTATGAAGACACCGACGACCTGGACATTCCCGATCCCGAAGTCCGCGGTGTGATGACGGCAGCCCGCGCCTTCCGCGACCATTCGAAGGCCTTCGTCAACCTCAGCATCTACGAGCAGCGTCTGCACCGCACCATAAAGGAAGCTTTCCGCCAGCTTCGAGAGCTGCAGGCGGAGCGCCGCGCGAACGCGGAGCGTGAAGAGATTGAGCGCGAGAGCGCGAAGGGTAATGAAGCGACCGCCCCGGATAGTCAGGAAACGAAGAATCGCGAAACCTCTGGCTCGGATAACAGCCGGCAAACAAAAGACTTGCCCGGCGACCCGAAAGAGGCCGCCGCACAGGCGCCAGTCCGTTGTGCGGCTGGGAAAGAGGCCAATGGGTTCGTTTATGCGAGCGCCGAAATCGCCACTGTTAGCGGAGCGGCTTTCCAACAAACAGATCGCCCTTCGCCTTCGCATCCCTGACAGAACGTAAATTCGCCGCTCCGTTTTTGCAGGAGAATAACCTTGTGCCAATATTCCGTCGACGTGCGTTCCCGCAGGGCGGGCTGATCTTCCTCGCCGTTATTGCCGCTTTGCTGATCCTTCCGCGTACGGACTCCACGCGAGCTCAAAGCCCGTCTCTGAGCGCGCCAACATACAAAGCTTCCCTCGTCCTTCGTGGCGATCAACCGGCCGGCGTCATCAATCGCAACATCTACGGCCAGTTCGCCGAGCACCTGGGACGCCTGATCTATGACGGCATTTGGGTCGGCGAAAACTCATCCATTCCGAACACCGGCGGTATTCGAAACGATGTGGTCGCGGCGCTTAAGGATCTGAACATTCCCGTGCTGCGCTGGCCCGGCGGCTGTTTCGCGGACGAGTATCATTGGCGCGACGGCATCGGCCCGCGCGACAAGCGTCCGCGGCGTCCCAACGCAAGCTGGGGTGGAGTGGACACCAACGCTTTCGGCACGCACGAGTTTCTCGCTCTGACCGAAATGCTCGGGGCGGAAGCGTATATCAACGGCAATCTCGGCACGGGCACACCGCGGGAAATGATGGATTGGATCGAATACATGACGTCCGACTCCGACTCTTCGCTGGCGAATCTCCGGCGTCAGAACGGCCGTGACAAGCCGTGGAAGATTTCCTGGTTTGCGGTCGGCAACGAAAGCTGGGGATGCGGCGGCAACATGCGGCCGGAATACTACGCCGATGAATTTCGCCGGTACGCCACGTTCATCAAAAACTACTCCGGCAATCGCATCGGAAAGCTCGCGGTTGGGTCGCATGACGACGCCTATGGCTGGACGGAAACGCTGATGGACCGGGCGGGGAAGTATATGGACGGTCTTTCCCTGCACTACTACACGCTCCCGACCGGCAACTGGGACCACAAAGGCTCGGCAACCGATTTCGGCGAGAAGGAGTGGCAGTCGACGCTCGCAAGAACTCTGCGCATGGACGAGTTCATCACGAAACATGCGGCGATTATGGACCGGTACGACCCGCAAAAGCGCGTCGGCCTGATGATTGATGAATGGGGAACCTGGTACGACGCCGAACCCGGCGCAAGTCACGGTGCGCTGTATCAGCAGAACACACTCCGCGATGCGATTGTCGCGGGAATCAATCTGAACATTTTCAACAACCATTCCGACCGGGTGCGAATGGCGAATATCGCTCAGATGGTCAACGTGCTGCAGGCGATGATTCTCACGGACAAAGCCCGAATGGTTCTCACGCCCACTTACTACGTCTTTCGCATGTACAAGGTTCATCAGGGGGCGACCCGGATCCCTGTTGAGCTGACTGCTCCGCAAGACGAATTGAGCGCCTCAGCCTCGCGCGATAGTGCGGGGCGAGTTCATCTGTCCCTCGTCAACCTCGATCCGCACCGGTCCGCCGAAATCACCGCGACTATGGATGGTCTCCCGGTTCGGGCGGCAACGGGAGAACTGCTGACTGCGGTCGCGATGAACGCGATGAACACATTCGATACCCCGGCGATAGTCAAACCCGTTCCCTTGGCCGGAATCAGAAGCGCCGGCTCACAGTTGAGCGTGACGATTCCGGCGAAGTCGGTTGTAGTTCTCGAGCTCAGATAGAAATTCGCGTGTGAGGAGGGCGGCGTTGCCGCTTCGGAAGAGTTTACCGAACCGTGACCGTGAGTGGTCCACATGGCCCTTCGGGCCAACAAACCAGATGAAGACGCTGACAGCAGATGTGGGGCGGGGCTTCGGCCCTGTTGGCAAGTCGCAGAGTACTGGACAGGCCTTATCCCCTGACAAGGTGACCGAGCGTTTCAGCCTCGGGTCAGGGCT
>DATAXN010000035.1:0-12416 GCA_036273015.1 Bryobacteraceae bacterium | reverse complement strand
GGGTTTCGCCAACGCGACCTCCGGGAAGCAGCAGGACAGCATCGACGCCCTGCGCAAGGCGACCGAGACTTCGTATTTCAAGGGTCCGGATGCCGTCTGGGTGAAACTGGTAATCCCGACCGCCCCCAAGGGCATTGGCATGGATCAGTTTGGCCCGTCGGTTACTCAAACCAGCATTACGGTAAGGCGATAAGCGCCTTATTCGCGAACTGAACAAAGCCCCCGGCGCGAGCCGGGGGCTTTTTGTGTGTGCCGCACCGCAGAGCCGGCCGCGGGCGAATCCGATCGTCATTGTCTTCGGGTAGCAACGCCCAACAGCATCCCGTGGTCATCGACTGCGAAGTTCTCCAAAAAACGGCGTTCTCGTTGCACGACTCCGGGTGAGTTACGCGCCACTCGGAGAATGGGCTGGATTTAGACGCTGCGGAGGATCTCCCAAGATACGGCGTTCGGGAAAATCACTCATGCAAGCAAGCTTTGTTTCGGTCATCCGGCGTCACGAAATCGATGAGATTCCTTTCCATTCCTTCGAAAAAATCTTCAATTTTAAGTAGCTGAAGAATCGGCGCTTCTGTTGTCAACGACCCGGCAAAGTCGCTTCTGACGCTGATTCACTCCGTGTTTCCATCCCTCGTTACCAGCCCCGCTGGTGGGCGATTCACGCCCCGGCAGATTTATTATTCGCTGAAACAACGCCACTTATCCGATTTAACGCACGCCAGCCCATTTCCGTGGTGCATACTTGTGCCGGGACCGGATGCCCGCCTCATAAATACTCCTGGGGCATCGGGCGTCATTTCCGGTTCGGTGTTGGTTTGACCATTTTTGGTTTTTGTATTCATTTGATGCGAATGGATACAGGCCATCCCTGCGAAGGGGCTCCGGCCGATCGCTCCTTGACAACTGAATACACCTGTATCCTTGTTCGGCAAGCACCGAATCCGAGTGCCGAATCCATGTAGCCCGCGGCAGACTTTGCCGAACAAGATCCTGCGGAGTGCACGACGTTGCTGCACCCGGCGTAGACCGAATCGGAATTTTTCAAAAAAAAATTTCTCGAAACGAAGTGAACCCAACATAGGACTTTTACGGAGTTATCCGCGTTTATCCGCCTTGATCGGCGTTCATCATTTTAAGAAGTACCCAAATGCCCATTCACGCGAAAATTCCCTGCCAAACCTCGAAGGCGTTCGAGCTTAGCGGTAAAGCAGCTTAACGCACCTTGGCCGGCCGTTGGGGGCGGATCTCCCGTGATGGTCGGCGAACGCCCGTGTGGTTCGCGCTTTCCAATATAATCAGTGAGTGCGCTTTGCCGCGTTGCTGATCGCATTGGCCTCTGTCCCTGTCGTATACGGGCAAACCCAACCTGCCGCAGTGCTGAACCGGTACTGCCTGACCTGTCATAACGACAAGCTCAAAACCGCTGGGCTGGTGCTGAATCCCGCGGATCTGAACCGCGTCCCCGAAACCGCGGAAACGTGGGAAAAGGTCGTTCGCAAACTCCGCGCCGGCGCGATGCCTCCGGCCGGAGCGCCGAAGCCGGATGCCTCGGCTGGCAACGCCCTTCGGTCGTATTTGGAAACCGAACTGGACCGTTCCGCTGCCAGCCATCCCATCCCCGGCAAACTGCCGCTGCTGCATCGTCTCACCCGGACCGAATACTCCAACGCGATTCGCGATCTGCTGGCCATAGATGCGCTTCCGAAAGAGCTCGATTTTTCCCTGCTGCTGCCTGCCGACAACTCGAGCAGCGGCTTCGATAACCTGGCCGACCTGCTTTTCACCTCGCCCAGCACGATGGAGCGTTACATCGATGCGGCGCACAAGATCAGCCGCTTCGTCATGGGCGATCCGAAGATGCCGGTGCTGGTGAACGTCTACAAGATGGACCCCGAACATCCGCAGGACGAGCGCGTCGACGGCCTTCCGTATGGCACGCGCGGCGGTCTGGCCATCCGCAGCGATTTTCCGGACGACGGAACTTACCTGGTGAAGGTCGACATGGCGGGCGCGCCCCGGGAGCCGCATCAGTTGGACATTCTTGTGGACGGCGCTCGGGTTGGTGATTCAACGGTGGGCACAACGCTGGGATCGGCTCAGACGGGTTCCGGCCGCGGCCCGGGAAGAGGACGTGCCCTTGCGCCGGCTCCGCTCGAATTCCGCATTCCGATTGCCGCCGGCCAACACGTGCTCGGAGTCACCTTTGCCGAACACTCCGAAGCTTTCGATGAATCGACGCTCCGCCCCCGCATGCGTGGCCGGGGGACGCTGCCCTCGATTGCCGAAGTCGATGTACTCGGTCCCTATGATGTGAAAGGTCCGGGGGAATCGGCGAGCCGCGCCCGGATTTTTGTCTGCGCGGATCAGACGGATGACTGCGCCAGACGAATCCTCACCACCTTGGTGCATCGCGCCTACCGCCGGCCGGCGAAGGATGCCGATCTCGCAGAGCTGATGCCGTTCTATCGGGACGGAAAGGCCAAAGGCAGTTTCGATCTCGGGATCGAAAAGGCGCTCGAACGGCTGCTGGTGAGCCCGCAGTTCCTGTATCGCATCGAGCATGAACCGGCCGATCTGAAGACAAGCGCAAAACCCGGCGCAACCTGGCGCGTCAGCGATCTTGAATTGGCGTCGCGCCTTTCCTTCTTCCTCTGGAGCAGCATTCCGGACGACCGCCTCCTCGATCTCGCCGAACAGAATAAGCTGCACGAACCGGCGGTGCTGGAGCAGGAGGTTCAGCGCATGCTCGCCGACGCTCGTTCGGAAGCGCTCGTGACCAACTTTGCCGCGCAGTGGCTCTATCTCCGCGATATCGAATCGAAACAGCCGGACGAGATTCTCTTCCCGGAATTCGACCAGACACTGCGCGAAGCGATGCGGCAGGAGACGGAGTTGTTTCTGAACAGCGTGTTCCGCGGGAACGGCAGTATCCTCGATCTGATTTCCGCCAACTATACATTTCTGAATGAGCGGCTGGCGCAGCACTACGGAATTCCCGGAATTCGCGGCAGCTATTTCCGCCGCTATACGTTTCCGCCGGACAGTCCGCGCGGCGGACTTTTGGGAGAAGGCAGCTTTCTCACGATCACGTCTTATTCCAACCGCACGTCACCGGTGCTGCGCGGCAAATGGGTTCTGCAGAACCTTCTGGCTTCGGCGCCTCCGCCGCCTCCGCCAAATGTGCCGTCGCTCAAAACTGAAGGCAAAGAACCGGGAACCACTCTGACCATGCGAGAGGCGATGGTGGCCCACCGCGCGAACCCGGCATGCGCCGGATGCCACGCGCGCATGGATCCGATCGGCTTCGCAATGGAAAATTTCGACGCCGACGGCAAATATCGCGACCGCGATAGCGGCAACCCCATCGACGTATCCGGAGTTCTGCCCGATGGCAGAAAGTTCGAAGGCATTGCGGGATTGAAGAAGGAACTGCTGCGGAATCCGGACCAGTTCGTTTCCACCGCGGCGGAAAATCTTCTGATGTACGCGCTGGGGCGCAATGTCCAGTATTATGATGAGCCTTCGGTGCGGCAGATTGTGCGGGCTGCGCAGCAGAAGCAGTATGCGGTCCGAAGTCTGGTGGAAGAAGTCGTCAGGACCCCGGCATTTCAGATGAGAGAGGCGAACTGATGTTTATTACGCGGAAAGCACTGCCCCGGCGTACGTTTCTGCGCGGCATGGGAGCCGCTGTCGCGCTTCCGATGCTCGATGCGATGGCGCCCGCGCTCTCGGCTAAAACTACGGCGCCCCCGCGTCTCGGCTTCATCTACATCGCAAACGGCGTCATCCAGAAAAACTGGAACCCGGCTGCGACGGGCATGGGCTTGGAACTCAGCCCTACGCTGAAGCCGCTCGCCAACGTGCGCGATTCGATTACGGTGTTGTCCGGGCTCGCCCATTCGCAGGCCGATACTTTCGGCGACGGCACCGGCGATCATCCGCGCGCTTCGGCGGCATGGCTCACCGGCGTCCACGCTTATGACCGCACGCAGCCCGGCGCCGAAGTTCGCCTGGCCACCACTGCCGATCAACTGGCGGCGAATTATATCGGCAAAACCACTCGCATCTCTTCGCTCGAACTGACCGTCGACTTCCCCACGCAGGGCGCATGCGACTCGGGTGACTGCTTTTACGTGAACACTGTTTCCTGGCGGAATGACACCACTCCCAATCCGACGGAAAACAATCCGCGCGTGGTTTTCGAACGGCTGTTCGGAGACGGCGGCGACGCGGCAGCGCGACAGGAACGCACGCGCGAGACGGGCAGCATTCTGGATTCGGTGCTGCATGAGGTAGGCCGGATTTCGAACGATCTTGGGCCGGGCGACCGCACGAAGCTTGACGAATATCTGGATTCCGTGCGCGAGATCGAGCAGCGCATCAAAAATCCTGCATCGCAGTCCACGCAGACCGTCGATCTGATCGACCGGCCGGTAGACATCCCCGAAAGCTTCGACGAATATACAAAGCTGATGTTCGATCTGCAGGTGCTGGCGTTCCGGGCCGATCTCACGCGCGTGTTCAGCATGATCCTGTCGCGGGAGCTCAGTTCGCGCACGTTTGCGTTCATCGGCGTGCCCGATCAGCACCATGCGGTGTCTCACCATCGGAACGATCCGGATCTGATCGCCAAAAAAGCGAAGATCGATTTCTATCAAATGCAGTTAATGGCGTATTTTCTGGAAAAGCTGCAGGCGGCGAAGGACGGCGACGGCACGCTGCTCGATCATTCGCTCATTCTGTGCGGGAGCGGTATGGGAGACGGCAATCTGCACCGCCATTTCGATTTGCCGTGTGTGCTCGCCGGACGTTTGAACGGAACAATTACCAGCGGCAGGCACATGAACTATCCGGACAAGACTCCGATGACCAACCTGCTGGTCAGTCTGCTCGACAAGATTGGAATGCCGGTTGACAAGCTGGGCGACAGCACCGGACGCCTCACGCCGGACCCGCTCAATCTGAGTTAACGGAAACATGTGGGGCAGGGCTTCGGCCCTGCCGCCGGGCTTCCGCCCGGCGCGTTCAGGAGAAACGAAACGATGAAGCTCGTATTTTTATTCGCAATAGCGGGTACTTTGTTGTTCGCGGCCGATCCCGCCCCCGTGACCTATGTCGACGCCGCGAAGGTTGCCGCGGCACTGGAGAAGGGCGGTTCGCTGGCCAAAGGCAGCGACTTCACCGTGTCCGGCGCGCGCCGCAAGGGACCGGGCCAAGTGGAGGTTCACGACAAGGAGACGGACATCTTCTACGTCGTGGACGGCGAGGCGACATTCATAACCGGCGGAAAGATGATCGGCGGCAAGCAGTCCCGGCCCGATCAATGGTTGGGCGACCACATCGAGGGCGGTGAAACCCACCATCTCGTCAAAGGCGACGTCATCACGATTCCCGCGGGCACTCCCCACTGGTTCAGGGAAGTTCCCAAGTCCATCAACTACTTTTTGGTGAAGGTGATCAAACCGTAGAGCTGCATAAGCGGATTTCACCCCTGATGCGATACTGGTCGCGGCTCCCATGCCCGCATCGATAGACGACCAGGAAATTTTCCCCCTCATCGGCGAAGAAGGATTTCATCGGCTGGTCGCCGCATTCTACCGGCAGGTTCCGCAGGACGACATCCTCGGCCGCATGTATCCCGCCGACGACCTCGCCGGCGCGGAACAGCGTTTGCGCGACTTTCTGATCTTCCGCTTCGGCGGGCCACAGCGCTATATCGAGCAGCGGGGCCATCCGCGTCTGCGCATGCGGCACGCGCCCTTTGTCATCGATAAAGCCGCGCGCGACCGATGGATTGAACTGATGAACAACGCTCTGGCCGAAGCCGCCCTTCCGGTCGAAGTGGAATCCTGGCTGCGTCAATTCTTCGACGGTGTGGCGACCTTCATGATCAACCAGGCCCCCTGATTTCGACTACGCGGCCTGCGCCGCCTCGCGCACCCGGCAGGCCCTTAAGACCGGACCCCAGCCGCCCAGCCAGTCGCGCTCCATCTCGAACGCAATATCCACTTCCTTCGCATCCTTCAACTCTTCCGCCAGTTCAGCCAGGCCCCAGCCCTTCATCATCAGCGTTCGACCGCCCTGCTTCGCGGCCAGCTTGAGATGTTTTTCTTTCCAGACCTGCGGTGGTCCGGCCAGTTGAACGCCGCGCGCGCCGAATAACGGCTGCGGATTACCCATCCCGAACGGCGCGATTTGCTCCAGCGCGCGCCAGAGCGTGTCGTTCACTTCTCCGAACTCAACCACCGCGTCGATCTCGACCGTTGGTCTCAGGTCCTCAACTGTCAGCCGCTCACCGGCCCACGCCCGCAGGCGTTCGCGAAAAACCATAAGCGACGATTCCGGCAGCGTCAGTCCCGCCGCGTGCGCATGTCCGCCGAACTTCGTGAAAAGTTCGCGCATGCTTTCGAGCGCGTCGAGAAGATGAAAGGCTTCGATGCTGCGGCCGGAGCCCTGCGCCACGCCGTTCTCCACGCCCAACACGATTGCCGGGCGGTGAAAGCGCTCTACAACTCTGCTGGCGACAATCCCTACCACGCCGCGATGCCAGCCTTCGCCCCAAAGCACCAGCGCCGCATCGGCATCCGTCACGGGAATCTCCACGCACTGCTCGAAGATTTCTTTGACAATGGAACGTTCGGCAATTTGCCGCTCCGCATTCAGCGCAAACAATTCACGCGCGATGCGATCGGCTTCCTCCTGATCGCTGGTAAGGAACATTCGGACGGCTTGCCCGGCGCTGTCCATGCGTCCCGACGCGTTGATCGCCGGCGCGATGCGAAATCCGACTTCGCCTGCATCCGGGACGCGATCCTGAAATCCTGCCGCGTTCAACAAGGCGCGCAGGCCCGGATTGCGCACCTCGCGTAGCCCGTTCAGCCCGTGTTTCACGATGACGCGGTTCTCACCTGTCAGCGGCACGATGTCCGCCACCGTCGCGATCGCCACCAGCTTCAGGAGAGATTCCAGCACGCGATGGAGTTTGGCGGTCGGCCATCCGACGCCGGCCAGAATCGCGTGCGCGAGCTTGAACGCGACCCCCGCTCCGCAAAGATTCGGATTCGGATAGCTGCAGTCGGCGCGGTTCGGATTGATTACCGCCAGCGCCGGGGGCAGTTCAGCTTCCGGCAGATGATGATCCGTGACGATCACATCCACTCCCAGCTCATTGGCGCGCGCGATGGCGGCTTCAGCGCGAATGCCGTTGTCCACGCTGATGATCAAACGCACGCCGCGTTTGGCAGCTTCCTCGACTGCTCCCGGCTGCATCCCATATCCATCGTGCAGGCGGTGCGGAATATGCCAACCAGCCTCGGTCCCCGCCAGTTCCAGTGCCTTCTTCAGCACTACGGTCGATGTAACGCCATCGACGTCGTAATCTCCGTGAATCTCGATCGGCTCGCGCCGGCTGGTGGCAAGACGAATCCGCTCCACTGCGCGATCCATATCCCGAAGCAGGAAAGGGTCGTGCAGGTCTTCGATCCTGGGCTTGAGAAACAGGGCAGCGGTCTCAACATCGCGAAATCCGCGCTGGAACAAAATCTGCGCCGCCGCTCGCGGCAGCTTCAATTCCTCCGCAAGGAAGCCGACGTCGGGCAATGCCCTGTTTGAAGGAATTGATGCCGGAAAAATCCAGCGGCTAGTTGTTGGAATAATAACCGCCGAGCCCGTCGCTTCCCGTGCCCTCACCGGCGTCATCCAGCGGCAGCACGGAGCTGATTTCGTCGCAGGCATCGACAAAATCGTCATACCAGTCCGGGCTCATCTCATAGACGTAGAGATGGGAGTCGTGGCTGAAGGCAAGTTCAATCGAGCAGGTATCGCCGATGTGTTTCTGCGCTTTGGCCAGCCGTACTTCGAGCTCGCGGCGTTCCTCGCGTGTGAACTCGGTTTCCATCAGTTCTTCCAGCGCGTCGTCGAGTTCCTGTTCTTCCATTTCACTGGATGCGAACAGGATGATCTTCTCGCCTACTTTGCGCGCCGTGTCGAGAAAAGCGCGGTAATCCGGGCAGCGTTCCGTGTCCCACGCGATTACGGGTATCCCGTCGAGTCCACCGGGATGGCTCCGGAAGATTGCGAAGTCCGAGTTCTCGAGGTATCCGAGGATTTCGTTCTTGAGTGTTTCGAGATTCAGGTCCACCGCTTTGAGAATAGCAGTGAAACGAGCAGCCGGATTTGAGTTGTCGGTTCGGAGCTTTTCAGGCAGTTCCGCCGTTCTCCAGACTTCGCCATAGATACCAGCACGCGATCGACGAATAGGGCTTCCAACAGGCCGCGATCTTCTCCATCTCGGGAGGCTTCGGCAGATCGTCCAGCCCGTACGCCTTTTTCATCGCCGACCGGATCCCCAGATCGGCTACCGGCAGCACATCCGGTCGCCGAAGCGCGAACATGAGGAACATCTGGGCCGTCCAGACGCCGATTCCTTTCACCTGCGTCAGATGCTCGATAACGGCCGGATCGTCCGTATCCGGCAGCTTTTCGAAGACGACGCTGCCGCGCTTGGTGTGCCTGGCCAACTCCCGGATATACAGAGTCTTCTGTCCCGAGAGCCCCAGTTTGCGCATCTTCTCCGGGCGGAGTTTCAAAATCCCCGCGGGAGTCAGTTGTTTCTCGCCGACCGCCTCATGCAGGCGTCCGAAAATGACGCTGGCGACCCGGCCGCTGAGCTGCTGATAAACAATCGATCGAACCAGCGTCTCGAAGGAGGGCTGACGGTACTGCATCGCGTATGAGCCCACCCGCCGGATGATCCCAGCTAACACGGGGTCGGATTTCCTGAGATGATTAAGGGCGGAGCGCATGGCAAGGAACCGGATGAAACAAAGACGGGCTGTGGCGCGTCCATTCTGACGATCTTACCGACTGTATGAGAACCATTTGCCTGACCCTCGCGACTCTGTTGATTTTACCGGTTGTCCTGATTCATTTGGATGCCCAGCAGAAGGCGGACGACGATGCCGCCGAGCCCATCCGGGTTGACGTCAATGTCGTAAACCTTTATTGTGCGGTCCGCAACAAGCAAAACGCCCTGATCTCCAATCTGGAGAAGAGCGACTTCAGTCTGGCTGAGGACGCCGCGCCGCAAACCATCAAGTACTTCACGCGCGAGACGGATCTCCCGTTGACGATCGGGCTTCTCGTCGATGTCTCCGGCAGTCAGCGGAACCTGATCGAAATCGAACGCCGCGCCGCTTCCGCATTCTTTTCGGGCGTCCTGAGAAAGAAGGATGTGGCGTTCCTGATCAGCTTCGGCGCGGATTCGGAGCTTCTGCAGGACATCACCGGCTCACCGCGCATCCTTCAGGACGGCTTGAACCACCTCAAGCTGAATGCCGGATTTTCCGGCATCAATTCCGGTCCGGTCCCCACTTTGAACAAGCAGCGGGGTACGGTTCTGTACGATGCCGTCTACCTTGCCGCTAACGACATGCTGGCGAAGGAAGTAGGACGCAAAGCCATTGTGCTGATCACCGATGGGCAGGATGAAGGCAGCACGTTAGGCGAAAAGGCTGCGATTGAGGCCGCCCAGAAGGCCGACGCGATCATTTACGGAATCCTCTATGTTGACCGCGCGGGCTACGGGTTCGGAGGTTTCGGCGGCGGCTACAGCGGCGAAGGCGTGCTGAAGCAAATGGCCGAAGAAACCGGCGGACGGATGATGCAGGTCGATCGCAGGAACACCCTCGACTCGATCTTCGATCAGATTCAACAGGAAATGCGGACGCAGTATGCGATCGGTTATACACCGACGAACGGAAAGAAAGATGGGTCCTTTCGCAAGATCGACCTGAAAACCTCGAACAAGGATCTGAAGGTCCAGGTGCGCAAAGGCTACTACGCGCTTCCGAACAACTAAAGTATCTTCACAATTGCCCGTAGCCCTGTATAGCGCTGGCGGTCTCGCCGCCGGCGATTTTACTTAAGCGACGCGGGTCGCCAGGCCTTCATCGAATGCTTCGCGCTGATCGTGAAATTGGTCTAAGGATTCCGCGTCGCGAAGTATTGGCGGATCGCGTCTTCGAGAGTGGGCATCGGTTCGATGTTATGCGCCCTTAGCCGCGCGTTTTCCAACGCGGAAAATTTCGGCCGGCTGGCAGCAGTTCGATATTCCCGTTCGTTGGTGGGCGTGAGATCCGGCGAAAGCCCGGCAGTTGCGAAGATCAATTTCGCATAGTCGAACCACGAAATCGGTCGTCCTCCACCAATGTGGAAAATTCCGTCCAGATCCCGCTCCAGCACATCGATGGAACGGCTGGCCAGAGCCGGCGCGAATGTCGGTGAGGCGATATGATCCGCCACCACGCGGATCGGTTTTCCTTCGCGCGCCAGTCGCAGCATCAGCTCCGGGAAATTACCCCGCGCGGTCCGTAATCCGCCCGGGCCGAAGACTCCGGACGTTCGCACAATGATCGGCCTCTCCAGGTACGCCTGAGCGTACAGTTCGCCGGCCAGTTTCGAAACCGCGTAAGCGCCCAGCGGATGTGTGGGATCGGTTTCGACGTACGGCTTGCCGAGCTTTCCGTCAAATACATAGTCGGTCGAGAAATGAACCAGGCGGGCATCGTTATGACGGCAGGCCAGAGCGATATTTCGAACGCCCAGCGCATTGCCTTCATACGCGGCGAGTGGTTCTTTCTCGGCTACATCCACCTGGTTGTAGGCCGCTGCATTGAAGACCGCCCAGGGGTCGAATTCGGCTAGAGCCTGCTCGACTTTCTCACCGTTGCTGATATCCAGCGCTTTGCGCTCGAAACCACGGACTTCGTATCCGCGCCGCGTCAGCTCCGCGCATAACTCAACTCCCAGTTGCCCGAGCGCTCCAAATACAACGATTTTCTTCGCCAAGGGCCGATTCTACCAGCGGATCTCAAATGCGGCGAAAAAGATTGCCGAGAGAATGAGCACCAGCACAAAACCGACCCACGCCAGCCACGGCAGGCTGGTAATCGAGTGCGATTCCTGCGAATCCTCGATGTCGTCATCCGTTGCGGATTCATCTGAATTGCCGACCCTGGCGTCGCGCCGCGCCATCACCTGCGTGAGCTGCTCTTTGCCCGCGCGATCCGCGATGACGATAATCCCGGAGTTCCGGCTGCTCGTTGTTTCCATCAGCTGCGTGCGCAGAGGTTCGGGAACTTCCTGCACGGAGCGGTAGAAACCGCTCTCGCCGCGCGCGGCAATCATTACGGCGGAGGTTTTCATGACCCCCGAGATGTTGCGCAGAAGCTGTACTCCGCACGCCGGGCAGGCGCCCTCGATGTTGTCGAACTCCGAATGACATCGCGGGCAGGTCATGCGTTTATTCTCCGCTATGCGATTGCGCGCGGCTCTCCAAACTGGCCGAGGATCACCTGGATGAATCCAAGCGCCGATTTGGGAAGAGCTTTATCCTTGCGATAAATCAATCCCAGCTTCCGGATCATCGGGTCCGGGCCCAGCGGAATCGATTTGAGATCTCCTGCCTCAACTTCTTCCTGGCAATTCGAAGCTGCAAGGAAGGTGATCCCGAGGCCCGCCATCACAAACCGCTTCATCGTCTCGGACGAATCCAGTTCCATTGAAACCTGCAATTCGTCTTCCACTCTCTCGAACCATGCGTTAAGGCGGCTCCGGGTCATTCCGGTCTGCGGCAATAGAAGAGGGTAGGGAACCACATCTTCGCAGAGGACCTTTTCCATTCTTGCCAGCGGATGGTCGGCCGGAACCACCGCATGAACCTCGTCCCGATGCATCTCGACGACCTGCACGCGCTTCTCGAGAACGGGAAGCTGGGTAAGTCCGAAATCCGCTACATTTTCCATCACCGCTTCCACTACGCGGCTTCCGTAAGAGCGATTCACCTGCAGTTGCACGCCCGGAAACTGCGTCTTGTATTCCGCGAAGACCTTGGGCAACACATAAATGCAGGTGGCTTCGTTGGCCGCGATCACAAGTTCCCCGCGCGGCGAAGTCTCAAGCTCGTTCAGCGAATTCTGGGCCTGACGGCGGATGTCCAGCATTCTCTCCGCGTATTCCGCGAATATCTTTCCCGCTGTCGTCAGCGAAATTCGGCTGCCGAACCTTTCGAAGAGTTCCGCTTTCAGTTCGTGTTCCAACTGGCGGATTTGAGCGCTGATGGCGGGCTGCGTACGGTAACACGTCTGCGCAGCCTTGGAGAAGCTCTTCAGGCGGACGATCTCAAGAAACGTGTGGAGCTGATCGAAATCCATAGACTATTCGCTCTGGTCGCAGGGCGAAAGAACGAGAGCGGCGCGATACCTGTCGATGTTTCAGTATTTTACCAGAACCTGTGCAGGTCAGTCTTTTCCAATGCCAGATGAGCCTAAAGGGGCTATCGGTTTCCAATGCCAGATGAGCCTGAAGGGAGGAGCAACGGATGCTGTGGATTGTTAATCAGCATGAAGAACGGGGAG
>DATAXN010000034.1:0-13339 GCA_036273015.1 Bryobacteraceae bacterium | reverse complement strand
CTCGAACGGGTTGCTCGCCAGCATTGCCCGTCTCCGCTTCACCGGCACGGCCAGACTAACACGACTTCTCTCCAGCCTCCCTCAAAACAGGACATTTCTACTTTGCAGGGAATAGGACATTTCTACTTTGCGTTGACATTGGCGTGGCGCTCATGAATTGATCCGCCTTTGATACGATCAACGTCACCGGAAATCGATACACGCTATGCGAATACCCGCTGCCATCTCTTTACTAGCCATCGCTTCGCTTCCGCTTGCCGCGCAGTCCGGCGCGAAGAACGGAGAATGGCCGACCTACGGCGGCGACCTCGGGAACACGCGCTACTCGCCGCTCGACCAGATCAACGCCACGAACTTCAGCAAGCTGGAAGTCGCGTGGCGCTTCAAGACCGATCATCAGGGACCGCGACCGGAGTTCCAATATGAGTCGACTCCGCTGATGGTGCACGGCGTGCTTTACACGACGGCGGGATCGCGCCGCGCGGTGATCGCGCTGGATGCGCTCACCGGCGAGTTGCTCTGGACTCACACCGAGAATGAAGGCGCGCGTGGAACGGCAGCGCCCCGTCAGCTTTCCGGCCGCGGCGTGGCATATTGGACCGACGGCAAGGAAGAGCGAATCATCTACGTCACGCCCGGCTACCGGATGATCGCGCTGGATGCGAAGACCGGAAACCCGGTGCCGACCTTCGGGAAGAACGGCGCGGTCGATCTGAAGCAGGACGACGATCAGGAGATCGATCCGCTGAACAACGAAATCGGCCTGCACGCGACTCCCGTGGTGGCGCGCAACATAGTCATTGTCGGCGCGGCGCATAAGTCCGGATCCAATCCGAAGAGCAAGTCCAACGTGAAAGGCTTTGTTCGCGGATTCGACGTGCGGACCGGCAAGCGCCTCTGGATCTTCCACACCATTCCGCGGCCGGGCGAATTCGGCATCGACAGCTGGCAGAACGACTCGTGGTCGTACACCGGGAACACCGGTGTGTGGGGACAGATCTCCGTCGACGAGGATCTCGGCCTCGTGTACCTGCCGGTGGAACTGCCGACGGGCGACTATTTCGGCGCCAACCGCCCCGGGAACGGCCTCTTCGGGGAGACGCTGGTTGCCGTCGATCTGCAGACGGGCAAAAGAAGATGGCACTACCAGCTCGTGCATCACGGGCTGTGGGACATGGATATTCCCTGCGCGCCGATCCTTACCGACGTCACGATCAACGGACGCACAATCAAAGCCGTGGCGCAGCCGACCAAACAGGCTTACCTTTATGTATTCGACCGCGCTACCGGCAAGCCGATCTGGCCGATCGAAGAGAAGCCGGTTCCGAAAGGCGATGTGCCGGGCGAGTGGTATTCGCCGACGCAGCCGATTCCGTCGAAGCCACCCGCCTACGATCGGCAGGGAGTTTCGATCGACGATCTGATCGACTTCACTCCGGAACTGCGCGCGGAGGCAGTCAAGCTGGTGTCGCGCTACAAGCTGGGGCCGATGTTCGGTCCTCCGGTGGTGAGCAAGCTGGAAGGTCCGCTGGCCATGCTGCATCTGCCTTCGGCGACCGGCGGAACGAACTGGCCGGGCGGATCGTACGATCCCGAAACCCACACGGTGTATGTGTTCTCGCAGACCATTGTTTCGGGTCTGGGGCTGATACCGCCTCCCAGCCCGGACATTTCGACGATGGCCTACATCTCCGGAACGGCGCTGACCGGCGCGCGCCTGAGCAACGGTTCCGGCTCCGCGAACGCCCCTCCGCCCGATGCGGGCAACGGCGGCCTGAACGTGAAGGGCATGCCGCTGATCAAACCGCCTTACGGGCGTATTACCGCCATCGATCTGAACAAAGGTGAGATCGTGTGGCAGGTTGCGCACGGCGAGACGCCGGACAACGTCCGCAACAATCCCGCGCTCAAAGGCGTTACGGTTCCGCGCACGGGGCGGTCGGGGATCATCGGAACTCTGGTGACGAAGAGTCTGGTGGTGGCGGGCGAAGCCGGGTTCGCTACCCAGGCGAACGGGCAGCGCGGCGCGATGCTTCGCGCCTACGACAAGGCGACGGGCAACGAAGTGGGCGCCGTTCCCATGCCCGCACCGCAAAGCGGTTCGCCGATGACCTACATGCTCAACGGAAAGCAATACATCGTGCTGGCGATCAGCGGCGGCACCTACTCGGGTGAGCTTGTGGCCTACCGGCTGCCTAAATGACATCAGGTCGGCGGAGCCGACCCTCGGAAATTTGCCGACCACATTAAAGGCTCTTGCCTGACCGGGCGAAATCGCTCCGGTGGCTTGACACCCGCTTACGATTTCCCCAAACTGGAACGAGGCATGATGGGATTGGCCATTGGCCATAAGTTCCCGGCGAGCCAGCAGCATCAGGCAAACAGCCTGGTTGATGCGCTACACCTTTACACGATCCTTTTTGTACACGATTCTTTTCGGAATCTATTCTCTGTAAATCCAACAAGAAGCGTATGACACTGTTATCTAATTACGAACCATTACTCACAACCGCCGCGGTTGCAAAATGGCTTGGAATATCGACCCGGGCGGTTTGCCTTTGGGCCGAATGCCATGAACTTCCCGCGATCAAAGTCGGACGCCAATGGAGGTTTCGGCGGGAAGAGCTAAAAAACTGGCTGCAAAGCCCGCAGGCCGAAAGAGTGAAACCGCACGGCAACAGTGTCCGTGCCGCCGTCGAGTTTTGAGGCGCTCAGGAGGATTTGCGGCACCTGCGGAAAGTGCCGCATCCAGCGCATACTCCTGTGTGCGCTCCATGGCATGATCGGGGCGTGAAAGGCAGCGGACCTGATTCCAATCAGAGGCGGCCCGCACCTTTCGCGAATTCCTCGACACGCATCCGCGTAAGCCGATTCGGCTTGTGCGGCAAGGAGATTAGATGATTACCAACGATCCATTACAGACGCAACTTTCCCTGGGGGCGTATGCGGGAGCGATGAACCCGTTTGGCTTGCCATACTCCACCCAGACAGTAATCAACCCCGCGCTGGTCAATCCGTTTGCCGGAGTTGCTCAGACCGCGGGGGTTTCCCCATTCGGTCAGCAAGGTTACGCCGGGATCCCCAACTACGGGGCAATCGCGCAACAGCAGCAACAATTGCAGCAACTACAGCAACTACAGCAACTCGCGTCGATCCTGGCGTCGCAGGGCGCGATCCCGCAGCAGTTGTTCGGCCAAACTTCCCCTTGGCAAAGCCCGCTGCAGCATAATGGGCTTCAAAATCCGTTGCTGGGGCAAAACCCGCTGATCGCGGCCAGTCTGCAGACAAATCCAATGCTTGCGCAGCAGTGGGCATTGCAGGCCGGATCGGTTTACGGACAACCGCAGTTTGGTCAACCGCAGTATGGGCAAATCGGCTCTCTGTTCGGACAGCAAAACGCCTCGCCGTTCGCGCAGACGCCGTTTGCCCAAACCGGATTTGCCCAGACCGGATACCCACTCGCGCCGCAGAGTTGGGTCGGCCAACAGGCTCCTGGTCAGATCCATCCGTATCATTTGGCGCAACGCGGATTTTATTGATGCGGTGCGACATACCGCCTACCGACGTACGCGGCTCGGAAGTTCCTCAATCCGAGCCGCGTCCGAGGGGGGAGCGTCTCCAGGAACAGAATGGCAACAAAGAAAAATGAGCGCGCCGGAGACACCTCTTCGACGCGTCGCGAAGTGGAATTGAAGCCGGACCCCGTTCACCGGCAGTCCGGCGTGGAAGAACCATTATCGGAAAAGATTGCGAGAAAGGATACAGAGCCAATGGCATCTTATGCATCACAGGGACATACTCAGCCGGGATCTGCGAAACCGGTCGAGGGAGTGACGGTGACCGGGGAAGCCGTGCGCCGCGTTTCACCAGAGCACGCGGAGTTTCTTATCGAAATCGTGGCCAGTGCGCCGACCGCGGCGCAGGCGCTTCGTGACAATCAAACGAAATTTACTCAAGTGGCCCAGGCATTGCAAGCACTGGGAGTACACGCGGCCGATCTGCAGACGATTTCGCAAAACGTCGTTAATTTGTACACACCAGTTATGCAGGCTTTGCCGGCATACGGAATGCCGCAAATCGGGCAGGCGGGGTACGGCGCCCCAACCGACCTGCAGTTCGGATCCTGTCATTCCCGGAATATCGTGCGTGTTAACGTCCGCGACAGCAACCGTGCCGGAGAAATCCTGGACGCCGCCACACGCGCGGGAGCGATCATTGCGGGCGTGTTCTCTTTCAAGGCTTCCGACGAGGCCGGCGCACGGAGAGCGACGCTCGAAGCCGCGGGGAAAGACGCTCGCGCCAAGGCCGAAACGCTGGCGGCAGCCGCCGGGAAACAAATCGGGGATCCGATCTCGATCTCCGAGGAACTGATCGCCTCAAACGGCACGTATACCGCGCTCCGTTCGGCGTTGCCTTTTACTTTTGGCGCGGGTACTCCGCAGGCTACCGGTGAACTCGAATATTACGCCCGGGTTTCCGCGAGTTTCCGTCTGCAATAGCGGCAATTGCCGCCTGTGAAGTCACCCCGCCGGTTCTGTCTGAGGCATGAATCCGATACGGCGGCGCGGCGTTTCCGGCGGTGGCAGGAAGGATTGGTTGATGTTTGCCAGCAGCACCATCACTTGGTCGGTCTGTTCCCGGTGTCTCTTTTCGAGGTCGCCGAACCGGGTTGCCAACTCGGACTGGTGGAGCACAGAGCCGCCGGTTTGGCATTCGGGATTGTATGCCGAAGTCAACTCGTTGCGCAAATCCCTGCGCTGCGCGGTGGTCGAGAAGGGCATCGGCAGAACGGCTGCCAGCAAAGTCCTTCCCTGAGCCGCCGCCAGCAGGCGAGGGTAGTCGACGGGCAAGGCCTGAAGAGGTGTATTGTTCCCAAACTCTCCGAAATACAAGGGTTGAAACGCCTTCGGAGCCCAGTTCGGATCGTTTACGAGGATCGCGAAAAGACCGGGACATCGCGGCGGAATCCAACCTGCCACAGCCACCGGTTCGCTGAACAGACAGTCGTTAAACCGAATACCGGGATTGGGAACAAGTGACATAAATGTAACCAATCTAACCAAACGCAACCCGCACTGCAAGAAGGAATGCGCTCTGACGCCCATAAATTTCCTGGATCGCCGTTTGTTAGATGCATCACGTGTTCGTCACGCTTCGGTAACGATCACCGCGGCGCCATCGATAGCATCCTTCTTGACTGCGGCCAGAGCTTCGTTCGCCTGGTCGAGCGGAAAGACCGTGACTTTGGGTTTCAATCCGATCTGACCGGCCAGAGCGAGGAAGTCGCGAGCGTCCGCGCGAGTCATATTGGCGACGCTGCGAATCTGCCGTTCTCCCCAGAGCAGGCTGTCGTAGTCGAATTGAGGCACGCGATCGAGGTGAATGGCGTTGATGGCCACCACCCCGCCTTTGCGCAGGCAGGAAAGAGCGGTTACGACGACATCACCGCTGGGAGCGAAGGTTATCGCGCGGTCGAGTTGCACCGGAGGCTTTTCGTTTTCACTGCCCACCCAGTCCGCTCCGAGCGAGACGGCGAGTTTACGATGCGATTCGCCGCGTGTCGAGACATAGACTTTGCACTTCCACGCCTGGAGAACCGCGATGGTGAGTGACGCGGACGATCCGAAGCCGAACAAACCGACGTTTTCGCCCGGCTCCACGCCGGCGACACGGAGACTGCGAAATCCGATAATGCCGGCGCAGAGCAGCGGAGCGGCGTGCAGATCGTTCAGCGCGTCGGGAAGCCGAAAGATAAAGTCCGCGCGAGCTGCAGCGTACTCCGCGTAGCCGCCGTCTATCGTGTAGCCGGTGAAGACGGGCGCATCGCAGAGGTTTTCCGCGCCTCGTTTGCAGTGCGGGCAAGTGCCGTCCACTCCGCCGACCCAGGAGACACCGACGCGAGAGCCGAGCGGATGTTCGCTCGTCGCGCCCTCGATGACTTCGCCGACTATCTGATGTCCGGGGATGAGAGGCCGGCGCAAAGGCGGCAGTTCGCCTTCGGTGATGTGAAGATCGGTGCGACAGACTCCGCAGGCGCGCACGCGCAAAAGAACCTGACCGGGGCCGATTCGCGGCTTCGGAATTTCCGCGATCTCAAGCGGACGTTTGAAAACATCCCGCGGCGATTGGAGGATGGCTGCCTTCATATCTGTCCTGAGATTACTCTCCTGCGAACCGCCCTCCCGGTTCGAAGAACACTCCCGCGTGTGGCCTGTCACATTCGAATATTCAATTGTCAGAGATCGACCCGAGGTGCGCCTTCGACAGGTGTCCCCGGAAGTTGGTTCCGGCATCAGTATGCACTATAAAAATGGAGTTGTTCACGCGGACTTGGATAAGTGGCGTTGTTTCAGTGAAAAATAGATTCAAGAGCGCGTGAACGAAAACTTCCTACTCAGGGCGCAGCCAGAATTCAACTGCCTTCCGGCGAAAGCACAAGGCAGACGACAGAAAACGATCGTCCGCCCCACGGGTTGGAGTTAGCCGAGGACGAGGCCGGAGGGCAAGGCTTCGCCGAAGATCCGGCCGAGGGCGCGTTCGTCGCGTTCGGCTTCGCCTTCGAGTTGCGCGATCAGCCCCGGGTCATTCAACTTTGCGCGAACAGCGGCGAATGTGGCGGCGGAGACATCGCGCACGGGATCGCCGGTGCGGCGGGCGAGCGATACCAAGGCGTCGGCTGCCTTGGGCAGATTCAGCAGAGCTTCGGCCCAGCGCGATGCGACGGACGGCGCGAGCACCTGATTCGACGGTCCGTAGAAAAGCTGGCGCGCACCGAGACGGGAGAGGCACCAGAGGACGTAGTCCTCTTTGGATTCTTTCAGCAGGGTGTCGCCGAGCTGGATGCGGTTCATCGGCGGAATCAGCTCCATGCTGGATGCGGTGCGCCACATCTCGCGATAGAGGCTGTTGTTGATGCGCTGCACTTTTTTGCCGGGCTTCGGAACGAGGAAGGGCAGCAGGCGCTGCACGATATCCACCTGCTGATTGCGATTCAGCCCGCCGGCGAGACGTCCCCAGAATATCCACCAGTCGATTTCGTTCTGCGTCTGATTGCCGAACTGCGGACCGGCGGCGTAGATGCGGCGCACCTGCTCAATGCGGTATTCGTCGCCGATGTAGCCAAAGCCTGGACGCAGGCAAAAGCCGCCCAGGTTGAGCCAACGAATCTCATGCGCTGCGCTGCGTTTCCGATTCTCCATCTGCTCGATGAAAATATCAGCGAGGCCGCGGGCCACGTCGACGGGCCACGAGTTGCGTCCGAGTCCGAGCGCAGCTTCGAGTCGTGAAGGGAGTTCCTCTGGAGGAATGGCCCCGGACTGGAATGTCTCGCGCAGCATCGCGCTCGCTGCTTCGACGGCCTCGTGACTGACTACCGCGGCGGGACGGCGCGGGGCTGAATCGGCAGGCGCGGATTTCCGAAGCTGGAACTGGAGCCGCCAGCGATTATCGCTGACTTTGGAATCGCACCAGGTCTCGAGCGTGCCTGTTTCGGTCAGGCGCGCGCCGAGTTTGACCGGAACGAGACGCTCGCCGCCTTTGCCAAAACGGATCACGGCTTCGAGCGGCGCGTGACGATGAGTCTCTTCAGTTTCGGAGAACTGAACCACTTCGCCAGGCTTGTCGTCCGTGCGCGTGAGGGAACTGATCAGGCGGAATGCGACCGGCTTGTTGGCGACGAGCTGCAGATCTTCGCGATCGACTTCGACACTATCGCCCTCTTCAGCGCCGCGCGGGACGAGACAGACGGCGGTTGCGGCTCTGTCTTCAGAAGCGAGCCCGATATAGTAAGCGCGGGGAAGACCGCCGCGAACCAGAACGCCCGCGCCGGTCGACCGGACATAGGAGTAGTAAGCCGCGCCGCTGGCTACGGCCAGATCGAGATCGCGATTGTCAAAGATCTCGGGGCGCTTGCCGTACCAGTTTTCGAGAACGTCCGCTACGCGCGTGCGGCAGATTTCGGGAATGAAGAAGCCGCCGTTGAAGAGAATGGCGTCGGGGGCGCTGTTTGAATTAAGGTTAGCCGAGTCGAGAAATGCAGAGATATGGCGGCTGATGGCGGGGTCGGAGACGTAAGGCAGACCGAGCTCGTGGAAGAGACTGCGCTTCTCTTCCTTCGGTTTTTCGCCGCGGGGCGTGAGCGGGAGAAAGCCTTCGAGAGTGAGTTCGAGCGCCTCGGCGCGTGTGATCTCCGTTTTGAGCGTGCCACCGATCAGCGACGATCCCGCGCCGAGCACGCTGATCTCGACGCTTTCGCGATGCGGATCGCAGAGGAGAATCTCCTTGGCGGCGGAACACTGGCGGCGCAAGCCGCTGCGCTGCCGGATGGAGAGCTGTTTGCCCAGCTTGGATTCCGCAAGCCAGGCGAGAGTGAGGTCGAGATTGTCGCCGCCGAGAAGAAGATGCTTGCCAACCGCGGTGCGGGTGAAGTCGATTTTGTCGCCATCGCGCGCGACGCGAATCAGGGAGAAGTCGCTGGTGCCGCCGCCGACGTCGCAGATCAGCACCACCTGACCGTCGAACAGGAGCTTGCGGGAGCGGGTGAAATTGTTGGCGATCCAGGAATAGAAAGCGGCGGCCGGCTCTTCGATCAGAGTGAGGCGCGGCAAGCCGGCGTCGTTCGCGGCTTTGACGGTGAGCTCGCGCGCTTCTTCGTCGAAGGAAGCCGGGACGGTGAGAACCACGTCCTGATCGGCTAGAGGACCGAACCGGCTACTGCCGTCCCACGCTTCGCGGATCGCGCTCAGGAAGCGAGTGGAGACTTCGACGGGAGAGAGAACGCGGCCGCCTTCGCCCGCGTCCCAGGGAAGGATTTTAGCGGTGCGATCGACGTCCGCATTGGAGAGCCACGATTTGGCGCTGTGGACCAGGCGCGTGGGAACGATTGCGCCCTGATCGCGAGCCCAGGCGCCGACGGGACGGTTTTCGTCGAGAAAGAGAAAAGAAGGAAGAGTGCGGCGCGGCTCAATGCGATTGGGCGCGACGAGCTGCGGAATATCGAAGATGTGAACGGGCGGGAAGCTGGTGTCTTCCGCGTCGGCCGGGTCGATCCAGGCGAGCGCGGAGTTGGTGGTGCCAAGGTCTATGCCGACTTTCATGGGTTAGCTCTGGGCTCCATTGGACAAGCGTTTCGGGAAGGTTGCGCGGGCCGGAAGGCCCGCGGCAGGGCCGAAGCCCTGCCCCACGAAAACCATGGGGTTAAGCAATTGTTTCTCTGACATTGAATTCGAGCTTCCAGCGGCGACCGTCGCGGGCGACGCACCACAACTGCAAGACGCCGGTTTCGGTAATCACCGTTTCGAACGATACCGGGACCGGGCCGGCGGTCTGCTGGTCCGAAGTCAGTTTGACCTCTACCGGTGAAAGCTCTTCGAGATCGTCGCCGAAGTCTTCGATGAGAGCGCCGGGAGGATCGTTCTTCCGCGCGGCCGAGCAGAAGAAACGAAACTCTGCAGGTTGGTCGACGATCAGGCCGAACTCACGATCGGGGATGGCGACCGACGTGCCTTCCTCCATGCCGAATTGCGCAACCGCCAGAGCCTTGAGGGGCGCGGCCATACCCGGAACCGCGGGCATCGCGGACTCGATGCCGACATAGTAGGAGCGCGGAATGCCGCCGCGAATGCGGACCCCCTTGCCCTGACGCGCTCTGCCGTAATAGGCTGCGCCGCGCGCGACCGCGTGCATGAGGTCCTCGCCGGAGAGCGATTGGACGGGCTTGAAACCTTCGTCGGCAAGCCAGGAATTCAGAATGTCGAGGAGACGAGTGCGCACGAACTGCGCGTGCATGACGCCGCCATTAAATAAGATGTGCGTGGGGCAGGCGAGACCGCTGGCGCCGCGTCGGACCGAATCGTGCTCCGCGGCGGCGGCCTGCTGGCGCAGAAAGCGCGCGAGGTGGCGCGTGATGGCGGGATCGTGCGCGTAGGGCAGACCCATTTCCTGCAGGGCCGCGCGACGATTTATCTGCGGCAGCTCCGTGCTGGGGACGGCCGGGAAGAAGCCCTCCAGAACCTGCTCTACCTGCTCGCGCCGCAGCTTGGCTTTGATGGTCCCACCGATCAGCTTCGATCCTTTGCCGAGGATGGTGACAGGAGCTTCGTCTGCGTTGGACGCAGGATCAAGCAATTTTTCTTTCGCGAGACGGCAGTTGTTCCAGAGGGCCTGCAACTGGAAACCGTCGATCTTCTGACCTTTGGCGGCGAGGTCGCCCGCTACAGTGTGGGCGAGGGCAAGATCGATGTTGTCGCCGCCGAGGAGGATGTGCTCACCGACCGCAACGCGCTCGAGCTGCAGCTCACCGGCTTTTTCCGTTACCGCGATGAGCGTGAAATCGGTAGTGCCGCCGCCGATATCGACGACCAGAACAAGATCGCCTTTGTTGACGCGCTGACGCCAGTCGGGATGCCGCTCGAGCCACGAGTAGAACGCGGCCTGCGGCTCCTCGATCATGGTGAGGTTGCGGTATCCGGCGGCTTCGGCGGCTTTGCCCGTCAACTCGCGGGCGATGGCGTCGAAGGAGGCCGGCACGGTGACCAGGATCTCCTGCTCATCGAAAGGGGCGTCCGCGTGAGCTTCGTTCCACGCCGCGCGCAAATGCTTCAGATATTCGGCGGAGGCGTCCACCGGCGAGATGCGGGTTACGCCCTCGGCCGATTTCCAGGGAAGCATGGCGGCGGTGCGATCGACCGACGAATAAGACAACCAACTCTTGGCGGACGATATGAGGCGGCTGGAGATTTCGGCGCCACGCCGCTGGGCGAGTTTGCCGGTGACGTAATGAGGGGCAGGGTCCCAAGGCAGGGCAGTCGATCCGGGAGGGAAATCGCGCTCGCCGGGAATATAGAGGAACGAGGGAAGCAGTGGCTCCGCGGCAACTTCGTTCGCGCTGGTCAGTTGCGGGATGGGGACGATTGCAACGGCACCGTCTTCCGAAGTTTCCGTGAATGCGAGCGCGCAGTTGGTGGTGCCGAGATCGATTCCGATGCAATACCGCCCGCTGGAGGACCGGGGCACGACGGCTACTCCACTTCAATTTCCGCCGGCGCGAGCACGGCGAGATCCTGACGGGAATTCAGCGCGGGCAGAGAGACGGCGGTGGCGCGCCAACCGCGATGCCGCAACAGACCAGCGGGAGGTTTTCCGGAAGCCGGAACGTTCCCCACATATTTGACCAGCGCGGGGTTGCCGTCGGGCGGATTGGCGACACTGCCCTCGACGGCGTCAATCACCGGCGCGGGCGCGAAATGGCGAATCAGGGCTTCGCGCGTGTGGTCGTGGACGTCGCGGGCCGCAGTGGCGACCTGATCGTCGGAGTAGGGCGCGATGTCTTCCATGAAAAAGTCGAGAATGCGGGCGTCGCGCTGGAGAATGCCGAGAAGCTGCAGCGCGCCGTCAGCGGGCTTCACCGCGGGCGGCTCCGGTTTGGGCGGAGCTTGGGCCTTGGCAGCCTGCGGTTTTGGGGCGAGGCCGAGGTCCGAAATGAGGTCCGGAGACAGTTTGCCTCCGAACAGAAGCGCAAAAAATGCGCGGAAAGCCAGCAGGATGCGGTTCAAAGTGGATTATGCTCCTGAATCTATTAAGGTTCAGGATAGCAACGCAGGGCGGCGGGCAAGATTGTCTGCCCTGCAATTCATGGTTCATGCGGCCGTGGGGGAGCGCGGTGGTCTAAAGGAGTCGATGGGGATGACTTTCGCCTTTCGGGAAGGCGAGGGACGGGGGCTGACCAGCGGCTGTGTCTTACCGGGGCCGATTTGTGGGGATAAGGCTCCGAAACGGAGAGCCTGACCGTTCCTGCTGCGATGTCGAGAGTCATTCGAAAATTCAAACCCATTTTCCAGCGGCGATGTGGCGCCGGCGTCGACTCGTGGGACTAAGGCTCCGAAGCGGAGGGCTTGACCATTTCCCGGTGCGATGTGATTCGAAAATTCGAACCCATTGACCAGAGGCGCTTTTCTTTGCATGGACGTCGCGGGGATAAGTTGAGCAGTACTGTCCTCAAACTGCTCGAGTGAAGTTTGAGCATCGGGGGCGAATTCGGTTTTTGCTTCTGCCGCAGTTTTGGCAGTCAGGACGGCGCTGCTGAGGGCCTGGAGGTCGAGAAGCTGCCGCATGTTCTTCCGCAGGGCGGCGCGGATGCGGACCTTGCAGACGGCGATACGGCTGAAGCACCAGGGGTCAGCGACGAGGTCGGCAAACAACTGCTCGGCGGATTTGCCAGCGTCGATTTGACCGGTCGGTGCGCCGCGGCGGGCATTCCTACCGGACGCTGTGCGTTCCGCCGCGGTTTTTATTCCCGATGACAGGGGAGTGTTGCGGCGATTGGCCGCGAGTTGCTTTTCGGAAGTCATAAGTGTGGGTATTCCCGCGATTAAGCTAGCACCGGGGGTGGGGAAATCGAGGTGTTTGTGAGCAGGGGACGAGGCGCGGGACGAGGCTAAGGTCAGGTGGAGGAAGGAGTTGGAATGGAGAGAAATTTATTTTTGGAGTTGGTCACCGAATTACCGGCGGGTCGTTCCAGTCTGAGCGGGATTTGGGTTCCCTGACTCCGAAACTGCTTAGAATAGTGAACAGGTTCGATCCAAATGGATGTACTCATCGAGACGCTGAACGCCAAGCTCCTCCAATGGAAGCCCGAGACGGTCGCACAGGTCCGGCAATGCGTGACCGAGATTATCGGGCTGGCGGATCAGGATACCCTCGATCTCCTGCGCTCGCTCGCGGTGGAACAGGACGTTCTGGACAGGCTGGATGAACCTTCGCCTTAGTGAAATCCGGCTGGTCGCGGGCTGGCTGCGAAGACACGCTCGGTTGTGATCGTCTCATGCGAGAATCCGGATGCGCCACAGCACGAGATGTTACACGGAGCTGCCGATAAATTCGTTGCTACGTAAAATTCCAGCCTCACTTGATGCAAGCGCGGCGGACGTTAGCAAGGAAGAACGTACAATCTTAAGAAATGGCGACCGATAACGAGCATGAGCCGAGCGAATTAGAAACCGCCATTCGGCAACTTGCCGAGGATATATACATCCAGTCACCGCTGTCCGGGACATGAGTTTTGAATTCCCGGCAACGCTCTGAGAGCGGAGAAGTTAAGCGAGTTTCCGGGATTTTTCGATTTGAACTTTTTCCGACAGGAAATCGCCTCCGAGCGCGTCGGAGTCAGCACGGGTCGAGTGCCGACAATGAGGGGTGAACGTCGGCCAGACGGTTTTTTCTCAGCTCATGGAGCATCTTCCGCGATACGAGTTCCAAAAGTGTGTAACGCGGTATCGCGGCGACTATCAGCAGAAGAGTTTCTCTTGTTGGGATCAGTTTCTGGCAATGGGTTTCGCCCAGT
>DATAXN010000033.1:0-56788 GCA_036273015.1 Bryobacteraceae bacterium | reverse complement strand
CCGCTGTCGAGCCAGGTCACCTTTGCCCTTTCGGGCTCCTTCGGCGCCAGTTCCTTCTGTAACTCCCGCAGCCGGAACAGATCCGCGATGGTGACTTTGAGATCTTTTTTTTCGAGCGCTTTCATGCAGTTGCTCACCAGCCTTTTTCGGTTCGTTTCACTGTTTCGGTTTGCTTCCGCGCCATCTTCGTCCTCCGCCCACGCCTGAAGCTACCATTGGCGACCCCGAATTCGAACGCTTGCCGGTGCCGGCAGAGAGCCCAATTCACTGGCCATTAAGGACTTCGGATTATTTCGGAGCGGCGTGACCGGAATTTTTGAGTGAGCGGATTACGAGCTACTGAGCCGTCACACCGGGCGTCTTTGCCCGAACTGGTCCGAAAAGCCATTCGCAAATTCAAACCCATTTTTGGGGACTGCGATTGCGCGCCGCGCAGAATCCGGCTTCATCCGGAGGGTACACGTAGAAGGGCCGAAAACGAACCATGCCTGGCAGGAAGGGGCTGGAAGCAATTGAATTGATTCAGAATGAAGGCGGTGCGGGAATTGTGAACGCGGCCGGAGGCTGATCCCATAGAGGAGCCAGAGCCACAACCAAATCACCGGCGACAAGATCGCCGGCGGTACAAATTCTTCGCGGGCAGCAGAGAAATCGAGTCTGTAGCACGCGGGGTATTGAGCCCACCAGATAAAGCAACGCGGCGGCCACGGATTGGTTGCCGTGCCGCCGCCTGAACGTCGCCATTAAGGACTCTTATCTGCGGCCGCCGCCGTGGCCTCCTCCGCCATGGCCTCCACCGCCGCCAGACGAGTGACCGCCGCCACCGAACGAGTGACCGCCGCCGAACCCGCCACCCGAGAAAGACCGCGCGCCTCCTCCGCCGCTGAAACCACGGCCTCCCGACGAGCGCGGAGCGCTGAAGCCACCACTCGAATACGTGCGGGAGTTACCGCCGTAGGAGCGTGGCGAGTAACTACGAGCCGCGCTGCCATTCCCGCGAAAACTCTGCGCCCCGCCATTGGGAGCCGCGAAGCCGCGAGAGGCACCCGATGCGTTACCGCCGAAGTGCCGCCACCCCCCGGTTCCGGCGCTTCCGACGCGATTCTGAGCCAATCCACGTGCGCCCCCGCCGTTAACGGCGCCCCGGGCTCCGTTGAACCCACCCCGTGCTGCGCTAAAGGTGTTCGCTCGCGCGGTGCGTCCCTCGGCAAAGCGCGGCGAGTTGTTGAAGCGCGCTGCCACGCTGCGATTCGCGTACGGCACACCGGCTCGATGGAGTGGATCATGTTCCCAGCCCAATCTGCCCGCGCCGAAGCCGCCCGCGAAACGCGAACCAAAGTATCCATGGAAGCCCCAATGACTGAAGAAGCCGGTGTTCACGAAGAGTCCTCCACCGAACCAGCCGCACCCCCAGCCCCAGCCCAAGCCCCATCCTCCCCAGCCAAAGCCCCATCCCGGGAAGAATCCGCTGAGGTAGATGTCCGGTCCGAACCCAAAGCCATATGCAACCGGCGGATACCAGAGCGGCGGATAGTAACCCCACGCCGGTGAGCCCCAAACGTATTGGGGATTGTACTCCGGCACATCAATGTAATTGGGATTTGCCGGCTCGATCACCACTGCGTTTTGTCCGTTCTGCGTCTGGTCGGTGACCGTCTGCTGCGCGTTGGAGGAAAGCCGTCCATTCGACTGCGCGCGCACGCGCATGCGCTGCACCGCCGCCATCACATCCTGCTGCTGCGCCAGAAAGGCGTTACCCAGATCGGTCGTCCAACGCACGTCGCGGGTCAGCAGTGTCAACACGTCGGGGAATGCCACCATCGCCTGAACACTCGGATCCCAGTTCTGCTGCCGCGCCAGGTTCATCAGATCCTGGCCGTGCAGATTGCTGTTCTGCTGCACAAACTGATCGGCTTCCACCAGTTCCAGCGGATACGTCGATGCCGCCAACGCCTGGCCCAGCAGCGGATCCGGATAGAGCGCAATCGGGGCCACCAGGTCGTCCAACTGCTGGGGCGGCATCAGCGGCTGTGTGGTGGGTTGCTGCGGCACGCCTGCGGGCGGCGCCTGCGCAGGATACTGCCGCGGATACTGCGGAGCCTGCCCGAATGTGGGCGCTCCCAAGGCGACGACGAGGAGGCCAACAGACAGGACGGTTAACGCCCGCCTGCCGCCCAAGAGAGAGAGATTTGTGTGTTTCATATCCATGCGCCTCACCCTTGGTTAAGGCAGGTACCACGCCAAATCTCATGTCACTGAATATAGAAGAAAATTGGAATCCTGCAGATTCTGCGTGCCAGGCTGAAAACCACCACATTGCCTGTCCACGACCAGCCCCGGACGCCTCAGGCCAGTGGCGGTTTCGCAAGAGCGACGCCGATGGTCCGGGACCGATTTTGCGTAATGAACGTCACAGGCGGCTCCGACCTCCGGCGCTACACTGTCTTGCGAAAATGCTCCATGAATGAAGGCGGTACGGGGAACTATGACCGCATCCCGGACGTTGAGTAAATGTGCGTGGGGGATGGCGGAACGTCGCCTTTATCTGTTGTGTTTTTAACCTCGATGGCGGAGAAAACCTACTGGGAGAGACGCTTCCGGCCGGTCCCGTGACGGCTCGCGCGAGAGCCCCCTGCGAAATCCCTCGCGCCAGCTCGCGTATTTCGGCTGCCAGTTCAATTCCCTTTTGGCCTTGGCATTCGAAGATCCGCGCACCTTGGTCATGATAGAAAAACCGGCGTCGCCCAGCAGCAATCGCCCGAGCCATGCGGGCAGATGGCGCGGGGGTTTCGCGACCAGGATTCGCGCGAGTTCCGGCAACCAGACGGATACTTCCGCCGCATCGTCATCGACAACGTTGTAGATCCCCGGGGCCCCATGCTCGATCGCCAGACGGGTCGCGACCGCGGCATCATCCACGTGGATAAAAGACCAAACGCCCGTCCCGCCGCCAATGAGCGGGAGCTTCCGGCGACGCACAAGCTCGAAAATCCCGCCGTCCAGCGCGAGAGAGGTCCCAGGTCCATAGAAACTGCCATAGCGCAACACGATTCCGGCGATCCCGTTCGCGTCTGTCACGAGACTCTCCAATGTACGGATGGCGGCGAGCGTCTGCGTCATGCCTTTGGGCGGACATGGATCGAGTGGATCGGATTCGGTCTTGACGCGGCCGCCCCGGCGAATGTTCGGCCAGCCCGCATAGCTCTGGGCTACGAACTTCCGGGCGCCGGACTGCCGTGCAGCGGCGATCAGGTTCTCCGTTCCCTCCGTGCGCAGCCGGTTCGTCATGGCCAGTTGCGGATCGAAATTCGTCAGGCTGCGCATCGACCCGAGCGATGTCATCTCATGCACGATCACGTCCGGGCGGGAATTCACAACCGCTCTCATCACCTCGTCGCGATTTAGCCCGTCCATTAACACGGGCTCGGCGCCAAAGGCGCGCAGAGAGTTGAATTTGTCTTCTGACCGCGTGGTCGCGACCACGTCGTGTCCGCAGGTCACAAGCAGCGGAACAAGCCTCTTGCCGATCGCCCCCGCGGCTCCAGCTACGAAAATTCGCATAATGGTTCTCCCGGGATTCGAACTCAGGCCGCACCCACCGAACTGACGCAGGCGTGACGCGACTCGCTATTTGGATGCCTGCTGAAAAGCAACCGGCGCACCACAGCGCGAAATCAAACCTGGAGCGGGTACTCATTAATACCGGACGGCGGATCAGGTTCATTGGCTTCGGAATCTTCCGTCATGCAGGGAATGCTGATAGTCTTCATTGCTGTATGCAGGTGAGTCCCAGTGCCCTCCCGGCCGCGCCCGCGAGCCTGGACCCGAGGTTGGGCCAATGAAGACAACTATGACAATAAAACCGATACGAATGTTTGCTCTACTCACGCTCGGAGGGGCCGGCTGGGCCCAACAAGGCGCGGCCCCCGCACCGCCGCCGCTGATGGAGTGCGGGACGCACAACGGCGACATGGAAATCCTCTGCGGGACGCGTTCTCCCGAAGATCTGGAGCCGACACCGGATGGCAAGTTCCTTATCGTGAGCCAGTTCGTGAACGGCAGAGGCGGCACAGGCGGAGCCGGTCTTGTGCTGTTCGATATGGCGAAAAAGACGTTCGCCAAAATGACCGTTAAAGACGATCCGCGCAAGGATTGGGGAGACCCGGCATGTCCCGGGCCGCCAGGCGAAGCGCTTCTGCCCCACGGCATCTCGCTTTCGAAGCGCACGGATTCCAAGATGCAGCTGTACGTCGTTAATCACGGAGGGCGCCAGTCCATGGAGATGTTCGAGCTGAGGCGCGCGGGCCCGAACTGGGAATTGGCCTGGCACGGGTGTTTTGTATCCAAACAGGACTACAACGACGTCGCGGCGCTGGCGGATGGCGGATTTATCGCAACGCATCCGACCGCGCTCAGAACGCCGGGGGACACCAGCAATCTCCTGGGCGGGCAGGCGACGGGGTACGTGACGCGCTGGACGGCGGCCACCGGTGAAGTGGAATTGCCGGGCACCAGGATTGGTTACCCGAACGGTGTTGTCGTGACGCAGGATGGGCGTTACATGTACGTAAATGCCTGGACGGCGCGCGAGGTACACAAATACGATTTGAGGGCCGGGAAAGAGACCGGCGTGACTAAACTGGACTTCATGCCCGACAACCTGACGTGGACGACCGATCATCACATAATCGCCGCCGGAGTGGCAGGAACCCGCGGCGATTGTCCCGCGGGTAGCGGCGCGCCATGCATACAGGGATTCGGTGTCGCGGAGATCGATCCCGCGAAGATGGAATCACATACCGTTTTGGATTGGCAGGGCAAGAGGTCCCCGATTGGCGGGGTGTCGGTGGCGCTTAAGGTGGGTTCTTCGATTTACCTTGGAGCGTTCCAGGGCGATCGTATCGTGAAGGTGGCTTTGAAAAAGTAGCCCGCGGTCACTCGCGTTTCTGCTCGCCGCCGGGTATCGCGTTTGCAGGCAGGGTTTGACCGCACCGGACATTTTCGTTGATATCGGACATTTGGAGTAGAATCTCCATTGCACCTGGAAAATCACCCGAAGGATTGAGGAGGCCCGGACCATGGCAACCGCAAGTCCGCAGTTGGATTCGGCGAACGACACACCAACCAAAGAAGCCTCAGTGACATTCGCCACGCCTCCGGCCTATTTCGGCGAGGCGCTGGAGGATGCCGAGCGGCTTTTGAAGTATGCGGCCGAGTCCGGCATCGACGTCGAGGAGGACACGCGCGACCATATCCTGCAGGCAAGGTCCGCGATCAGCGCCGGGTGGGATGAGGAACGGGCGGCTAATCTGCTTGCCGCGCTTGCAAAACTGGCGGCGCGACTCAAGCCCATCACGGCCGCGAGTTTAACGGCGTGCAGCGACAACACAAGCCCCACCGTTCGGAGCTACTGGACGGTAGCCATCTGCCTGGCGATCGTTATTTTGCCGTTTTCGGTGGCTAGTTTTGTCGGTTCCGCCATTTCCAATGCCATGCGGACCGACATCGCTACCGCCAATGATCTGGCTGTAAAGCTCAGGACGCAACTCGGGCCACCCCCGGCGGCAACACAGACCTCCGCTGCCGCGACTCAGCAGGGGACTTCCATTGACCAGGCGACAGCTATTGCGGAGCTTCAGCAGTTCGCCTCGGCCACTCGCGCAATTGACGCGCGAGCCCGGCAATTGAATGTACTTGTGTTTCATGCCGAACGGGATCCGTTTGCGCCGATCCGAAACAACCCAACCAAGATCCACGACACCTTTCAACTCCCCAAGGGATTGCCCAACCTGGCAGAGGCCGACAATAATCTGACTAACGTTTACCAGGACGTGCGCTACTTTGGCCAAAGTCTTCTCGACGATGTGTCGTTCTTCTACGGCGCCATCACAGTCTGCATCCTCCCCGCGCTGTATGCCCTGTTGGGCACCTGCGCCTATCTGTTGCGCACATTTGAGCAGCAAATGGCGACACGGACATTCACTCCGTCCATTGCCAATTCGGCACGTTTTCTCATCGCTGCGATCGGGGGTTCTGTCGTCGGCCTTTTCAACAATTTCACAATTGGGCAGGGAGCTTCCATCCCACCCCTGGCAATCGCCTTTTTGGTGGGATATGCAGTGGATGTGTTTTTCGCGTTTCTGGAGGGCATGCTTCAGGCATTCACCAAGAGCAGTACAGGCTCGCCGACTGCATCATCGAGCACGAAAGCATAAATTGGCCGGGATAACATGGCCCGTGCCGGGAGGGATCGCGATGGCGGGCCACTCAATGACCAGTTTGGATGTCGATCCTGGATGCCGCGACCAATGAAACCCCCGACACTGCTGTGGTGACCCGGACCGGTTCGAGGCCGCCCTTTGTGTCATCGGATATGACGGTCATCAGGTACTGATTTTGCAGCCGTTGCGTCAGGTCTTTCAGGTAGGGATCAAACGAGACCGGGCTGTGGACGCCCTGCCAGTAAGCTTCGCCGCCGGTCTCGTCACCCAATTCCGAGAGATAATTCTGGCCCCAGTTGATGCGCCAATAGCTGTGTCCCATATGACCGGCGCCGGCGTAATAGATAGAATGCACCAGGATTCCCGCCCGCTGAGCGTCTGCGATTGCCTTCTGTAAATATGGATTCTGCGGATCGGGCGGCGACCAGGGATCGATACCGCTGGTAATCAGCAATACTTCACGCCTTGCATCGGCAGGCGCCCATTTCTTCACCAGATCCGAGATCCCCATGTAGGGGCTGGCGGCGATCCCGGGCTGCCCGATCGGAAGCCGAAGCGCCTTCACGAGCTGCGCGTGATCCGTCGTCAAGGGCGCCACGATGTTCGCCGATCCATTCCGCAGGTAAGCAAGACCGATTCGCGTGGTTCCGGGTTGCCCATTTATGAAGGCTTTCAAGCTGCCAAACTGAATGCTCACATCGGAATCCTCTCCGTCATCGATCACGATATAGAGTTCAAGGTTTGCCTGATCGCCGCGCAACGGAATCCATTTGTCTACTCGGACCGGCTTCTTATTCACCTCAACGGAAACTTCGTCCCTGGACACCTCGGGCGGCACTGCCCCATGGCGACCCTCGGCCGTTACGATGAGGTGCTGACCGAAAGCACCGGTAGAAACCGCGAAAAAGGCGACGGCCATGACCGGATAGTTCATCTAATCGCTCCACCTTATTGGATGCACGCGGTCAGAGGCTAACTGCGATCTGTTTTGTTCAGACGTTCGCTTTCATACGGTGACGAAGGCTGGGCAGCTCTGCCTTGGGGTTCGTCAGCGATGGAGTTGAATTACTCATGCGCGCTGATCGACCGGGTCGGAAATGGCACGCTATATGCTCCATTCCGATCGGAGGTGCTTATTATGAAAGCTATCAATTCCATATTGATTGCAGGACTGGTCGGTTTCGGTCTTCTTGTCATGCCGACGGCAAAAGCAAGCACCGAGGTCGCCAACGTAACGGGTTGCCTGGTGCGTGGCGCCAGACCTCACCAGTATTCGCTTACGGATAATAACGGAATGACCTACGGGTTGGTCCCGTACCGGGACATAAACATGAAAAGACATGTGGGACAAACCGTTAACATCTCAGGCTGGGTGATCAAGGGAAAGAGAGAACAGCGTGACGCGCGGGAATCCGGAACCCCCGCGGCTAACGAATATCTCCGTGTCGACCGGGTGAAGAGAGTCAGTCCGTCATGTTCGTAGACGATTGATGCATCTTCAGGGTCCGGCGGAAGCAAAGGTTCTGCCGGACCCTCCCCGTTTTCAAACCGATCTGCCGCAGCTCCTGGATAGTGGGCAGTCTTAACTGGCTCGCGAAGCGTTTATGCGAAGCAAAACGAATTCAACGGCGATCTTCGCCGAGTCGGGATCAGGGAAAACGCCGATGAGCTGAAAACCCTGGCCGTCCTCTCCCAAGTGTGTTCCATCGAATGCTATCCACACCGATTCCACTTTGAGGATATGACCGAGATGCCGCTCGGAATCGGCGAACGCGCCCACGTTCCCGGTCATGTGCCAACTTCGCGAGGAATCGATACGAGCATTTGGTTGAGGCATCAAGTTATGAAATCCTTTGAGTAAAATTCGTCGGCATCAAAGCCCCGAGCGCGAAATATTCACCGTTTTCGGGAGCTCCTGATTGTGCCACCTTCGAGCAATTTGCTTGCCAGTGACTAAGCCATTGGAAATGCGAGTCATCCCGCCCTCGGACAAAGATCGATACCGGGAAGTTACTTCCGAGGGAAGTAGTTTTCTGCCCGGCCAAGCACGGCAATTTCTGCTCTACAGGAGTTGCGCCAAACTACTCTCGGCTAGACGCCCGGTCCGGTCTGCGGCAACAAGTCGCGCCGAGAATGAACAGGTGGCACCGGCGGCCGCGATATGCGCGTTTCGAGCCTTCAAGACGCCGCGTGGAGCGTAATACGGCCGAGCCGTATCCAACTCAATTCAGGCCACCTTCGCTTTGTGTAATACAGCTTCGGATTTCTCACGGATCTTCCGGGCCACTTCGTAGGGGTCACCATTCACCAGTTCCGGGAGGAACAACTCGACCGAGAGCGCCCCCGTGTAGCCCTTCTCCGACAGTTTATGCAGGATCTTCGTGAGGGGCGCGATGCCATCGCCGGGGATCAGCCGCGAATTGTTGTTGTAGAGCTCTTTGGGGACGTCGGCGACATCCTGAAAATGCGCGTGGAGGAGTTCGCCGTGATTCAGGAGATCGAGGTCTTCGAACTTGCTCAGTCCCGACCAGAAGTGAAAAAAGTCCATCATCGGGCGCACGTTGGGATGGGCAGCCTCGCGGATCATTTTGAGAGAGGAGGTCAGGGTGGCGAGATGCGTCGAGGTACGGGCGAACTCGATCATCCCGGTGATGTTGAACTGTTTCGCGATGTCTCCGGCTTCGCGAATGCAGCCCGGGGTGGCTTTATAGTCGTCCATCGTGACTTTGCGATTGGTGACGGAAGGGCAATAGATCTTTGGTATTCCAAGAGTCGAGAACTGCTCGCAGCGTTTCTTCCAGGTTTCCAGCGATGCGGCGCGGGCAGGGCCGGGTATCCAAACATCGGGCAGCACCGCCTGGCTTGAAATGGCGGTAAGGCCGAGGTCCTTGACGAGGCGCCCGGCGGCCGCGAGGCTGTCGTTTTTGAGAAAGCCTTCGAGCATCGTGTCAGAGAGTTCAACGTTTTTGATGCCGGCTTTAGACCATCCCTCGAGAGACTTCTGGAATCCCGCCGCGCGCGATGTGCCCTGGTGCATGCACAGGGTCATCTTGCCGGTCGCAGCAACAGCATTGGAAACGGCGTCAGTCATAATACCCGCGACAGCTCCGGCGAGCGGAGCGAGAAGTACGTTTCGTCGAGAAAACATCAGAATCACTATATCGCCCTTGCTTCGCGGTCGCAGCGGCGGGAAAAGGTATCCCGTACGTTTGACAGCCCGGCTTTGCAAACCAAGCGGAACGATATTATCGGGAGCTTATTTTCGGTCGCTGCCTGAAGACGACGGGGCCGGTCCCGGATTCGGCCAGGGCAGCGTAGGGACCGCACCGATGGCTTGGGGCAGGCTTTACCTGATTAACCCCACCGGCGGCTCCGACCGCCGGCGCTACATTTATTGCGAAAATGCTCCCTAAAGCCAGCGTCGTCTATTCGCGCACTTCGGGTGGAGAACCATCGTCCATCAATTCGGAAAACACGTCTTCGGGGATGACAATGCGCTGGTCGGGGGAACGCTGTTTACTGCCAGGGCCACCAGCCCTTGAATCGCCGGGTCGAAAAACTATTCGCACAGGCGTCGGCCGCCATTTTAATGGCCATTGCCTGTGTTGGGTAAGGATGACTCACGCGAGTCAAAGCAGCCAAACCCATTCCCGACGTTATGGCAAGCGAAATATCGTTGATCATCTCCCCGGCATGCCGGGCGACAACGGTGGCTCCCAGAATCTCGTCGGCGCCCTCTTTGACGTGTATCTTTACAAAGCCCTCCTCTTCCCCGTCGATAACTGCGCGATCCACGTCGTGCATCAGTACGGTAAAAGTCTTGACCGGAATGTTGTTCTCGCGCGCTTGCCTGACATACATGCCGACGTGAGCGATTTCGGGGTCCGTATAGGTGCACCAGGGAATGGTGACTGCGCTCAGCCTCTCATGATTCCCGAATAGAGCATTGTGCGCCACGATCCGTGCAGATGCGCCTTCGATGTGGACGAACTTATGTTCCATGCAGGCGTCTCCCAGAGCATAGATTTGGGAGTTTGTCGTTTGAAGGAAATCGTTAACCTTGATTCCACTCTCGAGGTCGTACCTGACCCCGGCAGCTTCCAGATTCAGGCCCCCCACGTTAGGGACCCTGCCCGTACCGATAAGGATTTCATCGACTGTCACGGTCGTTGTGTCCGCGCCGCTAACCAGAGTAACCACCTTCTCCGGGCCTGATGCTTTAATGTCAGTGGTTTGGGTGTTCAGATGTATGTTTACTCCGTCCCGGGCGAGAGCTTCGGAGAGAATCTGGGCCGCGTCGCGTTCCTCCTGGCTCAGGAACAGGGGCTCGTCCTGCACGATGGTGACCTGCGCGCCCAACCTGCAAAAGGCCTGTGCCAGTTCGCATCCCAGGGGGCCGCCCCCGACGATCAGCAGACGGTGGGGACAGCAGGTCAGGTCAAATACCGTTTCGTTTGTCAGATAGTCCACGTTGGCGAGGCCGTGAATGGACGGGATAAACGGGTGCGCGCCGGTGGCAATGCAAGCCCGTTTGAAGCACAGAGTCTGGCCGTCCACCGCCATTGATTTGCGCCCCTCAAAGGTCGCCGAGGCAAAAAAAACATCGATGCCGAGGGCCGTTAGCGCGTGCGCCGATGAGCGTCGGCTGAGACGCGTGCGGATACGTCGCATCCGCTCCATCACCTGAGGGAAATCGACCTCCATATCCTCTGCATCGCCGGAGGGGCCGGGAGGCCGGACGCCGTATCTCCAGGCATCGCGCATCTCGGCATAAAGACGTGAGGCGCGAATGAGCGCCTTCGATGAGACACATCCAACATTCAGGCATACGCCGCCAAGGAGATCGCGCTCGGCCAACGCCACTTTCGCGCCAGTCGCCGCAGCGGCGCGTGCGGTAAGTATTCCCGCAGGTCCGCCACCGATGACGACCAGGTCATATAGAGCTGCCGGCTTCGGATTTGTCCACCCGGCTGGATGGACGCTTTTCAACAAGGCGAGATCGGCTGGTTCATTTGCCGGGGTGAGTTGTGACAGGAGACTCATGTCTTTCCGGAATCGCGACTTTCTAATGGAACAGGAAACTACGCCGGCCCAGCCATCCGCCTCTGAACCCAGCGCGGCGAAGTCCAGTCCTGATATACGGACAGGTCTGCATCAGCTTCCAGAGCATTTGCGAGCGATGGTTCTCGATCATCAGGACAATCAAGCCCTGATCGAGGCCAAAGCAACCTTTGGAAACCCAGCCGCCTGGATTGGCGGAGCAGTCGGCGGCTCCGGTTGACGTCGGATTGAATCCGCTGGGAAAGCGATGCTCCGTGGCGATGTCCGGATAGCTCGCCAATATGTGCCGGATGGCCGCCAGAGCAATATCGGGAGCGAACGGGAGAGATCCGAGAATGGCTGGCGGCGAGACGGTTCCGTCATCGGGGCCATAGGGCACGCCCCGCGCCGCATAGCCGGAGAAGCGGAGATCGCCGCCATGCACTCTTGCTGCCCTGGTCTCCGGTCCGTCCCCTGCCGAGAAGCCCCAGCAGTTCTCTCCATAGCCAACGTAACCGCGCGGATTCCGGATCGCGTATTGCTGCTGGACAAGCGTGGCTCGCCGGCTGTTCTCGAAATAGTCGCTGTTCTTTTCGCGCATGAATTGATCCCGAATCCCGTTGAAGTCGATCCATACATGCGCGAACTGATGGATGAAGAGCGGCCCGGCGTAGAGAAAATCCTGACCATACAGGTTTTCCCACTGATATGTCGATGTCCACCTCGCGTAGCTGTTTGGGGGCAGTGGATGGGTCGGAGACGCGAGCCCCAGGACATAAAGAATGCTCGCTTCGCTGTAACCGTACCAGCCGTAATGCAGAAATCCGCACTCGGGTTTCCAGCCATGAGTTACAGAACGTTGGTGGGATTGCGCCCACGGCCAATCGATGCGGCTGTACAGGGCAACCGCAAGTCCGCGGATCTCCGCCTCATCAGGCGTGTCTCCGTCGAAGTATGTGGCGGCCGACAACATCCCGGCTACCAGAAAGGCTGTATCGACCATCGACAGTTCAGATCGCCAGACACGCTGCCCGGTCTGCATGTCGAGAAAGTGATAGAAGAAGCCTTTGTAGCCGGTTGCCACCGGAGTGTCATCCTGCGGGCTGTTATGGAAGAACCGCAGCGTAGTCAGGACGAGTTTCGCTGCCTCCTCGTGCGTTATCCATCCCCGTTCCGCTCCTACCAGCCAGCATGAAAGTGCAAAGCCGACTACGGCGATACTGCATGGCGATCCGTCGCGGGTGGTGTCGGCCACCAAACCATTGCCGGCATTCACGGTCTCCTGGAAATATCCAAATGCTGCCCTCTGGAGCCTGTCCAGAAGTTCATCGTCGGCAATTTGGAGCTTCCGTTCAGTTCCCGCACTGCGTGAACCGCCTCGACGCAGCATAGTCATCATCTGCGGATCAGCTTGAGCTCGCCGGAGTAATCTGCCGGCAAACCTGTTCATGATGGGAGGCAAGAATCTCTCCGACCCGCGTGGCCAGGCTCAGTGCGTCCGCAAGAACGTAGTCGGGCGCCTCATCATGCCCGGAAGCACCGCTGAAGATGAGTATGTGCGGTGTGCCGAAGATCTGAAGAATTATCAACTGCCACCAGGTCAAATGGCGCGCGGCGAGAAAAGTCTGATGAACAGTACGGCAGGTTTCATCGAGCTCCGGGGTGAGTCCCGCGGTCACCAGCCCATTTTCGTGGTCTGCGATAGCGACGGTTGCGCGGATTGTTCCGTTTGTGTCCGAATCAGCGGCGTCCGACTCAGGCTTAGCCGTGACTGCGCATGATGTGGGCGGTATTGCAGACACCGGTTCCCGTTCGTTCTGTCCCGCCATCATAGAGGTCGTCCTTTGCCGAAGAGGCAACTGGCCTGCCATCGCAGCGCAATTCCTGAAGTCCGTGCGGCGGTTCGTGCGAAAGACTACGATCTAAGCGCGGCTTGACAATCACGGGCCCATTCCCCGGACAAGAACGCGCTTGCGCGGAATCGATTAGCTCAAAAAACGAAACCCAACTTCAATCGTTCCGGATAGACTTGGTACATGGAACGGAAGATGTTCTGGCTGACGTTCACGATCCTGGGTCTCGGCGCCGATTTCGTTCTGCCGATGTGGTGGGCACTGGGCGCAACCATTCCAATCTTCGCCGCCAGCTGGTGGTTTGCTTATCGCAGCGGCTTGTTCTAGCTCTAACTCATTGAAGGCGACGAAGCAGTCGGACCAAACCGCGTCAACGGCGTCAATGCCCCGAACGTACGAGAGACGGTTCGCATCGGGCCAGAGGCGATGCAAACGGACGCCGAGCGACCGCCGAAATTGGGTACAGATGAAGGATCGCTCAGTTCTTTCGGCTGCGTACGAAATCGACGGCGGCGTCCAAACCTCGTGTGACCTTGATCTGCTCGAACTTATCCAGCTCGCCTCGGACGGCTTTCTGCCGGTCGGCGATTTCAGATGACTTCCCGGACTTTTTCCGTGGAGGAGGTGTTTCCCCTACGCGCTTGTCGATTACACGATTCCTCGCTATGCGGTGTGCCACGCGTTCAGCGGGCGTCATCTCGGACCATGGTTTCGTCATTTGTTCAGTGGACTTTAAAATTCGAAAGCTCTCACCCGCGACCGGGCTACGGCATTAACGCTACTCCTCCATTGTTACCCAATATTGACGGAGCATCCCCACAAAAGTCCCCACAGTGTTGTGGAAAAGAGGGTCCTGCGCGGTTTTTATAGCCGGTAAGTTATTGAAAAGATTTGGCTCCTCAGGTAGGATTCGAACCTACAACCCTTCGGTTAACAGAAGGCCTATCGGGCTTTTTCGCCGTTGCTACGGGTTGCTACAAGACGCTATATATCAGTCAGTTACAGGTTTTTCTATTAGTGTAGTTTAATGTAGCGTTTTTGCTGTTTTACTACCTTTTTTGAGGTGTACCCGCTACATTTTCCGCTACAGTAAAATCGCGCTATTTGGCGGATGCGAGGGCTTGTTTCAGCTCAAACCGCCGAAGGGTTATAGAAACTGAAGCGCTACCTGCATTCTAAGCGAAATCGAGCCGGCGAGTCGCTACAGTTACAAGCAGAGCCATTTATGTTTCTCGTCTGGTTAGGCCCAAAGATAACATGAGCGTGGAGAGTCACTTGACGGCTGCACAATTCAGATCGACAATTCTTCGAACATGAGAGTCGTGGCGAAGATTGCGTGAAAAGTCGCTACAGTCACTGGCTCGCGCTGGCGGCATTGAACGGCCGTCATTTTCTTCTTGAATGAGGCTGCCAACAATAGTTTTCATGGGGCTGATGGTCTATAATTGTTTTTCACGATTCAAAACCGTTTTTCATGATTTGGGACGGGCCTGAGCGCAGTTTTCCATGAATGGTCGCAATCGACATCGCTTTTCAGGGCCGGTAGCCGTTTTTCGGGATCGAGCCTTACCCGAAAGGGGCACCCCTGTTGGGTACGCCGCGGTCATCTCCGCCTATGACCTGCGCGTCCCGTTGCCAAATGTTCTTGCGGCGATCGGCGAACGGCACCACGTGAGAAGTGAAGCCGGGTGGCGCATCCTGACTCCCCGACATGCCCCCACCGCTGAACTCGGCGCGCATCTCACGTTTGCTCTCAAGTACGAAGGTGTCGACCTTGCCGTCCTGAAACGGCTGTTCTCCTCGGTTAATTAAGCCGAGTGAGATTGAAGCCATTGTGCGGACGACGCCGACCGGGAGCTATGCGCGCCGGATCTGGTTCCTCTACGAATGGCTAACCGGCAAAACGCTGGACGCTCCGGATGCCGAGAAGGGAACCTACGAGCCCGTAGTCGATCCAGAACAACAATGGGCGATTCCGGGCGAGAATTCCGCTCGGCACCACGTCCGCAACAACCTGCCCGGAACCCCGCGGTTCTGTCCACTTGTGTTCAAAACGCCAGCACTGGATGCGTTCGTATCCATGGATCTCGCGCGGCGCGCGAGAGAAACGATCGCACAAGTACCGAAGGATTTGCTTGCGCGAGCAGCGGCCTTCCTCCTGTTAAAGGATTCCAAGTCAAGTTATGCCATCGAGGGAGAACGCCCCACCCACAACCGAATTCTGCGCTGGGGTCAGGCTATCAAGGAGGCGGGCCGCCACGCGATCGACGTAGATCAACTGGTTCGACTTCAAAGCCTCGTGATCGGAGATGCCCGATTTATTCAACTCGGGTTGCGGGATGCCGGCGGGTTCATCGGAGAGCACGACCGCGATTCGCGGGCGCCCATCCCGGACCATATCAGCGCCCGCGCGGACGATCTGAACTCCCTGATTGAAGGTATGGTCGCCTTTGACCGCGGCCCGGCGCTGAATCTCGACCCGGTGATTGCCGCCGCAGTGCTCGCTTTCGGATTTGTATATGTCCATCCTTTTGCAGACGGCAATGGGCGCATTCACCGCTACCTTATCCACCACGTCCTTGCGGAACGCGGGTTCAGCCCCGCAGGAATCGTCTTCCCCATCTCAGCTACGATACTGGCGCGCATCGAAGAATATCGCCGAACCTTAGAACACTACTCGCAACAGTTAATGCCCATGATCGACTGGAGACCCACTGCCGACGGCAACGTCGAAGTACTGAACGAGACCGCTGACTTCTATCGCTTTTTCGATGCAACTCCCAACGCCGAGTTCCTGTACTCGTGCGTGCAGCAGACCATTGAAGAAGACCTTCCACGCGAAGCGCGATTTCTCGCCCGGTACGATCAATTCCGCGCAAGCATCGAAGGCATAGTCGACATGCCAAACCAGACTATCGATCTTCTCTTCCGGTTCATTCACCAGAATGGCGGCAAGCTCTCGAGGCGACCGCGCCAGAACGAATTCTCTCTCCTGACTGATGAAGAAGTCTCTGCTGTTGAGGCGGCTTATCAAGAGTCATTTACTTCGCCGTAGTCGCTCGTTCCGTCACCGTTTACTCGTCCCTGTGACGCTCAATCCGATAGAGCTGTTTGCTGTCCACCCCGCGGACCGCTTGACGAATTCCGCTCGAAGGCTGTAAACTCGCTATAGATGCAGCGTCTCTTCAGTCGCGGTCTCCTATCCTACCGACTTACAGTCGGTCAGGCTTGGTGTCTCTCATCAAGTCTGTAATCTCCCGTTAAATCCGCTTACAACTTATTACCCGGAAGGCTCGGGTAACTGGTATCCCACTGGCTTGCTAAACCAGTGTCCTCCGGGACATAGGCGTTCGAGTCGCCTTCCTTCCGCCAGTTCTTTGACAATTTACGTTCGGGCAGTTGGCTGAGAGGCCGAAAGCGCCGCGCTGTAGACGCGGTATCCCTTTGGGATCTCCGAGGTTCGAATCCTTGACTGCCCACCAATGTTCGGGTGGCGCAATTTGGTAGACGCATGCGGTTGAGAGCCGCATTGTTGCGAGTTCGACTCTCGCCCCGAACACCACAGGCTCGTAGCCCAACTCGGCAGAGGCAACACGCTCAGACCGTGTCCAGTGTCGGTTCGAATCCGACCGAGCCTACCAATGCGCCCGTAGTCCAACGGCAGAGGCAGCCGTCTCAAAAGCGGTACAGTGCTGGTTCGAATCCAGCCGGGCGCACCAACGTTCTGCCCCAGTTGCCGATGGTGAGGCAGGCGGATTCCAAACCCGCCTTTGGGTGTTCGAATCACCCCTGGGGTGCCATGCGCCGCAACAGCAAGTGGCGAGCGGCCGAGCTGCAACCTCGGCGTGCGCGGTTCGAATCCGCGGCGGCGCTCCAATTTTCAGAGAGGGAGGAGTGGACGAGTTGCTAAAGTCACCAGTCCCGAAAACTGGCGTGAGTCCGAAAGGGCCACCGAGGGTTGAATTCCCTCCTCCTCCGCCAAACAGTCTTTCAGCTAGATCATAAGTCGTGATGTGAAGAGTACGTTAAACACTTGAATTTTTCGAAAAGGTGGATTAGTATTGAAATGCGTGACATCCATATTCCAATTCGGAACCGAACCGAAAGGTACGGCGAGACTCGTCAATCATGACGTGCGCGAGGTGACCTGACCCGTCTTGGAATAACATACCGATTTCCAAGGAAGAGGGCGGCCACCTAAAAGGGCCGCCCTCTTTTTTTTGTTTTATCGGTCCTTAAGCCGCGTTGACTAAGTTACTTCTGATTAAGAAGTGGCACAGGATAAGTGTGCCCGTAAGTTGATCTTTGAAAATAGAATAAGCTTCACACAGTTATAAGTGGGCGGGCGTGGTATATAGGATGTGCCCTGGGCTTCCAACCCAGAGAAGAGATTTCGATTATCTCCGTCCGCTCCAGACTTTTCTGCGGGTGTGGCCCATTGGCTGGGCATCGGATCGCCAGTCCGATCAACGGAGTTCGATTCTCCGCACTCGCTCCACGCCAGAGTAGCTCAAGTGGAGGAGCACCGCATTCGTAACGCGGAGGTCGGGGTTTCGAATATCCCCTCTGGCTCCAGCCAATGTAGCTCAATGGAAGAGCAGTTGCATGGTAGGCAACCGACGAGCGTTCGATTCGCTCCGTTGGCTCCAGAATTCCAGGCCCTGTAAGCATAGTCGGCGATGCGCCGGATTTGTAATTCGGAAAAGCCAGTTCGAGTCTGGCACGGGGCTCCATCCGGGAAAAGCTCAGCGTGGTTGAGCACTTGATCGATAATCGAGAGGCCGCTGGTTCGACCCCAGTTTCCCGGACCAGATATTTTGCGGGCAAGTGAACCGGTGTCATGCTGGCCTCATAAGCCACGCGAGTGGCGTTCAACTCGCCAACCCGCAACCAGATTCTTGGGGGAGTCGTTCAACGGGAGGACCGCTGGCCTGCAACCAGCAAATGAGGGTTCGATTCCCTCATCCCGCTCCAACTTACTTCCTGCTAACCCGATGAAATGTCGCACTCGGTGCGCCGCCCGTGCCCCTCGCAGTTGGCCCGAATGGTTGGCCCATAGCCGTTGGCGGCGGTTAACGGTGGATTACTGCGGCTCACGGTGGTAGGATACGACAAGTACGAGTCGGTGTAAAGCGAGAAGAATCAATCATTTAGATAAGATTTGGTCTTGATTAGCTGGATCGATATAAGACATGCCAACTCATCTTAGTGACAAGGTAGATGTAGGTCAGCAGCGTTGCAAATCAGAAGTAAGTCAGGAGAGGATAGGTGAGACGCAGGATAAGTCAACAACCCGCTACGATTCAGGCGTTCATCGACCACAAGCAAGCGACACTGAACGTCATCCTCGCCATGATCCCGGAGAAGAGCACGTTCAGTGAAATAGCTGATCTATTGGGTTGTTCGCACGAGTGGGTTCGGGTTCGCTTGGTGAAAACTCCAGAGTGCCTGTTCAAGATCGGCAACCGCTATCTGGTTCCCAAGGGCGTAGCCGAAGAGTTCGTTAGATCAGTACTCAGCTAGTTCAGGCAGTGTGGCGTTATGCGCCAGCATTCTTGCGTTCGCTTCCCGCCCTGCACTTTCCGCAATCTGCCTCGTGGTCTTGATCCACCGACGATAATGCTTGATCGTTACAGCGACGGTCTCATGGCCGAGCCATCGGGAAACATATTCAACGGGAGTCCCGTGGTTGAAATGTTGAATTGCAAAAGTGTGGCGCAAACAGTGGGGCGAAAAAGGGTGAGCGAACGGCTTTTTCTTTTGCGCCCGTTCAGCCAATGTGTGAACCCGCATCCGCAAGGCCGTGTACGAGCACGTGAAGAAATATTTCACGCCGTTCTCAATCCGACCGGGTAATGCATCAAGTTGCGCCTTGACGTGATCCGGCAGGGGAGTGACGCAGCGCAGTCCGGTTTTCTTCTGGATAAAATCGCAGTTCCACCCGTCGCCGCTCTCGTCGGGCACGATCTCCGCAGAATTAAAGTTGTGGGCGTCCGAGATTCGTGGACCGCACCAGCGCATCAACTCAGCGGCCACCAAAGTCTCAAGGTTTTCCTGATCCGTCAGATCGTTCGACGGTGGAGCGTCGAGTATCTGTTGATATTCATCGAGTTCAAGTCCGTAACGCTCCCGTTCTTGCTCGTCGCTCTTTCGCCGCCCCTTCCCTTTGATGCGGTCGGTCCCATTCTTCCGTATCCATTCGTTGTCAACGCAAAAGTTCAGGAAGGTGCTAAACCGCTGCATCTCAATGTTTCGAGTGCCGGTGCCAAGAAACTCACCGGCGTTCCTCCGTACCTGCCGCCAAGATTCAGCGAACTGGACGCACACGTCTCGATCCTCGAAAGCACGAATAGTTTTGATATCGTTCTTCTCGCAATACTCGAAGAGGCGCAATTTTATGAGCGTGTTGTATTTCTCCAGCGTGGATGCCTTTATCGAATCGGGAGAGGGAGCTTTTCTCGATTCGAGAAAACGTTCCCCGGCGTATCGAACCATTACAGCGGTTTTGTCGATTTCGATTCCGTTCGTGGAGGGTGCGATGGCCGGGAGTGCGCCGAGCTTGCATAGGCTGGCGATTTCGGCTTCGGCGCTCGTCCACTCGGTCGTGCCCAAAGAAACGAAGACACGCTTCGGACGCAGCTTGCCATTCTTGATCTCGGTTTCTTTTGCAAGGTATCCCAAACACCAGATCGGGCACCGGCAGGAATCGGTCTTTCGCTCCTGCGGGGTCTTCGGCTTGTGGGTGAGAGGTTGTTTGGAACCCTTCGGAAAACGAGTGCAACCGGAGAGATGGCGACGAACGGGGTTGATGCTGTTGGTTCCGATGGCGATTGCCATGACGGAATCCTAGCATGGGGTTTTGGAAATTTCGTTACATGGCCCTGTTACATGGCCCAAAATAACGTGCAAGTGCTTTGTTTTATTTGGCTCCTCAGGTAGGATTCGAACCTACAACCCTTCGGTTAACAGCCGAATGCTCTACCGTTGAGCTACTGAGGAGCAAGGCAAGGACGGATGCTTCATAAATATTACACCATCCCGCAACCTGTTCAAACCGCAGCCTGATCCTGCAGCAGCGGAGACGGCTCCAGAGCCGCCACGAATTTCCGGAACAAGGCCAGACCCTCCCGATGCTTTGAGCCCAGCGGATACACGATGTGCCGCGTGAAATAGGCCCGGGCCAAGTCCTTGTCGAATCCGCGCTCGGTCGCGGCGTGATTCACCATGTCGTCCACATGCTCGTGGCCCCATTGATGCGACGCGCGGAAGGCTTCGGCGACGTCCTCCGTCAGGACCTTCGCGTGACCCGCCCAGACTGCGAACACCATGGGCAGTCCGCTCCAGGCAACCCACTCCGCTCCCAAGTCAAGCATTTGATACGGCAGCGTTTCCACATTGAGACGCAAAGCGGGATCGCCGATGATCAGCGCCGCGTCGTTCTCGACCAGCATTTCGTCGAGGTAGGGCGCCAGCGCCGTGATCTGTGGACGGCAGCCATAACGCTCCCGCAGAATGATCTTTGCCAACGCGACCGACGTGCGCGAGCTGGAGTCCACCGCCAGAGTGCGAATGTCGCGGAATGGCCTGCGAGAAATCAGCAGGATGCTGCGGACCGGGCCCTCGCATGCTATCCCCAATTCCGGGAGGAAGTCGAGTCCCAGCCTGTCCAGTTCGGCGCAGGGGAGCAGCCCGATATCGGCCTTCCCGTCTCTCAGCGCTTCCGCACAGGCCACAGGGAGATCGAAGCGAAAATCGAAGCGGCCTCGCTGCGGACCATGAAGAAATCCCCAGACCAAAGGCCATGTGTTGAGATAGCTGACTGCGGAAACGATCAACCCTCAGTCTATCGGACGGGCCACGTTGACCGTTCTCCCGCCTTTTTCACAGCGTCCCGTTCGCTTCCTCACTTTTGGAATAACACGTCCTCACCTTCGGAATGAGATGATGGACCGAGGTGGCACTTCACCTGCAACGGCTGCCCCTGCGCTCGTGCTCTTTTTTCATGAGAATCCGCCTCATTCCTGTCTTCCTCTTTTGTTTCTTCTGCTTGCGGGATTCGTTTGGGCAAATTACGCTGAATCAGCTTCCCACGCGCGTGATCGGGCAGGATTCCGCTCAGGTCACCAATCTGAATCCGAATTTGGTGGAAGGGCGTGAATTCGACACGCCGGAAGGCATCGCTCTCGATACCTCCACCAGCCCTCCGGCGCTGTACGTAAGCGATTTTGCCAACAACCGGGTACTCGGTTTCAGGACCGCAACGAGCTTCGCCAACGGCCAGATGGCTGATATTGTGCTCGGTCAACCCGACCTTGCGACTACGCTGGTGGCAACGTCAGGGACGCCGCTCACCAACGGATTGTCCAGCCCCAGCGGCATTGCCGTCGATGCACAGGGGAATGTTTACGTGTTGGACGCGGGCAATAATCGCATTTTGCGTTTTCCGAAGCCCTTTGCGCAAACGGGCGGCCAGGTTCCCGACCTTGTGATCGGTCAGGCGTCATTTTCCACGAACGGCGTCAATCAGGGAGGTATTTCGGCTGCTACGCTCGCGCTCACCGCCATGGTTGGCACGTCCACGGCCGCACTGCAGGCTTTCATCACTTTCGATCCGTCGGGGAATCTTTGGGTATGCGATGCCGGGAACAACCGGGTGTTGCGCTTCAATGCAGCCGTTCTGGGAAATCCGGCCTCGCCGGGCCCTGCTGCGGATCTCGTTCTGGGGCAGACCGATTTTGTGACCGGCACATACAATCCACCTGCCTCGAGTCCTCTGACTTCCACGACGGCGTTCACCACTCCGTCCGGCATTGTGTTCGATACCGGCGGCCGGCTGTTTGTCGACGAGTCGATCTCCGGCCGCGGCGGCCGGATTCTGATGTGGAACCCTCCGTTCTACATCGGTCAGCCCGCTTCGCGTTTATTGGGCGTCGATACCAGCACGCCGCCGCCACCCACTATCAGCGAATTTCAACTGAATGCCTCGCCAGGCGGTCTTTTCGCGGTCGGCGACGCCATCGGCGTTGCGGACACGCTTAACAGCAGAATTCTGGTCTTTCCGCCATTCGCGCAGTGGACGGCCGGTACAACTTTCCAGGCTGCGGTAGAAATTGCGGGGCAGTCTGATTTTTCGAGTGGCGCATCCAACCAGGGAAAGCCAACGGCGGGATCTTCCACTCTCTCCGATCCGGGCGCCGCCGCGTTTTTCGGCTCCGAACTTTATGTGGCAGATTCATTTAACAACCGCGTGGTTGTGATCCCGCTGAACGACACTGAGTTCGGTCCTGCCTCAAGAGTGCTGGGACAGGATCTGATGACCCTGAATGCGCCCAATCTGGTCGAAGGCCGTGAACTGGATTTTGGAGGCAGCAGTACCGGCTTCGACGCGGGTGTCGCAGTCGACGGCAACTCCAATCCGCCCCATCTTTACGTTGCAGACACCTACAACAACCGCATCCTGGGCTACAACGATCTGCGCTCCGTCCAGTCGGGAGCGAAGGCCGACATTGTCATTGGCCAGCCTGACTTTCAGCAAGTGCTGGTGAACTATCCCACCAACAACACGACTCTGCCAAACGCCTCCGGGCTCTTTCTTCCCAGTGGCCTCGTCGTGGATACGGCCGGCAACCTTTATGTGGCAGACCGCGGCAACGGCCGTGTCCTGCGGTTTCCGCAGCCGTTCGCCCGATATACGGCGGGAGCCATGGAACAAGCCGATCTGGTGCTCGGTCAAAGCGGTTTCACCAGTACGACGATTACGGATGCCACCGACCGCACCATGGCAGAGCCATACGGCCTTGCCTTCAACGCCATCACCGGCGGACTGTTTGTATCGGATGTATTCCTCAACCGCGTTCTCTACTTCGAGGGAACACTGACCTCCGGGATGTCCGCCTCCATGGTATTCGGACAACCCAATTTCAGCTCGAGCGCATCCGGGACGGGTACCGGTCAGATGAGCCGCCCTCACCACATCGCAGCCGATACCTACGATCGGCTCTACGTTGCGGACTCCGGAAATGCGCGAATCGAAATCTTCAGCAATGTGTCGACGGCGACCCTCGGTCAGCCCGCGGCGGTGACGCTGACCTCAGGCCTGGTAATCCCCCGCGGCGTTTACGTGAGCGGCTTGACTGGCGAGATTTGGGTAGCCGATGCCGGAGGCGGCGCGCTGCGTTATCCGGGCTTTGAGCAATTGATCCAGACGGGTCTCGTCCCGAATGGAGCGATCGTCGATGGCGCCGGTCCCCTGGCGGTTACAGAAGACGCATGGGGCGACTTGTTCCTTGCGGACGCCGCTCACCGTGTCGGGATTTATTATCCGGGGCTCGGCGCCATCAACGCAGCAAATTTTTTGTATCCGAGCCAACTGGCTCCCGGGATGATTACCGCACTGTTTACGCAGGGCTACGACAATCAATTCGGCGGCCAGGCGTCGAACGCCGGTTCATTGCCGTTGCCCACTCAATTGAACGGCATCGAAGTCTTGTTGAATGGCTCGCCGGCCCCGCTGTTTTACGCCGATCCGAACCAGATCAACTTCCAGGTGCCTATGGGAGCGCCGCAGAGCGGTACGGCGGATCTTCAGGTATTCCAGCCGTCGACCGGCCGGGTGCTGGGAGACACCACCGTTGCGATGACTTCGGTGGCGCCGGGCTTCTTTACGCAGGCGGGGAATGGCATCGGTGCGGCCGCGGCGATCAATGACGACGGCACGGTGAACAGTGCGACGAATCCCGCCGCGCAGGGAAGCGTCATCACCCTGTTCGGCACGGGCCAGGGCTTTATTCCCGGTGCGCCGCCGGACGGAAATATCTCGAATGCGCCAGTCAAGACGCCTCAGCCGCCTCAACTCATCATGGGGACGGATTTTGTTCCCGCCGCCAACATTCAATATTCAGGGCTCGCTCCGACGCTGGTAGGCGTCTGGCAGCTTAATGTCCTGATTCCCGATACCGTGATTACGACACCGACGAATCCGACGCAGGTGGTCGCGATTGACACCAACGCAGCCGGTCAGGAGGTTCCGAGTGGCGGCGGTGGGATCGGACGCGCGGTGATTATTTACGTCAAAGCGAAGAAATAGTTAGTCGCCGCGAACCGTGTGGCGTCGGAAGTTCAGCGCCTTCCCTGTCTGGTCGTCCACTTCGACAATCACCGAATGCAGTTCCACGGAGCCCTTTGCCACTTCCATCCGCACGGGCATGGCCGTCAGAAATTTCTGCAATATCGGATCCTTTTCCACTCCGATGATCGAATCGAAGGGGCCTGTCATACCGCAGTCGGTCTGATACGCGGTGCCGCCCGGCAGAATACGTGTATCCGCGGTCGGAATGTGCGTGTGAGTGCCGACGACCGCCGAAACGCGCCCATCCAGATACCAGCCCATCGCCATTTTCTCGCTGGTGACCTCGGCATGAAAATCCACAAACCGGACCTTCAAGTCCGCCGGCAGGGCGGCCAGCAGCTCGTCGGCCTTGCGAAACGGACAATCCGTATTCGCCATGTAGACGCGGCCCTGCAGATTCATCACGGCGCAGCGCGCGCCGGATGGGGTCTGGTGAATGTATACGCCCGCGCCGGGGCAGCCGGCCGGATAGTTCGCCGGCCTCAGCAGCCGTTGATTACGCCCGATGTATTCGTAGATATCACGCTTGTCCCAGATGTGATTTCCGGACGTCATCACATCGATGCCGTATCGAAAAAGCTCGTCGGCGATTGCGGGCGTGAGCCCGAAGCCGGCCGCGGCATTCTCGCCGTTTGCAATCACGACATCGATCGCCTCGGTCTTTCGGATGTCGGCGACATGGTCCGCGACGATTCTCCGTCCTGCGTGCCCGAAGATGTCGCCTACGAAAAGCAGCTTCACGATGTGCGGGGACGTGTGACCTGCGACGTCACCGCGCCTTCCGCCGCCGACCCCACCAGCGCGACGTACTTGGCCATTACGCCGGTCTTGTATCGCTGCTCCGGAGCTTTCCAGGCCGCGAGGCGGCGGGCAATTTCATCTCCCGCGACATTCAGATTCAGAGTGCCGGCATCGACGTCCACGTCAATGATGTCGCCTTCATGAACCGCGGCTATGGGGCCGCCTTCGAAAGCTTCAGGAGTGATATGGGCGATCATGAATCCGTGCGTCGCGCCACTGAAACGGCCATCGGTAAGAAGAGTAACGCTGTCGCCGAGACCGGCGCCCTGCACGGCTGCCGTAACCAAAAGCATCTCGCGCATGCCGGGCCCTCCGCGTGGACCTTCGTAGCGGATGACGATGACGTCGTTCGGCTTGATCTTTCCACCGTTCACCGCGGCCAGCGCGTCTTCCTCGCGGTCGAAGACCCGCGCAGGGCCGACATGCTTGCGTTTGTTATGTCCGGATAATTTGATGACGCACGAGTCGGGAGCGAGAGATCCGCGCAGGATCGCCAGCCCGCCGGTCGGTTTCAGCGGCTTGTTCAGCGGAAGAATGACTTGCTGGCCAGGTGTTTCGACAGCCCTGGCAGCCTCTTCACCGAAGGTACGGCCCGTACAGGTGGGCACTGAAGTGTCGACAAATTTTCCTTCCGCCAGGCGCTTGGCGATCACGCCGATACCGCCCGAACGGTCCACATCCACGGCATTGTACTTTCCGCCGGGTTTGAGATCCACGAAGAGCGGCGTGCGTTCGCTGATGGTCTGGAAGTCCTCGATATTCAGCTCAACGCCGGCTTCGCGCGCCATGGCCAGCAGATGCAGTACGGCATTTGTTGAGCCGCCCGATGCGGCGACACCCGCGATCGCATTCTCAAATGCCTTGCGCGTGGCAATGTCGCGCGGACGGATATTTTTTCGGACGCAATTCAGGATGACCTCTCCGCACGCGCGAGCCACGTCTTCTTTGCGGATATCGACCTGCGGAACCGCGGCGCTGCCCATCGGGGAGAGGCCGATCAGTTCCATCACGGTCGCCATTGTATTGGCGGTGAACTGGCCACCGCAGGCGCCCGCTCCGGGACAAGCGTGGTTTTCGATTTCGAGCAGCTCGTCGTCGGAAATCTTCCCCGCGGCATTCGCGCCCATCGCTTCGAAAACGTCGAGGATCGTGATGTCCTTGTCACGCCATCTACCCGGCAGAATCGATCCGCCGTACAGAACGATTCCCGGAACGTTGAGCCGCAGCAGCGCCATCCCCGCTCCCGGAATGGTTTTGTCGCAGGCAACCAAAGCCACGATGCCGTCGAACATATGCCCGCGCGCCATCAGTTCGATCGAATCCGCAATCACCTCGCGGCTGACAAGCGAGGTCTTCATGCCTTCGGTGCCCATCGTGATGCCGTCGCTGATGGCGATGGTGTTGAACTCCATCGGAGTGCCGCCGGCCGCGCGGATCCCCGCTTTCACGTGAACCGCCAAGTCCCGCAATTTGTAATTGCAGTTCATGGTTTCGGTCCAGGTATTGGCGACGCCGATAATTGGTTTCTTCAGGTCGTCATCGTTGAAGCCGATGGCTTTCAGATAGCTTCGGGCGGCTGCGCGGTCGCGTCCCTGTGTGATGGTGTAGCTGTTCAGTTTCATGGAGGGGTGAACTGTCATTATATGAACTCGCCGCACAACGGACTTGCGCCTGTGCGGCAAATATGAACCCGCCGCACAACGGGCTTGCGCCTGTGCGGCTAATATGAACTCAACGCACAACAGATATCCTGCATATGCGCATCGGCATTGATTCGGGCGGTACATTCACCGATTTCGTGGTGCTCCATGAAACGGGAAAAGGCAAAGGCAAACTGGAGTCCTTCAAGCTGCGCTCGAATTCGGTATCGCCGGCCGGCGCCGTACTTGAAGGGTTGCGCCGAATTGCGGCGAAACGGGCGGATGTTGTCCATGGCTCGACCGTAGCCACCAATGCGCTGCTGGAGCGCAAAGGAGCGAAAACCGCATTTGTCACAACGCGCGGATTCGAGGATCTGATCGCGATCGGACGTCAAAACCGTCCCGAGCTCTACAACCTGACGCCCTCTCTCCCCGTGCCGTTAGTCCCGCGCGGGCTTTGCTTCGGCGTCGATGAACGTGTGCTGTTCGATGGAACGGTCGAGCGTGAACTGCGCCAGGAAGACATTGACGAGCTGCGGCGGAAAATCGAAGCCTCCGGCGCGGAATCGGTTGCCGTCTGTCTCCTGCATTCGTATCGGAATGATGCCCATGAGCGGTTGCTGATTAAGGATCTTCCCGGTTTCATTTCGGCTTCCTGCGACATTTCGCCGGAATTTCGTGAATTTGAACGCGCCAGCACCACCGTTATTAACGCCTACGTCGGTCCGATGATGGATCGGTATTTGGGCGAACTCGAGCAACATAGTCCGCACAAGGTTTCGATCATGCAATCGAACGGCGGCCTGCTTACCACGCGCGAGGCGCGCAGTCAGGCCGTGCGGACTATCCTCTCCGGCCCGGCGGGCGGGATCGTAGGGGCGGTTGAGATCGCGCGGCTGTGCGGATTCCGTAAGGCTCTGACGTTCGATATGGGCGGCACATCCACTGACTTAGCTCTCGCGGCGCGCGAACCCCGTCTGACTACCGAGGCGCGCATCGACAATCTACCGGTGCGCGTGCCGATGCTCGACATTCACACCGTGGGCGCGGGCGGCGGATCGATTGCGCGGATCGACGCGGGAGGAAGCCTGCGCGTAGGTCCGGAGAGCGCGGGAGCGGCGCCCGGGCCAGCCTGTTATGGACGCGGAGATGAGGCCACGGTCACGGACGCACACGTAGTGCTCGGAAGAATCTCCGCCCAGCAGTTGGTCGGCGGCGAAATGGAGATCGATATTGCTGCCGCGGAGCGGGCGGTCTCGCGAGTGGGCGCCGGGCTGGGTCTCGACGCCGTGAATGCCGCGGCGGCGATTTTGCGCGTGGCCAATTCGAATATGGAGCGGGCGATCCGCGCTGTTTCCGTCGAGCGCGGGGAGGATCCGCGCGAGTTTCCGCTGGTAGCTTTCGGTGGCTGCGGCGGGCTGCACGCCTGCGAAATTGCGGAGGAGTTGGGGATCTCCACCGTTATCGTGCCGCGCTTTGCGGGAGCGCTTTCCGCTCTGGGAATGCTGTTGGCCGATCGTACGCGCGATTACTCAGCGGGGGTGCTCGGCGTTTCGGACTATGAATCCCGTTTTCGAAAACTCGAGAAGCAGGCGAGGAAAGACGTACCCCGCGCCACGCTGGAACGTTTTACGGACATTCGCTACGCCGGCCAAAGTTATGAGCTGACGATCCCCTGGGGCTCGAATTTTCATAAGGAGCATCAGCGAATTTACGGGTATTCGGATCGGAAGCGAGTTACGGAATTCGTGACTTTACGGGTTCGTGCGACGGTGCGGGTTCCAAAGCCATCGCTGCGTGTGCAGCGTGTTCCAAATGAGCGGCATGGACCTGCCGAAATGCGTCGCGTATGGATCGAAGGGCGGTGGCGCCGGATTACAGTATCGCCGCGTGAATCGTTGAGGTCTCGAACTTCATCCGGTCCGGCGCTGATTACGGACTATGGTTCCACTACTTTGGTTCCGGCCGGCTGGTCGATGCGGCTGGATCCGGCCGGCAGCCTTATTTTGCGCCGGGGTTAGTGCATTTTTACAGAACGTATAGACTCACTGCGTCAAGGTGTCTTGTCAGAATGCAGCAGGCTGACGACACGCCTGCCCCCAGAGCAGCAGCGCCGCAAATCACCGGCGACAAGATCGCCAGTGCTACAAAATAATCCAACAGCTCACCGTATGCGGCCTGCCGCCGTCCTTCAGGCTCTATGTCACGGGTTCGCCCCAGTGTGTTCGATAACACTGGATTTATCCGAGGATTTTGCGGCAAGGTAGCCGAGGCACATAATCGCAAGGAACATCGTGAGGACCTCGGTATCGCCGAGGTTCTTTTCCATGATGCCGGCGATCATCGTGCCAATGGCTGTGGCGACGGCGGCCTGCAGAAGAAATCGCCGATTTGAACGTCCAAGCGGCAGGGTTCCGAGCGCGCGCCGGAAATCCCACAGCGCCATGGCAAGCGCGCCGGTGAGGAACAGCGCCGCCGGTACTCCGCATTCCGCCGCGTAGTGAATATAGATGCTGTGCAGGTGCTGATAGTCGCCGTCGGGCAATGGATAGTGGATGTCGGCGGGCAGGTAGGCATCGAAGACTTGTTTCTTCCGGATCTCCTCCGGTCCGACGCCCACGATCGGATGCGCCTTGATCATCTGCCAGCCGGTGCGCCAGACGATGATGCGATGCGCATTGGAATCGGTTCCGGCGTGCGGGTCGGTGAAAGACTGTACGCGCTCCCGCACCGCACCGGGGGCAACGAGGATTCCCAATCCGAGCAGAACCGGCATCGCGAGTGCAGCCCATTTTTTCCATTGATAAAGCAGATAGAAGCCCGCGATCAATGCTGCGATCCAGACCGAGCGTGTGTCGCTCAGGACCAGCGCGATTCCGATAACAGCCACGCAAAGCAGGCAAAGCCATCGCCATTTGCCGATGTTCGGAGCGAACAGGAGGAAAGCCATTGCCAGTAATAAGACGAATAGTTCCTGACCCGAAAATGTCATCCAGTGGCTCATGAAGCCGCGAATGCGGTCGGCAATGTAGTAGTTGTAAAAGTTCTGATGCGCCGTTCGCGCACCGGCGACATCGGCTGCGTATTGAAAGAGGCCTCGTCCGGCCGTGATCGCGCCGACGCCCACCCATGCCAGTACGAGCCACTTGCCTTCGGCGGTGGTACGAATCGACGAGTAAACGATAAGAAGCATCAGGTAAACCACCATCTTGCGGACTGTGGGGATACCGAAGCCGGGGTCAGGCGAAAAGGCCAGAGCGACCAGCGTCCAGGCGAGAAAGAGTCCCAGAGGAATGGAAATTCGGGGCCAGCGGAGGGGCAAGCCGGACAGAAGGAGGGAGGCCAAGGCCAGCGCCAGCAGGATCTGCGAAACGGCGATTGAGAGGAGAATCGCAACGGCGGATGCGGATGCCAGCCAGAAAGGCAGCCTTCTCAGGAACGGCGAGGGGACCAAGATCGAGTATCCCCCAAGGGGGACGACGGTACGGGCTTTGCGGCTGTCACCACTTTGCGGCACGGTGTACGATGAGGATTAACGCATGAAGATGCTGGATGCGCTGGCGCCCGGGGATACGGACCGGGAATTGGCGCTGAGTCTTGACCCCGCGAGAATTCCTGCCCACATCGCCATCATTATGGACGGCAACGGGCGCTGGGCGAAACGCCGCGGATTGCCGCGTATCGCAGGACACAAAGTCGGTGTAAGCACCGTGCGGTCCGTGGTGGAAGACTGCGCAAATCTGGGCGTCAAGGCTCTCACGTTGTATGCGTTCTCCGCTGAAAACTGGAAGCGTCCGCGAACCGAAGTGGACATGCTTTGGCGGTTGCTGCGGTTCTATCTGCGGCGCGAACTGGAAGACCTGCAGCGCAACGGTATCCGGCTGCAGTCGAGCGGGCACGTGGAAGCGCTGCCGGAGCGGGCTTATGAAGAGCTGCGCGCGGTAGAACGCGCCACCGCGCGGAATCAGGGCATGCGGCTGAATCTCGCCATCAACTACAGCGCGCGCGTGGAACTGGTGGATGCCGTGAATGCGCTCATCGACGAAGCGCGGCTCGAAGGAAGTCTTTCCAGACTTGTGGTCGATGAAAAGATGATTTCGCGGCGGCTCTATACGGCTGGTCTCCCGGAACCCGATCTGCTGATCCGGACGTCCGGAGAGATGCGGGTGAGCAACTTTCTGCTTTGGCAGATCGCTTACGCGGAACTCTACGTTACCGACACCCTCTGGCCTGACTTCAATCGTGCCGAGCTGCTGCGCGCGATCCTTGATTTTCAGCGGCGGGAACGCCGTTTCGGGGGACTTTCGGGCGAGATGCCGGCCCGGACGGAACCGGAAATCGGATTGGCCGACGGAGAAGACCAGGAGATCGAAGAGATCGCCGTCTCCTCTCAATGAAGCGCGTCGTTACCGCACTTTTTCTCATCCCCATCGCTGTTTATTCCGCACTGTTCGCCCCCTGGTGGGTTCTTTTTGGCGTCATCGCGCTCGTGGCGCTGCTCTGCTTCCGCGAATACGCAACCATCACCGGGTCCTTTGCTCCGCTGGGCTACGTGGCCGGGCTGCTGATCCTCGCCGCGCCGCAGCATGAGACGATCCTGCTGATCATCCTGAGCACGCTGGCCGCGATGTGCCTGATGCTCTTCGCGGACGATCCGGCAAAAGGATTCACGAGTTCCGCCGCGCTGGCGCTGGGGACGATTTACATTTTCGGCGCGTGGAAAACGGGAATTCTGCTGCACGACATCAATGCCAACTGGCTGATGTTCGGCCTTCTCGTCAATTGGGTGGGAGACACGGGAGCGTTCTACGTGGGAAGAAAGTTCGGCAGGCACAAACTTGCGCCTTCGGTCAGCCCTGGAAAGAGCTGGGAGGGCGCTGTGGCATCAGCCGTGACGGGAGTTGTGTTCGGCGCGATCTATCTTCCGCTCACCATCAAAGGCACGTCCTTAGTCACGGCCATGCTGCTGGCTTTGGCGGCTAATGCCGCAGGGCAGGTGGGGGACCTGGCGGAATCGGCGATCAAGCGTGGTACCGGTGTGAAGGACAGCGGCAGCCTGCTGCCCGGGCATGGGGGAATACTGGATCGCGTAGACAGCACCCTGTTCGCACTGCCGGTGCTGTACTCGCTGTTGACGTTCTTCCGATAAACACAGATTCATAAAGCTCCGGGCCGGCCGAAGCCGGCCTGCAGGGCCGAAGCCCTGCCCCACAAAACATTGCGGCGTCTGACGCTACTGCTTGCCGGCGCCGTCTTTCTCGAACGGCGCGCCGGTGCCGGACGATCCGACGAACAGCTTATGGCCATCGGGAAGCGTGATGTTGCTGCCGTTGGCGCGGGTCGACCCGTCCTTGGCCTGCCATCCCTCAACGACAATTTCCGTGCCGGGCAGCAGCGAATTTTTAGTGAATCCGCGGCGCAGAAGTCCGTTGGGAGCGCCGGCTTCGATCATCCAGGGAGTGACCTTGCCGTCTACGTCCTTCACGTCGATATGGATCCATGCGTGGGGATTGATCCATTCCATCTTCGTGACCGTGCCCTTGAGGATGAGCGGCTTGTTGACGTCAAACTCCGCCGCAAACGCATGATGCGCCCAAACCGGCGCGGAGGTCAGCAGAAGGCCGGCGCCCAGGACAGCAATGCAAAACATCGTCTTCATATGATTCCTCTCCTAATTCTTTTTGGCGGCGGCAGCGGCTTCCTGCGCGAGCGTCCCGGTGATCATGTTGCGCATGGCCATATTTCCTTCATGGCAGGCATATTCATAGATCTGATAGCCGGGCTCGTGCGTAATCGGGAAGGCGACCTTCCAGGCTGCCGTATATGTTTTCGGATCGTCTATGGTGAGTTCGTAGTTGATTGTGTTCTCCGCCACGCGCGTGAAGCGTTCGGTGAGCTTCATGTCTTCACTCTCGAATCCACCGCCGTTCGGACCGATGCCCATCTTGTCGTTGAAGTTCGTGGTTTCCACCACCAGCGTGTTGCCTTCCCAGTGGCCGACCGGGTCTCCCATATAGGTATGAACGGTGTTGGGAAGGTGCGGACGCCCGTCGGTGGGAATGATTCGAGCATCGTGAACCATTTCATAGCGAATCGCGACGTATCCCGGCGCCTGAACAATCTCAAGGCCGTTGCCATAAATCACCGGGATGATGGAGCCGGCTACGCCGCGCGTGATGCAGCGATCGTAGATGCTCCAGTCGGTCCAGGTTTCCGGCGTCTTGCCTCGTAACGCCGCAGCCGCAGTGCGCTTTTTCAGACCCTCGGGTGTCAGGGCCGGAATCCGTCCGTTGGGAGGATCCACCACCTGCGAAGTCTGTTTGGAAGCGCGTCGGGCATACTCGCCAAACTGTCCCGGAACGGGCGCCGCATCGACGCTGGGGCCTCTGCCGCCTCTGCCGCCTCTGCCACCGCCCGCTGCGGGTGCAGGCGGGGGAGTTCCGTTTTCCTCGGCGTCCAACTGGGCTTTCGCGGGAGAGTGATTGGTATCGCTGGGATTTTCAATCCGCTCCTTCGACTGCTCGACTCTCTTTTCACGGTCTTTCAACTCGTCTTCGGTGAGGTAGAGCCGATCGCCGTACTGCGTGGGACGCTCCATCGGAACTCCCCAGGTGTCATCGCTCGTCCATGTACCCTGGAGGTCGGGGTCGCCCCACGGCGTTTTGGAACCGGTGTTCCAGCTCTTGCCGGAATTGCCAGTGGATGCTTTGGACGCTGCAGACGTTTGTGCAGCGAGGGGAAGGGAGGCGGCCAACAGGACCAGTCCGCTCCATTCGGAGATTCGCTTACGCATTCGAGGTCTCCTCGGTATTCAATTTTAAACCGCCGGACTTTTTTAAACCGAACCAGCTTAAACCGAACCACGTGATTTTCATTTCCGGCGCGGTTCCCTGTCGAAGCTCAGATTTTTGGAAAAAAAGGGTAGTACTTTGGTCTCCACGCGTAGTGCGATGTGATTCGTGTGGTCGCCGTCGTAGATTTCGAAGGTGTTCGGGATGCCGTATTCCGTGAGGACGCGGCTCAATTCTTCATTGCTCTTCGACAGGCCATCTTTGTCGCCGACATCGATCGCAATCGCGTGAAGTTTCCTCAGATTCGAGATGTACTGGTCGATGATCGCGAGGGGCGCGTTGGCCACCCAGCGCGCCGCCACAGCAGGCTGAACCTTGCCGTCTTTGACCGGGAGATCGAAAAACAGCGGCGGATTTTTGGGATTGGGAGACCATGCGGCAGCCTCGGCCAGCATCGTGATGGGACCACGCGCGAGATTGGCGGCATCCGCCTGGCTGTGAACACCTTCCGCCTGAGCAAAGGCCTCACCTCTCGGATTGAGATTCGCCGTGAGACAGCAGCCGCTCAGGACATAAATGCTCGAATACACATCCGGATACTTCATGGCGAGCCGGATGGTCCCGTAGCCGCCCATGGAGTGTCCCGCAAGCCCACGGCCCGCGGGCGTGGCGATGGTTCGATAGTGACTGTCGATGTAGGCGACCAGATCGTGCGTCACATATCCTTCCCAATCGCCGGTTGTGACTGAATTGGAGAACATGCTGCCCTGATAGACGGTGTAGGCGTTGGGCATCACGAGAATCATCTCGCTTGCGCCATCTTCGGCAAGGGATTTATCGGCTACTGCGGGGATCGTGGTGTTCGCGGTCTGAAATCCGGACTTGGTGTTGGGGCCGAACCAGCCTTCATCGGAATTGGTGTAACCGTGAAGCAGGTAAACGACGGGGTACCGCCGGTTGTGCGCGGTCGTGTAGCTCGGGGGCAGATAGACGGAGACGTCCCGATCGGGGGAATCGCCTTCGAGGTTGCCCTCCAGGGATTTTCCGTGGACTTTGATTCTCTCGAATGAGCCTTTGGCATGCGCGTCTTTGATCGGCGCAGCCGAGGCGCTTGTTGCAGCGAACGCAACAGCAAACGAGAGGATGCAGGCTTTCATCACTTCCTGGCCTTTTTGCGGAGGTCGCCGTAAATCAGCTCTTCGGTGAACTCAACGCACTTGAACTCCAACAGCCGAGCGTCCTTCTCGCGATGGCGGTAGAGGGTCACATTGACTTTCCAGGGGCGGCTGAATGTCTTCGGATCTTCGATCGTGGCCTCGTAGTTCATGGTGTTGGCGTCGAGAAGCGAATAACGTTCCACCACATGAAGGCTGTCACTGGCGAAGTTGCCCGCGCGGTCGAACCACGCCATTCCATTGAAGCCGGTCACATCTACCACGAGGGTATTGCCCTCCCAACGGCCGTTCGAGGTGCCCATCCAGGTATCGGTGACGGCCTCCTGCGGCTTGCCCATGTTGATCAGGCGGTTTTCGGAGCCGAACTCATAGGCGATCAAGACATTATTTTGCGATTGGATGATCTGAAACGGGAACGCCATGTAATTCGATCGCGGGATTCCCGGCATGTAGCACTTGATTACGGGATCCTCTTTCCACCGGTTGGCGTAGTTCTTCTTCTTCTGTTCCAGCGCTGCGGGGAGGTAGGGGATCTCAACACCTTCGACAATGCCCTGGCCGGGAGGAACCGCACCGATGGCGCCGAGCTGATAGAACGGTCCTGCCTGCGCGCCATGGTCCTGAATGTCCCAATCGGCGGTGCCGAGCGACTGCCACAGTCCCGTCAGGTTGGGCTTGCCGTCTTTCATGCGCGGCGGGCCGGTCGGCGCATTTTGAGCGGCAAGGGGGAAAACTCCTGGTGTACAAACGCCCAAAGCCGAAAAGGCGATCAATGTCCTGAAAAAACGCATCCGCTGTGCTGTCTCCTGATGTTCGGAGACAGCATATCAGTTCCCGCCCAGCGCCTTGTACTAAGAATCGTAAAGATTAATCACCGCAGGCACTGGATGCGGATTCCGGCAGCGCGGAATGTCTGTTTGTTCAGAAAGCCGAGCCAGGCGACTCAGCAGGATCGCATGTTTACTCCTTGCTCGCCAGCGTCTTGTAATAAGAGTCGTAGAAAGCCAGGATCGCAGGCTGGATTCCGGTCCCCACACTTACGGTGTCGCCGAGGACCATCGCCTGCCCGGCCTTCTCGCTGTACGCAGGCCACTCGGGAAGTCCTTTGCCATTGGGATTTCCCGTAGCGGCGAAGTTCACCCAATAGGACGACATCATGTCCGCGAGCTTGCGATCGACGTCGGTCCACGGTGTTGCCGGCGCCAGGTTCTCGAACATGTAGGACAGCTCGACAGTGTGCGTAGCGCCGCGGGAGGGCCGGCCCTGAACGACAGGCGGAACGCGCGTGAAGAAGTACAGGTAAGACTTGTCCTTTCCCTTCTTTTCCTGTAGCTGAGCCCAGGTGCGCATGTGCCATCCCATTTCGTCTCGCGTACCGGCAAGCTGCGCGGCAGTTGCTTCGGCGTCGTTGCTCACCGGATAGACCTTCGCGAAGTCGTCGGCCAGACTGCCGAAGCGCTGTTTCGCGCGACTGGCAAACTGCTCGGCGTTCATCGAAGAGCCGGGGCGGGCGAAGAAGGTTCCTTCATCGCGGTTGGAACCCACAAGCACGTCGACGTTGTTTTCCTTGCCCTTGGCGAAGGTGGCCGACAGGTCTTCCGGTACGAACCAGCCGTCCACGCTGATGCTCACCGCGCCGCCGCGCGCCTTCATCAGATCTGCTGCCGACTTTCCGCGCAGATCCGCCAGCGACGTTGCGCCCAGCCCCTGCGCCAGTTTCGTGCCGGCTTCCAGAGCCTGCGCGTGGGTCGTCATCTTGCCAATGCCGATTCCCATCCATGCGCCGCTTTGCGAAATGGCGCGCTTGAAGAGCCCTTTACCTTCGGGCGAACCAACCATCGCCGAGACGAGCATCGCGCCCGCGGACTCGCCGTCGATCGTCACGCGCGCGGGATCGCCGCCGAAGGCTGCAATATTCTTCTGCACCCAGTGCAGCGCCGCGGCGAAGTCCGCCATCGCGTAGTCGCCCGATGTGTGGTGATCCGATTCTTTGTCCAGTTCGGGATGCGCCAGGAAACCGAAGATGCCCAGCCGGTAGTTGTAAGTGACGACCACGGCGCCCTTGCGCGCGAGCGCCTCACCGTCATATCTTGGCTCCGAACCCGATCCGCCGGTGAATCCTCCGCCATAGGTCCAGAGGATGACAGGGCGCTTCTCACCGGCCGCTTTCGCGCCGGTCCAGACATTCACGTAAAGGCAGTCTTCGCTCGGAGCCGGTCCGTTAGCGTTGGGGCCGCGGCCCTGCATGCACACGGGTCCGAACTGGTCTGCTTTACGGACGCCGTCCCAATGGGCCGCTGGTTGCGGCGGACGCCAGCGCAGGTCGCCAACCGGCGGCGCGGCGAAAGGGATTCCTTTGAAAACACGTACCTCGTCACTCGACGTGGTTGTGCCGGAGATCAGGCCTGTATCGATGCGAACGGGCTCGGGGAGGGCTGCGGAAAGGACAGCACTTCCCGCCAAAATGAGGAATAGAAGTCGCTTCATAATCGGAGCCAGTATGTCAGCTTCGAAAAGCGGGGTCAAATGGCGGCAGGGGCCGACAGGGGCCGACCGACGATCAGGCGCGGCGGAGGTGTCGCGAGATTCCGAAGCCGAGCAGCGCCGTGAAACCAACTCCGAGAGCGCTGTAAGCAGGTTCCGGGGTGGAAGCGCTTGTCTCGAAGGTGAAGTTCGGCCCGAAAATGCCGGGAGCCTGGGCGCCGTCGTTATCGGGATCGGGGAAAATAAGCGAGTCGCCGAAATCGAACGCCGAATTGACATAGCTGATCTGGCTGGCAGTCGTGATGATCGAGTTCATACCTGAAGCGCCATCCACTGCATTCGTCATGGCGATGACGTAGGTGCCGCCCTGTTCGAGCGAAACCGGCGAAACACTTTGGTAGCGGAAATTATCGAGGAGCGCGCTGCCTGTCGATTGAACGGTTGTTGAAACAACTAAAGATTGGCCGACTACGTTGAAAATGCCAACGTCGCTCGAACTGTTCAGTACCCCTGAAGGATCGTAAACACCGAGCGCGGTGACAGTGATCGGAGCATTCACATTGAAAATCCACCCGACAACAAAGCTGCCGCCCGCAATCGGAACGCCGCCCGAAAAGTCGGTCAATCCCGGGATATCGGCATTTGCGAACCCAGCAAACGAAAACAGTGCGATCGAAACCAACGGGACAACACTAAGCCGCCTCAACATATGCCTATGTTCCGGGCAAGGTCTCTGCGCGTCAACCCCGCGAACGCCGAGTTTCGGCCTAAACAATACAAATCAGTAGTGTCGGCGGTAAGCCGGTGTGTCAGTTTTGTTTCAGGGCTGTCAGCACGCGTGCCGGTGTCAATGGATATTCACGCATCCGTACCCCTGTGGCATCGAAAAACGCATTTCCGATGGCTGCGGCGGCGGCAGCCATCACCTCTTCGCCGGCGCCGGATGACTTCCGATCCAGCCGCTGCACGACGACCGGCGTGACTTCCGGGCATTCTTCAAAGCGGAGGATCGGATAACTGTTCCAGTCGAGGCTGGTGACGTTGGTGGTGCTCAGCGTGACTTCTTCTTTCAGCATGCGGCTCGCGGTTTGAACCAGTTGGCCGCTGATCTGGTTCTCGACGAACGCCGGGTTCACGACAAGCCCTGCGTCGATAGCCCCATACAAGTGCTTGATGGCTATCTTTCCGTTTTCTTTATTAATTTCGATTTCTGCGACCGCGCCGCCGTAAGATGCAAGGTGCGTGCCGAGGCCGATCCCGTGTCCTCTTACAACTTTTGCGGATCGAGCCGGTGCGGCACGGCGGGGCCTCCAGTTTGCGGCCTTCGCGGCTGCGTCGAGGACACCCATCCAGCGTTCGTCGACGATGTTGCTTTTCCGGAATTCGTAAGGGTCCATCTTCAGCATGTACGCGAGCTGATCGATGGCCTGCTCGGAAGCGAACGCAAAGGACAGATCGAGCGGCGAGCGGAGCCAACCGCCTTTCAGATATCCCGCACCTGAAATCTGGTGGTTGACAATCCGGACATTCGGAATTTTGTACATTCCACCGAGAGCGTTGGCATTTACCCCCTGCGCGCCGGATCCCGGCCATTCCGCCCCCGGCTTGTTGTAGGCCAGTTGCTCTGACGTCTCCAGCAGGGTCCAACTGTGTTGCCAGCCGTGATACTCGTAGGCCACGATCTTGCCGGCGGCATCCGCCGCGGCGCGGACCTCGCCCACATGAGCGGGACCGTAGTTATCCCAACCGTGCTCATCCCATCTCATGAACTGCAGGCGAACCGGCTTGCCCGCGCCCTGCGAAAGAATTGCCGATGCCAACGCAACATCGTCGTAGCAACTGTGTCCGTAGGTGCCCGAACCTTCGTAATACTGAACCCGTACCTTTTCCGGCGGCATGCCCAGCATCGCGGACAGCTTGTTGCGCGTGCCGTAAACATCCTGCGTCGAGCATTTGACCACTGCGGAATCCGCAGTCACATCGGCCAGTGCGCAGTTCGGTCCGAAAGGCGCATGTGCCTGATAAGGGCCGTGATAGGCGGTCTTGGCGACTACATGTGGAGCGTTGCCGAATATCCCGATATCGCCGCGTTCCACGACTACCCGATCGGTCGACTTCGCATTGCGCATTGACTCGAAGAGCCCAGCGCTGCCGGGAAGCGAGGGCGTCATGTCCCAAGTCACTTTCAATTTCGCCGCGGCGCGCACGGCATCCCACTCGTTCTCCGCGACCACGCCGATGAAGTCGCCCTTGTGGATCAGACGCGCGCCCGGAATATTGCGGATCGAGGCTTCATCGACGCTCAGCACCTTCGCGCCGACGCCGTAAGCGCTCTGCCCACGAGGGCGAACTACACGACCGTGCAGCATTTCCGACACGCGGACATGCTGCATATAGACGTATTTCCCGCTGACTTTGTCCGGGATGTCGTTCCGCACGACGCGCTTGCCCACAACCTTAAACTCGGCGGGTGTTTTGACCGGCGCCGTGCCGGTGAAAGCAAGGTGGAAGGGTTTGTCTCCTACCAACGCACCGTAGGTGATTGATTGAGCAGAGTTGTTGTTGACGGAAACAACGCCTTTGGCAACCGTTAGCCGATCGATGGGCGCGTTCAGATTTTTTGAAGCCATCTGCAGGAGCGCCTGACGCGCTTCCGCGGCAGCTGTGCGAACTTGCGGCCCGCCGCGCTGAATCGACGCGCTGGAGTAGGTGCCTCCCTGATTGGGCGTGATGCTGGTGTCGAGCCGCACGGTCTTCAGTTGGCTCATATCGAGATCGAGTTCTTCCGCTGCCACCTGCAGCAGAGCGGTCGAGTTGCCCTGTCCCAGCTCCGCGAAACCGATAAAGATGGTTGCGGTGTTATCGGCGTGGATGGCAAGCCAAGTGTCGATCTGTTTGGCATCGGGCGGCCCGGGGATCGGCGGGCGCGAGTTCGCGTCGAGGTGACTCTGCCCAAGGAGCGATTCGCGCAGACTGAAACCGATAATCAGCGCGCCACCGGATTTGAGGAAGTCGCGGCGAGGAAGGTTCATCGGGCAACCTCTGCCATCATCGTTCGAGAGGCGCGTTGAATGGCTTTGATGACCCGCGGATATGTGCCGCAGCGGCAGAGATGACCGTTCATCGCGGTACGAATCTGCGCTTCGTCCGGCTGCGGCGTTTTGGAGAGAAGCTCCGAAGCCTTGATCATCATGCCGTTGAAGCAATAACCGCACTGCACGGCCTGTTCGTCGATCATTGCCTGCTGGATGGGATGCAGATCGGGGGCCTTCGCCAGCTTTTTCTGGGCCGCGTACCAAGCGGGCAGGCCTTCCAGCGTCGTAATCGATTTATCTCGAACCGCCGAAACGGGTGTCACGCACGAACGCGTTTCGATACCGTTAACCAGAACCGAGCACGATCCACACTGGGCAAGTCCGCAGCCAAACCGCGGACCCTGGAGCTGAAGTTCGTTCATAAGAACGTACAGCAGCGGTGTGTCGGGCGCCGAGTTAATTTTCCACGATTTTTCGTTGACTTTAATTCTGACTTCGCCGGGCATTGCCTTAAAAAACAGTCTATCGCCGATGTAGAGCTTCCAGTTCTTCCAGTGTGCGCGGCCAATCGGACCCCAGCAGCCGCGACAGCCCGCGATCGGCCAGCACTTTTCCTCCGGTCTGACAGCGCGCGCAATAGTTCGTTTCGTTATCGGCGTAACGAATGCGCAGCACTTTCTCGCCGCAGACGGGGCAGGGCAGGCCGTATCGTCCGTGCACGGCCATATCCTTCCGGAATGCCGTGACCTTTTCCGGAAACCCCTGGCGCGCCTCGGTTCGCAGACGATCCACCCAAAGATTGAGGGTCTGTTGCGTGGCGGCGAAGAGCCGCTCCCACTCTTCAGGCTTCAGCTTCTGCGTTTGCGCCAGCGGGGAGAGTTGCGCGGCGTGCAGGATTTCGTCCGAATATGCATTGCCGATCCCGCTAACGTAACGCGGGTCTGTCAGTGCGCGCTTCAGTGTGTGATTCTCGGCCGACAGAGCGGCGCGAAAGGCGGGGAGATCGGCGCTGAACACGTCGATTCCGCCGGGGTCGACTGAACGCAGGCCTTCCTCTCCGGCCAGAATGTGCAGGGACGCTCTGCGCTTCGTGCCCGCTTCCGTAAGGGTGAGAGAGCCATCGGGAAAATCGAAGGCCGCGAGGTTTTGACGGCCGCCCAGTTTAGCTCTCGGCGGTCGCCAATGCAGTCTGCCCGCGATCATCAGGTGAAGCACAAGCCATAGCCGCACAGGGGCAACTTCGTTGTGCGGCGAAGATCCGGGTGGCCCGCCATCGACGCCGATCGCGATGCGCTTCCCGATGTGCCGCAGTTCCCGGACGGTGCGGCCTTCTACGTCAGAGGTTGTTGGCTGGATCGTGCGCAGCAGAAAAGGGCTCGCGACGCGCACTCGTTCAAGGCGCTGTCCGACGATGCGCGATTCGAGCGCGCCGACGTATGCGACGATGTCCGGCAATTCCGGCATTCCTCATATCATCTTCCTTCGGGCTTGCTGTTTACGCTGTCTGCGCGGGGAGTGGTATCGGAGGTCTGCGCCGAACGATTGCGATCAATATGGCGGCGGCTACGCCTCCTCCGAGGCCGAAGGCCATGAATTGGAAGCGGTCGGGATAGTCGGGCCGAGTGGGAAGACTGGGCGGATCGAGCACCGAGAGCTGGATACTCACAAGGGGAGAATCCGAATAATTCGGCTCGTGCCCGGCGGACTGCATGCCAAGACGCTTTTCGAGCGCCGCGATTCTTGCTTCCAGCCGGTAGATCTGATCGTCTTTTACAGCGCGCTTCTCGCGGACCTGAGCTCGTTGGCTGATTATGTTCGAATCCTCGAACTTTGTAGTCAGAGCCTGCACGGTTTGTTGGGCCTTTAACCGGTCGCGGTATGTGAACGTAAGAATGAACGGCAGATAGTCGGGGCCACTTCCCGGAGCAGTCGGCGTGATCTGAATGTTGCGCGCATTTGTTCGATAATGTCTTCCAGCGGTATCTTGGCGCGCTCTGCCGGATAGAGATCCAGACGAGGGTCCTGAATAATACTCGAAAGCGAGATTCGGCTCAGGATTTCGGTTCGAAGCTGGAGGAAATACTCATTGACATTGCGGTGGACTTCCGGCGGATTGGTGTTCACGACCGGGGCGATGAACTGCAACGTCGCCGTGGAGATATATCTCGACGCGACCGCAAACGAAATCGTCAACCCGGCCAGAACACCCGCGAGGGACAGCGCCACAGCCAACTTCGGAAACGAGGGGATGGAGAACTGCATCCTGATTGCTCCTTTCAGCAGATCGAAAATCGCGCGCCAGTCCGGTGCGCTGTCTTCGACGAGCGCTTCGAACTCCTCGCCGTAACGCGTCCGCCAGTTTGCGGGATACATCCGGATCAGGAATCTCGCCGCGTGCCTCATGCGTGCCTGACCCTCGACAGTCCGGTTTTGACGATCTGCTGCAGCGTGGCTAGTTCCTGCTGCAGATGCTGGCGGCCGGCGGGCGTGATCGTATAAGGTTGACGCCGGGTTTTCGTGCCGGTCGGCCGAATCCAGCCATGCTCTTCGAGACGCGTGATCGCTCCGTACAGCGTGCCGGGACCGAGCCGAATACCGGCGAAAGTCTCGATATCCTGCATCATTGCGTAACCGTGTTTATCGCCTTCGGCCAGGCTGGAAAGAACGAGAAGCGAGGGGTCGGACATGATTTATTACGTTATACGTAATAACGTACCACGTAGTATTCCGTCCGCGCAACGAATTCCGCCGGAGTTGGTAACATGGCGTCGTGGCTAACTATCGACTGGAAGCCCCTGTGGGCGAATTCACCCTGACTCGCCTCGAGCGCGTGATCTACGGGCCGGGCAAGGTCTCGGCGCTGAAAGAGGAATGCGAAAAGCGCGGGCTGAAGCGCGCCATAGTAGTAACCACCCTCGGCGGATTCCCCATTCTCGATCAGGTAACCGCGGCTCTTGGCCCGCTGTGCGCATCCGTTTTCACAGGCGTGATTCAGCACGTGCCGCGCAGCACGGTGGATGCGCTGCAAAAAGAAATCGAGCGCGTGGACGCGGATTCGCTCGTCAGTTTTGGCGGCGGCAGCCCGATCGATACGTGCAAGGTCGCGATCTACGGCTCGCTACCTGCCCGAGAACTGGTCCATATCGCGATTCCGACCACTCTTTCCGCAGCGGAATACACGCATGCCGGCGGCGTTACCGATGAAACGACGCACGTCAAGGGCGGTGTTTGGGACCCGCGTGTTTTGCCGCGCACGGTCATCAACGATCCGCTGTTGGCGCTGGAAACGCCGGACTGGCTCTGGGTCACGACGGGGATGCGGGCGCTGGATCATGCAATCGAATGCGCTTACGCGATCCGGCATCAGCCGATCAGCGATGCGTTGGCGGCGAAATCAATCGCGCTGATGACGAAACACCTGCCGGCGTCGATACGGACGACTGGCGATGAGAGTGTGGCGCATCGCGGCCACTGCCAGTTTGCCGCATGGTATTCGATCTACGGTGCAATGAATACACGCTTCGGTTTGTCCCATTTGCTGGGACATCAGATCGGGCCGCGCTGGAATGTGCCGCACGGCGTGACCTCATGTATCACGCTCCCGAATGCCATGCGGTTCATGGCGGGAATCGCGGCGGGGCGATTCGGGCCTGTCGCCGAGGGGTTCGGCATCCCGTTCGATCCGGAAAATCCGAAGCCGGCGGCGCTGGCCTGCGCGGATCGCACCGAAGCATTCATCGCACAATTCGACGTGCCGAAAACGTTGAAGGAAGCGGGCGTGCCGCACGATGAGATCGGGCAGATCGTCGGGCCGATCACGCGTGAGCTCGAACATATGGGTGTGGTCGACCGTCCGTTGACGGAAGCAGAAGTAAAAGCGCTGCTCGAATCCTGTTATTAAGGCTGCTTTACAGGCGTCTGCCCTTCAGGCCGAAATAAGACGCCGCAGCCAGCATATGGCGGTCGCTGGTCCATATTTCGTGCTCTCCGATATCCTGTGCTGTCGTTAAGTGAATCGCATCGGACGTGCGAATGAAAAGGTCGGGCGGCGCGGACAGCAATAGCGCGCTCGTTCTGCGCAGCAGTGATTCGCTGACCGTAGCCAGTTTCCAAGTGCCGTCCGCGACATGACCGGAGAAGCGCTCGGAAAGTCTGCGAGCGTTGTCGGCTGACAACGCGCCTTCGCGAATCCCACGATGAAGCACGGCATGGAACTCTGCGAAAGCCAAGACCGACGACTGCATAAAATCAGCTTTTCGGAAAAGCTCGCGGACCCCGGCGGACTCAGGTTCGTCGATATAAAATTTCGCGATGTAAGACGTGTCCAGATACACGCTGGCTCAGCGGTTACGATCTTCTTCGATGTACTTCGTACTGTCAACAGTTGACGGCATTTTCCCCCAAATATCCTTCATGGAGTCGAAAAGCTTTGCCTTCTTCGCTGCTGACATGCGTTGCACGGGTGTGATTGGGCGTAATTCCGCTACCGGCTCTCCGCGACGCTCAATCACGATAATGCCGCCTTCCTCGGCCTCACGGACAAACTCCGAAGTATGGATGTGGAGTTCCCGGACCGACGTTTTCCTCATGTGCTTCATTGTAGCACATGGACCCGAAACGAGTCTTTACTTAAACGCTCGGAAGAGCTTTGCAATCGGGTCGAAGAACTGATCCACCACGCGTTCCTTCAGCGGAATAATTCCGTTATCCGTGATGTGAATGCTCTCCGGACAAACCTTTGTGCAGCATTTGGTGATGTTGCAGAGGCCGATGCCGTGCTTGTCCTTCAGATCGCCGACGCGGTCATCCGTGTCCAGCGGATTCATCTCCAGATTGGCCGTGTAAATCAGAAAACGCGGACCAATAAAGTCCTTATGCATGTGGTGGTCGCGCAGCACATGGCAAACATCCTGGCACAGGAAACACTCGATGCACTTGCGGAATTCCTGCGGACGATCGGCGTCGGATTGGTTCATGCGCCACGAGCCATCCGGCGCATCCGGCTTGCGCGGCTTGAATTTGCGAATGGTCTTCTTGACTTCGAAGTTCCACGACACGTCCGTGACGAGATCGCGAATCAGCGGAAAGGTCTTCATCGGTTCCACTTTGACGGGTTGGTCGAGCGGAATCTGATTAAGACGCGTCATGCACATCAGACGGGGCATACCGTTGATCTCGGCCGAGCACGACCCGCACTTGCCGGCTTTGCAGTTCCAGCGGACTGCGAGATCGCTCGCCTGCTCCGCCTGAATCTGATGAACGGCATCGAGCACGACCATTCCTTCTGTCACGGGCGTCGTATAGTCCTTGAACCCGCCGGAATTCCGGTCGCCGCGCCAGATTTGAAACGTGGCTTTCGAAGGTGCGATCGCCGCCATTACTTGTTCTCCTCGATAATCTGCTTCATCTCTTCCGTCATCGGCGTCAGGGGCTCGCGGGTGAGCGCCATCGATCCGTCGGAGGCCCGGCGGATCACCAGGTTGAACTTCGACGCTTCTTCATCCTTGTTGGGATAGTCGTCGCGGAAGTGGCCGCCGCGGCTTTCTTTGCGCTCAAGGGCGCTGATCGCAATCGCCTCGGAGACGGTCAGCAGGTTACGCAAATCGAGAGCGGTGTGCCAGCCCGGATTGTATTCCCGATTGCCTGGAACCGAGACTTTCGAAGCCAGTTCTTTCAATTCCTGCAGACCTGCGAGCGCGCGTTCCATTTCCTCTTTGCGCCGCACAATTCCGACCAGGTCCTGCATCATGTCCTGTAGCTTGTGCTGCACCTCATACGGCGGAACGCCGCCGGTGTGGTTGAAGGGTTCCAGGGCCTGACTTGCCACCTCATCCACCTGCTGGGAATTGATCGACACCGATCCATTTCCCCTGGCAAATTTCGCGGCATGTTCGCCCGCCAGCTTGCCGAATACCAGAAGGTCGGAAAGAGAATTTCCACCCAATCGATTGGCTCCGTGCAGCCCTGCCGCGCACTCCCCCGCGGCGAAAAGCCCCGGCACGTCCGACATCTGGGTATCGCCATTTACGCGTATGCCGCCCATCACATAGTGGGTGGTAGGGCCGATCTCCATCGGCACCTGTGTGATGTCGATATCGGCGAGCTGCTTGAACTGGTGGTACATGCTGGGCAGCTTGCGCTTGATGTGTTCGACGGAATTCGGAATCTTCTCTTTGATCCAGGCGATATCGAGGAACACGCCGCCGTGCGGGCTGCCGCGTCCCTCGCGAACTTCGCGCACGATGCAGCGGGCCACGTGATCCCGCGTCAGCAATTCCGGCGGACGCCGCGCGCTCTTGTCGCCGGTGACGTAACGCCAGCCTTCTTCTTCGTTGTCGGCGGTCGAAGAACGGTAGTTGGCAGGGATGTCCGCGAACATGAAGCGCTTGCCTTCGCTGTTCCGCAGCACGCCGCCCTCGCCGCGCACGCCTTCGGTCACCAGAATGCCGCGCACGCTGGGCGGCCAGACCATGCCGGTCGGATGGAACTGCACGAACTCCATATCCATCAGCGAAGCGCCCGCGCGAAAGGCGAGCGATTGCCCGTCGCCCGTGTATTCCCAACTGTTGCTGGTGATCTTATAAGCACGGCCGATTCCGCCGGTGCCGAGCACAATGGCTTTCGCGGAAAACAGTTTGAAGCGCCCGCGCTCGCGATCGTAGCCGAATGCGCCGACGACACGGCCCGCATCGGTCAGCAACTCGAGGATCGTGTGCTCCATGTGGACATCGATCCCGAGGTGGATGCCGTGATCCTGCAGCGTGCGGATCATTTCGAGCCCGGTGCGGTCGCCCGTGTGTGCGAGGCGCGGATAGCGATGTCCGCCGAAGTTCCGCTGCAGAATTCTTCCGTCTTTAGTGCGGTCGAAGATTGCGCCCCAGGCCTCAAGCTCATGAACGCGCTCGGGCGCCTGTTTGGCGTGCAGCTCGGCCATGCGGGGATTGTTCAGGTATTGCCCGCCGCGCATGGTGTCGGAGAAATGGACGCGCCAGTTATCGCGATCGTCCACATTGCCCATGGCCGCCGCCATGCCGCCTTCCGCCATCACGGTGTGGGCTTTTCCAAGAAGGGATTTACAGATCAGGCCGACCTTGACGCCCGCGCTCGAGGCTTCGATCGCCGCCCGCAGACCCGCGCCGCCGGCGCCGATGACGAGCACGTCGTAATCGAACTTCTGATATTCGGCCATCTTTAGAAAAGTCTCCAGTCGTGCCAGATGCCCATCGCGCAGAGCCGCACATACAGATCCGCGAACCCCACGAAGTACATGCTGTACCAGGCGAACGCCTGATGACGCCCGTTCAGGCAAGTCACGCAATCGTAAGCTTTCTTACGGGCGGGGGATTTCGAAATCGTATCGCTGAGGCCGCCGACCAGATGCCGAAGCGAATGGCAACCGAAAACATAGCTGCCCAGCAGAATCACGTTCAGCAGCAGTACGAGGGAGCCGACATTGACGTGGAATCCGTCGGGCCACCCGAAAAACCCGTCATACGCATCCTTCGCGAGCAACACGATAAAGATCACCGCGATGTACATGAAATAGCGATGCACGTTTTGCAGAATCAGGGGGAAGGATCGCTCGCCGCGATAAGTTTTGCGTGGTTCGCCGACGGCGCAGTTGGGCGGGTCGGCCCACCAGGCTTTGTAATATGCCCCGCGGTAGTAATAGCACGTGAAGCGGAATCCGCCCGGCGCCCAGAGGATGAGGAGCGCAGCGGAGAAGGGAAGTATTGCAGGCCACCACGCCGGCGGGCCGCCGAACCATGCATGCGGAGAAATGCCGAACAACTCCGGAGAATACATCGGGGAAATATAGGGGCCGAACCAATAGTTGTTCCCCTGAAAAGCCGCCCAGGTGGAGTACACGATAAAGACGAGATAGCCAAGGAAAACCGCCAGTGGCTGCACCCACCACGTGTCAGGGCGTGACGTGTCCCCAAACCGCCCCTGAACGAGCGGCACATCTATTTGTGGCATAAGAAAATAAGTGTATCCGACGCCTCCTTTTGGATTCAGCGGCGGAGAACCCGGATTCATGCCCGATCAGGGTTGACATCGTGATATCTTTATCATCGACTCCGGACGTGAATTATGTTGAACTCCAGACGACGTACGGCCTGCTTCCTCTTCGCGATGGGATTTCTGCTGTTGCGCGGCGTATCTGCATTTGCCCAGGTTGATTTCTCGGGCGAATGGGCTCCGCTCTATCACGAAGATGGTCCGGAGCGTCTCCCTGGGCCGGAACTGGGCGATTATACAGAGCTTCCTATTAATGATGCAGCGCGGATGCGGGCGGACAGCTACGATGCCGACCGCATTTCCGTGGTGCCCGAATATCAATGCCGGCCGCACGGCGCGGATTACTCCATGCGCGGCCTCGGCAACCTGCGGATCTGGCGGGAATACGATCAGGCCACTCAAAAACTGATCGCGTTCCACACTCATCTGCTCGCCTGGGACAGCGAGCGAACCATCTGGATGGACGGACGTCCGCACCCGCCCGAATATGCGGATCACACGTGGCAGGGCTTTTCAACCGGTGTGTGGGAAGGCAATATGCTCACCATCACCACCACACATCTCAAGACGAATTACATCCGGCGCAATGGTGTCCCGCGAAGCGACAAAGCCACGTTTACCGAGCACTGGTACCGGCACGGCGATTACCTCACCGTAGTTACGGTCATTAACGATCCCGTATTTCTGACCGAGCCGTTGGTGCGAAGCGACAACTGGTTTCTCGATCCCGGACAGGCGATCGGAATTTTCGGATGCGAATATGCACCGGAAGTGCCCCGTCCGGAAGGCACGGTGCCACATCACCTCCCGGGTACAAACCAATTTCTCCATGAGTTCGCAAACTGGTATGGCCTGCCTTACGAGGCCACTCGGGGCGGCGCAGAGACGTTGTATCCGGAGTACAAAACGAAGCTGGGAAATTACAAACCACCCGCTAAGTGTGAACGCTACTGCACCTGCACGACCCTGTTCAACTGCAACGTGAGTCCGTCCCGATGAAGAAGCTTTTGGCCCTCGCTATTTGCCTGACCGCCGCGCATCTGCTTCCGGCCCAGAATCAGAACTTCGACAATGTCGAAGAGAAAATTCTGCCGGTGCAGGGCAATGTCTACATGCTCGTCGGGGCGGGCGGTAACAGCACGCTGCAGGTCGGCAAGGATGGCGTTCTGGTGGTCGACACTCAATACGCCCAGATGGCGCCCAAGATCATGGCGGCGATCCGAACCCTCTCGCCGATGCCGATCAAATACATCATCAACACCCATGTTCACGGGGATCACACCGACGGCAACGGAGCGCTGGTGAAATTGGGCGGTGGCGGCGCCATGCCGCGGATCATCGCCAACGATCACGTATTGAATCGCATGAGCGCGAAGCCGGCTCCCGGACAGGCTGCCATTCCCGACAGTAACTGGCCGAACGATGAATACTTCGGAGCGTCGAAGGACTTCTTTTTTAATAATGAAGCCGTGATGGTTTATCACATGCCGGATGCGCATACCGACGGCGACAGCATTGTGTTCTTTCGCCGATCGGATGTCGTCAGCACCGGCGACGTTTTTACGCCGGAGCATTATCCGATCATCGATCTGCAGCGCGGCGGCAGCGTGCAGGGGATCATCGATGCGCTGAATCGCATTATCGAAATCACGGTTCCGGCCAAGTATCAGGAAGGCGGTACTTACGTTATTCCGGGACACGGTCGGCTCTGCGAAGAAGCCGACGTGGTGGAGTACCGCGACATGGTGACAATCATTCGCGACCGCATCGCCGATCTGCTCAAAAAAGGCCGCACGCTGGAACAGGTGAAAACGGCGAAGCCTACCCTGGACTACGACACGCAGTACGGCGCGACCACAGGCATCTGGACCACCGATATGTTTATCGATGCGGTCTACAAGAGCCTGACGGCAAAGAAATAAGAGGCAGGCATGAAAATCAGACTTCAGATTTTATTGGCCATTTTTATCCCGGCAAGCCTCTTTGCCCAGGGACCTCCGGGCGGGCGCGGTGGACCACCTCCGGCGCCGAAAACGCCGAAGGAAGCTGCGCCTGTCGATCTTACCGGCTACTGGGTATCGGTGGTAACCGAAGACTGGCGATGGCGCATGGTCACCCCGATCAAAGGCGATTTTGCCGGCGTCCCGCTGAACCGGGAAGGAAGAAAGCTGGGTGAGGCCTGGGATCCGGCGAAGGACGAAGCTGCCGGGGAGCAGTGCCGATCTTATGCTGCCCCCGCCGTCATGCGCGTGCCGGGTCGCGTGCACATTACGTGGCAGGACGATTATACGTTGAAAATCGAGACGGACGCCGGGACGCAGACGCGCCTCCTACACTTCAACGGCAAGCCTCCGGAGAACGCGAGGCCGAGCTGGCAGGGTTACTCACAGGCGAATTGGGAAAGGCCCGTACGCGGTGAGGGTTTACCTTTAGCCGGTTTGGGCGCTGTTCGTGAAGGCACCAAAGGCCGCTCTCTCGAAGTCGTAACGAGTCAGTTACGTCCGGGATATCTGCGCAAAAATGGTGCGCCCTTCAGCGCGAATGCCGTGGTTAATGAGTACTTCGATCTTTCCAATGAGCCGAACGGAGACACCTGGTTTCACGTCACGACGATCGTGAAGGATCCTGCTTATCTTGAGGAGCCGTTCGTAACCAGCACGGATTTTAAGAAGCAACCCTCTGCCGCTGGGTGGAATCCTTCGCCGTGTACGTCGAGATAACCACACTCTCATTACGGAAATCCGATATTTTCTGAGTGGGAAGGGACTGGAAAAACTTGTTTCGCAGCCGCGCGAAACGAGGATGAGTCCGAAGACCATCCATGCGCGGATCCACGTCCAGCAGGAACAGATTCGTGGAGTTTTCCGCGCCGGCCCGCTCCAGTTCCGCAAATGCCTCTTCGGTGCGTCCGAGTGATTCGTAGAAGAACGCCATAAAGTAAGCGTCCACATACTCGGTGCGGCGACGTTCTTCAAGTTCAGCGAGAATTGCCGCCGCCTCAGCTTTGCGGCCGTGCCGCGCCAGACAGCTGCCCTCTTCAGCCCGCAGCCTTGCGAGATCCGGAGACATGACACACGCGAGCCGATATTCGACCAGGGCATCTTCGACCCTGCCGACCATATCGAGCGCCTGCGCATAGTGCGCGCGGCCGAGCGCGAGGTAAGGATGGAGATCGACCGCTTTCTTACCGCACTCCACCGCAGCCTCAACCTCGCCGCGGCAGCAACGGGTCAGAATCTCGGCTGCCGGTAATATCGGCCAGAGACCGTCGACAGCGTAAGCAAGGCGCAGAACTTCCAGCGCCTCGTCGAACCGTTTTAACGTGGCATAGAGCACTGCCAGACGTATATATACGCCGGCAGTTCGGGGATTTTCCTGCCGAGCCTGAAGCAGTTCGGCTTCTGCCTCGGCGAATCTTAACTCGAATAGGTGCAGGCCCTGCGCGCGATCCCCACGCAGCTCGGGCGTCAATCCGGTCAGTTCCACGGCCCGTTCGTGCGCTTCGAGAAAGGCGGCATACATCTCGCGGGGTGGGCGCATCGAGAAGGTCCCGAGCATGAGGTAGCAGCGGGAAATCCCTTCGAATGCACGAAAATCCGTGCTGCTTTCCTCCGCGGCTTTATGGAAACAGCAGAGGGCTTTTTCAAATCCCTCGCGGGTATGGCGCTGCCAGTGATGCCAGCCATTGCGGATCAGATCTTCCGACTGGGGAACGTCGAGCCGATAACCCAGTTTGGGGTGATAGCTGATCCAGCCCCCGAACTCTTTAAGCGCTTTCTTGACCTCTCCGACAGTTACCGCAACTGTGTGCCTTGAAACGGAAATGCCGTGCCACGCCGCGTCGATCATCTCGGCGTAGTCCACGCAACGGCCCCGGCTCTGCACCAAAACCCTCAACGCATGCAGCGCCTGAGGTCTTAGTTCCAGTTCCATTTCATCCCGAAGCAAGCGAGGAGCTTCGGTTTCAAGGCAGAAAGGCCCGAACGCAATTTGGCCGACTGAGGCCCTCATGCTTACAGTCTCCCGTGCAATTTGACGCTATTTTGACTCCCGATCGAATGGACTATACCATAGCCTGGAGTCGAATGGAAGGCTATGCGCGGCGTCCGGCGCAGATGCAAATCAGCGTTCAATTTTTGCTTTTATCCGCTGCGGAATCGCTTTGGGTGGACGTGACAACCTTCTGCTGATCCGGCAGAGTTACCTTCTGACTGTTGGCGTTGTTGGAGCCGTCCTTGGCGCGAAAACCTTCCACGGTAAGCATGATGCCGGATTTAAACATCTCTTTTGTAACGCCGTTTCGCATCATCTGACCCGGTGCGTTTGCGGAAAACCCCCAGGTAGTAATTTTGCCGTCGGCGCCTTTTACGTCCAGGTAAAACCAAACGTGAGGATTCTCCCACTCGACTCGGGAGATCGTGCCGGTCACCTTCACGGGTTGCCGTTCATCGAACTCGGCGAAAAATGAGTGATGAGCGAGCAACAGCAATGGCGCCAGAGCCACGAAAATACAACAAATTGCCAGTCGCGGGCATGTCATTTTCGGACACGATCAGACTATCGTGCGTCCTTTCGCCTGTCAATGCATGCGGTAGGTCGCTGGTCAAACTGCAGTTACAGTCCTTTACAATTTGACGCTCATTTGACTGCCGGGTGACGGCCTGCGGTCATAGACTTTTCTTCAGTTGGAATCGTCGTCGCTTTACGGAATAGAGGGGGGAAGTCTATGAAATTCGTGAGATTTCTGTATTTGCCGGTGATTGCAGTCAATGTATTTCTTCTTTTTTCTTCGTCCCTGATGGGCCAGTCGTCCGGCACATCCGGGCTTGTCGGAGTCGTAAAGGATCCATCGGGCGCAGTCATTCCCAATGTCAGCGTAACCCTGACCAGTAACGCCACAGCGCAGGTGCGTACGGCTAACACGGGCGCGGATGGCGCGTACCGGTTTGCTTTGTTGCCGCCGGGAGAATACAGAGTCAGATTCGCGGCTGCGGGATTCAAGACATCCGAAGTCCAGTCGATTAATCTGAACGTCACCGAAACGCCATCCCTCGATCGGACGCTCGACGTTGGCGCGCAGAGTGAAGAAGTCACGGTAAGCGCCAGCGCGGAGGTCTTGCAGACGCAGACTTCAACGCTCGGAACGGTTGTGGGTTCGCAGACGATGACCGACACGCCTCTCGCCAGCCGTAATTACACGCAGATCCTGAGTCTTTCGGCGGGCGCCGCTTCGAACGTGGAGAATGCAGCCGCATTTGGAAAAGGCACGCTGAATATGGCGGTCAATGGAGCGACCACCCAGCAGAATAACTTCCAGATGGACGGCGTTTCCGTGATCAACGCTTTCGGCGCCGGGCTTGCCGCCGACTGCGGCATCTACGCGGGCATCGCCATCCCCAGTCCCGACGCCATTGCGGAGTTCAAAGTTCAGACATCCACATTTGACGCCAGTTACGGCCGCAATCCCGGCGCGAACGTCAATGTCGTCACCAAATCCGGCACTAACGGCTTCCATGGAACTCTGTTTGAGTTCTTCCGCAATGAAGATCTGAACGCGAACAGTTTCTTCCAGAATTCTCTTGGTGGCGGATCAAAACAGGTTTTGAAGCAGAATCAGTTCGGCGGCACGTTTGGCGGTCCGATCAAGAAAGACAAGCTGTTCTTCTTTGGCAGCTATCAGGGAACCCGTCAGCTTAACGGCGTGTCGACCAGCGGCACTTCCAACGTCACCTTACCCCCGCTCCCGGCCGGCAATCGTTCGACCCCGGCATATCAGGCGGCTGTTGGCGCGGCTTTCTGCCCTCAAAACCACCCGGGAAACTCCGCCTACGAGACCGGCTTCGGAGCGTTCGTCGGCGCTCCCTACTTCCAGACCCAGGTCGCCTGCGATGGATCCAATATCAGCCCCGTGGCCATGGCCATCATCCGCAGCACGAATCCGGATGGCAGCTACTATATCCCGGGTTCCTCCAACGGCGGTTTCCAGAACGTAACGTTCAGTAGTCCCGCCAAGTATACCGGGGATCAGTATCTGGCCAATGTGGACTACCTCCTGAACAACAAGAACACTCTTGCCATGCGTTATCTCTTCAGCGAGGATCCGCAGGTCACTCCTTTCGGAATTGCGGGCTTGCCCGGAATGCCCACGCATAGTTATTACGCCAACACGAACTCCACGCTCAAACTCACCACGATCGTGTCGAGCAGTCTGGTCAATGAAGCCCACGCCGCAATGCAGCGAAATATCGCCAATGGCTCCGACCTGACGCCGCAATACACGCCCGCGTCGATCGGCGAGACTCCCATCATTCCGACGCAAACCCAACCAGCCATCATGATCATCGTGGGAGGACCCAGTCTCGGCGGCACGCTGGACCCATACGTGGGCCCGGCCACACAGTTTAATTATGGCGATCAGATCTCCTGGACGCACGGCAAACATACTATCCGGGCCGGAGGGGATTTTGAGGCCGATCAGTGGAATCTTTCCTTCCAGTCTCTGGCGCGAGGATTTCTGGTTATCCCCGGATTTTCCGACTTTCTGGTCGGTCTGCCCGGTTGTGGAGGCCCATCTTGTTATGGCAACGGCCCTGCTACGGGAACCACTGGTGCACCCAGCGGCACGTTTCTGAGTTGTACTTACTGTGTGCGCAGCGGCCCTAACGGGATCATCCACGGTTATCGTGAAAAAGATGTCGACTTCTTTGTCCAGGACGACTGGAAAGTCAATTCGAAGCTGACCCTGAATCTCGGCCTTCGCTGGGAATATGACGCCATGCTCGGCGATAATTTCGGCAACCTGACCAACGTCTGGCCCAGCCTGCTCCAGACTGTTCCGAATCCGCCGACGACTCCGCAGGCTTCAGGCGCCAGTCTGGTCGGATATGTTGTGGCCGGCAACTACATCAATCATTACGGCGCGAACAGCCCGGGAGCGGTCAACGGAGTCAATCCTCCCGCCGGAGTCACGATCCTCAAGGGCGATTCACCCACGCAGGACGGAATTCCAAAGGATAATTTTGGACCTCGTTTTGGCTTTGCCTATCAAGCCCTGGATAAGCTTGTCATCCGCGGCGGCGTTGGCCTCTTTTACGATCGCGTTGGCAGCAGTAACTTCGTGCACGCTGTCGAGCAGGGCGATCCCTATGCGGTGACCCTTGACTATGGCGGCGGCGCTGCTCTTCCGTATTCTCTGGCAAATCCATACCCGAGCGCTGCGGTTCAGCCCCTCGCGTTCAGTCCGCGCTACTTCGATCCTGCGACGGGCGCTACGTCGAGTTTGAACACCCCGTTCTATTCGGTAATTCACACTCCGCTGACCCGCCAGTACAACCTGACGTTCCAGTACGAGTTTCTGAAAGGGTATGTCCTCGAAGCCGGCTTTGTCGGATCGAGCAGCATCAATCAGGTTGATTACAACCATAACTACAACCTCGCCCAGCTTGCCAGCCCCAGCGCCCCCATCAATGGCGTCACCACGAATACGGCGGCCAACGCCGTCTATCGCGTTCCCTACCTCGGCTACCAGACGGTGGGTCTGCAGGGTACCGGCTACGACGGATATGCCAACTACAACAGCCTCCAGGTGACTGTTCGCAAGGCCTTCTCCCACGGTCTGACGTTCCAGGGCGCCTATACCTGGAGCAAGGACCTCACGGTCCTCAGCTGGGACGGGCAGGCCAACGTCAACAATGCGTCGGTTCTGGGCCAGCAGTACGGTCCCGCCAGCGGGGCGATCGGAGCCGTGCGTCCGCAGCGCTTCGTCCTGAGCTACTCCTACCAGATTCCTTCCGGCAATGCGAAGGGAGCCTTAGGCTATCTCGCCAAAAGCTGGCAGGTTACCGGGGTGACCACGATTCAGGGTGGAGCACCCATGTCGGTCTATAACACGGCCGGCGGCACGGCCTATTATGGCGGCTCCAGCGGCACCAGTGGCGAGGCAGGCACCTCCACAGCTCAGCTTGCTCCGGGCGTCACATATGGGCAGATCGTGGATCCGGGCGGCATTGAGTCGCACCCCATCGTTACCAACGGCTCGTTCGCGGGCCTTCAATACTTCAATCCAGCCGCGTTCACCACGCCGCCCGCAATCTCCCCGACTGGCCAGGTCACGACCTTGGCAAATTGCGCCGGATGCGCCACTCTGTTCGGTAACTCCGGCCAAGGCATCTTTCTGGGACCGGGGCAGGTTAACTTCGATGCTTCGATTATTAAAACCACTGCCTTCCGGGACGGAAAACAAACAGTCCAGTTCCGTGCGGAATTTTTCAATCTGGCCAACCATCCCCAGTTTGGCAACCCTGGAAATGCTCAGGCAACCGCTGCTACGTTCGGGCTGATCAACTCTACGATAACCAGCCCGCGCATCGTGCAGCTCGCTTTGAAGTACATGTTCTGATTTGATTGGATTTGAGCCTGTGACAGGCCCGGCTCTCGAAAAGAGCCGGGCTTTTTTACTGTGTGCCGAGCATGTTCGACAGCTCGAAGGTGAAAGTCCTTTTGACAACCTGATGGAGGTGAAGTCATAGCGAAGCGCAAGGGCGTCGTCGTGAGGCGGGGTCTGAAAGAAGCGTGGAGCAAACGCACGAGCCGATGTAC
>DATAXN010000032.1:0-54792 GCA_036273015.1 Bryobacteraceae bacterium | reverse complement strand
AATATGTTTGTGGTTGTCGACCGCCACGCGGGACAACGCGGACATCGGCTCACCCTGCGTTCCCGAAATCAACACCGTCACCTTGGACGGTTTCGCCGCCATAACATCCTGCGGGCGCATCAGAATGTTATCGGGGATCTCCAGAAATCCGTGATTGTGCGCGATCTCGGTAACGGCAATCATGCTGCGGCCGACCAGCGCGACTTTGCGGCCAAACTCCTGCGACAGATCTATGATCTGCTGCAAACGATGAATCGATGAGCTGAAGCAGGAGACAAACAGCCGGCTTTCCGAGCGATTGAAGACATCCTCCAGCCGTGGCCGGACACCTCGTTCGGAATCCGAATAACCGGGCCGGTCCGCGTTGGTGGAGTCGGAAAGCAGCAGCAGAACGCCGCGCTTTCCGTAATCGGCCAGGGTGTGGAGATCGAACAGTTCGTTATCGGTGGGGGTCGGGTCCACCTTGAAATCGCCGGTGTGAATGACGACTCCGACCGGCGTCGTAATCGCCAGCGCCACGCAGCTCACGATGGAGTGCGTGACGTGAATGAACTCCACTTTGAACGGACCGATTTCGACAATATCCTTCGGCTTGACGGCGCGCAGGACAGGATCGTCTTCCACCGCATATTCTTCGAGACGCCGCTCCACCAGCGAGAGGGTAAACGCCGTCGCATAGACCGGCACGCGGAACTCGGCCAAAAAGAAAGCGACCGCGCCGATATGGTCCTCGTGGCCGTGCGTGAGAAGGAGCGCGCGCACATGCGCGCGATTCTCCTTGAGAAACGTCAGGTCCGGTGTCACGATATCGACGCCGAGCAGTTCGGCTTCGGGAAACATCATTCCGGCGTCAATCACAACGATGTCGTCGCCGTACCGGAGCGCCATCATGTGCATCCCGAATTCGCCCAGTCCGCCGAGTGGGACGACCTGCAGTTTCTGATCTGTCATTTATGAGTTGTAAATCAGATTCTAACGTCCGCTGCGGGCTCTCGCGACGAGACCGCGCTAAACTGCATCCAAACCGCATGTCCTCAACCACCAATATGGCCCCCGCCGAACTGCATGAACTGATCCGCACTCGCTGGAGTCCGCGCGCATTTTCGGATCGGCCGATCGAGCCCGAAAAACTTCGCGCTCTCTTCGAAGCAGCCCAATGGGCCGCTTCCTGCTTCAACGAGCAGCCGTGGCGATTCGTTCTTGCAACGCAGGCAAACCCGGAACAGTTCCAAAAGATGCTGGGCATCCTGGTGGAGAGAAACCAGCAGTGGGCAAGGACGGCGTACGCCATTGGATTTTCCGCGGGAAAGAAGACCTTCACGCAGAACGGCGCTCCGAACCGCTTTGCCCTCCACGACACCGGCGCCGCCACCGCCAATCTGGCGATCGAGGCGATAGCCTTGGGACTGCGGACCCACTTCATGGGCGGATTCGACGGGCAGCGCGCCCGCGCGGAATTCCACATCCCTGACGATTTTGAGGTCGGAGCAGCCTTTGCGATCGGCTATATCGATGAAAACACAATCCAACCCGGTACTCGAACCCGCAGGAGCCTGGGCGAAATCGCCTTTTCGGGTGACTGGGGGGTTCCGGTTTGGCCAGCCACCGCTGAATAGGGTTCTTCGGCGTCTGGAAGCCCCTGAACGCGACGCTGCCTTCCCGAAAACCTATACCTTCAGAAATAGTGAAGCCCACCTTTTGGGTGGGCTTCCGTCACTCCATTTTGGTGGAGTGAATTCGATGGGAGAATCATTTTCGACGGCTTCGCAACCGCCAAAAACTTTGGTGATTGGATATTAAAGTTTTGCGGGAGCCTTCGTCAAGGGGAAATCCATTCGAAGTTATCAACAGTATAACCACATGATTTTCATATGCTTATAAAAGCTGAGGATTTCGCTTGACAAACCCATGATTTGGCGATTCGCGGACCGTTCCATAAGTGAAATACCCGCAATTCATACGATCAAAGCCACTTAACCAAAGCTAACAACCCGCTCAGGGCTGTGCAAACAACCCGCTCAGGGCTGTGCAAACAACCCACTCAGGCGGCGCTAACAACCCGCTCAGGGCCGTCCGGTCAGGTGCAGCGAAATCAGGTTGTCGCCGTCACCCGACGCACCCGAACGGCGGACCAGCATCCGGAAGCCGGCGACCATCACGCCGCCCAAAATGCAGAATCCGGCCAGGATCAGGCACAGAATGAAAATGTTCAGAAACAGATTTGCTGGGTTATCCTTCAGCGTCGGAACATGTTCCGGAAGAGTGACTTCCGCCTGATATTTGATCCGCGCCAGAAGCCTTTCGGCGTCGTCGGGACTGGCCGGGGCCAGCACTACCGCCACCAGCGGACCCGCACGTTTGACCACCGCCCCGGCAACCTGCTGAAAATGAGCGATGCGATCCCGGGCCATCTCCATCGTCGGGTAATTAAACAGAATCAGCCGGATGTCCTTGCCGTCTTTGCCCGGATATTTCGCCAGTTCGCCTTCGGCGCTGAAGTGGAATGCCGCTGTACTGGGAGGGATTTCCGGCGCAAACCGAGCCAGGCTGTCCGGACCGGTGATGTAGCGCTCCGAGTTCAGGGAAGCACCCGCCGGCAGATATTTAGGCAGAGTGGGAAGCGGCGACTGGGCGTAACGCGGAGCCGTCCCCACCACATGATTTAACTCTTCAGGTTTTGGCTTGTAACCTTTGAAAACAAACAGGTAATTCCCTACCGCCACCACTTCATCTGTGGCATTCGCCACACCCTGTCCTGAGACTTCGATCGGCTTCGCTTCCGCCGGACGCACCTGATTGAATGCGGCGAAAGCGCCCGTCGCGTCCGCGAAACGGTAAGCCGAAATAGAGTACTTGGTGGTCCCGGCGGCATACTCCGCTGTTTCGGAGTCTTCAAGGCTGTATTCCTGCCAGACCTTTTGGTCGGGCGCCAAGGCCGGAGAAGCCGCGCCCTTTTTCCAGTCACCGATCGTGTCGGGGAGAATGGCTGCGCCGAGCGCGCTCACGGCGCCGACGCCCAGCACCAACAAAAGCAGCGTTTTTCTCAGGTGTGAAACATTCATGCGTCCAAATTGTTGGACGTAAGCGAACCGATTTATGCTCCGTGGCATTTCTTGTATTTCTTGCCGCTGCCGCAGGGGCAGGGGTCGTTCCTTCCGACCTTGGGACCTCCGTTGACCACCGGCTGACTGGCCGTCGCCGCGCCGTTCGTTCCGGCAAACTGCAGATCCTTCAACTCACGCTCGTGCTGCTTCTGGATATTGCGCGTCATATCCTGCACCGCGCTCTGAGCGGCAAGACGCTGCTGCTCTTCCACCGCCTTCGATACTTCGATGCGCTGGCGCTCCTCTTCATCTTCATCGACGTCGTCAATGTTGGCGAACGGCGCCGAGCCCGGGTTCTGCTCAAACCGGAGGAAGTAGAGATAACGGACCGTCTCGTCTTCGATGCGGTCCATCATGTCCTGGAACAGCGTGTAGGATTCTTTTTTGTACTCGACGAGGGGATCTTTCTGGCCGTAGCCGCGCAGTCCGATGCCCTCTTTCAGGTGGTCCATCGAGAGCAGGTGGTCTTTCCACTGGTCGTCGATGACGTGGAGCATGATGTTCCGTTCGGCTTCCCGGAGGAGCGATGCGCCGACCAGGTTTTCCTTCGCCTCGTAAGCCGACTGCGCGCGCTCGTATAACTCAAGGTCGATCTGATCGGCGTTCATGTTCGTCAGATCGCCGGGGTTTACACGGACGCCGAACTGGGTCAGCATGTCGGTCTGCAGGCCCGCCATGTCGAAGGTCTCAGCGCGCGACTCGGGGCAGCGTTTATCCACCATGCCGCCCACCACGCCCTTCGTCATCTCCAGAACGCGTTCCTTCTGATCGACGCCTTCCAGCAACTGCCGCCGCATTCCATAAACGGCCTGCCGCTGCTTGTTCATGACGTCGTCGTATTCGAGGAGGTGTTTGCGCGATTCGAAATTCTGCGCTTCGACGGCCTTCTGCGCCGCCGCGATCCGCTTCGTAATCAGTTTGGACTCGATCGGCACGTCCTCTTCCATGCCGAGCCGCAGCATGAGATTCTGCATGCGCTCGCCACCGAATATACGCAGCAGATCGTCCTGCAGCGAGAGGAAGAAACGGGAACTGCCGGGGTCGCCCTGGCGGCCGGCTCGTCCGCGAAGCTGATTGTCGATGCGCCGGGAATCGTGCCGTTCGGTGCCGACGATATGGAGGCCGCCCAGCGACACCACCTCGTCATGCTCCACTGTCCATGCGGCCTGAACTTCCTTTACCGTTCGCTCCCAGTCGGACTTGAACTCTTCGCGATCGGGGTCCTTGCCCTGCTTCCTCATCAGGTCGCGGGCCATGAAATCGGCGTTGCCGCCCAGCAGAATATCGGTACCGCGGCCCGCCATGTTAGTGGACACGGTTACCGATCCCTTGCGGCCCGCCTGCGCCACAATGTGCGCTTCGCGCTCGTGGTTCTTGGCGTTCAGCACTTCATGCCTGACGCCGTTTTTCTTCAGCAATGCAGCCAGACGTTCCGACTTTTCAACCGAAATCGTACCCACCAGAACCGGCTGCCCACGCTCCTGAGCATCCTTGATTTCTTTGGCGGCATTGCGGAATTTCTCGTCTTCTGTCCGGTAGACGACGTCCTGGTTCTCTTTGCGAATCAAAGGACGGTTCGTCGGAACCACCGTCACTTCGAGTTTGTAGATCTTCTCAAATTCCGCCGCTTCGGTCTCCGCCGTACCGGTCATGCCGGCCAGCTTCTTGTACATGCGGAAGTAATTCTGGAACGTGATCGTCGCGAGCGTTTGATTTTCCCGCTCGATTTTGACGCCTTCCTTCGCTTCCACCGCCTGGTGCAGACCATCGCTCCAGCGCCGGCCCGGCATCAGGCGGCCGGTGAACTCATCGACAATGAGCACCTCGCCGTCCTTGACCACGTAATCCTTGTCCTTCTGAAAGATCGAGTGCGCCTTGAGCGCCTGCTGGATATGGTGGTTCCACTCGACGTTCTGCGGATCATACATATTGCCGATTCCGAGCAGGCGCTCGACATGCAGCACGCCCTCCTCGGTCAGTGCGGCGGAACGATGCTTTTCCTCGATCGTGAAATCGCCGGTGGTGTATTTCTCGCCCGGCTCTTTACCCTCAATGACTTCGCCCCGCTGCAGATGCGGGATTACCTTGTTGGCCTTGTAGTATTTGTCGGTGGATTCCTCGCTCGGACCGGAGATGATGAGCGGCGTCCGCGCTTCGTCGACCAGGATCGAATCCACTTCGTCGACGATGGCGAAGTTGTGCCCGCGCTGAACGCAGTTCTGCAGGTTGAACTTCATGTTGTCGCGCAGATAATCGAATCCGAACTCGTTGTTGGTGCCGTAGGTGATATCGCACCCGTAATTCTCTTTGCGCTCCTGATCGTCGAGATCGTGCACGATGATGCCGACCGTCAGACCGAGAAACCGATGGATGCGGCCCATCCATTCCGAGTCGCGTTTGGCGAGGTAATCGTTCACCGTCACGATGTGAACGCCTTTGCCGTCAAGCGCGTTGAGATAGGAAGGCGCGGTGGCGACGAGCGTTTTACCTTCGCCGGTCTTCATTTCGGCGATGCGGCCCTTGTGCAGCACCATGCCGCCGATGAGCTGGACGTCGAAGTGCCGCATGTTGAGCACGCGCCGACCGGTCTCGCGCACTACGGCGAAGGCCTCGATCATCAGATCGTCCAGCGATTCCCCGCGGGCCAATCGTTCCTTGAATTCGATGGTTTTGGCGGCCAGATCGATGTCGGAGAGCTGCTGCATCGACGGCTCAAGATCGTTCATTGCAGCGATGACCGGACGCATCGCCTTGACCTCGCGCTCGTTTTGGGTGCCGAAGATTTTGGCTAATACGACGTCGACCATATAAGGGGTTCGACTCTATTTTAACGCGATGCGCGGCGCGAATTTGAAGAGGCCCGTGGGACCGTGGGACAGGCCATCGGTTTTCGCGGCCTGTCCTTATTCGTAGGGTGGGCCTTCCGGCCGCAGCCGGCTTTCCAGCCGGCCGGACTCGCTGGAAAACGAGTCCGCAGCCTGAAAAGGCTGCCCCACCTCCGGCAACGTGCCGTGTCGGGAATTAACCGGAACAGAAGGCTTAGATCGATCGCGTGCGCTTCGTGCTATCCGAAACGTAGGGATGGGGGTCGTGCACCGGTCCCGACCAGCCGGCGTGAGTCCAGGTGTCGGCTTCATCGCGCACGTCGCGGCTACCGAGCTCTTTCAGCGCAGCAACCGCCTCTTCTTCAAACTGCTCATCGACAACCGCCGCCACAATCACGGCTCCGCGCCGCACGGCCTCCTCATACAAAGGAGCCTCTTCACGCGAAATGCCCATGTTGTGAAGAGCCCCGATCATTCCCCCGGCAGCCGCCCCAATTCCCAACCCCGCCAGTACGGTAAGCAGAGGCCCCAGCGCGACAATCGGGCCAACTCCCGGAATCGAGAGCGCAATCAGCATCGCGACAATTCCCACACCGCCGCCGAGCGACGCACCGGACGCGGCTGCCTCGCCTGTACTGGTGATGGCTTTTCGGGCTGCCTTCAGATATTCGTCATGGCGCTTATCGTCATTGCCTGCGATCAAACTGATACTTTCCCGCGGGATGCCCATGTGCTGCAGCTTTTCATATGCCCTGCCCGCTTCGTTCAACGAAGGAAACAGGGCGGCGACGGTTTTCATGATTCGATCTCCGCCCGAGTCGGAGCACGAGCATTACCAATCGATAAAAACTGTGTCAGTTATCGGCGTCCGCGGTTGCGTTTACGGTCCAGGAGATGTTGGCGCAGACGTCGAAGTCCGGTTGCTCCGCTTCGCGTCCGTCAAGCAGGATCGCCCGCAGATCATACCGGCAATGCCCCGTACCATCATCAATCCTGACATCGACAGAGCGTCCCGGCGCGATGAGACGCATCGGTCCCAGGAGGTCTGAGTCCCATTGGGGATGTTCGCTATTCGACGCATGTAGATATTCAATCGAAGATGACGAACGATTAATGATCTGCACGCGGCGGCCCGACTGCGCCTGCATGGCTAAACTACCGAGAATCAGAAAATAAAGTGCGTTCCGGACAATCTTTCTCATACCTGTACTCAAACGCCTCGCCAGCCAACTACTTTTGTATTGTACGATAGTGAACGGTACGCTCCACTACATCTATCGAAGTTGATCCCAATGCTTCGTCGGGAATTTTTCACACGCTCGCTGGCCCTATGCGCCGCACCTCTGCTGGCGTCCGCCGCCGAATTGACCCCGCATAGCGCGCGGCAATATTCGACACGCGCTATCGACCTGGTCACTCAGTCTCACGTCGTCGACATGCTGGGCCTTTTGACTCTGGACTGGGCATTGCTCGATCGATGGCATCAATCGGCAACCGCTTTCACTGATGCGGATTTTGAAAAGCTGCGCAGCTCGGGAATTAACGTCTTCCATCCGGCGGTCGCCTTCGATAAAGGCTCATCGCACGACATCACCACTGCGTGGTTCGGGAAATGGAATCGGCTGATCGCGGCGCATCCAAGTTATTTTCTGCGCGTGGATTGCCCGAGCGATCTTGCGCAAGCCAAACAGGAAGGCCGAATCGGGATCATTCTCGGAATGCAGGATGCGAATCATCTTCGGACCGTCGATGATGTCGACGCGTTCTACAAAATGGGGCAGAGGCTGACGCAGCTTACCTACAACCTTCAGAACGATCTCGGCGACGGCTGCAAAGTGAGCCGCGACCGCGGACTCAGTCCCTTCGGTCTGGCGGTGGTGGAGCGGATGAACTCGATCGGCATGGCGATCGACGTCTCACACTGCGGAGAGCGCACCAGTCTGGATGCAATTGCGGCATCGAAGAAGCCGGTGCTCATTACTCACTCCAACTGCCTTGCGCTGGCTCCCGGTGTCGCCCGATGCAAATCCGACGAGGTGATTCGCGCCGCCGCCAGTACCGGCGGGGTTCTCGGAATCACATCCGTTCGGCATTTCGTAAAGACCAAAGATCCGGTTACCGTCGAAGACGTACTGGACCATTTCGATTACGCCGTGAAGCTGGTTGGCGTGGAGCATGTCGGCCTGGGCAGCGACTTCGATCTCGACGCTCATCCCACGTACGACATTCCCGGCTTGAATCATTCCCGCCGCGTTTACGAACTCACGGACGGCCTTCTGCAGCGCGGCTATACCGACGAGCAGATTTCGCTCATGCTGGGCGGCAACTTCCAGCGCGCGCTTCAGCAAATCTGGTCTTAACGCGACGTTGTGGGGCAGGCCTTCCGGCCTGCGGCCGGCTTTCCAGCCGGCCGGACTCGCTGGAAAGCGAGTCCGCAGCCTGAAAGGCTGCCCCACGCCAGGTTTGAGGATTGCGGCCGGTTCTCAGCGCGCGAGCGTGTAGTTCACGTCCACGGATGTGATCACGCGAACCGGTTCGCCGTTGAGCAGAGTCGGCTTATAGACCCACTGCTGAACGGCTTCGACGGCTGATGACACTAACTCGTCGGGTCCGCTGATCAACGACACATCGGAAACATGTCCGTCTTTGCCGATGGTGACCTGGAGACTTACAGTACCCTCAATTCGATTCTCTTTCGCTTCGGGCGGATAAACAGGAGTGACCCAGGAAAGACGGTTTGCCTGCTGAACATTTCCGCCCACACGAATGGGCGCGTCTTGCCCATAAGCGACGGCAACGGCCAACGACAGCGCCATGCCGGCGGTCACGACGATGAGAAGTATCTTTTTCACAAGAGTCTCCTTTCGGTTACTGCTTCTTTTGAGACACCAGATTCGGGAAGCGAGTTCCCGCTTTTCATTCTTTGGGCATTACAGCCCACGCCACGATATAGCCGATTAAGCCCAGATTGGGCGGAAGCAGCAGCAGTGCCACCCAAATCGCGCGCATGAGGGTGATGTCGGTATCGAAATATTGGGCGAATCCGGCGCACACACCTGCGATCTTCTTCTGGGAAACGATTCTGTGAAGCCTTCTCGGAGCGGCCGCAAATGCCGCATTGCCGGGCTGCGGGGGAGGCCCTCCGATCGGCTTGCCGCAGGCAGTGCAGTAACGCGCGGAATCGGCAAGCTGTGTGCCGCATTGCGTGCAGAACATATTGGCCGATTCAATTACAACACGGTTTCGAAGACGCCTTTCTAACGGCCCATTGCCAGCCGCGTGCCGAGTATATCCGGCAATCCCGCCTTGTCAATTTTGCGCTTGGTCGCCGCATGATCGTACGGCACGCGGCGGTGCACCACCTCGCGGGCGTCGCTGTCGAAAAGGGCGAAAGCGGCGCGCGGGTCGCCATCGCGCGGCTGCCCGACGGAGCCCGCATTAATCAGGTAAATTCCGTCGCGGTCCAGCCGGTGCCGAACTTCCGCCTGAAAAGGATCCAGCGGCCGCATGATTTGAAAATAGCCATTCGCCCGCGCATATCCGCTCTGCAGATGCGTGTGGCCGAAAAAAGAAACCCACGTTTCGAGGTAATCGAACACGTTGCGTGCGTCAGTCGCCGAGATGACGTACTCGTCTTCGTCCAGCGGCGAGCCGTGGATCAGTTGGAATCCATCCACCCGGAGCGGACCGGCGGGCAACTCTCGCAGATAATCGAGGTTCTCCGGGCTCAGTTGAGTCATGGTCCAGATCGTGGCGGCTTTTGCCACGGGATTAAACCACTCGAGATCTTCCAGACCGCAACAGGCGCGGTCATGATTGCCGCGCACGACGGCGGAAAGGTTGGCGCGCGACCAATCGATGATTCGGTTCGGGTCGGGTCCGTAGCCGACGAGGTCGCCGCAGCAAACGATCTGGTCATACTGGCCGCGCGTTTTGTCGAGAACGGCGTCGAGAGCTTCCCAATTACTATGCAGATCGCTGATGACGAGGTAGCGCAACGAACTCTCGAATCCCTCAGGCTCGCGTCAGGCGCACGACCGTGATTTCGGGGGGCGCGCCGAGCCGTACGGGCAGCGCGATCGTGCCGATGCCCGCCGTCACATAGCAGCTTCTTCCTTCGATCCGATACAGGCCCGCGACATATGGCGTCGCAAAGCGCGCCATATTGAGCGTCTGGTTGAGAATCTCCACCGTGACCTGTCCGCCGTGCGTATGCCCGCTCATCACCGCGTCGAAACCTTTGCGCACAGCGACCGGAAAGACGTCGGGGTTGTGTGAGAGCAGCAGATTTGCGGCGCCCGGAACGAGAAGCTTCTCGGTATCCGTCAGATATTCGCCGAACCGGAGGCTTTGATAGTCCACCCCGGCTACGTTCAGTACGCCGTTCCCCCAGCGCAGACTGCGCGCCTGGTTGCGCAGAATACCAATCCCGTATTTCGCGGCTTCGCGCGTCTCATAGTTCTGACATTGCGCGTATCTCTCGTGATTGCCCAGACAGCCCAGGATGCCGGCATCCGCGCGCAGCCGTCCGAGTTCCCGAATCGCGCCATCCAGGGGATCGCCGACCTGGGTAATCACATCTCCGGTGACAACCGTCAAATGCGGTTTCATTTCGTTAAGCATGTCGACGGCCCGGCCGGCGTCGCGCACGCTGAGCCACGGGCTGACGTGAAGATCGCTCAACTGCCCGATTCGCAATCCCACAAGGTCGGGATGAAGGTTGGGGACCGGCAGGTCGACCTCTTTGACCTGGAAATTGGTCCTTTCCACAATCGCGCCGTACGCCGTCGCCGCAAATGGTGCAGCGACGGCAACGGTTCCCGCGGCTTTAAGGAGCCTGCGCCGTTCCGGGGAATACGCGCGAGTGCCTCGCGATCCGAAGAAGCGGCACAGAGCATAGATGGCGTAGGATGCAACGGACGTCATGCCCCAGACGTTCCCGACGGCGACGATCAAGTCTCGGGTTCGCGGCGACATTCCCGGCAGCGTCGCTGCGAAATAAACAAAGCGAAACGGCGTCGTGAACGCTACCGCGGCCCAGAGTACACAAAGAATGCAACCCAGACCAACGGCCATCGGAGCCGCCATTTTCTTACGATGCAGCCAAAACTGTCGCGCGATCAGGATCTGGATAACAACCGTTAGAACCGTGATAAGAATGTCAGCGATCCCAACCGTGTAAGAAGACATCCCTGGCTCACCCAATTGTACCGGGAGGTCTTTTAAGCTCTTCGATCAGCCACATCTGCGAAAGCACGCCGAGCGCCGCGCAGACCGCCGTTTCCGCCCGCAGAATCGAAGGACCCAGCGACGCTGCGCTCCATCCGGCATCGATAAATTGTTGGCGCTCCGCATCGATCCAGCCGCCTTCAGGGCCGATCAGGGCAGCCGTGGAATCCTTCCGGTGAAATTCGAATGAATTGAGGAGCGGCTTCGCGCCGGGCTGCTCATCGAGAAAGCAGCGATGCGTCGAACTATCCTGCAACACTTCGGGCAACCGGATAGCGTCGCTCACCTCAGGAACGCGCAGACGCCGCGACTGTTCGCTCGCTTCTCGTGCAATGCGCCTCCAGCGTTCGACACGCTTATGGGCGCCCGCAAATAATCCGTGCTCGCTTCGGTTCGCTTCAACGGGGACAATCCGCGTGACTCCCAATTCCGTAGCCTTCTCCACCGCCCATTCGAACCGCTCGAACTTGATGAGCGACAGGTAGAGCGTCACCTGCGGAAGCTCCCGAGCCGGAGCGAGTTCTTCGACCACACGGAAGCGAACCAAGTCCTTGCGCGCCGCCTCGACCTCCGCCAGCCACGCGCGCTGGTTGTCCGTAATTTCGTATTGCTGGCCCACTTCGACCCGCAACACGCGCGTGAGGTGGTGGGCATCGTCGCCCTTAATTTCGGCCTCGCCTTTACGAACCTGATCGACGAAGAACCGGCGGCGCGCCATGTACAATTACGCTATCTCAATGATTGCGCTGCTGCGCGGAACGCTGGTGGAGAAACACCCGAACCAGGCGATCCTTGAAGTGGGTGGCGTCGGGTATGACGTCACCATACCGATCTCGACGTTCTCACAACTTCCGGACACCGGCGCCGAGACAAAGCTGCGCGTATACACACACGTTCGGGAAGACATCATCGCGCTGTACGGGTTTCTCACAATTGATGAGAAAAACCTCTTCGAAAAACTGATCGGCGTCAGCGGTATCGGGCCCGGACTCGCGGTCAAAGTGCTCAGCGGAATGCCCGCGGGCGACCTGCTGACGGCCATCCGGCGAAATGAATTGGACAGGCTGGTGCGCATCCCCGGCGTCGGCAAGAAGACGGCCGAGAGAATGGTCCTGGAGCTGAGAGACAAACTGCCGGCGCCCGCCGGCGATGAGGGAGTCGCTCAACCCAAACTTTCCGGTCTCGACGAGGATGTGCTTTCGGCCCTGTTGAACCTGGGGTGTGTGCGGCCCGCCGCCGAAACAGCGGTGCGAAAGGCGCGCGCGAACGGCGCTCCGGATGAATTCGAGCCCTTATTCCGGAAGGCCCTGGAATTGGTGCGGTAAACACAAATTCAAGCTATGTCAGACAGGTTGGTTTCGGCGGCCGGCAGCGAAGAAGAGCGTCAGATTGAAGCTGCACTGCGCCCGAAACGGCTGGCGGATTTCACCGGTCAATCGCGCCTGAAAGAAAATCTCCAGATCGCCATCGATGCGGCGCGCAAACGCGGCGAAGCAATGGACCACGTTCTGCTCTACGGCCCTCCCGGCCTGGGGAAAACGACGCTCGCCTCGATCATCGCGCAGGAACTGGAAGTCGGATTTCAGCAGACGTCCGGCCCGGTGCTTCAGAAAAAGCTCGACCTCTCCGGCATCCTCAGCGGCATTCAGCCGCGCCAGGTTTTCTTCATCGATGAAATTCACCGCCTGCTGCCGGACGTGGAAGAGATGCTTTACTCGGCCCTCGAAGACTTCCACCTCGACATCCTGATCGGCACCGGCCCTGGCGCGCGCACGCATTCGATACCGCTGCAGAAGTTCACCGCCATCGGCGCGACCACGCGACAAGGGCTTATCAGCGGCCCTATGCGCGGAAGATTCGGGCTCGTCCTTCGGCTCAACCATTACGACGTTCCGGAACTGAAGCTGATCGTTGAGCGCTCGGCGAAACTGCTCAATGCTCCGATCGATGACGAAGGCGCCGCTGAGATTGCCCGGCGCGCCCGCGGAACACCGCGTATTGCCAACCGTCTCCTGCGGCGCGTCCGCGATTACGCGCAGGTGCGCGCGCGCGGTCACATTACGGGGGAGGTTGCACAGACCGCTCTCAATCTGCTCGAAGTCGATCGGTTCGGGCTGGACGAAATCGATCAGAAGATCATGCACACGGTGCTCGAGAAGTTCGGAGGCGGTCCTGTGGGCATCAACACGATTGCCGCGGCCATCGGCGAAGAAGCCGAGACCATCGAAGAGGTGTACGAGCCTTACCTGATTCAGCTCGGGTTTCTGCACCGCTCGCCGCGCGGAAGGATTGCGACGGAGGGAGCCTACGATTACTTCAAAGTGCCGCGCCGGTTCGGCGGCATCGGGAGTCAGCCGGAGTTGTTTTGAAGATCGTCTATCTGGGGCTGGGATCGAATATGGGCGACCGCGAGGCGCTGCTGCGTTCCGCGCTTGCCGAACTGGACCGGCCCGATCTCAAACTGCGGCGCGTGTCGAGCCTCTATGAGACGGAACCCATCGGATTTCGCGAGCAGGCCTGGTTCCTCAATCTCGCGGCTGAGTTCGAAACGGAGCTTTTCCCGAAGCAATTGCTCCTTCGCACACGAAAGATCGAGATGGCGATGGGACGTCGGAGGACGATTGAGAATGGCCCGCGCACCATCGACATCGATATTCTTCTCTACGGAAATGCAGTGATACAGACGGAAGAGTTGGAGATCCCGCATCCAAGATATCGAGACCGTCGGTTTACTCTGGCGCCCCTGGCCGAGTTGAGCCCCGATCTGAGGGATCCGGTGAGCCACCGGACTATGGCTGAGATGCTGGCCGATCTGACCGGTCAGAGTGTCAGGAAAATAGAGTCATGAACCGGTTCAGGCTGCGCGTTCAGGATATTCTCCTCGCGGTAATGTTCGGCGCCCTGATTTTTCCGGCGCACGACATCTGGGAACGGTCATTCCTGCTGGGACTCGCGATCCTGCAACTGGTCGAAGGACGGGTTCCCTTTCTGACGACGCTGCGGGGACGCACTACGTCGGTGGTTCTGCAGTTGATCATTTTGTACCTGCTGATCGGCTACACCGGCGGCGTAACCAGCACCTATTACCTGATGCTGCTCCTGCCGATGGTTTCGACGGCCAGTTATATGGGCGTGGCCGGAACATTGACCAGTTCCGTCGCCGCCATCCTGACTTATCTTTCGTTCCTGCTGTTTGTCAATTTCAAGGAAGTCTACGTCGCACCGGAGCAGATGCACATACTGGTCATTCGGTGTCTTCCTCTGGTCATAGCCGCTGTGATGGTCAACTCTCTGGCGGCGGTGATTCGCACGCAATCGGCGAAATACAAATTGATTGCGGAACAGCTCACAGAGGCGGAGGCGGCCGTGCGGCGGTCGGAACGCCTGGCTGCTCTCGGCCAGTTGTCCGCGGGTCTCGCGCACGAATTACGCAACCCGCTGGGCAGCATCAAAGGTTCCGCCGAGTTGCTTGCTCGCTCCTCATCCCAGGCCGACCCGATGGCGAAGGAACTCGCGGGGATTATCAGCTCCGAAGTAGATCGCACCAACTCACTCGTCACGCGCTTTCTGGATTTTGCCCGGCCGCTCGAACCGCGGCGCGAATCGACCGATCTTACGACTGTAATCGACCGCGCCGCCGCGCGCGCGAAGGCGGAAGTGATTCGTGACTATTCGGCTTCCCTGCCCCGCCTCTCGATCGATCCGCAGTTAATGGAACAGGTCTTTCTCAACCTGATCACCAATGCGGCGCAGGCTTCGACGCCGGGAAGTCCCGTTACCGTTCGCACGCGCGAGGTGAACGATCAGGCCGAAGTCAGCGTTATCGATCGCGGCTGCGGCATTCCGAAAGACAAAATCGAGACGATCTTCAACCCGTTCGTCACCACGAAACACAACGGTGTTGGGCTGGGTCTCGCGATCGTATCGAAGATTGTCGATGGGCACGGCGGTAAAATGTCGGTCGAGAGCGAGCCCGGCAGAGGCAGCACCTTTCGCGTCTTGCTGCCGATGACCTCCGAATCATGACCCCTGAATCATGAAAAGACAGGTACTGGTTGTCGAAGACGAAGATCATCTGCGCCGCATCCTCGAGCTGCAGTTGCTCGATTCCGGTTTTGCTGTAGAAAAGGCTTCGACGGCCGAGGAAGCGCTTCCTCTCATCGATCGCGCCGATCTAATCCTGACCGACTTCAAACTGCCGGGAATGACCGGGCTCGAAATGCTGCACCTCATTCGCCGCATGGATTCGCATGTCCCGGTGATTATCATGACCGCGTTCGGCACCGTGGAGAATGCGGTGGAGGCGATGAAGTCAGGGGCATCCGATTTCCTGCTCAAGCCCTTCTCGCTCGATCAACTGATCGCAGTCGTCAGCAAGGCGCTCGAAATCAAAAATCTGCGCGAAGAGAACCGTCAGCTCAAAGAGGAGCTGGGGCGCAAATACCGCTGGGATAACATCATCGGCCGCAGTCCGGGGATGCAGCAGATCTTCGCCACCGTGATGCGCGTTGCGCCGTCCCGTGCGACGGTGCTGCTCGCCGGCGAGAGCGGCGTCGGCAAAGACCTCATCGCGCGCGCCATCCACTTTCACTCGCCGCGCAAAGACCGGCCCTTCGTCAAGATCAATTGCACGGCTCTGCCGGAAAACCTGATGGAAAGCGAACTGTTCGGATACGAGAAAGGCGCGTTCACCGGCGCCAATATCTCCAAGCCAGGCAAGTTCGAACTGGCGGATACGGGTACGGTCATGCTGGATGAGATCGGAGACGTTCCGGCGAACATTCAGATCAAGCTGCTGCGCGTGCTTCAGGAGCGTGAGTTTGAGCGCCTCGGCAGCAACAAAACGCAGCACATCGACGTGCGCGTAATCGCCGCCACCAATCGCGATCTCCGTGTCGCACTCGAAGACGGGACGTTTCGTGAAGATCTGTACTATCGGCTGAACGTGGTGCCGATCGAGATTCTGCCGCTGCGCGAACGCAAGGAAGATATTCCGTATCTGGCGCGTCATTTTGTCGAGAAGCTGTCCCCGGACACTGGCGGCCAGGTCACCGGCATCACAGATGCCGCAATCGACAAGCTGATGAACTACTACTGGCCGGGCAACGTCCGCGAACTCGAAAACGTGATAGAACGCAGCATTGTGATGGCGTCCGCTGAGAAGCTGGATGCGGACAATATCCGTTTGGACATGAATCTGCGGCCACGCCATGCAACGGGTGAAATCGGACTGCCGGAAGGCATGAGTCTGGACGCCTACGAACAGGAGTTGATCAGGAACGCCTTGAAACAGGCCGATGGAAACAAGAGTCAGGCAGCGCGCATTTTGGGACTCACACGCAATGCCCTGCGCTATCGGCTGACTCAGATGGGCATCGAAAGCTGAGGAATCTGTATGAAGGTTGTGGTCGGTCTGGGTATGGGTCTGGCGATTCTTGCGGGCATTACTGTATTCGCGGCGGAGCGCCTGGAAGATACCACTTACATTCCTTACGAACACAAAGCGATCCAGTACTTCGAAACTCCGACCGACGACCCGGTAAAGCAGCTGGATGACGCTATCGACCAAGGCAAAGATCACCTCGACTTCGACCCAGATGGCCTGAGCTATCTGCAAAGTCTGCTCAAACACCTCGGGATCAATGCCGACTCGCAGGTCCTGCCCTTCGCGGCGGACAGTTTTCAGGCGCCCCTGATCTCGGCGCAAAGACCCCGCGCCGTTTACTTCAATGATGAGATGGCAGTGGGCTTCGTGCCGCATGGGGAAGTGATGGAAGTATCGGCGCTCGATCCGAAGCAGGGCGTTGTGTTCTACACGTTGAACATGGGCAAGGCGGCGAAGCCGACGTTTGCGCGCCGTGAAGTCTGTCTGCAATGCCATCAGGGCGGTCAGACACTCGGCATCCCAGGATTGGTCGTCAGTTCACAATACATTCCCAACGGAGTTTCCGCCGAACACGTGCGAGGCGGATTTGTCACCGACGATCGAACGCCCATCGAAAATCGCTGGGGCGGCTGGTACATCAGCGGCATGCTTCCGAACCAGAAACATCGCGGCGTGCCGGTTGCAGCCAATCCCGACACGCAGTTCGTCAGCTCGGCTTACTTGAGCCCGATAAGCGATGTGGTCGCGCTGATGACGCTCGAACATCAGACGCGCATGACAAACCTGATTGTGCGGATCGGCTGGGATACGCGCATCGCCGTGGCGGACGGAAAGCTGGAGCAGGAGCGTCCGAAGATTGAAGCTGCAATCGATGACATGGTCGGCTACATGCTGTTCACCGACGAGGCTCCCCTGCAGGGACCGGTCAAAGGCGCGTCAACTTTCAGTACCACGTTCCCGGCGCGCGGACCGCACGACAAGCAGGGCCGTTCGTTGCGCGACTTCGATCTTCAGACACGGCTGTTCAAGTATCCGCTGAGCTACATGATTTATACGAAGGCCTTCGACACTCTGCCGGATTGGGATCGGGAGCGTATTTATCAGCGCCTCTTCAATGTGCTGACGGGTAAGGACAAGGATCCGAAGTTCGGGAAGCTCACAACGGACGATCGGCGCAATATCCTGGAGATTCTGCGGGCTACGAAGCCCAACCTGCCGAGTTATTGGAAGACCCCGACCGCTCAGCCGCAATAGACAGCACAGCAATCAAATCGCCGGCGACAAGATCGCCAGCGGTACGAACTAATCGCTGCGCAGGATTTCACGTGCGGCGTTGTATCCAGGAGCTCCCATGACTCCGCCGCCGGGGTGTGCTCCGGAGCCGCAGAGCCACAACCCACGCACCGGAGTACGGTAGCGCGCCCAGCCCATAACCGGACGCAGAACGAACATCTGGTCGAGGCTCATCTCGCCGTGGAAAATGTTGCCGCCGGTAATGCCGAAGCGGCGCTCCAGATCGAGCGGGCTGAGCACCTGCCGCTCCCGCACGATGTCGCGCATATTGGGTGCATATTCCGAGATCACATCGAGCACGCGATCACCGTACGGCTCGCGCAGATCGTCCCAGTTCGCGTCGCGCAGAGTATACGGCGCATATTGCAGAAAGATGCCCATGATGTGCCTGCCGAACGGCGCCAGCGCGGGATCGTAAATCGTGGGGCACGTCATTTCGATCAGCGGGTTATGCGACGGCCGTCCGTATTTGGCGTCATCCCATGCCCGCTCCACGTAGTCGATAGACGGGCAGATATGCATGGTCGCTCCGTGCTGCGGTCCCGGCGTACCCGGCAGCGCGAGGAAGTCCGGCAGCCCGTCGAGCGCCAGATTCATCTTGAGCGAAGTGCCTTCCACCCGGAAGTGCTCGATGGAAGAACGAAACTCCACATCGAGGTGATCCTGTTCGACCAACTTCAGAAACGTCAGCTTCGGATCGAGATTCGAAGCGACAATATCCGCGCGCAGTTCATCGCCATTCCGCAGCACAACACCGCGGGCGCGGCCGTCGCGGATCAGCACTCGATCCACCGGCGCGTTCGTCCGGATCTCCGCGCCTTCGCTTCTCGCCGAGGCTGCGATCGCTTCGGAGACCGCGCCCATGCCGCCCTTCACAAATCCCCAGAGTCCGCGCTTGCCGGCCACTCCGCCCATGCAGTGGTGCATCAAAATGTAGGCCGTGCCCGCCGACCTCGGACCGCCGTTCGCGCCGATTACGCCGTCCGTGGCGAGCGTGACTTTGATCTCCGGCGACTCGAACCAGGCATCGAGAAGATCGGCCGCGCTCTGCGTGAAAATCTTGACCAGCCCCGCGATTTCCCGCGGCGCAAGCTTGCGGAATCGGCCCAGCAATTTCAGGTATTCAATGAAGTCCGCCGGCTTCTTCGGTGGAAGTTCCGGAGGAGTGACCAGCAGCAGCGATTCCACCACGACGGCCAGCCGTTCCAGATACGCTTCGTATTTCGGGAAGGCTTCGGCATCGCGCGCGGAGAACTTCGCGATCTCCGCGAGCGTCTTCTTCTCGTCCTGCCAGAAGAAAAGGTGACGGCCGTCGGGATACACCGAGAAAAAAGCCGGATCCTTGGGCAGCACCCGATAGCCGAACCGCTCCAATTCGAGTTCGCGGACGATTCGTTCCTGCAGCAGGCTGACGAGATAGGCGCCGGTTGAGACTCTGTATCCCGGCCAGAGTTCTTCCGTAACGGCGCATCCGCCGAGCAGCTCGCGGCGCTCCAGAACCAGAACGCTCTTGCCTGCGCGGGCCAGATACGCGGCCGTGACCAGGCCGTTATGACCACCGCCGATGACAATTACGTCGTAGCGGGAAGGCATTTGAACGCAGCGTTTTTGAATGCGACGACGGCGAGTGGCGGCAGCGTGATCGAGATACTCTGCTCGCGCCCATGGCTGGCGTTACTCGAAGATGTGACGCCTCCCATGTTGCCCATATTGCTGCCGCCGAAATCCGCCGCATCGGAGTTGAGAATCTCCTCATAGTGGCCGGGCGACGGAACGCCGACTGAATAGTTCAATCTCGGCACCGGCGTGAAGTTGCATGCGAACACAATGCAATCCGCAGGATCGGCAGCTCGCCGCAAAAAGGATATGACCGATTTTTCAGCATCCGAAATATCGATCCATTCAAATCCCGCCTGGTCGAAGTCAACTTCGTGCAGGGCAGGCTCGGCGCGATAGAGACGGTTCAGTGCGCGCACAAACGACTGTACTCCCCGGTGCATTGGATACTGCAGCATCTCCCACGGCACGCTCGAATCGTGGTTCCACTCCTGCCGATCGCCCACGTCGGCGCCCATGAAGAGAAGCTTCTTGCCCGGATGGCCATACATATACGCGAGAAAAGCGCGTACATTGGCGAATTTCCGCCAGTCGTCGCCGGGCATCTTCGAAAGCAGCGAGCGTTTGCCATACACGACCTCATCGTGCGAGACGGGAAGCACGAAATTCTCGGTGAAGGCGTAGAGCATGCTGAACGTGATGTTGTTGTGATGGTATTTCCGGTAGATCGGATCCTCGCCGAAGTAGTGGAGCATGTCGTGCATCCAGCCCATGTTCCATTTCATGGTGAACCCGAGGCCGTTCGCATAAACCGGCCTCGACACCGCCGGAAAGGCCGTGGATTCTTCCGCAATCGTAATCGCCCCCGGCACTTCATGCGCAAGTTCATTGAAGCGGCGCAGGAAGTCGATGGCTTCCAGATTTTCATGCCCGCCGTAGCGATTGGGAATCCACTCGCCCGCCTTCCGCGAGTAGTCGAGATAAAGCATCGATGCGACGGCATCCACGCGCAGGCCGTCGATGTGATGCTGCTTCAGCCAGAACAACGCGCTCGCGATCAGAAATTCGCGGACTTCGTTGCGTCCGAAGTTGAAGACCAAAGTGCCCCAGTCCAGATGCTGACCCTGTCGCGGATCGGCATGCTCGTAAAGCGCGCTGCCGTCGAAAAACGCGAGCCCGTGCGCGTCCTTGGGGAAATGGGCGGGAACCCAATCCATGATGACGCCGATTCCTGCGCGATGGCACGCGTCGATGAAAAACATGAAGTCCTGAGGCGTCCCGAAGCGTGCGCTGGGAGCGAAATAACCGGTCACCTGGTAGCCCCACGAACCGGAGAACGGATATTCCTGAACGGGCATCAACTCGATGTGGGTGTAACCCATGCGGCTGACGTATTCCACCAGATTGACCGCGCATTCCCGATAAGGCAGGCTGTCATGGTTGGGGAGCCGCATCCAGGATTCGAGATGCACCTCGTAAATCGAAACCGGCGCTCGTAACAAGTCGCGTTCGCCGCGCGAGGTCATCCATTCCTCGTCGCCCCATGCGTACCTGTCCACGTCGCAGACCACCGACGCGGATTTGGGAGGAACCTCGCTGCGAAACCCAAACGGATCGGCTTTCAATTGCTCGTAGCCGAAGTCTTTCGATCGCACCAGGTACTTATAGGAATCGCCCTCTTTGACGCCAGGGATAAAAATTTCCCACACGCCGCCGGTGCGGAGGCGCATGGGATGGCGGCGGCCGTCCCACTCGTTGAAGTCCCCGGTAACAGAGACGAATTCCGCATTGGGCGCCCAGACAGCAAAACGAACCCCGGCGATGCCATCCATCTCAATGAGATGCGCGCCGAATGTCTTCCATGCTTCATACAGATTCCCTTCGCCATGCAGTTGCAGATCGAACTCCGTGACCATGGGCGGAAACCGGTAAGGGTCGTCGATCACGGACGTTCCACCGTGCCAGTCCTCAATTTCGATGCGGTAGGAAGCGTGTTCGCTCTTAAGACCGGCCGTGTAAAGGCCGTCGGGATGAACCTTCTTCATCGGAACCGCCACGCTGTCGTAGAGGATATTGGCGGCGCGGGCCTGCGGGAGGAAAGCGCGGATCGTCCATCCGTCACTTGCCGTCCCTTTGCTGTGCTGGTCGCTATTGATGGGGTGCGGCCCGAGCACGCTGAAAGGGTCGCCGTGATATCCACCAATGATTGCTTCCATTTCAGGGGCAGTCATGGGAACTTCGATTATATGGCCCTGGCTGAACTTCATCTGCATTTGGAAGGTACGGTAGATCGCGAGACACTGATGCTGCTCGATCCCGGCATCCGTCGCGAGGCGGTTGACGCGGCGTGGTCGTTCAACTCATTCCACGGCTTTCTGGAATGCTTCAAGTTCATCGCGCAGCGCCTGCGCGGGCCGAAGGACTATGGGCTCATCACCAGCCGGATGATCGAGAATCTGGCGCGGCAGGGCATCGATTACGCGGAAGTGACGCTGGGGGCGGGTGTGGTGTTGTGGCGCGGATTCGATTTTCATTCCGTGTGGCGCGCCATTCGTGAGGCGCAGCGGGAAGCGGAAAAAAAATTGCCGGTTGAGGTTTGGTGGAATCTGGATGCTATTCGCCAGTTCGGCCCGGATCACGCGATGGAAGTGGCGCGGGTGGCGGCCCGGTATGTCGGTGACGGCGCGATTTCATTCGGGATCGGAGGCGATGAGGTCGGCGGACCGGCTTTGGGTCTGCGGGATGCTTTTGCTTATGCCCGCGATGCCGGTCTGCGACTCACCGCGCACGCGGGAGAGACGGATGGTCCGGAATCGATTCGCGTGGCGCTCGAAATAGGGGCTGAGCGAATCGGTCACGGGATTCGCGCAGTGGACGATCCCGATTTGATGCGGCGCCTGCGTGAGGAGCAGATTCCGCTTGAAGTCTGCATCACCAGCAACGTGAAAACGGGCGCGGTGGCGTCGCTGGATGCTCATCCGGTAAGGAGGCTGTTTGACGCGGGCGTGCCGATCACGCTGAATACGGACGATCCCGGCGTCTTCGAGACCGATTTGGCGCGAGAGTTCGGCTTGGCGCGCGAAGTCTTCGGGTTCAGTGAAAGCGAACTGGCCGGAGTCGCGGAGGCAGCGCGGACGTTCCGATTTCAGGGATCGAAGTGATTCGAAAATTCAAACCCATTTTTAAATAATGGCTTTCGTTTGAATTGTTTGCGCGGGAATTTTTACCTCCCGCGCGTAAAATCGACCAAATTTAAAGCCGTACGAAGCGTGATCATGCTGGCTGCATCGACATCCGCGATCATTATTCAATTTTCAAAGAACCGTTGCGACGTGCCTATTGTGCCTCAGGGAAAGTCGCCAGGTTTACGGAAAGCAGAGTAAGTCCCATCATTTCAGTGAAAGAAAGTTTGAAATCCGCGTGAACGATGCAGCATGACAGAGCCGGTTTGCCTCGCTCCGTGCCGGCCGGAAGGCCGGCAGCAGGGCCGAAGCCCTGCCCCACGTCCATAGCCTCAGACCTTTGCGTCGGGGAGCTTTCGATCGAACCACTCGCGGATCACTCCGAAGACCTCGTGGTTGTTCTTCTCCATCAGCATCAGGTTGCCATTTCCGTAGATCCCGGAATCGCGCAAACGGAGCATCTCCGCGGAACAACCTACTTGGTTGAGAAATGCCACGTTCGTCACCGGTGATCCGCCGCCGCCGAATTCGCTGGTCAGCCAGCCCACGGGCATGCCCTGCAGGTTTTTCCATTTGTGCACCGGTTCCGCCTGAAGTTTGTATGGACTCACGACAGGACGCGGCGAATCGGGCGGCTCTGTCTTCTCGACGAACCGGAATTGGCTGATGTCCGTTACCGGCGGATCGAAAGTCATCGGTCCCGCGGTCAATCCCCACCGCAGTTGCGCCGCGAACGGATTCCCGTTGATCTCCATGCACATGATCGCCTTCACCAGGTTTGGACGGCGATCCGCAACTCCCCATGCAAAAAACCCGCCGAACGCGTGCACGCAGAGAACGCTCGGCCCGATGCGGTCCAACAGTTCCGCGCCACCGCGCCAAACCAAATCGCTGTGAAACGCCTCGTCGCCGACATTGCCGTATTCGCAGGCCATGAATTGATCGATGAGCGGATCGTTCATTCCGCCGGGTCCGGGCCACTGCGCGGTGTTGAACACTGCCGTGCTCGTAATCAGGCCCTCGTAAGGAGGCACATTCGGCAGATGGCTCGGCCCCAGCGCATCCGGATGATAGGGTGACCGGCCATAGCTCGGACGATCCACCCAATACACGCTGTAGCCCGCCTGCACAAAGTAATGCACCCATCCGGGGCGTCCGCCGATCCCCATCATGTGCGTGCCCTGTGCTCCTCCGCCGTGAACGAGGACCACCGGATATCGATGCCGCTTTTCGGCGGGGATCATGTACTGCACGAACATCTGTCCCATTGCGATCTCGCCATACGGCATCTTCTTGCGCTGCACACCGACCCAGAAAGAACCCTGATCGGCAAGCTTCAACGCGGTCGATTCTCCGTTGCGATTGGGATCAACGCCGGGAATAATCACGGCGGGCGCGCCTTTCGTGACGTTCATATCCAGCCATTCCAGAACCGGCTGCAGCGCCTCCCGATTGTTCTTCAACATCGGAATCATCGGCCCGGTTGCATCCGCTTTGATCTGAAGAACCGGCATTTTCGGCGTGGGCACATTCAACCGGTCCAGACCCGCCGGTTCCACGGCGACAATTCCTTTCACCAGATCCGGACGCGCCTGCGCCGTCACCCATGCGAAGACCGCGCCATCCCGGTGACTGATCAGAACCGCCGGTCCGATATCATCCAGCAGCATCGCGCCGCGTGTGCGCCAGACATTCTGCGTGACCGGGTTGTTCCCCATCGGCTGGCCCAGCGACGCAACGAGTTGCACCACCGCGGGATCGTTCGCATCTCCCGAGCCGGGCCATTGCGGACCCGCCACGCTCTTTGCGGTCCGCTCGAACGTCTGAGCTTCGCGATCGAACCTCCCGTTGACGAAAGGCTGGAACGGATTGCGTCCCTGGCCGGGCCGGTCAATCACGTAAACTTTGTAGCCCTGCTCAAGAAACATCGTTGCCCAGCCACGCCGACCATCGGGAGTGCCGATCCAGTCCGATCCCTGCCCGTAGCCGCCATGGATCAGGACAACCGGATACGGATGCCGCACGTCGACTGGAATCCAGTGCTCCACGTACATCTGAGCGCCGTTGACAACCGTGCCGCGAGCGAGAAGAGCGTGCTCGACGCCGTACCAGTGGTAGCTCCATTCGGCGATATCGAGCATGGGGCCTGGATTGCCTGCCGCCGGTGTCTGAGCGGCGAGTTGTGCCGGCAATGCGGCGACTGAGCCAGCCGCCAGTACACCGAAATCGCGCCGCGTCATTTTTGAAATAGAACCGCCTGAAATCGAATCGTCCGATGCCATCGCGCGTTCCTCCTTACCGGTCTTTCCTCAGTGATCCTTCAGCGATCTTATTATGGCCGGATACCTCGAAACCGTGTGCCACAATAAAAGACGTAATCAACCCATGTCCAACCCTATTTCGGCGCTTCGCGAGGACGAGCCTCGCGAACAGGAAGGGCAGAATCCGCCCGAAGCGGAGAGCTCTTTCGCCGACATCCTCAACCAGTTCGAACAGACTCATTCACACGAAGCCGCCGGTGAGGAAGGCCGCGAAGCAACCGTTGTCGCGGTCAACGACGACAACGTATTTTTCGATATCGGCCAGAAGACCGAAGGCGTCATGCCGGTGTCGGCGCTGCGTGACGACAAAGGCCCCATCACGGTCAAGCCGGGCGACGTTATTCACGTAGGCGTCAAGGGTCGCAACCAAGAGGGTTATTACGAACTTTCGCTGATTAAAATCGCGCGGCCGAAAGACTGGTCCGGCCTGCAGAAAGCATTCGACGAAAAGCTCACGATTTCGGGGCTGGTTACGGCCGTTATCAAGGGCGGACTCTCCGTGGATGTCGGGATGCGCGCGTTCATGCCCGCTTCGCGCAGCGGCGCGCGGGATATTCCCGAGATGCAGACTCTCGTCGGCCAGGAGATCGGCTGCCGGATCATCAAACTCGACACCGAGAACGAAGACATCGTCGTCGACCGCCGCGTGGTTCTGGAAGAAGAGCGCGCGAAGGCGAAGGAAGAAAAACTCAGCGGATTGCAGCTGGGCATGGTGGTGCACGGCACGGTCCGCAGTCTGCTCGACTACGGGGCTTTCATCGACATCGGCGGAATCGACGGCATGCTTCACGTCGCCGATATTTCGCACGGGCGCGTGAACAAGCCCGCCGATGCGCTCACCGTCGGACAGGAACTCGACGTTCAGATTCTCAAGGTCGATCCGGCGAAGAAACGCATTTCTCTCGGCCTCAAACAACTGCAGCCGGATCCGTGGGCCGGCGCCGCGGAAAAATACCATGTCGGCGATCGCGTTCACGGCAGTGTGGCCCGTGTCACCGATTTCGGCGCTTTTGTGGCGCTCGAGCCCGGGCTGGATGGTCTCATACATATGTCCGAGATGTCCTGGTCGAAGAAGGTACGGAAACCGTCGGACATCGTCAAAGTCGGCGAAACAGTTGACGTCGTGGTGCTGGGCGTGAACCCCGGTGATAAACGCATTTCCCTCGGACTCAAACAGGCGCTGGGGGATCCCTGGGACGACGCGGCTACAAAATTCCCGGTGGGCGCGATTGTTGAGGGGCCGGTCACCCAGCTCAAGCAATTCGGCGCATTCGTTCAGGTTGCCGAAAATGTCGAAGGCATGATCCATGTCGGCGACATTGTGAACGAGAAACGCATCAATCACCCGCAGGACGAGTTGAAGGTCGGTCAGGTGGTCAAGGCGCTCGTGCTTGAAAACGATCACGAGAAACGCCGTTTGAGACTGGGTCTCAAACAGCTCGTGCCAACGTCCCTCGACGAATACATTGGGGAACACAAGGATGGCGACGAGGTAACGGGACGAGTGGCGGATGTGAAAGGCAACCGGGCCACAGTAGAGCTGGGCGAAGGCGTCCAGGGTCATTGCCCGTTACCAGTTCAGGAACAGAAACAGGAACAGGCCCGCGGGCCAGTCGATGTGTCCGCGCTGTCCTCGATGCTCGCGACGAAGTGGAAGGGCAGCGGTACCGCGCCCGGTGCGGCGGTGGACAGCGAGCCGAAACGCGATCAGGTGAAAACAGGCCAGATCCGCAGCTTCCGAATTGCAAAGCTCGACCCGGAAAAGAAGAAGATCGAGCTCGAACTGGTCAGTTGATCAAGGCCCGTCCGCGCCGCAAAATCCGCGGACGCCGGGCAGAAGCCCGGAGGCAGCCTGGAAAGGCCGCCCCACTAGGTCGTCAGGGCCCGTCCGGCGATCTTTTCCAGGATCGCGGAAGGTGCGCGATAGCGATTGGCGAGACTGTCGCGTGAGACGATCACCGTTTGTTCAAACGCGAGCCGCCCTGCCAGAACCGCGTGGGGAACCATATCGGTGAAGACCAGCCATGTCGATCCCGGCGGAAGGCTGAACCGGTATTTCGGACAGTTCTCCTGATATTCCCGATTCCCTTTCAGCCAGTCGTGAAAGTGCAGCATGAAAGCGTCGTAAGGCGATCGGTCCACAACGGGCACCCCGGCGCGGGCGAGTCCCCGGGTTAGTTGCCTGCGAACCTTGTGCAGCTCCGAACCGGCTGCATTGGCGTAAGTCGTCAGGCCGGCCTTCATGGCTTCTTCGGGAGCCATCTTCGCAAAAGGATCGGAAGTCAGCCATTCGCGCGGCTCATCCGGGTTCACGTTGGTAAAGCAGCGGAGGATGAGATCGCCAAACACCGGGCGCGTCGGAAATGAATCGACGTGCAGGAGGTCGTTTCGCTTCGTCCGCGGCAATTCCCTTCCCCGCTCCTCGATGGAACGGAAACTGGCATAGTCGACCTTCCATGCCCGTCCGTAGTCGGGCAGGATGCGCTTCATGAATTCGAGCGCCGAGCGCGAGTACTCGCGCATGGCCGGCAGAATCGTTTCCGACTCCGCGCGATCGACCAGGCCGGAAACCCGATCGACGTTCGGCTTATATGCGATATTCTTGTGGAAACTTCGTCCGTCCTGCGACGCTCCCATCAGCGCCGTGCGGACGGCTGCGGAAATTTCGAATCCGCCGGTCGGGAAAAAGAGGATATCGCCGCGCTCCAGGACGGCGCGGAAATCGGAGGACTCAACTGCGTTTTCAAGCTTCAAGCGCCCAGTGTATCGCGCATCCCGGTTCGCTTTTCCGTCCTCTTATATGCTGTTCTATAGTGAAACTTCGCCCACATGCTTGAGGCCTTCGCGCTCACGGACCCCGGGAAAGTCCGTACCAACAATCAGGATTTTTTTCAAATTGTTCCGGAAATAGGCCTTTACCTGCTGGCTGACGGCATGGGCGGCGCGCGCGGAGGAGCGCACGCATCTCAGATGACCGTTGAGACCGTGGTGGAGATCCTCGGTAAATCGCCGCACCGCGATGCCGCGGCCCTGCTCGGCGCTGTCGAGGAAGCCAATCAGCGGGTTCTGCACGAGGCCACCAGCGACCCGCGCTACGAGGGCATGGGAACCACGCTGGTCGCGGTCCTTGAAACCCGCGAGAACGACCTTGCGATTGCCAGTGTCGGAGACAGCCGGGCCTATCTTCTGGAAGACGGAAAGCTCCGGGCAGTCACGGAAGACCAGACCTGGGTGGAAGAGGTGGGACGAAACCTGGGGCTCGACGAAGCCAGCCTGAAGACTCACCCCATGCGTCATGTGCTCACCATGGCCGTCGGAGTCGCCGCCGCGATCAAAATCCGCTATTACGCCATAGCTCTCAAACCGGGTGCGCTGATGATGCTCTGCAGCGACGGGCTGCATGGAGTGGTTCCGGAAAAGGAAATCGAGCAAATCCTGAATGAAGACCAGCCCGCATTTCAGGACAAGTGCCGCGACTTGATTTCCGCAGCCGACGCCGCGGGAAGCCCTGACAACGTGACGGTACTGCTGATTCGCCGTCAGGGAGACTGATTGGGCCCGGCGCCAGTGGGCTATTTCGAAGATCGAGCAACGAATCGCAAAGCCGCACACGCCGGGCAAAAGCCCCGACCCGGGGTTGAGTGCTCGGTCACCTTGTCAGGGGATAAGACCTGTGCAGTACTCTGCGACTGGCCAAGCCTGGAAAGGCCGCCCCACATTTTTTACTAATTCGCTTCGAGCGGGGCCTGGCGCAACCATTCCTTCAGGGCGTCCCGATGAAGCTGAATACCCTTGCGCGAGTAGGTCAAATATCCCTGACGCCGGAATTGATTCATGTAGTGCGTGACGATCTCCCGCGAAGTTCCAACGTACTGCGACAGAAGCTCGTGGGTGAACGGAATCATCTGCACCGAACCATTCTCAGTCGTGTGGCCAAGCCGCTCGGAGAAACGGATCAGCGCCCGCGCGAGACGGCGTGCGATGTTGTCGACCGAGAAGCTCTCGATACGGCTCCCGAAATCCATGGAGCGCTGCACGAGAAGCTGCAATAATGCGATTGCAAGCCGGGGACGGCGGCTGGCGATGTCTTCAATTTCAGACGTCGTCCACGCCATCACCTTGGTGTCTTCCAGTGCCGTCGACAATTCGGTGCGCTGGGCCGGTCCCAAAAACGCCGATTCGCCGAAAAACTCGTCGGCCTGGTAGAGATCGACTACTACCTGGCGACCGTCATCGGCCTGGCGGCAGACTTTCACTTTTCCGTCAATGACCAGATAAATGCTGGTGGAGGGCTGATCCTGACCATAAATCGTTTGGCCCTTCCGATATTCAAGGATAGTTGAACAAGGCAGATGCGCAAGAGGGTCTTCGAGCTGCCCTGTCAGTGGTGCCGGCGCGATGCTTATACCCATGCCGTATACTCCTCGGAGATTAGTAAATTTCTGAACAAAAGCACGGTACTAATGGTACCATACGTTACCAACTACGCGTACACTAAAGCACGTAGTATTCCATCCCCGCTTGATAGTCCGCGTTGCAATAATAACCAATAAGATAAGAACTTTCCCGGTGTGTAAAGTCTCTGTCAGCGGCGCGCAAGTTTGCATTGTTTTCCGGCTAATGCCCGTCCTGGCTGCAATCTTTGCAGTTTGGCCCGCGTTTCCTGCCGACTTTCACCCTCCGGCAGGCGAAAACTACGCGCAGGTTGGCGCATCCGGCTCGGTTTTGCCTGGTGGGCGATATATCAGACCTCTCGGCGCCCAAATCGAGACAGGGCCTGGCCCCTCCGGTCTCGCCGTCAGTCCCAAGGGCATGGTGGCAACCGCCGACACCGGGTATGAACGGTTCGGGATCACGGTGATCGAGCCTCAGACCAAAAAGCCCTGGCTGGTACACCATATTTGGGCAAGGACGCCCCACAGCACGGCTCCCGAAATCGCCGAACCGGACTGGAAGCAGGTTGCCCGCGGGATCGCCTTCGATTCCGAGAAATCGATTTGGGTATCCGAAGGCGAATCCGGCCGGATCAGGCAGATCGATGCCGCCACAGGCGACCGTAAAAAGATCGTGAGCCTGAACGGCGCTGACCGGAGCGGCAGTTCCACCGGAGACCTGGTCTTCGACAGCGCCCGTCACCTGATTTATGTCGCGGACGAGGCGAACGCCCGGATCGCGGCAATCGATGCGCGAACAGGGCGCGTGCTTTCATCGATTGGCACCGGCGGCAAGCCGGCCGCGATCGCGCTCTCTCCGGATGGTTCTACCGCGTGGGTAGCGGCTTCGAACTACGTTTGCGCGATTGACGTTCAGGATGCGGCAAATCCGAAGATCGTCGACCACATTCCAGCCCCTTCGCCCCAAGCCGTGCTGACAACCGCGGATCGCGTCTTCGTTTCCAATGCGCTCGACGATTCAGTCACCGTCATCTCGACGGCCGACCGCAAAGTTTTGGCCGAGATCCCGCTCACGATTCGTTCGCTCGAACGGTATCGCGGTTTCATGCCCGCAGGGCTGGCGTACGACCCGGTAACGAAGTGGCTGCTGGTTGCCGCAACAGGGCTCAACGCTGTCGGAGTGGTGGACACCGAAAAGAATCAGCCAATCGGACTGATCCCAGCCGGCTGGATGCCAACACGGGTTGCCATCGCGGGCGATCGGGTGTTCGTGACCAACGCCCGCGGCCGCGGAACGGGGCCGAGTCCGCGCCGCGTCATTTTCGAATTGGGAGAAGTGCCGACACTGCATCGGGGATCGGTCACTACGTTCATCATGCCGACCGCCGCCGAGCTGCCGCGACAAACCGGTACCGTGTTTGCGATGGACGGACTCGTTCCCTCCGCGCTGGATACGCCCAAACCTCCGGCCGCGATCCGGCACGTGGTGCTGATCGTCAAAGAAAACCGGACGTTCGATGAAGTGCTGGGCGATATCGCCATTGCCGGCAACGGCCCGGTGCTTTCGCTGGCAAGAATGGCCCGCTTTGGTCTGCATGGTGTCGCCGAAGGAGGACGAAAGCGGTTCAGCGTGCAGGATGCAGCCATTACTCCGAACCAGCACGAGATGGCCCGGCGCTGGGCGTTCAGCGACAACTTCTATGCCGACGGCGAAACAAAAGCCGAGGGTGTCTTCTTGTTGGAAGGCCCCTGGTTGTGGGATCACCTCAAGCGTGGCGGCGTTACGTTTCGGACCTTCGACGACGGCGCCGCCGATACTTCCAACGCTTCAGATCAGGCGCGTGCAGACCGATTCATCTCCGAACTCGATCAAAAGTATGGAAAAGATGGCGAGACCCTGCCGCGTTTTCTTTCGATCCATTTGCCCAATGATCGGACGGGCGAGGACCTGAGACCGGACGGCGGATATCCGTATCAGGCTTCATTCGTCGAAGACAACGATCTGGCCGTGGGGCGAATCCTCGATTACCTCTCGCATTCCCGCTGGTGGCCGGAGATGGCGGTGTTCGTAACAGAGACCGATACGCAGGGAAGCATCGATCACATCGACGCCCATCGGACGCTGATGCTCGCGGCCGGGCCCTATATGAAGCGGAACTATGTGTCGCACACGAATTCCGGCTCCTCCGGTCTGATGCGGACTATTTTCGAATTGCTGGGGCTGCCGCCTGCGAATCTGGCCGAAGCAACCGCGGCCGATCTGCGCGATATATGGGCGACGCAGCCGGATTTTGCGCCGTTCACCGCGATCGAACCGGATAAGAGAATCTTCGATGCGGCGAACCTGATTCGCCAATAGGACGATAGCAGTCACCGAAAGCATAAGCTCTGTTGAGTGTGGGGCAGATTGTGAATCTGCGGCCGATTGGCAGTCGGCCCACTGCTGATTTGCAACCGAATAGCGGGGTTACCAACCCCGCGCAGGATTTCATCCCGCCCCACAATGCTCTAACGAACTCCCCATTTCAAAAGGCTGGTGACCGGCCTTGTCAGCGGATCGTCGTAGTGATTCGGGCTGACGCGAACCGCGTACCCCAAACGGCCGGTTTGCGCCGGTACGATCTGGCGTTCGAACACTGCCACATCGCCTTCGACGGACTTGTTCGGAAGCAGAACCACCTCGGTCTCCTCCAAACCGCCGCTGGCGCCGATTCGTCCGATGACGCACTCCACGCGAAGATCTTCCGGCTTCAATCCGGCAAGCTTCAGAGCCGCGCGAACTTCAACCGGATGCCCGCTGGTTACGGGTCCGGGCGGCGCAGGACCCAGATCGACGAAGTTCACCTGAGGCCAGATTTCGCGCACCCGCGCTGTCCATCTCGACCGTTGCCGGGCGTCCTCGAAATGATGCTGCTCCATCTGCTCCCAATTCGTGTGAGCGGGATCGTAAAGCTGCGTGGTGTAATCGTGAACCATGCGGCGGGCATCGAAGGCGGGCGTCAGGTTCATCATGCTCGTCTTCATCCGCTTTACCCACTCGGAGGAGACACCCGCCTCCGAATTCGCGTAGAACATGGGCACGATCTCGCGCTCCAAAAGGTAATAGATGTTGCTCGCGTGTATGGCGTCCTGGTTTTCCGAATAATCCTCGCGATCACCAATGGCCCAGCCGCCGGAAATTTCGTAGGCTTCGTCAAACCAGCCGTCGAGAACCGAAAGATTCAGCACGCCGTTCATCGCGGCTTTCATGCCGGAAGTGCCGCAGGCCTCTTCGCCGCGCCGGGGATTATTGAGCCAGAGATCGACGCCCTGCACCAGCTCGCGCGCGATCTTCATGTCGTAGTCTTCGATGAATACGATGTGCTTCCAAAGGTCGGTATCCCGCGAAAGCTGCACGATTTCGCGGATGAACGCCTTTCCCGGCTGGTCCTTCGGATGCGCTTTACCGGCGATGACGATCTGAACCGGGCGCTCATGGTCGCACAGAATTTTCTTCAGGCGCTCAACGTCGCGAAACAGAAGCGTTGCGCGTTTGTAGGTGGCGAAGCGGCGCGCGAATCCGATCGTCAGCGCATGGGGTTCGAAAACTTCGGCGGCGTGGCGCTGCTCGGAAGCGGCCGCTTTCCGGCGCAGTGCCGAAGCTGTCTGCCGGTCGCGAATAAAAGCAATCAGACGGCGTTTGCGGCGGCGATGAACCTCAAGCAGCTCGTCATCCGGAATGTCTTTGATCTGACGCCAGACGGAAGGATCGTTCCAGCGGTTGCGCCAGTCGGGATCAAGGAACTGATCGTACAGATCCGCCAGATCGCCGTTCAGCCAACTGGGGAAATGGACACCATTTGTCACGGACGTGATCGGCGTCTCCCATACCGGAAGAGTGGGCCAGAGCGAATGCCACATTTCCTGCGAAACCTGCCGATGCAGGCGGCTGACGGCATTGCGGTATGACGACGTGTTGAGCGCCAGGATCGCCATCGACAGAGGCTCTCCACTGTCCTGCGGATTGCGCCGCCCGAGACCCATGAAGCGATCGAAATCGATCTTCGCTTCCTGGCAATAGTGATTGAAGTAGTGGTAGACCAGCCCGGAATCGAACAGATCGATACCGGCGGGCACCGGCGTGTGCGTCGTGAAGACGTTGTTGACTCTGGTGGCCTCGAGGGCTTCTTCGAATGTCAGCTTCTGCCGCTCGATGAACAAGCGAATACGCTCGATCGCCAGGAACGCCGAGTGGCCTTCGTTCATGTGGAAGACCGTCGGCTTGTAGCCGAGCGCTTCGAGAGCGCACATACCGCCGATTCCCAGCACAATCTCCTGGCGGATGCGCGTATCGTTGTCGCCGCCGTAGAGCTGGCCGGCGATGGCACGGTCCTCGGCGCGTGCATTGAGCGTCGTGTTGGTATCGAGGAAGAGCAGCTTGACGCGGCCCACGTCCATCGTCCAGATTCGGATCGCGACCATACCGGTCGGGAGATCCACGTGAACCACTTTCTGCTCACCGTCGGGACCCAGCGCGGGACGAATCGGCAGAGAGTAAAAGTCGTTTTCGAGGTAGCGTTCCTGCTGCCATCCGTCCGCATTCAGAAACTGGCGAAAGTAACCGAGCTGATAAAGCAGCGCGACACCTACCAGGGGCAGGTTGAGGTCGCTTGCCGACTTCATGTGATCGCCGGAAAGCACACCCAGACCACCGGAGTAAACGGGCATGCATTCGGTGAGCCCGTACTCGGCGGAGAAATAAGCAATCAGTTTGCCGCCGGCGCCGGGATCGCCGGACGACTTCATGTGAGTATCGAAGCGCTGGCAGGCAAGCTGATACTGGGCCAGATAACGAGGATCGCCCGCGGCACGTTCCAGCGTGGTCTGCGAGACGCGCCCGAGCATGACGACCGGGTTATAGCCGGACTGCTTCCACAATGCCGGATCCAGACGCCGGAAAAGCGCGCGGATTGCCGGCTCCCACGCCCACAGGATGTTGTAGGCAAGCTCGGACATGCGCGAAAGCTGCGTCGGCAGGGCCGGGCGTACCACGAACTCGCGAATGGGCTGGACGTTAAAAGGCATTTCAGGAGCGCGGGCGGATCAAGTCAATTCGGTCTTACCTAACAGTGTATTAGAGGCGGCGGAATTTCCGCAGCTATGCCTTGAAGATCAAGCGGCCCTGAAGATGACGCTTGAACAGGTGACCGCGGCTTCGGCTTTCATCAGTTCTGAAATATCCACAGCGCGAATGTCCAGACCCTCCGTACGAATCTTTTTCTGCGTTTGCGGAAAGCACGCGGGCATGATTACGGAATTTCCGATCCGCAGAATATTCGCGGCGCCGGGCTCATCGGCGGGAACTTCGATAATCCCGTAATTCCGTAAAGGCTCGGGGTCGAGCCAGGCCGTGTTGGCCAGAATTGTGTCGTTCCCCAACGCGCAGCAGGCCGATTTCAGATGCAGGCATCCCCGGACCGTCACAGGACGAACGCTGTAGCCAAAAGGCTCAAGTTCCTCTTTCAGTTGCCGGAATCCTTCGGCGTTGGTCCGGCTGGATGATCCTACGAAGACATCGCGCCCGATCCGCATTACATCTCCGCCATCGAGAGTGGCCGGATCGCGCAGCCTTCGCATGGGACGGAATGGCGCGATTGCCTCCGCCAGACTTTCGCTCTCCGCGCGCCGGCTCGCAACCCCCATCCGCGTTATGATTGCGACCTCGTCGAAGACGATCAGCGGATCTTCCACGAACACCGCATCCGGCATTTCGGACTGCTCCGGAAGCGAAATGACACGAACGCCCAGATCCTCAAGGGACCTTTCGTATTGCCGGTGCTGCTCGTTCGCAAGATCGATATCGATCTCCTGCCGCGCATGCCAAGTGAGTTCGCAGGACCCGAGGGACCGGCTCACAGCGCGGGTAAGGGCGGTCAACATCGGTTGTCAGTGGCGCTTCGCGTCCGTTGTTAATGACGCGTCATGAGACCAATTTATCCTAATGTGTAATCCCCGCATAAAGTCGGCATTACGAATTGAAAAAACGGTGCTACATTGTTGAACTGTGAGCAATAATACGTCCGCCACGACTCTGTTACAAGCCTGGAGAGATGGCGATCGCACCGCTTTGGACCGCCTTGTGCCGCTGGTTTATTCGGAACTTCGCCGGATGGCGGGGGCCTGTCTTCGAAACGAGCACACCGCGCAGACACTCGAGCCCACCGCTCTGGTTCACGAAGCGTACCTGCGGCTGGTGGGCACGAGCGATCCCGATTTCAATAACCGCGCTCATTTCCTGGCCATCGCCGCGCGCGTGATGCGCCAAATTCTCGTAGGCCGGGCACGCGCCCGCAATGCAGACAAGCGAAGCGCGGGGGTGCGCGTTCCGCTCGACGAAGACCTGATGCTCACCGGCAAGCGGGCTTCGCTGGTTCTGGCCCTGGACGACGCGTTGAGCGAACTGGACCGGCAGGACCCCGAGAAAGCGAAGATCCTGGAACTGAAGTATTTCGGCGGCCTGACCGCGGAAGACAGCGCAGCGCTGCTGGACGTGTCGGTACACAAAATCAACCGGCAGATGCGCCTGGCCCAGGCTTGGCTGCGGAGGGAGCTCGAAGCGGCGTCCTGCAATGCGGAAGCCCAAGTCTGAGTTGTGTTAGCATCTTCCCAGTCCCGCACAAGCGGGCGCTAAGCAAACGGGAGGTTTGCGATGAAAAAAATCGGAATTGGTCTCACTCTGCTGCTGGCAGCCGCCGCAATCGCGCAGCGACCGGCTGGGCCGCCCAACCTTTATAGTTCGGCAGCGGATATCCAGGCGCTGATCGCGAAGGCCAAGGCTGCACGCACGAATAACCAGCCCACCGTCACCGAGAATATCCTCCGACTGCCGGGCTACCAGGCCAGCCTCGAATACCGCGCATCCGTCGGACCGGCGGCGGTTCACGACAAAGAAGCGGAGTTCTTCTATGTGATTGACGGCTCGGCGACGATGATCACCGGCGGCAAGCTGACGGAAGAAAAGCGTAACGGCGACAATCTCACCGGAACGGGTATTGAGGACGGCACTCCGCGCAGCGTCGCGAAAGGCGATTTCATCGTTGTGCCCGAAAAAACCGCACATTGGTTCAGCAAGATCAACCAGACATTGGTTTTGATGTCGCTGCACGTGCCCAGCCCGCGATGAAGCGCGTCATTTCGAAAGCCGTTCCGGCGCTGACGGCTGTTCTGGCGATTTGCGCGGCGCCGGGTCTGTTCGCCCAGCAGCGGTCTTTCTATCAGCAGACGGATATCAAGGGCCAGGAGATCGGCAAACTCACCGGCGACACTTATTACGCCCGGATGGATGACTATGTTTCGGTATTCATGGTCACGCCCGACGGAATTGTTCTGGTCGAGCCGATCGGCGTGGAGTTCGCTACATGGCTGAAAGGCGAGATGACAAGCCGTTTCCATGTGCCGGTGAAGTACGTGATCTACAGCCATTCGCACTGGGACCACGCTTCGGGCGGATCGGTCTACGCCGACACCGCGCGATTTATCGGGCACGAGAACATGCTGAAGAACATCGCCATGCCGCCCGCCGATACGCCGCTGCCGCGGAACGTGCGCGCGCAGGATACGAACGGAAACGGGAAGATCGAGGCATCGGAAGCGCAAGGCAACCTGAAGACGATGTTCAGCCTCTACGACGCCGACAAGGACGGCTCCCTAAGCGGCGCCGAGATCGTAAGAGGACCCATCCTGAACGTACGGGCGCCGGATCTGACCTATACGGACCGCATGACCATCAACATCGGCGGAAAGCGCGTGGAGATTATTCATCAGCCGACAGGCCACGCGGATGACAACACTATTGTGCGGTTTGTGGACGGGACCAACGTGCTGTTCGCATCCGATTGGATTACTGTCCACCGTTTGCCTTTCGGGCCGATCTCGCCGGATGAGATCGCGCCGGTCAAAGCGGTCGAGGCGATGGATTTCGATTACTTCGTCTGCAGTCACGGCCGATTGGGCAGGAAGGCCGACGTGACCGCGAATATCCAATATCGGGAACGGCTGAAAGACGCTGTGGCGAAGGCAATTGCCGCAGGCCAGACACTGCAGCAGGCGCAGGCGAGCGTTCTGATGGAAGACTACAAGGATTGGGAGTTCTATGCGGCGCAGCGGCCGCAGAACGTAGCGGGTACTTACCGGGCACTCACCGCCGGGCGCTGATTCAAGCTCATCACTCGCTCGATTTCGCGGAACATGGCGGCCGGATCGATGGGCTTCGATACGTAGCCGTCCATTCCGGCGCTGAGATACGATTCCCGGTCTCCCTTCATCGCATTCGCGGTCAGAGCAATGATCGGCGTGTGCCCGCCGTGGTCCGATTCGCGGCTGCGCAGCTCTTTGGTAACTTCAGGCCCGCTCATGTGAGGCATCTGGATATCCATCAGAATCAGATCGAACTGCTCTTCGGTCGCAGCCTGCAGCGCCTCACTTCCATCGTTGGCGATTCGGACCGATTCGCCTGGGATTTTGTCTTCGAGAAGCGCCAGAATCAGTTCCTGATTGGCAGGATTGTCTTCAGCCACGAGGATCCGCCGTATATCGGCCCACACCGGAGCAGCACTATCGGAATCATTGCCGACAGGGGCTTCGGAAAGCGCACGGACGGCGTGCGGCGTGCTCTGCAGCGACGAGTGAAAACCCGCGATCACCTGCAGGAGGGTCGACGCGGAAACAGGCCATTCAACCGTTGTCTGCACGCCCGTCGTATCTCCCGAAGCAGGATCGGCGGGTTGATTCCCCGAACGAGCGATCCATACAATCGGCAGGCCGGCCATGTCGCGGTGCGCCCGCATCTGCCGCAGGAGGTTTCCGCCCTGCTCCGCGGCTGCGGCAGCATCCACAAGGGCGAAGGAGAACGGCCTCCCCACCCGGCAAGACCACTTCATCACTTCAATCGCGGCGGCCGGACTGTCGAGGGAAGCAGACTCGATGCCCCAGTTCGTCAGCATCTCGGCCAGGAAAACGCGCTCTTCCTGGTTCGGCATAACGATCATTCCGCGCAGCTGCTCATGGGCAGTCGGAGCAACTTCCGGAGTCGCGAGCCGCCGGGGCAATCCGGCGCGAACCGTAAAAACAAATTTGCTTCCCCGCCCCACCTCGCTTTCGACGGAGATTTCGCCGCCCATCAGTTCTACCAGCCTGCGCGAAATGGACAGCCCCAGACCGGTTCCTCCGTAGCGGCGTGTCGTGGAGCCGTCGGCCTGTCGAAACGCTTCAAAGATCGTTCCGAGCTTGTCGGCAGGAATTCCGATCCCCGTATCGGTTACAGAAAACCGCAGGATGGCTTGCCCCCCGGCGGGCGTTCCTTCCGCCGACGCTCCTACTGAAGACGCCTCCAGATCGATTTTTCCGGCGGAACAAAACTTGATCGCATTCCCTACAAGGTTCACCACGACCTGGCCCAACCGGACCGGATCGCCGATGATGGTTTCCGGAACGTCGCGGTCGATGTGGATGTTCAGCTCGATCTTCTTCTCCTGAGCGCGGCCGGCAAGGCTGGCGATCCATACCCGCATGGATTCCGCCAGGCCGAACTCCACCGGATCGAGATCGAGTTTGTCGGCTTCGATCTTGGAGAAGTCCAGGATGTCGTTGATGATCTTCAGAAGCGCGTCGGCCGAGCTCCGTACCATCGAGAGATGGCGTCGTTGGCGCGCACCGAGTTCCGTATCGAGAGTCAACTGAGTCATGCCGATGATGATGTTCATCGGCGTGCGGATTTCATGGCTCATGTTGGCCAGGAACTCGCTTTTGAGCCGACCGTTCTCCTCGGCTTTATCCCGGGCTGCCGTCAGTTCCGCGGTCCGCGCCGCGACCTGAGTTTCGAGATATTGATCGCGCGACTCGATCTGCCCCAGCATCGAATTAAATGCGTCTGTCAGGACTCCCAGTTCATCGGACGACTCCCTAATCGCCCGTACCCCGTAGTTATTGCCTGCCGACACCTGCAGCGCGACATCGGCGAGGTGCTGAATGGGCCGCGAAATGAGTCGCTGCAGCACCGAGGTCGCGAACAAACCGAGCAACGCCGCGACAAACATCACCGCAGCCATGATCGAAACATTCTGATAGAGCCGGGACCGGATGCCGGGCATGTCAGAGCGGATGTAAACAACTCCCCAGGTTTCGCCGTCCACCACCACAGGCCGCGAGACCCGAAGGCTGAACCACTCGAAGCCTTGGGCTTCGGCTCGCGCCATCGAAGGAAAGGGGAAGTGACGGCCGCCTGAGCGAACGTAGGTGGCAAACAGCCGTCCCTGCGCCTGGTAGATGGCCGCCTCAGCCACGCGTTTTTCGCCCTCGAGGGGCGCCAGAGTCTTCCCGGCGGATTGCTTGTCGTCAAAGATCAAAGGCGCCGAACAGTTGACGGCGACCATGCCGGCTACGGCTCTCAGTTCAGCAGCGACACCGTTTCGATACTGCAGCAGCTGATATCCGATGATGGCCACGCCGGCCATGCTCAGGGTGATCGTACTGGTGAGCAGTCCGGTACAGATCAGCTTCCAGCGGATGGGCCAGTTTTGCATTGCCGCCCGTATATTTATGTTCACGGGCGTTTCCCCGAGCCTGGAATCGCCACCTTGAGCAGTTGCGAGCTGATCTTCAATCCGGCGTGTTCGGCGGCATCCTGGTTGATTTGAAATCGAACTGAGTCATCCACCAGTTGGAATGCGATCATCACTCCGTCCCGGTAGCCGTTCCCCCCGTCACAGACCGTTAATACGGGCTTTCCAGCCAGAGATTCAACCACTGCCCTGACGAACTTCGACTCAGATCGCTGAATCAGAAGAATTTCGCAACAGTCCGCGTCGGTAGCCGCGCTGATACGCGCAACTTCAATGGGACGTCCGTTCGCCGTCTTGCCCCGGACCGCCTCCATCAGCGGCAACGCCAGATCGCCCGCGCCCAGAATGCCGATTCGTACCGGGGCTGCGGTGGAATGCGCAGGCCATTCCACGAACCGCGCGAAGTTGTAAATGAACGCAGCCTTGATACGCAGTTCGACATCGACGTTGTCCGACGCATTTAAGGAACTTTGCTCGGCGAGGATGATCGCCGCAACCGGAACGAGAGCGATCGCGAAGCTGCGTCCTGTGGCCCAGCGGGGCTGGCGGCGACAGCGCGCGCCGCCCGGCTTTACTCGTTTTACCCTAAACACCCGGCACCCTGATCACGGCTGGTCTCTCAGAACGGCTGGGGTCCGGCAGGTTGCTGAAAAACCTCTCTTCGTTGCCGCTTGCCGACGCGCGCGGTTCAGTAAAAGTTGTGGAATCAGCACGAGCTTTTCCGAACCGCGACTGTGAAGGAGCGGCAAGAAGCGTTTTTCCGCGGCCTGCTGGGAGTCGATGCATCAGAATTGCCAGGTGCTCTTCAGATACACTCCGCGTTTTACATAGCTGGCCGCGGTTAACAACTCCGGCACGCCTTCGAGATGGCGGGCCTGCAGCAGGTTCTGACCGGCGAGACTCAGTTGCCAATGTGGACCGGTCTTATAACCCAGACGCACGTCGAGCCGGGTATACGAGGGCACGGGCAGTCCGGGCTGATAAGTATTCGTAGCCCCGACGGTACCCGTCCGATAGAGAAACGTATCGAGTTTCCAGAATTTCGAGAGATTCAGATACGACTGGAGGCGCCAATTGTTGCGCGCGGGTTGTATGCCATCACCGACTATCGACCCGGCGGGAGCGGACGCAGTGACCCAAGAGCCGGTGATGTTGTAGTTGTAGCTCCCTTCGATCTTCCAGTCTTTGAACACCTGCCAGACGATGGAACTTTCCGCACCTCTGTCGGTGGCCGCCGCGCTGTTCCCAGCCACCGCGGCCACGCTCAAATAAGGCAGGGGCGAGAGCATAAGAACCGGAGTCTCATTGGTGAATGAACGCAGGTTGGAAACCTGGTCGTAGAAGAGGGCCAGATCGATTGAGAATACCTTCGAGATCTGTCCCCGGTAACCGGCTTCGAAATCTCTCACCGATTCCGGCAAATATGCGGCTGAGCCAACGAGGCTGCTGAGGACCGGAAGGCCCCCGGTGGCTGCCGACGCGGGTTGAAGGTTGTAAGGATCATATGCTGCGACCTCAAAAAGCGATGGCGTACGAAGCGCGCGCGCGGCCGAAATCCAGAAGGAATGATGTTTACGCGGTGTCCACAACAAGTTGGCGCTCGGCTCATGTCCCCAGCCGCCAAAATGTACGCGCTCCAGTTTGGCGCCCAGGGTAACCAGCACCGCATCATGCGCAAAATGGATTTCATCCTGAGCGAAGGCATTCAGATCGGCATAAGTTAAATCCCCCGGCGAGAAGATAATCGGCCCATCGGAACGGATTGCAGTTGCACTCATCCGCTCGCCGCCCCCGGCCGAGATGCTGTGCCGGCCCGCAGTGAAGTCATATTGAGCTTCTCCATCCCACGTGCGCGTCTGCGCTTCATAAGCCACCGGCTGCGGACGGTTCGCATAGTCGAACCAGGACGAAAGCCGAAGCTCGCCTGTCTCGCCTACACGGCGACGCCACTCCCCGGTCATACTGCCTGCTACGGCCGTGATCCAATACGGGCTCTCGACAAGGCTCTGAGTCGCGAGCGACGGCGCTATACCTGTGCCGTTTTCCGGAGCGCGAAACAGCGAACCTTCCAACATCCAGGTGTCTTTGCCGTGCGATCCGTCCAGCCGGAATCCTCCCTGAGCACTGCTCCAGCCGTCGCCCGCGCTGACACCGGACCCTTGGCTTAATGCAGCATGATCGGACCCGCCGAAGTATGCCCTGTAGCTGGTGGACCCGACCGCGCCGCCGACACTCACGCTGCCAAAGGCGCGCTCGGAAGAGCCCGCGCCGGAGGTGATCGTCGCCCCGTGTGTGTCCTTTGAGCTCTTCGTGATGATGTTAATGACGCCGAGGACCGCATTGGCTCCCCAAATCGTGGCTCCCGGACCGCGGATCACTTCGATGCGCTCGATGTTGTCGAGCAGGGGCATTCCCATGTCCCAATACACGCCTGAAAACACCGGAGAGTAAACGGAACGGCCGTCGATCAGCACCAGCAGCTTGTTGGAATACACACCGATCGATCCGCGCACGCTCACCGACCATTGATTCCCGTTCACCTGGGCCACTTCAACGCCCGGAACCAGACGCAGCAACTCCGGTACACTGGTCAGCCCGCTGCGGGCAATCTGTTCCTGGTTGATGACATAAACAGCGCCTGCTACCTGCGACAGCTTTTGCTCCTTCGAGGTAAAGGAAGTGACCTTGATATTCGCCAGTTCATCGAGACTGAGGCCGCTGAAATCGGGCAGAGCCGGCGAGCTTCCACCGAATGCCGCCGACGCCGCGACAAGAATAAGGACCGGGCAAAAAGGGGCCAGCCGCATGCGATTCCTCATAGGCCTTCTCGGCTCGTTCCCGACAGCTTTAGCACTCAGACCTGGAACTCAGAGCCCGCTGGGAGGCTTCGGCCTCTCCGCGGAACGCACATGCGTTTTGACCAGTGAGAGCAATTCGGCCGGGGGAATCGGCTTCAGCAGGTACCCGGCTGCGCCTGCAAGGACGGCGTTTCGAACGATGTGAAAATCGCTTCTGCCGGAGATGAGCACAAATGGCAGGTCCGGCGCCACGGTCTTAACAGTACGCAGGAGATCGAGACCGTTCATTCCGGGCATCTTGACATCGGAAAGCAACAGATCCACCCGCAGTTTGCCGGACGCGAGCCATGCAAGCGCATCCGCGGAGTTGGAAAATGCGCGGCACCCGTATCCTCCCGAGGTGAGCACTTCGCTCAAATACGTACGCATGGCTTCGTCGTCTTCCACAACGACAACAGTCTTTTCAACGGCAGCTTCCATCATGCAGTGAATCGACCGTTCGCCCGAAAGACTTTAGCAGGCTGCTGAAAAAGCTCTTTTCGTTGCCGATTGCTGACGCGCGCGGTTCAGTAACTGCTTCGGAATCAGCGCTCGTTTTTCCGAACCGCGACTGTAAAGGAGTGGTAAGAAGCCTTTTTCAGCGCCCGTCAGGACGGTAATTTCGATTTACCTGGATGGATTTATCAGAATGGCGGGCCGTTCAGCCCGGCCACCTACACAGACCGGAAATGCTTACTCAGCTTCAGTCCCTGGCGTTGATAGGACGATCCGATCCCTTCGCCATAAAGTACGCGCGGCCGCTCCAACAGACGTTCGAAGACCAGACTCGCAACTACCTGGCCGTGCTCCATGATGAAGGGCACCTCGTGGGACCGAACCTCGAGCACCGCCCGAGTGCCGTTGATATCGCCGGCGCCATAGCCGAAGCCAGGATCGAAGAAACCCGCGTAATGAATCCGAAACTCGCCGATCGTGGCATCGAACGGCACCATTTCGGCGGCATATTGCGCGGGGATGCGCACGCGCTCGCGCGAAGCGAGGATGTAGAAATCTTCCGGATCGAGGATCAGCGTCCGGCTGTCGTTGCGACGGATCGGGTCCCAGAACTCGTCGAGATCGTAATGCTGAATGCGCGCGAGATCGATCAGCGGCGCATGCTTTCGGGCGCGGTAGCCGATAATGTCCGTGCCGCCGCCCGTACCTTCGCCCGCGAGATCGACCGAAAGCCGGAGCCCGTTCTGAATATTGGCCGCACCCGGCGTTTCATCGGGAAGGTAAACGAGGCCCTCCTCGCTTTCGAGCTGACGCAGTAATTCATCCGACGGCGCGTAGTCGCCCTGAAAAAGTCGCAACTGAGACAGCCGCTCGCCCTGCCGCACGACCACGCTGAACGTGCGCGGCACAACCTCGGCATACAATCGGCCCTGATAGCCCGCCGGGACAATCTCGAATTGGCGGCCTTCGTCCGTGATCAAGCGCGTAAAGATGTCGAGCCGGCCGGTAGAACTCTTCGGATTTGCTTTGCCGGAGATGTGCGGCGGCAGCGCCAGCTCTTCCTGCAGCGGAACAATGTAAACGCAACCCTTCTCCAGCACCGCGGGCCGCGTCAAATCGATCGTATGCAGGCGGTACTGCTCGAGTTTGCTGCCGATCGTGGCGGCGCCGCTCGCGAGAAAACTGGCCCGCACCCGGAACGCTTCTCCGCCCAGACGCAGATCGATCGACGATGGCTGAATCTGATCCGCCGCGATTGGGGTACGCGAGCGAATCTGTCCGCCCGCGACCATCTTTTCGATGGCCTGTGAAGGCAGTACACCCTTGGCGAGGTTGTTTTCCACCGGCATTCGGACGAATTGTCTATGATGCCACGCGCGCGAGTTTGGAGGCTGCGCGTTCTTCCCCTGCCACAAGCGAACGCTGCCTGCGGGACGTTCGCGCTTCCCGGCTGAGCACGCGGTTCCACCACATCAGAGCGCCGGTGACAAACAGGAAGGGCGGCGCGAGGCCAAGCAAAACCCATGCGGCCTTCGACTCCCAATCGCCGAAATTCCCGAAATGCAGGTAGTAGAACCAACGCAGGAAGACGTCGCCGTTACTGCCTCTCGGCGGACGTCTGCGGCGCCGCACCGGAGGAGCAGAATTCTGATCGGCAACCGGGACGATCTGCGCCGTGATGTCGTTGTTATTTGCGGCTGGTGCCTGCGCCGGAGCCTCCAAAGACGACTGCAAACCATACAACTGCAGCGGCGAAAAATGGTTCACCACGATCTGGAATGGCTTGGGGAAGACCAGAAAGACGCCCGTCACGCCCCAAATGAAAACAAATGCGAACATCCAGAAACCGATCACACTGTGCAGGTCCCAGTTGAGCCGCTTCCAATTGGAACGGAAGTCGATGGTCAAGCTGCGGCGCACGCGCCCTGTGCCCGGCCACCAGACCAGGAACCCCGTGATGCTGAGAACGATAACCAGAATCGCCAGCACACCGTTTACTTTTCGTCCCGTGTTCCCCGCCAGAAGATCGGTATGGAGATTGGAAAGCCATGCCAAAACACCGATGGAAACCGGCCGGGAAGGTCCCAGGTCGCGGCCCGTGAACGGATCGACCAGCCTGCCCACGGTTTTGGGTTTCGCTTCGCCGTCGTGCTCGATCCAGACTTCGGTCGCTTCGTCTTTACGCTTCGATTCCCAGATATAAGTTACGGAGTAATGCGGCCACGCCTGACGTACGGCCCTTTTGAGGCCGTCGCGGGACAGCCGCGGACCGGAAATGGCAACGATCTTCGGTCCTGGCCATAGGGATTTATAGAGCTCGTTACGAAAAACGATGGCGCTGCCGCTGACACTGCTGACGACTACATACAGACCAATCGCAATGCCGGTCCAGAGATGAATCTGGAACAGGGCCTTGCGAAGCCAGAGGCTTTGCGGACGCCGCAGCGCTCGTTCCCGGAACGTCATGTGCTCTAAATAATATCGCGCAATACGGTACGATGGGCTTGTAAAGGTTACGTCATTTTGACGATAAACGAAATTGTCGCGCCGGCATCGGTGATTGTCAGCATCGGCACAAATGTGGCGTTGTATACCCATTTGAGTGCAACTACGAATATGCGCTTCGATTCCTTCGAACGGCGGTTTGATTCCTTCGAACACCGTATTGACCTGATGCTCAGCAAAATGGTCACGATCGAAGCCCGACACTGACCAACCGCCCGGCGTTCCGCTGCAGTCCAACATCAAGTCAGATTCTTCTTTCGCGCCCCTTCGTGGACAATAGAGGTTTCCCGGAATGAGCCCCGACTCCGCATCCACGCCTTTGATGCGCCAATATCACGCGATCAAGCAGCAGGTTCCTGGCGCTCTGCTCATGTTCCGGCTGGGGGATTTCTACGAGCTCTTCCTCGACGACGCCATCGTCGCCGCGCGTGAACTCGAAATCACCCTGACCGCCCGCAATAAGGAAAAAGGCACGGCCATCCCCATGTGCGGCGTTCCTTATCATGCGGCCGAAGGCTACATCGCGCGCCTGATCGGGCGCGGTTACCGCGTCGCGATCTGCGATCAATTGGAAGAAGCAGGTCCCGGCAAGAAATTGGTGCGCCGCGAAGTCACGCGCATCGTCACGCCCGGCACCGCGACCGACGCGCACCTGCTGCGCTCGCATGAAAACAACTACCTGGGCGCGATCGCGCGCAACGGCACAAAGGCCGGACTGGCGTGGGTCGACGTTTCGACCGGCGAATTTCGCGCCACCGAACTCGATCTCGCCGATCTGCCCGGACTCCTCGAAAGCATTGGCGCGCGTGAAGTACTTGTAGCGGCAGCTGCACCGTTGTTTCCCCAGCCCGAGCCCAAGCGCTGGATCGTCACCGAATTGGACGACTGGGTCTTCAGCTTCGACTATTCCGACCGCATCCTCCGCGAGCACTTCCGTCTGCATTCCCTCGACGGCGCCGGACTCGAAGGCAAACCCGCCGCGGTGGCCGCTGGCGGAGCCGTGCTGCATTACCTGCGCGACACGCAGCGCGCCGCGCTCGACCATCTCGATCCGCCGAAATACTTCGATCGCGCCGACGCCATGGTGCTGGACGCCGTGACGGTAAGAAATCTCGAACTGCTCGACCCGATCTTCTCCGACGGCGGCCCCACCTTAATCGGAGTGCTCGATCAAACCGCCACCGGCATGGGAGGACGCCTGTTGCGGCAGCGCCTCCTGCGGCCGTCGCTCGACCGCGCGGAGATCGAATCGCGCCTCGATGCCGTCAGCGACCTCGCGAAGGAAACTATTCTGCGCGCGGAGCTTCGCAAACAGCTCGCGCCGGTGCTCGATATCGAACGCCTTCTCGCGAAGGTCATGATCGGCAGCGCCGGCCCGCGCGATCTGCTCGCGCTGGGCAAATCGCTCGATCAGACGCCGAGGCTGGCGGAGTCGGCGCGCCTTGCGTCCAAGCCAGTCTCTTCCCGGCTGAGCGGCACTTTCGCGAGGCTCGACTCCGTGCCCGAAGCATCCGGACCCATCCTCGCCGCCTTATCGGAAACCCCGCCCCTCAATATCGGCGACAGCCCCACCATCCGCGCGGGCTTCGACGCGGAATTGGACGAGTTACGCGATCTCAGCCAGAACGGCCGTCAGTACATCGCGCAGATCGAGGCACGCGAGCGCCAGCGAACCGGCATCGCTTCTCTGAAGATTCGCTTTAACAATGTCTTCGGTTACTACATCGAAATCTCGAAGGCGAATCTGCATCTCGCGCCCGCCGATTATGAGCGCAAACAGACGCTAGTCAACGCCGAGCGCTTCACCACACCCGAACTGAAAGAGTACGAGCGCAAGGTGCTGGCAGCCGACGAAAAGATTCTCGAAATCGAAAAGAGAATTTTCGGCGAAGTGCGCCGTACCACCGCCGAGCATGCCCAAAGGATTCGCGCCACGGCAAGCGCAGTCGCCGAACTGGATGTTTCCGCAGCCTTGGCGCAGGTGGGCGCGGAAAACCGCTATTCACGCCCGCAGTTTTCCTCCGGCGGTGAGATGAGCATTGCCGCGGGACGGCATCCGGTCATCGAGAAGCTGGCGAACGAAGAAGCAGGCCGGTTCATCCCGAACGATCTCTACCTGCATGACGAAACCGACCAGATCGCCATCGTCACCGGACCAAACATGGGCGGCAAGAGCACCTACCTTCGACAGGCCGCGCTGATCGCCATCATGGCGCAAATGGGATCGTGGGTACCTGCCGACGCCGCGTCGTTGCCGTTGATCGACCGCATCTTCACGCGAATCGGGGCATCCGACAATCTGGCGCGCGGACGTTCCACGTTCATGGTGGAAATGACCGAGACTGCGGTCATCCTCAACACGGCGACGCCGCGGAGCTTCATAATCCTCGACGAGATCGGACGCGGCACAGCTACCTACGACGGACTTTCCCTTGCCTGGGCGGTAGTCGAACACATCTCCACCGCCACGCGGGCGAAAACGCTGTTCGCCACTCACTATCATGAGCTGACCGAACTGGCTGAACAATTGGAAGGCGTCCGGAACCTGCGCGTCGCGGTGAAAGAGGCCGGCGACCGCATTATCTTTTTGCGAAAAGTAGAGCCCGGCAAGGCCGACCGCAGCTACGGAATCGAAGTGGCGAGACTCGCGGGTCTGCCGATGGGTGTGATCGAGAGGGCGAGAGAGGTCCTGACTCTGCACGAGAAGACCGAGCATCGGGCCGTCGAGCAGCTTAGCCCGCGCAGCGAGCCGACGGCAGTGCAGATCCGCCTGTTCGAGCCCAACGCGGATGAGATCCGGCAGAAGATTCGTGGTCTGAAGATCGATGAGATGCGGCCCGTGGAGGCGCTGCGGTTTCTCGAAGATCTGCAGCGGGAAATCGAATGAGAGTCGCCGGCATCATGAGCGGCACCTCGCTCGATGGCATCGATGTCGCCATCGTCGACATTGCCCGCGGCAAAATCCGCACCCTCGCGCATTCGACAACCCCGTACCCAAAGCCAACGCGGAATCGCATCCTCGCTGTCACCACTCCGGCCCATATCTCCCGCCTGAATTTCGAACTGGGTGAGCTGTACGCGAAAGCGGTCTCGATGACCTGCGAAAGCGCTCAAATACCGCTGCAATCCCTCGATCTGGTCGGCTGCCATGGCCAAACCATCTGGCACGAAGGCGGTAAAAACACGCTGCAGATCGGCGAAGCGTCGGTGATCGCAGAGCGTCTCAACGTTCCGATCGTCTCCGATTTCCGAACACGAGACATTGCAGCCGGAGGCCAGGGCGCGCCCCTCGTTCCCTTCGTCGACGTGCTGCTGTTTTCGCACGCGAAGCGCCGCCGCGTCGCGCTCAACATCGGCGGCATCGCGAATATCACGATCATTCCGAGCGGCATTGCCTTCGACACCGGCCCCGGCAACATGGTCATCGATCAACTCGTCGAACGGCTGACCCACGGCAGGCAGCGCTATGACCGCAACGGAGCCATTGCCGCGCGCGGTCAGGTTCATCGCTCGCTTCTGGCAGCCCTGCTGCGCGACAGTTACTATGCCGCCCCTCCTCCCAAAACCGCCGGCCGCGAGCAATACGGATTGGCGTTCGTCGAGCGCTTCCTCGCAATCGATCTCTCCCTCGAAGACCGCATCGCAACCGCAACCGCGCTGACATCCACGACAATCGCCCGTGCCGTACCTACCGGCACCCAGGAGCTCATCGCATCCGGCGGCGGTGTCCACAATCGTCAGCTCATGGCTCAAATCGCGGCTTTCCTCCCTGACGTCCGCGTTACTACGACCGCGGAATTCGGCATCGACCCCGACGCGAAGGAAGCCGTCGCGTTTGCCATCCTCGCTTTTCGCACCTGGAAGCATCGAACGGGAAACCTGCCCTCCGCCACAGGTGCAAATCGCGCAGTCATTCTCGGCAAGTTAACGCTAAAATGGCTCAGTTGACTCCTCAAGCTGAAGTTCCCGAGCGCCAGACGCCGCGCATCTCCGTCATCGTCGTTTCGTTCAATAGGGTTGACCGGCTTCGCGAGAGCCTCAAAGCGCTTGGCGCGGATCATCAGATCATCGTTGTCGATAACGGCTCCTCGGACGGGGCGGAAAACATCGATGCGGAATTCCCGTACCTTCGGTTCAGCCGCCTTCCCAAGAACTTCGGACTGACCAAAGCGCTGAACATCGGACTGCGCGCTGCCGAAGGCGACTACATTCTTTGCCTTCACGACGACGTGCTGATCGCGGGTGAGGCCGTCACGCGCCTTGCGGATTTTCTCGAATCCCATACGGAGGTTGGCGGCGTGTGCCCGCTGCTGACCGATTCGTCCGGAAATCCGGCGCCTCAGGTGCGCGCGCTGCCGACGCCATCCAACAACGACCCGCCCCTCAATCCGCCTTCCTCCCTGAGCGACGGCAATCGCGAAGAAATCGTTGTTCCCTGCGTCTCCGGCGCCGCCTTGATGTTCCGCTCTTTTTTTCTCCGGGCGCTGCGTCAGGTGGACGAACGCTACGGCACATACGGAAGCGGCATCGAGCTTTGCGCGCAGCTCCGGCGCGCGGCAAAAAAGGTGGTAATCCTTCACAGTGTGACCGCCATTCACGAATCTTCCCCATCTCCGGCGCCGCGGATTTCGCTCGCCGGAGACCGCGCGGCGGGGACCGCTGTCTTTCTCGGCAAGCATCACGGATTTATCAGCGGCATGATTTATCGCCTGAAGACGGCGCTCGGCGCCCTCTTTACCCTTCGGTTCTCGGTGCTCGCCGGCGTCATCTCCGGGCAAAAGATCGACGGAACCGGCTAAACTGCAGATATGACCGCGATTACGCTGGTGGCCTGGTCGTTGTTCTGCGTAGCGGCCACCGCGGGGTTGATGTATTTCGTGATGCAATCCCACATGGAAGTACGTCTGGCAAAACAACGCGAAGAACTGGCCCGTGCCGAGGCCACGCTGATCGCGAGAAAAGAAGCTCTGGACGTCTCCCTGAAGAACGCCGAGGATTCCATCCGCAGTAAGGCGATGGATGATTTTCTGGCCGATATTCGCGTCGAAGAACGACACTACACGCGAGAGCACAAGGTGCTCTTTATCAAGCGCCGGATGCTCGTGCGTCAGGAGCGTATCTTCTTCCGTAACATTCCTTTGTCCAACTGGGTGGAGCAGGAGATGCCTCTCGAAGAGGGTGTCGACACCGAAAAGCTGGCGCAGACCATGTCTGTTTTCGCCAATGCCGCCCTCTTCGGCGACGTACCTGAGACAGCAGTTCGCAAGCTCCTGCGTTAAGCGGGGTCGCGCTAATACCGCGGAACGTTCCGATCGACCGTCAGGCTCCAGAGATCGATTCCGCCGGCCATGCTCTGACAGTTCTCCACTCCCTGCCGGCGAAGCCAGTGCACCACCGACAAGCTGCGCACCCCATGGTGGCAGAACACCACGATCCGTGTGTCGGAACGATCCAGTTCATTGACGTGCTCCGGAATGGATTGCATGGGAATCAGTGCGGCGCCTTCGATGTGGCAAACAGCGTGCTCCTCAGGCTCCCGAACATCGATCAGACGAAGCGGCATTTCTCCTTTTCGGAGATCAGCGACTTCCTCAGGGGTTATCTCAATTGGCAATTCATCCACAGATCGCGAGTTTAACAGGCCGGCTCCGAAACCTCGTCAATACAGCGGTACGTCTCAGAGCCTTGTTATACTCTAGAGTTAATTCGTCAGTCTCCAACGGTTCTCTTATAAAGATGAGGTTTTCCCGCGTCCGCATGCTGTGGGCCGGATTAGCGGCAATGTGCGCCTCCGGTCTGGCTCAGGTTCCACAGACTCCCGTATTTTCGACCGGCCAGGCCGCGCGCCTCGTCATGGGCCAGACGAATTTTACGGCGGGCAATTATGGAACAACCAGTTCTCTGCTCGGATCGCCCAGCGGTCTTGCCTATGCGAACGGAATACTTTGGGTAGCCGATGCCAACCGGCTCGGCGGAACACCCAACAACAACCGCGTTCTGCGTTTCAGCGACGTCGCGACTTATCCCGGGCCCACGGAAGACCCTACCATCCTCGGCAGCTTCTGCGGCGCTTGCCGTGGTCAGGCGAGCCTGGTGCTGGGGCAGCCGGATTTCATCAGCAATAACTACACTCTCACCGCCACTGGCTTGCGCAGCCCCACGGCCGTCGCAACGGATGGAAATACTCTGGCGGTAGCGGACACCGATAACAACCGCGTCCTGATCTGGCTTTCTCTGCCCAAAGCAAATGGCCAGCCTGCCGATGTTGTCGTTGGCCAGGTCGATTTTACTCATAACGCCACTTCAGTCCCCCCAAACGCGACATCTCTTCGCGGACCGTCCAGCGTTTGGATCGCCGGCGGCAAGCTCTACATCGCGGACACGGGCGACAATCGCATCCTGATTTACAACAAGATTCCGACGTCCAATCACGTTGCCGCGGATGTCGTCATCGGGCAGCCGAATTTCACGAGCTTCGTCCAACCCGACCTCACGCAGAATAATGCCACGCCCACCGCGAGCGATATGCAGACACCCGTTTCGGTGACTACGGATGCCACCCACATGTACGTTGCGGATGAAGGGCAGAATCGCATCCTGATCTGGAACACGATTCCGACCAGCAACGGCGCGCCCGCCGACGTGGCCCTGGGACAGCTGAACCTGACCACCGCGATCAGCAATAACAGCTTCACTATCAACGACGCCACAGTGGACGCAGATGGCGCTCCCGAAAACGTCACGCCGGTGATGTGCCAGTCGAATGCGTCCTTTGCATACGATCAGGGCCAGACCGGCACTACGGCGGTCGACAGCGTCGGCACCACGATTTATCCCTCGCTTTGCGCCGCGACCATGTCCCTGCCCCGCTATGCGCTCTCCGACGGTACACGCCTCTTCGTGGCCGACGGCGGCAATGACCGCATCCTGGTCTACAACTCGATACCTGCCCAGAGCGGTCAGCCGGCGGATGCCATACTCGGTGAACCCGACGAATTCAGCGACAATACCGGTACCAACCCCGACGGTACGGATGCGCTGCAGACTCCCACCAGCCTGGCGTTCGACGGCCTCAATCTGTATGTCAGCGATACCTATAATCGCCGCGTGGTGATCTACACACCGGGAATTCCGAACATTCCGATTGGCGGCCAGGGTATCATCAATGCGGCCAGCCTCAATATTTACGCGATCGGTAACGTTGCCCTGGGCGGCTCAATCAATGCCAAGGACACGATTACCATCACGATCGACGGAACGGACTATACTTACACGGTAGTCGCGGCCGATACCCCGCAAACCATCACCGACGCTCTGGTCAAATTAATCAACAAAGGCCCCGATCCAAACGTGATCGCATCCGGCAACGATCTGACGGATCAGGTCGTTCTGACGGCGCGCACGCCTGGGCCGCCCGGCGCCAATATCACGCTCGCCGTTACTACTTCCGCGAATGCTCAGATCACGGGAACTGCCAGCGGATCGGCCCTGAACCTGTATCTGCAAAATCCCTCGTCCATCGCGCCCGGCACCCTGATCGAGGTCAACGGACAAAATCTTTGCGACAATACGGCCATTGGCAATCTGGCTGTCTCCTACGTGGACGACTCACTGGCCGGGTGCCAGGTCTTCATTGACGGTGTCTCTACTCCGCTGCTTTATGTATCTCCGACTCAAATCAACACGCAACTCCCCTTTGAGTTCACTGACCGTACCAGCGTGAGCGTCTATGCCCGCAGCACCCATGCGGACGGATCGGTTTCGGTGACAAGTCCGGTTGCGGTTACCGTTGTGCCGCAGAACCCGGGCATCTTCGCCGAGTACGGCCCCGATCCTCGTCCGGGAATTGTTTATCACGGGTCGAGCAGCGCAATCGACGTCCTTGAGTTCAACGGCGGAATTCAGGCCGGCGACGTCGCCAACCTCACAATCGGACCGAATACGTACTCATATACCGTGTTGTCCACGGATACGCTGCTTTCCGTCGCGCAGGCTCTGGCCAACCTGATCAACAGCGCGCCGGATCCGAACGTAACGGCAAGCGCCGCAAATCTGTTTGAGTCTCTGGTTTTGTCGGCCATCACCCCTGGGCCCGCCGGCGAAGGAATTACGGTTGCGCAATCGGTTACCGGAACGAGCCCGCAACTCGCAATTACTGTCTACAATCCTTCTACCTGCTGCGACAACACTTACGGCGCGCTGGTAACCGACGACAATCCCGCCGTCCCCGGCGAGATCGTTTATCTCTACGCCACAGGCCTCGGCGCTACCGTTCCCGCCAACATCTCCACGGGAGAAATAACGCCCGCGGGAGACACCAACCCTCCGGTGACGGCCGTCGATTCTATTCTCAATGCCGGTACGTCGGCCAATATTCTAAGCGCAACTCTGGTCCCCGGACTATTGGGTGTCTATATGGTGTCGTTCGAACTCAGCGATGCTCTGACGACGAACCTGCTGACGCAAACCACGATCGCCCAGCAGGCGTTCGTCAGCAATGTGATCACGTTCCCGGTGGTCGCCCCGCCCACTTCATCGTCGACTTCCTCCGTTGTCAGGAGGCCAATGCGCAGAAATCCGGTCGCTGCGACGGGACAAGCGGGTCGGCAGCGGTAGGCGTCTTTACAGGCCTCCGCCAAGCGTGCATCGATGACGCGGCGCTGTTGGGGCGTATATTCGTCCCTGGGCGGTCGGCGGGCGCGGAATGATCGTAATGACGCCGCCCGAAGCACGGACCTCAAGCTCCTGTCCGTTCTTAAAGCCCGCACGCCGGAGAGCGGCTTGGGGAATGACAACCGGTTGTTTGTTTTTCAGGGCCACGGTCATCACTCTAACGATAACAAGACGATCAGGCAGTTGAACGACTACCGGCTTAAAGCCGGTAGAATTGACACGACTGAAAGTCGAGGGTGCGGCTGAAGCCGTCTGAAGCATGCTCCGGCTGAGAGCCGGCTCAAGGCTTGGTGGTCGCGGTGATCTTGAATCCCTGATCGTCTTCGTCCCACTGCTGGCTTTCGATGTAGGCCTTGATCGTTGCCTCATCCACCGCTCCCACCGTCGCACAGAAATACCCGCGCGTCCACATATGTTGTCCCCAGTACCGCT
>DATAXN010000031.1:0-191030 GCA_036273015.1 Bryobacteraceae bacterium | reverse complement strand
ACCCTTTAAATCCGAAACTCGATTGGTTACACTCTGTCATAGCGAAGGCCGTCCTTTTTTGGCGCTAACTGTTGTGTGGAAACTCAGTTATGCCACAGAAGCCGGCCTTTTGCCTATTCAGCGTGAGAAATGCGGGTTAACTGCTTCGGCAACATCGGCGGATTCGTGGGACCGTATATGGTCGGATTCCTCAGTAACGCCAACGGCTCCTACCGCGGGGGGATGTTATTCCTCGGCGGCTGCGCTCTCATGGCAGCCGTACTCGTACTTCTGTTGCGAACGGCTCCTCCGCTTACTTCAACTCGGCAGCCTTAGTGATCTGCTCTGCGTTGATATACGGGCGCAGAGCTTCCGGAACCAAAACGCTGCCGTCGCGCTGCTGATAGTTCTCGATAATCGCGACCCAGGTCCGTCCGACTGCCAGACCGCTGCCGTTCAACGTGTGCGCGAACTCGGATTTCTTGCCAGCCTTCATGAGTATCTCGGCGCGGCGCGCTTGGAACGCTTCGTAGTTGGAGCAGGACGAAATTTCCTTATAGGAATTCTGGCCCGGCAGCCACACTTCGATGTCATGTGTCCGCGCCGCCCCGAAGCCCATGTCTCCCGTACACAGCACGACGGTGCGAAAAGGGATCTTGAGACGGCGCAGAATATTTTCCGCGTCGTTGGTCAGCTGGTCGAGCTGATCGTAGCTCTCTTCCGGCTTTGTAAACTTGACCAGTTCCACTTTCTGGAACTGGTGCTGGCGAATAATTCCGCGGACGTCGCGCCCATATGACCCCGCCTCGCTGCGGAAGCAGGGGGTGTAGGCACAGAAACTGATCGGGAGCTTCTCGGCGTCGATAGTCTCGTCGCGGAACAGGTTGGTAACCGGGACTTCCGCCGTCGGCACCAGCCAATAGTCGCTGTTTTCCAGCTTGAAAAGGTCCTCTGCAAACTTTGGCAGTTGGCCCGTCCCGTAAAGACTTTTCGAGTTCACTATGAAGGGCGGCAGCACTTCGGTATAGCCATGCTCACGCGTGTGCATGTCGAGCATGAAGTTGATCAACGCGCGTTCCAGTTTTGCGCCCAGGCCGAAATAAACTGCAAATCGGGCGCCGGTTATTTTGGTGGCACGCTCGAAATCGAGAATCCCCAGATCGGGACCGATGTCCCAGTGCGCCTTCGGTTCAAAGTCGAATTTACGCGGCTCGCCCCAGGTACGGATCACGAGGTTATCGTCAGAGGACTTTCCAACCGGAACTGACTCATGGGGAATGTTGGGAATATTCTGCAGCTCTTCGAAATATCGCTTGCCAGCTGCAGCGGCTTCCTTGGCCCGCTCCGCGAGTTGTTCGTCGAGGCCTCTCGAATTCTCTCTTAATTCCGTGGTGTCGATGCCGTCTCTCGTTTTCTGACCTATCTCGCGTGACAGCTGGTTCTTTTGGGCGAGTAGGGCTTCGTATTCGGTAATGGACGCACGCCGCTGACTGTCAAGGTCACGAAACTTTTCTACGGGCAGCGTGAATCCGCGCGCGGCGAGGCGCCCCGCGAACGCGTCCAGATTGGCTCGAAAAGCCCCCATGTCGTGCATAGACGTATGCTAGCAGGCAGCGTAAATCCTACCTTCGCGACGTCAGAGCTGTTTGTGCGGGTTATCGAGAAATGTGCGGGGGATAATGCGGGACGACACGGAACTGCAAAATCCGGTGCTTGTTACTCCTCTTCGGACTCGGCGGCGACAGGCTCCAGATCTTCGGCTTCGAAGATCTGCCGGCAGTCGACGCACTCCACGTAGTCCACGCCATCTCTACGGGCGAGGACGATTGTCTTTTTATGCTCGCAGGCGGTCTGCATAATTCACGTCAGAGATACGAATTATTGTAATGATTCGAGGGGCGGTGTCAAGCCCGTACAATGCCCGCCTGTGCCACAACCGGCGCAGAGGGGATCGAATCTGAAATCGGGAACGGTGGTGGAACGGATTCGGTTGCACGGCCTGCTGACGACCCTATACGCAAAATTATAAACCCGCCGAGGGGTACCATGGTCGCGCCTTTCGTTATGAATTGTGATTTTTCCGCACCCGGCGGGACGATAGAATCCCCTTGAGATGCCCTTTCCGACACACCGGCCCCGCCGCCTGAGGTCCACCGAATCCATCCGGCGCGTTGTCCGGGAGACCCGGCTCGAACCGGCGAACTTCATTCTGCCGATTTTCATTTGCCCCGGCGAAGGAGTAAAGAAGCCGATCTCGTCCATGCCCCCCCACTGCCAGATGTCCATTGACGTCGCCGTCGAGGAATGCCGTGAGGTGCGCGACCTGGGCATCGGCGGCGTCATCCTGTTTGGACTGCCAGAGACCAAAGACGAAGACGCCTCGGGCGCCTACGACGATCAGGGAATCGTCCAGCGGGCCATCCGCGCCATCAAGCATCAGCTGCCCGATCTTCTTGTGATCACGGACGTCTGCAATTGCGAGTACACGAGCCACGGCCATTGCGGCAAGGTCGTCAATGGCGAGGTAGACAATGACGCGACGCTCGAATGGCTTGCAGACGGCGCGCTGTCGCACGTGCGCGCCGGAGCCGACATCGTCGCCCCCTCGGACATGATGGACGGGCGTGTCGGCGCCATCCGCCAAAAGCTCGACGCCAACGGATACACAAACACACCGATACTTGCCTACGCGGCCAAGTTCGCGTCTGTATTCTACGGACCCTTCCGCGAAGCCGCCGATTCCGCCCCGCAGTTCGGTGACCGCCGCAGCTATCAGATGGACCCCGCCAACGGACGCGAGGCCATGCGCGAGATTGAGCTGGATCTCGAAGAAGGCGCCGACATGATCATGGTGAAACCGGCGATGCCCTATCTCGATCTCATTCGGCAGGCGCGCGACCGTTTCGACGTTCCGCTTTCGGCCTATCAGGTCAGCGGCGAGTATTCGATGATTATGGCCGCTGCGCAAAACGGCTGGATCGACGAGGAACGGGCGATGGTCGAAAGCCTGACCTCAATCAAGCGCGCCGGCGCGGACATAATCCTGACCTACTTCGCCAAGCCTATGGCGCGCCTGCTAGGCTGAATTTCGCGTGGGGCAGGGCTTCGTCCCTGCGGCCGGCTTTCGAGCCGGCCCGGAGCGTGAAAAATATTCCGCGTCAGAGATTCTCAAACAAGTCCGCGACCTGCAGTTGCCAGCTGGGAATCAGATCGGAAGCAAGAAACGCCCCTTCACTCAGTTGTTGCATGCCGCCGCGTGAATGAATGTAGACAGTTCTGATTTCGGGTTCGATCAGCCAGACTTCCTGAACGCCCCACTTCAAATACGCGTCAACTTTCCGGTAAATAGTGGTCGCCGTTTCGGATGGCGAGATGATTTCGACAGCGATGTCGGGAGCCTGCACCACCGGAACGCGGTTGAGATCGACCGTCTCCCATGTCTCTGCTGAAAAGAACCCGAAGCCAGGACGTAGCCGCGTATCAGCCCGAACGGCCAAGTCGGGTTTCCGGCAACACAGCACCGAGCCTGTTTGCCTCGGCAAATTCATCAAGGCGTCCTGACAGCCGCATCAGGATGCGATTATGTCTGGGCGTGGCGCTCGACCCTTCGATGAGTTCTCCGTCCAGCAGTTCCCACTTACGCCCTTCCTCTTCCGGAAGCGCATCGAACTGCTCGGCCGTCATCAGTGTCCGGACCGGCATGCTTCGATAATACCGCTACAATAGTGCTTTCCCATGCAATTCCTTGAGAGCAGCCTCGTCGAACTGATCATCCAGACATCCACCAATCTCCCGCCGGACGTGCGCGCCGCGATGGGCGCCGCGGGCTTGGCCGAGAAGCCGGATACTCAGGCGTCCCAGGCCCTCAACATCATCTTTTCCAACATCGACATGGCCACGGACGACACGGGCGCCATCTGCCAGGACACCGGTATGCCGACCTTCTACGTCCACACGCCGGTCGGGGTAAATCAGATCAAAATCAAAAACGCGATCTTCATGGCCGTGGCCGAAGCGACAAAGCTCGGCAAGCTCCGCCCTAACTCTGTCGATTCGCTCACCGGAAAAAACAGCGGTGACAATCTCGGGCTCGACACTCCCGTGATCCACTTCGAGCAATGGGAAGAGGACGAAATAGAAGTCAAGCTCATCCTCAAAGGCGGCGGCTGCGAGAACAAGAACATCCAGTATTCCCTCCCCGCCACGCTTGAGCGTCTCGGCCGCGCCGATCGCACTCTCGAAGGTGTCCGCAAGTGTCTTCTGCATGCAGTCTGGCAGGCCCAGGGACAGGGTTGCGCTCCCGGCGCGCTCGGCGTCTGTATCGGAAGCGACCGCGCCCACGGTTACGACCTTGCCAAGGAACAACTCTTCCGTACGCTGGACGACGTCAACCCCATTCCGGAACTCGCCGCGCTCGAAGCGCGTGTCATGAAGGAAGCCAACGAGCTTGGTGTTGGTGCCATGGGCTTCGGCGGGAACGTCTCGCTGATCGGCTGCAAGATCGGCGTCGCGAATCGGCTGCCGGCCAGTTACTTCATCTCTGTTGCTTACAATTGCTGGGCTTTCCGACGGCTCGGCGTGCGCCTCGATGCGTCGACCGGCGCCATCGCAAAGTGGCTCTACCGCGATCCGTCACGCGCGCTCGACCGCATGACGAAGAGCGAAGGCTTTCCCCTGACCGGCCGCGAAATCGTCTTGACCGCCCCGCTCACCGAGGAAAAGGTGCGTGCGCTCAAGGTCGGAGACGTCGTGCTCGTCCGCGGTGAAATGTATACCGGGCGCGACGCGGTGCATGCCCATCTGATGAAGAACCCGCCGCCCGTCGATCTCAACGGCACCGTGCTTTATCACTGCGGCCCCGTCATGCTGCAGAGCGACGGTAAATGGACCGTTAAAGCCGCCGGGCCGACCACGAGCATCCGCGAAGAGCCCTACCAGGCCGATGTCATCAAACGATACGGTGTGCGTGCCGTGATCGGCAAAGGCGGCATGGGCGCGAAGACTTCAGCGGCGATGAAGGAATTCGGCGCGGTGTATCTGAATGCCATCGGTGGCGCGGCCCAATACTACGCCCGCACCGTGAAGGATGTCCTCGATGTGAACCTGCTCGATTTCGGCGTTCCCGAGGCCATGTGGCATCTGCGGGTGGACAATTTCCCCGCCATCGTGACCATGGACGCGCACGGCAACAGCCTGCACGCCGACGTCGAAAAAACCACGGCCGACCACCTCGAACAACTGCAGCCAGCCTGATTGAAACTGTCTGATCGGGACAGCCTGAAATCCAATCAGGCTGTTATACTGACGGTTTCCCTTCCGTGGAGCATTCCAACCCATGGCCAGGTAGCTCAGTTGGTAGAGCGCAGCCCTGAAAAGGCTGGCGTCGGCGGTTCGATTCCGTCCCTGGCCACCACACATTTTCAATAACTTACAAGCCTGCTTTCTTGGCATCTGTTCCCTTGCTGTTCCAATTCCAATCTCAGGCTCGACGGAATTTGTCTCTCGAACAGTGTGAATGGCATTGCACCGGAAAGAACCTCCGAAACGGAGCTGGAGCAAGCCTCGATTCCGAGTTCAACATCGGATGCGCCGCGAGGCTAAAAAATTTTGGTCCGCGACGTCTACTGCGCCGTTCCTAAGAAGCTTAGATTCGAATGTTCCGAAGAACGCGGAGGCGTTTTTCCTCTTCCTCACGTTGGCGTCGAAGACGTTCTTCGGCGATTTCAACAAATACGTCACGGCGGAGATCCAATCGAACAAACAGACCGCGAAACTCTCGAAGAAACTCGAAGCCGACGAATTACCCAATTACGCGGAACGTAACCGCATGTGCCTGATACTCAAGTTTGGTGACGATTAGCATCCATTAATGGTAAAGCCGAAATCGCGTGAAGGATTCGCGTTATGCGCTGCCGACGCAGACAGAGGATCCCCGATGGCTTGGGTCTCCGCTGGGAGAGCGCGGAACAAGCAAAAAGGGCATTCCAAGCACTGTCTCTCATCTACAAGATTCGCGGCGATTGTCCGAAATACCACCACATTGGTACTGGCAACAGCCTTGCCTGAGTATAAGGGGGTGCCCGGAATATGGAATGCAAAGAATGCCAACACCTTTTAGGCTTGTTTATTGAATCCATGATCTTTGCGGATAAAGCCGAGACCGCTCTGAGAGCGTATTTTTTGACCCATCAGCAGGGAGCAAGCGTTTCGGAGCTGGCCGAATACAGCAGTCTGAAAAAGGATCAGGAAAGGACATTGATCGAGCGCGACAGCGCTTATATGACATTGATCAATCATGAGAAATTCCACGGCCGAATCGCGGCTGCGTAATACAGCTCGCAACGCGGAGGAACTTCGGCGAATTCGCGAACCCGGTCAGCAGAAAGGAAGAATCAGACCTTCGCTGCCGCTGCGCGGCCCCCTTCGATCTGCCGCCGCGCATGCCACAGAAGCATCTCGGGACTGAACGGTTTGGCGAGATAAGCCGCACCTGGCCCGAATGCCGCTCGTTCCGCGTCCGTTTCGCCCGGATAGCCGGAAACGAACAATACCGCCATCGCCGGAAATTCCGCTTTCAAACGGCCGGCGAGTTGCGTTCCCGTTAATCCCGGCATCACCATATCGGTCACCAGCAGATCGAACGGCTCCCCCGCATTGCGTGCCCGCTCCAGTGCTTCCTCGCCGTCCGCCGCTTCCACCACGCGATAACCGCGGCCCGCCAGTATCTGGCGCATCAGGCTCCGCACGCCCGGCTCGTCGTCCACCACCAGCACGCGCTCCGTGCCCCGTGGATCGAAGGCCGCGGCGGGCCGCTTTAACTCGCCTTCGTCGGCGCTGCAGCGCGGAAGCAGAATCACGAAAGAGGTGCCCTCGCCGGACGTGCTTGATACCGTGATATCTCCGCCGCTTTGTGTAATGAATCCGTAAGCCGTCGCTAGTCCAAGGCCCGCTCCATGCCCGTATCCTTTGGTCGTGAAGAACGGTTCGAAGATCCGCGCCATGGTCACTTCGTCCATCCCGATTCCCGTATCGGAAACCCGGACGCGCACGGACTCTTTCAATTGACCGGTTTTATCTGTGTCCCTGCCCGCGCGCATAATGGATGTTTCGATCGTTACCCTCCCGCCGTGCGGCATAGCATCGCGCGCGTTTAGCACCAGATTGACCAACACCTGCTCAAGCTGTGCGCCGTCGGAAATAACCGTCTGCCGTTCGTCGGTCAGCTCCGTCACCAGCTCAATGCGCTCGCCGATCAGCCTTCGAAGCATTCTCTCGGCGCCGATCACAATCTGCCTGACGTCGACGACGCCCTTCGCCAGCATCTGCTTACGCCCAAATGCCAATAGTTGCCGCGTAAGCTGCGCTGCCTGCTCCGCCGCTTTGGCGATTTCACGGATTCCGGAGTCGATCTTGTCGATTTCCATCTCGGGTTCGATCAACGACGCCTGGCCGATAATCACCGTAAGCAGGTTATTGAAGTCGTGCGCGATGCCGCCGGCAAGTCGGCCGAGGCTTTCGAGCCGCTGTGCCTGAAACAGCCTCTCTCCTGACTCCTGCAGCTTGCCCTGCGCCTCGCGCATGGCGGAGATGTCCCGGGAAATGATCGAATAGGAATCCACCGCTCCATCGCTCCGGCGGTGGGAGATGATCACCTGGGAAACCGGGACCGGGCGTCCGTCCCCGCCGGCCAGCCACGATTCGCCCTGCCAGATGCCGTGCTCGCCGGCGAATCGAAGCCGGGCGTTCTTCAGTTCCTCATCGCCCGTGCGACTCCACAAAGATGCCGGTTCGCTCGCTGGCTCGCCGAGCAACTTGCGGCTCGCCCGATTCAGATAAAGAGTCTCTCCCGTCGCTGAGATGCTCTCCACAAAATCGCTGGTGCCTTCGAGGATCTCGATCAATTGACGGCGTGTCTGATCGGCGGCGAAACGGGATGTGACATCCTCAACCATTCCGAGCAGCCGGTCCTGATTGTCGCTGCCCGTCTTCACCGCGCGTATGTTCTGACGAACTCTGATTTGCGTCCCGTCTCCGCGGAACCAGTCGGACTCCCATCCTTCCACGTAGCCTCGCTCGTCGAGCAAGCCGTGTATCTGACCGGCAGCCCAATCGGGTGAGAATTCTCTGAGCATGCGACCCATGATTGCGGTCGGGTCCTTATAACCCAGCATCTGCGCGAGCCCTGCATTGGCAATCTCCACCTGCCCATCGGGGAGCGCCACGTAAATTCCGCTCGGCGCGTCTTCGAACAACGTCTGGAATCGGGCTTCGCTCCTGGTCGCCGCATGGCGTGACAGCATCGCGTCGAGAGCCGGCGCAGTCGCGGCTTTCCAATAAGCTTTCCAGTTATACCGAGCCTGAGTGACGAGAAAGACGAGGTACCCGCTCGCCGAGATGCCGAGTATCGCGGAGCCCGTGTTCCCCATCATCAACGCCGCAACTCCCGTCGGCAATACAGTCCCGAGCAGCGCCCACGCGGCAAGTCTGAAGTGCGGAGCAAGCGAGTTCGTCAGTCCGCCGGCGAGCGAAGCCCCTGCAATCAAAAGATACGTCGATGCCCAGGTGTTCCCGTAAAGGTAAAGTATGGCCGCGCAAAAAATGCCCCAACTCGCGGTTGTGACTACAACAGCTGCCTGATAGGCCGAGAGCCAAACTGGTTCGATCGAAGTCCGGCGTATTAAACGCCTCGCGGTCCCGGCACGCGCCAGGCCGCCAAGAAAGGTCAGGACAAGGGCTGTCGCGGTAAGCACTCGATGCTCGCTCCATACCGGCGAAGCCAGCGGCAGAACTGCGACGGTCACGAAGTAGACCATCGCCCCAACGAACGAACGCCGCGCTATCTCACGGGCCGCATCGTCGAGCAGACGCTTTCGCGAGTCGTCGTCCAAACCTGTCCACGCACTGGTGTTTGGCACGCGCATTTTTGGCACAGGTACCAGTATGCACGGAAAGAGGCCCGCTTTCGATCTACCGTTCGTACTAGTCAGGCATTGATTTTCTTATATTTTCGGTATAGTTGGGGATAACTTCGTAGAGGTGATGAATTTCATTCGAGTGCTTAAAACCCGCTCGCGGGTGCCGAGTGTAATCCTCGAGTCCCTCGACCCGGCATCCGCCCTCTCCGCCGGCATTCTCAATGCTCTCGCGCTGGCTGTCTTTTTTGTGGGCGTAATGGGCTTGACGGTGGTTGTGCCGTTCTTCGCCGTCAGAAAGGCGTTCGGATACGCTCTTGTGTCGGTGACGATGGCTGCCTGTGTAACTTCCTGGTATGGTTTGCACAGCCTGGCGCATGACTCTGCCGCCCTGAGTGCTCCCGTCACGTTGGCGAGACGCGTTCGAAGCTGCGGCTGGATTTTGGTGAGCACGCTGTGGTGTGTGGCCGCGGCACTCGTCCTGCTCAACGGCGGCATCAGGAGCCGTGCGCTGACGGTTTTCGTCGGTGCGATCGTCGCGTCCGGCGGCATTCTCGGGAGAAAGGTCGCGATTCTCGCCGCGCTCGTGTTCCTGGCTTTTTCGCTGGTTCTGGCGATTCTGGAACTTTCAGGAATTTCCCTGCCTCACTACATGCCTGGTCCGCCGGTTACAGTCTGGTACATTCTGATCTTCGTCGCCGTCCTTGCGACGTTTCCGCTGGTCCAACTGTTCTCCTCTATCGGCGATCTCCTCGCGCGTCTGCATACGATCCTGGAAACGGCGCCGGATGCAATTTTCATCGTGAATCCGGACGGGCGCATCGTGGACGTGAACCAAAGCGCCCTTCGGCAACTGGGCTACACAAAAAAGGAACTGGTCGGAGTACATGTAACGGAATTTGTGAAGCCGGAGTTCCACGCCCGCGTCCGTTCCCGCTTTCCCGAAATCTCCGGTCCGACGTTCTACGAAAGCTGCCACTTACGCAGGGACGGCACCGAAATCCCGGTGGAACTCAACACCTGCAGGATCGTTTTTCACGGACAGCCGGCGTTGCTCGCTATCGCGCGCGATCTGACCGCGCGTCGGCGTGCGCACGAACGTCTGCAGGCGCTCAACGGACAACTGCTCACGGCGCAGGAAGAGGAACGCCGCCGCATCGCCCGCGACCTGCATGACGACATCACGCAGCGAATAGCCGGACTGTCGATGGAACTCGGGATGTTGCGCAAACAGGAGAACGCAGACCTGGCCGGGAGCCTGGAGCATTTGTATCGACAGACGATTCAAATAGCCGAAGACCTGCGAAACATCGCTCGTGATATTCATCCGAGCCTGCTCGAACATGCGGGTTTGTCGGCAGCTCTCGAAGCCTTCTGCAGACAGACATCTCTTCAAAGGAAGATCGCAATCGACTGTGCCGTCGACGGCCTGCCGCACGGAATTCCCGACGCTGTCGCCATCACTCTTTACCGGGTCACGCAGGAAGCTGTAGGCAACGCGGTGAAGCATGCCGAAGCTTCAACCATAGGCGTAACCTTAAAAGCAATTCCCGGCGAGCACAGACAGATGACTCTCAGCCTTAACGTCACCGACAACGGCAAAGGCTTTCTGCCGGAGGAAGTCCAGCGAGGTTCAAGCTTGGGCCTACTTAGCATGGAAGAGCGGGTTCATCTTGTGAAGGGAAGTTTCACCATCCACTCTCAGCCCGGCGCGGGCAGTCATTTGGAGGTGATGATCCCCCTGCCGGCATTTGTAAAATCCGCTGCATCGGGGTAAACGTGGCCAGCCTTTGCAGGCTGCCGCCGGGCTTCTGCCCGGCGTGTGCACTCTATGACGGCAACAGTCGGAGAGCTTGCATCGTTTCCTCTCGCAGCACTTCCACCAATTCGCCCGCCGGAATCTCGCGGATCGACCCCGCTCCCTGCCCCGCCCAAAGCGAAAGAAACTCGGCACGGCCCGTTTCCACAGCTTTTTTCCGAATGTCGCGCGTAAACGCATTCTGAATCGGGAACGGCAGGATTGCATTTCGATGCAGCTCCATTTCTGTCATGAATCGGTTTTCAAGGCCTCGCGCCCACCGGCCAGAGAAGACGCGCGTCAGTCTGGTCCGGTCCACGCCCGCTGATCTGAGCGCCTCGCGATACGGTTTCGTCGTACCGGCTTCGTCACACAGTAAGAATGCCGTGCCCAAATGCGCCGCCTGCGCACCACTGACCAGAGCTGCCGCAATATCTTTTCCCGTCATCAAACCGCCTGAAGCCGCAACCGGACTACGCAGCGCCTTTGCCATCTCGCATACAAGGACAAGCGTGTTCTGCCCGTGATCCTTCGCGCTCGCATCGAAGATGCCGCGATGCCCGCCCGCCTCGATTCCCTGCGCCACTACGGCGTCTACTCCGAGTTCTTCCAGCGCGAGGCCTTCTTCAACGGTCGTCGCGGTTCCCATCGTCAATATCCCGGCGCGGCGGCACTCGTCGATCACCGACTGGTCCGGCATGCCAAACGTGAAGCTGAACACACGCGGCTTCGCCTGCAGCACCACTGCCATCTGGGGGTCGAAGCTCTGCTGAAACGGCGGACGCATTACCGGATCGCCCAGCCCCAGTTCGTTGCGATAACCTCTCGTCACCGCGAGCGCCGCTTCCATCTGCGCCGAACTGATCGCAGGCGACGTACACGGCGCAAAAAGATTCACGCCGAACGGCCGCTGCGTCGGCCTGCGGATTTCGCCGATCGCGCTTTCGATCTGCTCCGGGCTCATATAAGCGCAGCCCAGTGAACCGAGCGCTCCGGCGTTCGATACCGCCGCAACCAGCGCCGGCGTCGACGGTCCCCCGCCCAACGGCGCCTGAATCAGAGGCCAGTCGATGCCGAGCCGCCAACTCAATTCGGTGCTGAGGTCGGGATGGTGCATCACGGGAGGCAACGCTTTCTACATCAATGATAGAAAGCCGCTTGATCCTCTTTTCCCTGGACGCCCGATGCTATGATTCCGGTAGGCGCCATGAACGATCGCACAAAATTTAAGCGCCTGTACATGGTGCTCACCATCTGCTGGGTTGCCATCTGCTGTATCGGAGGCTTTGCCCTTTCCCCCGCAGGTGGCTTAGGGCTCCGCGGACCCACCCAGGCGCGGGCCGTTGCGCGCGAATGGGTCGGCTACAGCAGGGACTTCTTCAAAGACATCTCCGGTCCGGAATATGCGGCTATCCGCCAGAGCGCCTTCTTTCAGGACCTCGCCTCCCTCATGATGCAAGCAGGCCACAACCTCGCCTCCACCGCGGACGGTATGATCGCTGACGCAGGAATCCAGGAAAGCCCTCAGGAACTTGGCATGATGGCCCGCCTGATGACCGCCCGCAAAACGGAAGTCCTCGCATGGCTCGGCGTCACTGCCGTTCCGCCGATTTTGGTCTACCTTCTCGTCTTTGTTGCTCTGCCGAAAATCGCCGGCTTCAGATCCGAAGAGCAGCTCGGCAACTGACTATTTCTTTTTCTTTCCGCCGAGCAGTCCACCGAGCACACCGCCTGCAGTCTTTCCGACGTCCACTCCGCCCACTTTCGCGCCGTTAAGTCCGCGCGTGATTTCTTCCGTCGCGAATTGTCCGACATCCGGCCGGAATTGCGGATTGGACGAAGTCCCGCCGATCGCGAACGGAATAGTCGGAGGCCTCAGAACCGAAAGCGTACCGGCCCGAACCGCCGCCCGCATTTTGAAGTCGAGCGCATGGCTCGGACTGATCGTGCCGCCGCCGGTCAATTCTCCCACCGATGGCAACACAAGATGGATATCCTGCAGGGTGGTTCCCTCCGGCGTCATCCGCAGGTTCGCGTTGAGCGTCTGAATCTCCGTGTTCGGGCCCGATTTGAGTCCCGCGAGCTTCTCGATCGTCGACATCTTCGCGCCCAGGTCGAAGCCCTTCAGCCGCGTGTCCCGAACGCTCACCGGACCGCTGATCACCAGTCCCGACATCGGCCCCGCAACCGTCAGGTTCGCGGCAGCTATGCCTCCCTCGGGCGTCGACCCGGATGGCAGCACAATATCCAACGCCGGCAAAAGTTCGACAACTCCGGATACCGGTTCGCTCGGTGCCGCGAGCGTCATCTTCAATACGGTCGCGTCTCCCTGCTGTGCCCATGTGCCGGTCAGACTGGCTTTAACGCTTCCGATCGTCGCGCCGCCGCGGCTGAGTTGTCCCGAGTGCTGTTTGAGATCTTCAGCCACAGCAACATCGAACTGCAGCGGATTTCGCGCCGCGGTCCCGTGAGGGGCGAGTACCAGCTTTTCCGCCTTGATTGTTCCGGTTAGCTCGAAGGTGCGCCCATTGGATTTCGCCGTCCCGTCCACGGAAATGATTCCGTCGATCCCCGACGACGCGGGAACGGCGCCCGAAGCCGCAAGGTTCAGACTCGTAACCTTCAGCATCGCCGTCAAAGGTGTGCTCGATGAGTCCACCGGATCGATCGGACCCGCGTTCCCCTGCAGCGAGACATCTCCGCCCCCGGCAATCTTCGCCGACAGAGAGAAAGGAAAAGAGGACCCGGGCGCGAAATCCTTCACTTCGATGCTGACATCGTCCAGAATCTGCGGTTTGCCGCCACCCTGTGTCAGAGACAACGTCGCTCCGTTGATCTTCAGCGATTTCACGGAAAGCGCGAGATTTCCGCTTGACGAACCTGCTCGCGGTTTTGTTCTCGTTCCCAGGCTGGAAAAATTCCAAACTCCCGACGGAGTCTGAATCAGCACCGTCTCGGGTGTGTCGATCGTCATTCCGTTCACGTTCAATTTGCGCGAGAACAGCAGGTTGAGCAGATCGATCGAGAGCGACAACGCTTTCGTCCGCAGGAAAGGTTCCTTGCTGAACGAAGGATCGTCGGCAATCGAAACATCGCTTGCCGTCACGGTACCGGACAGTATGTTGAGTTTCAGGTCGCCGATCTTTACCGGTCGCCCCAACGACTGAGACAGCTCCGACTCGATTGCAGGACGAAATTCGTTCGCATCGACCGCAAATGCAAGAGCCAGCACCCCAACTACCAGCACGGCCACAACGATCACGCCGATCAAAACAACGCGCCGCATTCCGCCTCCTGATCCCTCTGAATTCAACTGTGCCTCTGTCCCGGACTCGTGCGCGCCTTGATGGCCATCACTCCCAAATCCACAGCAAGCGGCGAGCCATGTCTGCCCTTATGAAAAACTCGAGGGGACTATGAGAGTGAATAATATCGCGTTCCCACTGCTTGCGATTACCCTGACCGGCCTCCTCCGCGGGCAGGCTCCCGCTGCCGCTCCGCCGAAACCGGATTCGCCCGAGGTGCGGGCGCTCATAGAAAAAGCGAAAAAGGCGGGCGGCCCTTTCTGGGCAGGCGAAGAACACTTCTTTTGAGGCCCCGCGGCCCAATCGTCCCGACGACCCCGTAATTCCGCCCACAAAGATCTTCGACAACGTTTATGTCATCGGCAATTCCGGCACCGCCGTTTATGTGATTCAAACCTCCGCCGGATTGATGATGATCGATTCATTGGCAGCCAACCAGGTCGAAACGCAGCTCCTGCCGGGCTTTCAGAAACTCGGACTCGATCCGGCCAGCGTGAAAATCATCCTGGTAGGTCACGGTCACGCTGACCACTTCGGCGGATCGCCCTATATGCAGGAGCATTTCGGCTCCAAAGTCTACATCTCGGCAGCGGACTGGAACGTGATGGAGAACCCGCCCGCGGGTCGCAACGGCGGGCAGAAAACCGGTGCGCAAAAAAAAGGACCCGCCACGGTTCTCCCCAAGCATGACGCGGAAATCAAAGAAGGAGAACCGATCGTACTCGGCGACCTGAAAGTCATGCCGTACGCTACACCCGGTCACACGCCCGGATCGATGGCATTCATCTTCCCGGTAAAGGACAACGGCAGCGCACACATGGCGGGAATTTTCGCCGGCACGGTTCTCACGGCTGGCATTGTCTCCGATGACGCGTTTGCGACCTATCTGCAATCCGTGCGGCACTACAGGGAGGCGGCGCGCAAGGCGGGAGTCGAAGTCGTCATGCAGAACCACCCGCTGATGTACCCGCTTCCCGCCATGCTCGATCAACTGGCCGCACGAAAAAAAGGGGAGCCGAATCCTTTCGTAACAGGTAAGGCCAGCTACCTGAAGTTCGTCGACGTGATGGAGGCGTGTACCGAAGTCAACATCGCACGCCGGAAATAGAACGTTTTATTTTGTATCCGGCTCAAAAGTGATGCTGCTGTCCGCCGTGAACTTCTTGTAGTTCCGAAATTCAATCACGTTCCGGCTGCACTCATTCGTCCCGCGTTCGCAGCTCAGCGCTTCGGAATGAACAGGCAGCAGATATTTTTTTTCGCCGATCAGCACATTGTCGTAGTCGATCGCCGACTCCACCTGATCGAGCGGAAACCCCCTTGGGAATCCCTGCGCCGCAAGTTCAATCCGCAACGCCCGATAGTTCTCTTTGTCGATCCAGATCGTGCCCGTGTAACCCGGCTGATAAGACTGACCCTCCGACTCCACATGCCAGTGTGAATTAGGCTCTACCACCGTAAAGTCGTACCGAAACGCCCCGCGATTCGCGATCGTAGTCGAGCGCTTACCGCGAAACTCCGCATTCGTGAGCGGAGAGAGCACATCCAGCAGCAAACTGTAAAACTCTCCACGGGACCATGACCCGCTCTTCTCCGGATCCTCCCGGGGCGCTTTTCCGTTGACCAGAATGTTCTTGTATTTCTCCTGCCCGTTCTCTTCGATCACATCCGCCGTCACATTATCCAGCGCCTGCCAGGAGGTTTTGCCGCCGCGCGACGCGGCAGTCGCATAGCGCGTTGTGAATTGCTTGACGATGTAGTTGGGAAGCGTCTCGCTGTAGGATTCCGCCGCTTCCCGCGCCTGATCGATTACATCATCTCCGCTCGAAGGCCCCCGTAAGGCCGGTGAATCCCGATCCGAAGGCGTACCGACTCGTGGCGCGGCAGGCGTCTGCGTCACTCCGTTCACATCGTCTGCATGAAGGCTCGGACGAGCAGCCGCAATCGTGTTGTCAGAGTTGTCGGTGCCGGACGGCGCCGGGGCCGACGAAGTTGAGCCTGACGATGTTGAACCAGACGACGCTGAGTCCGACGAACCCGTGCTGCGCCTCAACCGCGGCGGACCCGAGTCGGAGTCGGAGGAATCGTTGGAACTCGAGCCTGAGCTGCGCGGGCGCGGCGGCGCTATCGTCGCTGAATCGCCGGGCGTAATTTCAGCCTTGGGCGTACCATCGTCGGAACTCGCGACCGCGCGTCGGATTCTCGGCGGGCCATCGGTATCGCTTGAGGAACTACTGGAGGAGGGCGAAACGTTCGATGAACTGTTGGATGACGAACTGCCCGTATCACCCGAGCTAGACGCACGCCGCAACCGCGGACGGTCCGGATCGTCGTCAGTTGAATCGGAGGAACTCGAAGAAGATGATCGCGACGATGCTGAACTGCTGCTGATGTCATCCGAATTCGACGACCGCCGCAACACCGGTCGATTGGGGTTATTGGACGATGAGCCGGCCGATGAAGAACTGGATGAAGCCGACGAACCGGATGAAGAGGAACTCGGAGCCGAATTACTGGCTGACGTGCTCGACGAATTCGACGCATTGTCCGGCCTCGGCAGCGGCTTCGTCGGATCATCCGCCGCCAGCGACGCCGCCGAGTGTTCGTCCGCCGTGCCCTCTCTTACCAGCGTGATTGTTTGAGCTTTGTAGTTATTGTCTTTTTCCTGTTTGGTGCTGATGCTGATGTGATCGCCAGGCTGAAAATCGCCCATTGTCGCCTTGCTGCCGGAAGTGCCGATGTACTTCGTCGAGTTCGTGATTGTGACGGTCGTGATTTTCTGATTGTCGTCCTCCACGATCACGCTCTTATCGTTGATGCTGCGCAGCATCCCGTCGCGGGTGTCCAGTGTTGACTGAGTGCCCTGCCCCTGTTGTTGCGGACCATTTTGGCCCTGCCGGTTCCGCCGACCGCCCGGATATCCGCCGCCAGGGTATCCTCCGCCGGGATAACCGCCACCGCCGGGAATGATGATCTGGCCAAAGCCCGGCATACCGGCCAGCAGGAAAACAGCCACGAACGATGTGAGCCTGCGCGCCATAGACCCTCTGGACGAAGGCTACAGCGAGCGGGTTACGAAATCAACCGCCCCGTGCCTTCCTGAAGACCAATATGGCACATCAGCGCGGCGGTGGAAGGCGGAACAGCACTTTCTGCAGCTCCGTTCTTGCAATCAGCCGATCCCACAGCGTCTCCGGATGTTCGTCGAACACCAGGCTCTGATCGTAGTCGAAGATGTACCAACCGTTGAGCCGCACCTCGCGCTCCAGTTGCCCCGCTGCCCAGCCCGTGTAGCCAAGGTACACATGCAAATCGCCCGGCTTCCGTTTCTTGTCAGCCAACGCCGCGCTGATACTCTGCTTCGACGTCAGCAGATACAGCTTCCCGGCGACATGACTGGCATCTTCCGGCGGAACGTCGGACCGCAGCAGCGCCAGCACACCCTGCATCTCCACCGGCCCGCCGACGAAAAGAGTGTCGGTACGGTTCTCCGCCCCCTTCATTCCCGCCAGCGCCTTCCGAATGGACATGTCGCTGCGGTAGTGCAGCATTAACCCCAGCGAGCCGGTCCGGTCGAATTTCGCCAGTAGTATCACGCTGTGGGCAAAATGAGGGTCTGGAACATTCCGCTGCATGATCAGGATCTTGCCCAGCCCCAGATCCTTCTCCTGCGTCGATTGCGCCGCACAAAACGGTCCCGGCAGCAGGAGTCCTGCGGCCAATACCAATATCCCGGCTCGCCGAACCGCCATGACTCTATAATATGGGGAACTTTCGGCGTGCGCCGCGACAATACTAAAATCCGGTTTTCTTTTTTTCCCATTGCGCCTGGCGATCCGTGCCTGCCTCTTTACGCTGGCTTTGAGCGCGCTGCCGCTCCACGGCGCGCAGTATGCAGGATCGGTCCGCGCGGCCGATCAGTTCGTGCCCGGCGCGACCGTCACCGCCCGCCAGGGAACCACGAAAGTAACCGCCTTCACCGACGAGAACGGTCGCTTCGCCATGGATCTCGCGCCCGGCCTCTGGAACATCAGCGTGGAGATGTTCCAGTTCACTACCGCGACCGGCCAGGTCGCGATCTCGAGCAACAGCCCTGCACACAAAGACTGGACGCTCGAAATGCCCCGTCTGGCCCGGTCATCCGACGCTGCCCCGCCGCAGGCGCAATCGGGAAGTAGCCGCCGCCGATTCCGTGATGGCGGTAGAGGCGGCTTTAGCCGCCTTGGCCCAGGCAGGGGCGGCCCTCCGGGCGAATCCGCGGGTGTGCGTGCAGGTGGTTCTGCTCCGGCGTCACAATCGGCCCAGCCTGCATTCCAAGCCGCAATAGTCCGGGCCACTCAGGAAGGTCAGCCCGCACCGGGAACCGATGCGACGGCAGCAGTAACTCCTGACACGTCAACCGAAGGACCCGGCTCCGAGGAAGCCTTCCTCGTCAACGGCAGCACCAGCGGCGGACTCGCGGCGGCAAGCGACGATGAATCACGTCGACAGCGTGCGAACGGCGGCGGTCGCGGCGGAACGTTGTTCGCCGGTGGGTTCGGCGATGGCTCCGGCCCCGGTGGCGCGAGCCTCCTCGGCCTTCCGACGGGAATGACGAATCCGAACAGCAACGACAGTCTGGGCTTGGGCGGCTTCGGCGCCAGCGCGATTAACGGCGGATTCGGAGGTGCGCCGGCAGGCGGAGGCTTTGGCGGAAATGGAGGCGGTGGTGGGCGCGGCGGAGGAGGACGTGGTGGTCGCGGTGGTGGTGGGCGGGGCAACCGCGCCAATCCACGCGGTCCTTTCAACGGCCAATACGCCAACTTCGGTAACCGGCGTCGCAACCGCGCCACCTACAACGGCTCCGTATCGCTGACCGTGCGCAACTCCGCCTTGAACGCCGCTCCCTTTTCCCTGAACGGAATCCCCTCCCAAAAGCCTTACTCTTCGCAGAACAATTACACGGCCACGTTCGGCGGCCCGATGGTCATCCCCAAAATCATGAACTGGCAGCGGGCCAGCTTCAACCTCAGCTACCAGGGCTCATACAACCTCAACGGAACGAACCAGCTCGGTTCCGTCCCCACCCCTGCCGAGCGTCTCGGCGACTTTTCCGCGGTTCAGTCGGCCGCCTTGCCTCCGATCGTCTACGATCCTCTGAGCGGCGCTCCTTTCCCCGGCAACATCATCCCCGCTTCCCGAATTGATCCCGCCGCCGCAGGACTGTTGCAGTTGTTTCCCCAACCCACATACACCGAATTGGTCGAAAATTACCGCCTGATCACGACCGTTCCTGGCTGGACGGAGAGCATCGGCACGAGGCTCACCATGCCGCTGAATAACAAAGACCGCCTCAGCACCAACATTCAGTATCAGGACCGCGACTCGAAGTCCAAACAGCTTTTCGGCTATACCGACCAAAGCTCCGGCTATGGACTCAGCGCCGCCGTCGGATGGAGCCACAGCTTCGCGCCGCGCGTCAACAACTCCGCGAACCTCGCCTTCAGCCGCAACGTCACCCAGGCCACGCCGTACTTCGCCTACACCGGCAACATCGACAGTGAACTCGGCATCGAAGGCCCTGCCGCCGTTCCGATCAACTACGGACCACCCTCTCTCTCCTTCACCAATTTCTCCACCCTGAGCGACGGCTCGGCCTCCCTCAGCCGCAACCAGACGATGAATTTCACCAACAACTTCACCTGGGTGATCCGCCGGAAACACAATCTGACGTTCGGTTATCTCTTTCGGAAGCTGCAGCAGAACACCCTCAGTTATGCCAACGCGCGGGGCTCATTCAGCTTCAGCGGCCTCGGAACCAGCGAACTCGGTACAAACGGCCAACCCGTGCAGGGCACCGGCTACGATCTCGCCGATTTCCTGCTCGGACTGCCCCAATCCAGTTCCCTCCGCGGCAGCACCAACGACTACTTCCGCAGTTGGTCCACGGCATGGTTCGCGCAGGACGACATGCGTCTGCTTCCCGGACTCACCCTGAACCTGGGGATCCGCTATGAATACTTCGCGCCCTACACCGAACTTTACGGCCGCCTCGCCAATCTGGACGTGAACCCGGGCTTTACCGCTGTAAGCGTAGTCACGCCCGGCGACCCTCTCGGACCTTATTCCGGCTCTTTCCCCACCAGTCTGGTGCGGTCCGAAAAAAATAACTACTCCCCGCGCATCGGCATCGCCTGGAGACCCTGGGCCAGGAGGACTCTGATCTTCCGCACCGGCTACAGCATTTTCTACAGCGGCTCCCCATACGCCACGCTCGCGTCTCAAATGTCGTCGCAGCCGCCTTTTGCAACCACGGCAACATTGACCACAAACCTTACCGATCCGCTCCGCCTCGAAAACGGCTTCTCCACTTCGCCCAGCCAAGTCACTAATACCTTCGCCGTAAATCCCAACTACAAGCTGGGCTACGCACAGACCTGGAACTTCACCGTTCAGAACACGCTTCCGCACGGTCTGGTCGTCGAAACCGAATACATCGGCACCAAAGGCACCGATCTCGCCGTCAACGAGCAGCCCAACCGCGCCATAGCGGGCTCTTCCATTGCCATCCAGACGCTGCAGATTGCCAACGCCACCGGATTCACCTACCTCACTACCGGCGCCAACTCCATCTTCAACGCCGCGCAAACACGGATCACACGTCGCTTCACGCGCGGCATCTCCGCAACAGCCCTCTACACCTTCTCAAAATCGATTGACGACGCCTCCAGCTTTACCGGCTCGGGCGGCACTCTGGTCCAATATATCGGCGACCTGCACCTGGAGCGTGGACTCTCCACCTTCGACCAGCGTCACAATCTGCAAACGACTTTTCTCTTCTCCTCCCCCGTCGGCATTCACGGCATGTTGCGCAATGGCGGATGGAAAACCGCCTCGCTCGCCGGCTGGACGCTGAGCGGAACGTTCTCCGCTACCTCCGGCGCCCCGCTCACCGCCTATGTTTCCGGCAATCTCGCGAACACCGGAGGACTCGCCGCCTTCGGCCCCAGCCGTGCCGAAGCAACCGGTCTGCCTATCGAAACGGGCGGCAATCTATATTTCAATCCCGCCGCGTTCACCACCCCGCCTCCCGGACAGTTCGGCGACGCCGGCCGCGACACGATTCCCGGGCTCTTCCACATCGCCGTGAACTCTTCCCTCAACCGCGCGTTTCGATTCGGCGATTCGCGCCGTCAGATACAGCTGCGCATCAGCGCGACGAACGCGTTGAATCATGTCACCATAACAAGCATCGGAACCACCGTGAACGCCCAAACCTACGGCGTGCCCACCGCCGCCTCGGCAACCCGCAACGTCACGGTAATGCTGCGGTACAACTTCTGATGCGTCGAGCACTCCAGCGCGTTGTGGGGCGGGGCTTCAGCCCTGCAGCCGGGCTTCCGCCCGGGCTGTGTCCCGGCCTGTTGGTGTGCGCCCTGATTCTCTCGTTCTCCGCCGCCGCGCAGCAACCCGCCGCCGTGCAACAAACAGAAGGCACACCTACGTTCAGCGCCAACAGCAACCTCGTCATTGTCGACGTCACGATCAAAGACAAATCCGGCAAGCCCATCGAGGGCCTGAAGCAGAATGATTTCGTCATCCTCGAAGACGGCAAACCGCAGAGACTTTCCGTCTTCGAATACCAGAAGCTCACCATGGTCAGCGAGCCGCCGCCCGCGCTGTCGCTCGACGATCAGCTCAAGCTCCCGGATGCTCCCAAAACCACCATTACCTCTTCCACCCCGGGTCACATCCAATTCCACGACAAGCGGCTTCTGGTGTTCTTTTTCGATTTCTCCTCCATGGGAATACCGGAACAACTGCGCGCGCAGGACGCCTCGCTCGACTACCTGAAAACGCACATCACCAAAGACGACATGGTGGCAACCATGCTTTTCACCGGCACCGGCGCTCCCGTCGTCCTCAGCGATTTCACCGATGACCGCGACGTTCTGACCACCGTCATCAAAGGCCTTCCCATTGGCGAAGCGACCGACCTCAACGGCCTCGCCGACACCGGAGACGACAACGGTGAAGATACCGGCGCTGCCTTCGTCGCCGACGAGACGGAATTCAACATCTTCAACACCGATCAGAAGCTCGCCGCCATCGAGCAGGCCTCCAAAATGCTGGCCTCCTTTCCGGAAAAGAAAGCTCTCGTCTACTTCTCCGCCGGCGTCAGCAAAACCGGTGTCGATAACCAGGCTCAACTGGAAGCGTCCATCAACGCCGCCGTAAAAGCCAATCTCGCGATCTACCCGGTTGACGCCCGTGGCCTGATGGCCGACCCTCCCGGCGGCGGCGCGAGCAAAGCCGCCTCGCGCGGAACCGGCATCTTCAACGGCTCCGCTTACAACTCACAGCGCGCTTCGATCAACGATTCGCAGGAAACTCTTTTCACCCTTGCGGAAGAAACCGGCGGCAAGGCATTCCTCGACAGCAACGATATCGAAGCCGGTATCACCCAGGCACAGGAAGGCATGGGCAGTTACTATCTGCTGGGTTACTACAGCACGAACAATGCGAAAGACGGTAAGTACCGCCGCATCACTGTGCGGACCAATAACAAAATCGCCGGCATGAAGATCGAAGCCCGCCCCGGCTACTATGCGGACAAGGTCTGGGGAAAGCTGAACGCGCAGGATAAGGATCAGCAGCTAAAAGAAGCTCTCGCTGCGGGCGATCCCGTAACCGAGCTGCCCCTCGCCCTTCAGGTCGATTACTTCCGCGTCGGTCCCACTGCGTACTTCATCCCGGTATCGATCAAAATCCCCGGATCGGTAGTGGCGCTGGCCGCCAAAGGCGGCGCAAGCGTGACGCAGTTCGATTTCGTCGGCCAGATTCAGGATGAGCGCCACGCAACAGTCGGCAACGTACGCGATAACATCCGCATCCAACTCGACCAGAGCAATTCCGCCCAAGCCAACCACAAGAGTTTTCAATACGACGCGGGCTTCACGCTCGAGCCCGGCAGGTATCAGATGAAATTCGTCGTCCGCGAGAACATCACCGGCAAAATGGGAACCTTCGAAACCAAATTCATCGTTCCCGACCTCGCCGCCGACACTTCCGGACTGAAGCTCAGCAGCATTATCTGGAGCAGCCAGCGCGAAAAAGTAACAGCTGCGGTGGGTTCGGCCGAAAAAGTCACGAGGAAGGAACTGACCGCCAACCCTCTGATCGTCGGTGACGAAAAAGTCATCCCGAACATCACCAAAGTCTTCCGCCGCGCTCAGAACCTCTACGTGAACTTCGATGTCTACGATTCTCAGCCCGATCCCGCCAACACCAACGCGCGTCGCGTGCGCGTCAGCATGAGCTTCTTCAATCGCAAAGGCGTGAAGGCCTTCGAAGTCGGCCCGATCGATGCGACACGTGTTGCGGACACTCGCCCGGAAGCCGTTCCCGTGCAGTTTCAGGTTCCCTTAAAGGATCTGGCTGCGGGCCAATACATCTGCCAGATCAACGTGGTCGACGAAGTGGGCCGCAGGTTCGCCTTCCCCCGCGCCCCCTTAGTCATCCAATAACCCATGACCATGAATTTCGTGGGGCAGCGCTTCGGCGCTGCAGTCGGCCTTTCCGGCCGGCGCGGAACTTTACGTAACGCCCGCCTTTCCCGAAATCCCCAATTCCTTAACCACCGCCGTCGCCTTATAAACCTTCTCCAGCGCCTCCGCAATCCCCCGCACATCCACATGCACGGCCCGCGCCTGATCGCTTGTATATAGATAAACATTCGGCAGGCTCTCCAGATTGCCATCGAACGTAACTCCCACCAGTTCACCCGCGCGATTCACCACCGGCCCGCCGAAATCCCCGCCGCCCGTATCGCACGTACTCACAAAATCGAGCGGCGTCACCGCATTCAGCGTCGGTCGGACATCAATCCAGTTCTGCGGAACCTGCCACGGACCCTGATTATTCTCCCGGTAATACAGACCGCTGAACGTCGCAGCGAACGGCTGCGCCACCCCGGCGCGATCCGTATAGCCCTTCGCGATCCCGAACTCGACCCTCGGCGTCGACGTTCCATCGGGATAGTCGGCCGCTCCGAAAAGCTTGAACCGGTACTGCGCGATCTTCTCCGCCGCCGTCACTTCCAATGACCCGATAATCTCCTCGCGCTGTTTACGCAGCCGCAGGGCATGCGGATCGAGCAGCGCCGCCAGCCGAATAATCCCGTCATCGGATGCCAGCGCGGCCTCGCGATTCGCCGCCAGCCTTCTCCGCTCCACCGGATCTTTCAACCGGCTCGACCGCACCATCGCCTCCGCCGCCTGCCGTGAACTTCTCCCGCCGAGAATCGTTTTCAGCCGCGCATCTTTCTCTCCCAGTCCCCTGAGTTCTTCGAGATACCGTGTCAGCATCAGAATCTCGACCTGCTCGTTCACCGGCTCCGTAAAATCCGTCCCAGCTTCACCCCGCACAATACCTCGCGCCGCCGCGAACAGCTGCGAGCCCGGCGCTGGCGAGCCTTCCAGAAGCTGCCACGCCTTCTCGTTCGGCGTCCACTTCTTATACGCCGACGCAACTTCGTCCCACACCTTGGCCGCATCCGCGCCCAGCTTCGAATCGTTCTCCACCGCTCGCCGGATCTTCTGCTCGAAGGTCGTCTTGCGCGTCACCAGGCGGTCGTCGCGCAGCCCGATCAGCTTCCCCGCATCTCTCTTGAAAGCATTCACCAGCGGCGTCCGCGCCGCGGCGCCAGCCGCGCCCAGCGTACTCAACTGCTGAATGCGATCCAGCAATCGCGAAACCGCCAACGGCAGCGCCGTGTCGCGATAGAACGTAAGCTGCGCTGCGGTCGTCGACCGCGCCGTCGGACCCGGATTGCCCGACGCAAAAACCAGGTCGCCCTCCTGCACACCCGTCGCGCTCCATTTCAGAAAGTGCGGCGTCGCAGCCGGCTTGCCGTTCTCGTACACGCGCAAAAAAGCAATGTTGAGACCGTAGCGCAGATAAGTGATGCTGTCCCGTTCCTTCCCGAAGAAGGCCAGCGAGTACTCAGGCGCAAACACCAGCCGCACGTCGCCGTACCGTTTGTATTGATAAAGGTCGTACCGCCCGCCCGCAAACAACGTGACTACGGAACAGATGTTGCCTGTCTTCGCGGCGCATTCTTTCTCGATCCGCGCCAGTCCCGCTTTCCGCTGCGCCAGCGATTGCCCCGCTGCCCGCACCTGTGTCGTCACGTCCTCGAGATTCAGCAGCACCGCCGTATCGAGACCGGCGCAGTGCAGTTCTGCCGCGCTGTCCAGCGCCGAAAAATAATCCTTCCCGGCAGCCCTGAGACACCCAGCCGCAACTTCGCGCGTTGTGAGCAGAAGACCGTTCGACGAAACGAACGAACCCGATTGCCCGCCGATCCGTACGGATGCCAGCCGAAGCTGATCGAGAAACCCGGGAGGCGTGTCAAAGCCATGCTTCTCTTTGATCGTCCGCTGCGGAAACTGATTGTACGGCCAAAGCCCTTCGTCCGCCCACGCCGCAGGCAACGTCAGGATCAAAACCGCGCAAATAAGGAAGCCCCGTGGGGCAGGGCTTCGGCCCTGCCGCCGACCTTCCGGTCGGCGCATACTATTTCCCCGCCTCAAATGCCAGCAGCACATTCCCCGGCATCCCGCTCTGCCGCGAATAGCCCGAATTGACGTAAACGATCCCCTTCACCACCACCGCCCCAGGCCCATCGATCGACCCGCCATGTCCCGGCACGCCGTTGACCGTCTCGAAATCGTGCGCCGTATCGAAGTCCCACAGAATCCGGCCATCTTCCGCCGCATACGCGCGCATATGCCCATCTACTGAACCCGAGAAAACCACTCCAGGTATCGCCGTAACCGCAGCCGGTTGCGCGGGACTGCACCCGGCCTTCGGCGGATCGCACGGATGACCCGGCGCAAACCACGTCTTGCCCCCGTCCGTGAGCCGAATCGCGGTCAACCCGCCGCCCTTCTCCGGATCGAGATCGTTCTGCCGCAAATCCGCCGGATCGCTCGGCTGCCGCTTCTTCCGCGACACGTCCGAGACCGCCGCATAGACGTTCTGCCCATCCGCGGCCATGCCCCAAAGCACGCCGCCATTCGTGCTTCCCTTCCCGACCCGCAGTTGCCATACAACTTCGCCCTGCTTGTCCGGATCGAGTGCATAAACCACGCCCGACTTCTGCCCGGCCACCACCAGACTCCGCCCGCCCGCGTTCACCAGAACCGCCGACGATCCGAAATCGAAATCCGGGCCGCAGCTGCTCGTCGCCAGACACTCCCCGCTGAAAATATCGTCCTGCTCCAGTTGCCGCGACCACGCGATTTTCCCGGTCTTGATCGAAAGAGCCAGCACCGCATCGCTCATCTTCGTCGCCGGCTGCGAGTAGTTGTCGCCCGTGGTCACATACATCACGCCGCGCTTCAGATCGAGCGTCGGCGCCGACCACACTCCCGCCCCCGACGGCCCGAACTGCGCTCGCCCCGCGCTGTTCCTCCCGATCTCTTTCGGCGGATCGACCGTATACGTCTTCCATACCTGCGATCCGTCGCGAATGCGCAGCGCCACCACGCTGCCCCGCATGGTGCAGCACAGGTAATCGGCATCGGACGCCCGATTCTCCTCCCAACTCGCCACCGGCACATACACAATCCCCTGATATGCCACCGCCGCGCCTGTAAGCCGGGTCGCATCGTGGCTGTCCACCTTTTTCTTCCACAGCAGCTTGCCGCCGTTGGCGTCCAGCGCATAAAACCAGCCCGACTGGTCCCCGAACAGCAGCACATACCGATTGCCCTCCCGCACAGCCAAAATCGCCGTGCGCACCGGACCGTTCGCCTGATACATCCACCGGATGCATCCGGTCTCCGCATCCAGATCGTGGATCGCGCCGCCCGCGCTTCCGATAAAGAGGTTGCCGTCGAGAATCGTGGGCTGCGAAAACGCTGTAATGTCGCCCTGATACGCGAACGCCCATTTCAGGTTCAGGTTGCGCACACCGTCCAGCGTGAGCCCGGCCTGTTCGGCAGTCTGGAATCTGGTATTCGCGAACTCCGGACTCCACCCGTTCCATTGCACCTTCGGGTTCGCCGCGATCCTCACCGACCGGTCGCTGCAGAACGCCGACGCCGGCTCCGTCGCTTCCGGATCTCCCGGAGTTCCCAGCCAGTTCGCCACCGCCTCGCGCTGGCCCATGTTCATCGTGTAAGCGACCATCATCATCGCGCCGTAATTGAGCGTTCGCAGGATGCGCGCCGCCGGCAGCTTCTGCAGGGTGTCACGAGCCGGAATCCGCGGATTATTCTGGTCGTGGCATGCGGCGCAGTGCTGCATAAAAACGCGTGCGCCGTCCTCGGCCGCGGCCGCCCACGTCAGGCACGCACCGGCTATTAGTAAGGTAAGAACTCTCATCCGGACTCCAGCCAGTCTACTCCGAAACCAATGTGGGGCGGCCTTTCCAGGCTGCCGCCGGGCTTCTGCCCGGCGCGTGCGGTTTTGGGGCATGGTTACTCTATTGCCGAAACACCCCGCTAATTCTTTCCCGCCCCGTTCTTCGTAATCTCGTCGTAAGCCCCGCCGAAGAAACGTGGATTGAACTTCCACCCCAGATCCGTTGTATCCACCTTCGAAGCCAATGTCTCTCGCGTCGCTCCCGCTTTGATCGCGGCTGTTACGCGGTCGATCAAAGTGGCCATCTTCGTCCGGTACGCCTGCACATCGGCCCGTGTCTTGGGTTCGCCGCGACCCGGAATCGCCGTATCGAAATCGAGCGCCAGCACTCCGTCGAGCTCTTTGTTCCACTCCAGGAGACTTCCGCCGGTTCCCACTCCAATGCCGGGCGTGCCGTCTGAAATCTGGTCGCTGACCATGACGACTTTCAAATCTGGGAAGTAAATCATCGTGTCGTCTCCCGTGTGCCCGCGTCCGAATGCGTGCGCGTCAACCTCTGCGCCGCCGAGCTTCAGCACATAATCTTTGGCGAAGGTCTGCGTTGGCAATCCCGGAATGTCCTTCGTTCGCGGATCGCTGGCCATATCCGCCTTCAGCGCCTCCAGCCCGATCACCGTCGCCCCCGCATCGATGAACTGCTTGTTGTTGCCGACATGATCGGGATGGTGGTGCGTATTCAGAACGTACTTCACCGGTTTATCGGTCACCGACCGGATCTCTTCCATAACTCGGTCGTACCGGTTCTCGCCCGGGTTCTTCGTGTCCACGACGATCAGGCCGTCCGGCGTCACGCGAACCAGCGTGTTGGCGCCGCCGCCCGTGATCATGTAGAGATTCGGCTTCAGGAGGCGAATCTTCGCGACAGGATCCTGCGCGGCGCTCCTTCCCTGCGCCCACAGAGAACTCGTCGAACCTGCCGCAAGGCAAAGCGTCGCGGTGAAAGCGGCGCGGAAAATCGTTTTCGTCAGCATGCAAACGATCTTACTCCTGCGAACGCAATATTCGGCAAATGCTTTTTCCACGGTGATCCACAGAACGCGATCCACAGGTTTTTTTAGCTATTGGAATCTGTCGCTTGTCCCGGTTTGTCTGTTGAAAAGGTACTCTTGTACCTGTACAGCTTCCCTCGCGTCAGTTAGATTGCGGTGAGCACGTGATGGCATCCGCAGCCCAACTGATCGAACGGCTCAGAGGAGCGCCGCCCCATACAGCGATATGGCGCGGATCGGGTTCCGTCTGGTCCCTCGCCGATGACGAGCGTCACTTAGGCCACATCGTCAGGGCTGGCGACAACTGGCTCGCCTTCGACGCGACACACGTCAATGAAAGCGGCACCGGCTTCCGACTCCTCGGCTGCTGCCCGAACATCGCTCAGGCCAAAAGCGCCGTCGAGCAGATCTTCGAAGAAGATCGAGCCCTTATTTTCACGTTGCAATAACTCGCGGACCTCGGACCTCTTCACCGGTGAGGATGTCCGGAAGCTATCACTTACACACGTTAGCCGTTTAGCGTGTACTGGAGTTGCAGATCGCTTAGTTCCGTAAATTTTTGAAGTGCCTCATGCATGAGGATTGCTTCATTTGTTGGAAGGGAGCCGCCAAATATGAGATTACATCCGGCACAGGCGACCATCGCCGCACCACTCCGTTTGTTCGCCAGGTAATTCTGCACGGATTAGTTGTCGTAATTGAGTAGCAGCGGCTTATTGATTGGCAGGTAACGGATTCATGAAAAGGCTCGCCATCCTGGTTGAACTCTGAGTCCCAAGCGCACGGGGATCCGACGGTAAACGCGGTTCAACACGTTCTCCGGAATTCGGAGCGTCGAGTACGTCGCATTCACGCCCAGATTTATTTGCTGATTTTAAAGGATTTGATTTTGGAGGCGCGGGTCGGAATCGAACCGACGAGTAAGGGTTTTGCAGACCCTGGCCTTACCACTTGGCTACCGCGCCATCACTGCGGTTGGCGGCGCCGGACCGAGCGCCGTTGAGGGTTTCCGTGCAACATGCCTGCTGGACGTCAATTCCGCCGGACCGGAAGACACAACCGGCAGCAGCACATACGAATACCGCTCATGTTCATGGTACACGGTCTGGGTTGCCCGCCGCATGTCCTTTGCACTTGCATCGGCCACTGGCCCACCGGTATTCGGGTTACGATCAAATCGCGGGAAGTTGCTGCTCGAAATCTCCAACCTGATCCGATGCCCGGCAAGGAACACGTTGCTCGTCACGCCGGCATCGACCATCACCTTGTAAACTTCACCGGGCGTCATCAGCTTCGGATTTTCCAGCGAATCCCGATAGCGCATTCGCAGGATTCCATCGGTCAGATTACGCGCGCGGCCATCGGGGAAGACGTCCACCAGCTTGGCGGTGAAATCCGTATCGAGCGCCGTCGAAGCCACGCGCAGCACCACCTTCACCGTTCCCGTTACCTCGACCGATGAAACCAGCGGCGCCGTCGAATACACAAGCACATCGCTTCGCTTCTCGACCGGTCTCTGATCTAACGGACCCCAAGGGAAAATCTTCGGATTACAGCAGACCGCCCCACCTATGGTGGGAACCGGATTGCGCGGGTCGTAAACAAATGTGTCGGGCGCGGAATGAGAATCGGGCCTTGCGCCGAGCTGACCACCCGAACCCAGATAGTATTTCTCGCCACGGGCGCGCACCAATGGCCATTCCTCTTCATCGCGCCATTGATTGACCCCCATCACGAAGATCCGCACAGGAGGCTCATGCGAATTCCCGATTGAAGCTTCGGGCTGTTTATTCTTCAGCCAGCGGTCGAACCAGATCAACTGTTCCGGCCGAAGCGACACGAGAGAGTATTTTCCGTAGTTCACGCTCGCAAACGTTGAGCTGAAGACGTGCGACCAGGGGCCGATCATGATTCGGTCGTCTGCGTTGTGTTTGTGGCGGACGGCGAACGCGTCGAGATCGCTCTCTACAAAGCTGTCATACCAGCCGCCGACCGAATATACCGGAATCCGGATGTCCTTGAAATGCTCCCGAACGCTGTCCGCCTTCCAGAATTCGTCATACGTGGGATGGTCGGCGATGGTCCTCCATGCGTCCAGGCGATGTCCGGTTGCGGCGAAATCGGCCGACCGAACCGGCAGGGCCGACACGTAACTTTTGAAGTCGCCTGGCGTGAAGCGCGGCGCGCGCATGTTCTCGGCGAACCACAGCAGCCGATGTCCGAGTCTCATGGCGCCACCCGGAGAATAAAAGCGGTCCCGATAATCGTCATCGCCGGAAACATACGGGAAGATCGCTTTGAGATGCGGGTTCTGCGACATGGCGGCCTTCCACTGCGTAATGCCGAGATAAGATCCGCCATACATACCAACGCCGCCATCGGACCACGGCTGTCGCGCGATCCAATTGAGCGTGTCGTCGCCGTCTTCGATCTCACGATTGTGGATGGGTTCGAATGTGCCGCCAGATTTGTAACGGCCCCGCACATCCTGCACCACCACCGCGTACCCGTGATTCACGAACGATTGGTAAGAAGCCGTGATGGCATCGCCTTTGTTGTAAGGCGTCCGCAGCAGGATCGCCGGGTATCGCGCCGCGCCGCCCGGCCGGAAGACATTTGCGCTGAGCCGCACGCCATCGCGCATCGGGACCGCAACGTTGTACTGACTGATTACAGGCGAGGTTTTGGTAATGGCCGCAAGCGGCAGGGAAATCAGGAGGCAGATGAAACAGCGGCGCACAAAGCTTTCCAATACTGTCCGGCAACGGCTTCCAGCGCATGGTGTTTTCGGATGTGAAGCCTGGCTTCGCTTCCGACTTCCCGCGCGATCCCTGGAAACTCAGTCACCAATAACATATGTTGGAACAATTCTTCGCCTTCGGCAACGCCTGATGAAACCCGCAGCACCGCGGCCGGGGGAAAATCCGAATTTTCGAGGTTGTCGGTCACCATCACCGGCTTACCCAAACCCATCAACTGCACGGCGATTCCCGAGGTCTCCCCCGCCCCGGGATAACGCAGATTCAGGCAACAGTCGACTGCCGCGCATGCGATCCGGAAGTCCCGCTCGCCCTGGCGTCCGAGGCGGTAAACGGCGGACCCTCCAGCTTCGTTTAGCAGCAGCCGATCGAGATCCCGGGAGACCACCTCTCCCGCCAGCAGGAGAGCTGTGTCCGGCCTCACCGCATGAAGTCTCCAGAAGGCTTTGATACACGGCATAACCCGTTTTGGTTCCCGAAGATAGCCGAACATTCCGAATAATCGGACACCTTGTCCGACACCCATGCGCTGGCGGAATTGTGCGATGTCGGCCGGATCAGGTAGAGCGTTGTCCACCTCGCAGAAATGGGGAATGACTTGGACGTTTCCAGCACCCTGCCCGCGGACGATGGCGGCTGCACCCGGGTTATGGACGATCACCCCAATGGATTGCTCAACGATTCGCCGGAGCATCGGAAATTGGAAGTATCTGGGGTCGGTGGACGCTCTTGCCCGGTTCCGCCATAATTCCTCCCCCAAGTCGCGCCGCCACGCTCCGTAGTTATAGACCCATTCGGAGATGTACTGCTCCGACGAGAGGGCGCCGAGCAGGAAATGGTGAAGCACAGCGTCGTGGAGAACCACTACACCCGGGGTCTCCAGCGCTCGGGAATAAATATCCTCGTGCAGCCGATTATTGCCCAGATGGTAAAGGTGGACGTCGGCTTTGGACGCACCGCTTTCCACCTTGCCCAGGCGCTGCAGGGCCGTTCTCAAAGTTTCGGCGTAGTCGGCAACTCCGCTGTGGGATCCAGGCGGCGGCGCGTGATAACCAACGGTCACGGCTTCTTTCTCCGCCCGAATAATGCCGTTCCGACCCGTACCGAAGTGGCGCCTTCTTCGATGGCGACCTCCAGGTCATTCGACATTCCCATCGAAAGTTCGGGAATCGCATACCGGCCAGCGAGTTCCCGCAACTTCGCAAAGTAAAGCCGCGCCGTCTCTGCGTCTTCCGACCACGGCGGAACCGTCATCAATCCGACCAACTTCAGATTTTGGGAGTTTCGGAGCGCATCCACAATGCCGGGCAGGTCCGTGGGGTCGGCGCCGGTCTTCGCTTCTTCCCCGGAGAGTTTCACCTCAATCATGACGTCGAGCGGAGTCGATTCTGCATCGAGCCGCCGCGCGAGCCTGGCCGAATCGATCGAGTCGACGGCGGAAAACAGTTGGGCGGCCTTCTTCGTCTTGTTCGATTGCAGATGCCCGATCAGATGAAACCTGAGATCGGTGAGGTCGGCCAGAGCCGGGGCCTTCCGCTCCATTTCCTGCACATAATTTTCGCCGAAATCGCGCAACCCGAGTTCACAAGCTTCACGGATGACCTCGGGACCGAATATTTTCGTCACAGCCAGCAGCTTGACCGATGCCGGGTCGCGTCGCGCGCGGGCGCAGGCAGTTTCGATCCGCTCCCGGACTCGCTCCAGACGGGCGGACGGCGAATCGGGCAATGGAGGAGATGTCGCCATGAGCAGGGGCAAACCCTGATGATAGTCGTTTCAAAAATGTAACCGAAACTTTCCCTTGCTCCCGGCCGCCATTCCGAAGGAAACTAAAACTTTAAGTTCCTGTTTCGGTGTGTTTCCGGAACGGCAGTCTGCCTGGAAAGACAAAGGATTCGACAACGTTGGAAAAAAACGGCCGTAAAGGCACACTGGTTCTGGAGCCTACCGATCGCTGGTCAACACCGGACGCGAGCGAACTCTACGACGTAGCGAGTTGGGGCAAAGGATATTTTTCCGTCGGCGACGAAGGCCACCTGCTGGTCCATCCGGAAAAGGATCCGCTGCGCTCGATCGATCTCAAAAAACTCATCGATACCTTAGTCCTGCGCGGGATTTCGCTGCCCATTCTGATTCGCTTCGCCGAAATCCTGAAGCACAGGCTGCAGGAGATACACGATGCTTTCGAGGTTGCAATCCGTGACCATAAATACAACGGCGAATACTGCTGCGTCTATCCCATTAAGGTCAACCAACAGCGTCAGGTAGTGGAAGAGGTTCTGGAATTCGGGAGACCGTTCAAGTTCGGGATGGAGGCGGGCTCCAAGCCGGAACTGCTCGCGGTCATGGCCCTGACGGACAACGATACGCCGATCATCTGTAACGGCTTCAAGGATGACGAATACATCGAGATGGCGATGCTGGCTCAGAAGATCGGCCGGCAGATCATCCCGGTGGTCGAGAAGTATACGGAACTGGGCTTAATTCAGAAATACGCCGAGCGGGTAGGTGTGCGACCGACAATCGGCATCCGGGCGAAGCTGGCGAGCCGCGGCTCGGGGCGCTGGAAGTCCTCCGGAGGCTATCGCTCCAAGTTCGGTTTGAGCATCAGCGAGGTGATGCGCGCCCTGCAGGAACTGCGAACCTGGGGAATGGAAGACTGCCTGAAGCTCCTGCATTTCCATCTGGGAAGCCAGATCACCAATATTCGTCAGGTAAAAGGCGCAGTAACAGAAGCCGGCCGGGTTTATGCGGAGCTTTGGCGCGCCGGAGCAACGGGCCTGAAGTTCATGGACGTCGGCGGCGGTCTCGGCATCGATTATGACGGGTCGCAGACCGATTTCGAATCGAGCGTCAATTACACGCTGCAGGAATACGCCAACGACGTTGTTTACCACCTGCAGAACGTCTGTGACGAATCCAATGTCCCGCACCCCACAATCATCACGGAAAGCGGTCGCGCCATTGCCGCGTATCATAGCGTGCTGGTGTTCAATGTACTCGGCGTTTCCGGCTTGGGCGAAGAGGAGGTTCCGCAGGAACTCCCGGGCGATCCCGAACAGCCGCTGATCGATTTGCAGGAAACGCTGCGGTCAGTCAATGCGCGTAACCTTCTCGAGGCCTATCATGACGCGCAGCAGGCGCTCGACTCTGCGCTGAATCTGTTCAGCCTTGGCTACCTTCCGCTTGACCAGCGGTGTATCGCGGAAAACCTGTTCTGGTCCATCGGCCGCAAGATTCAGAAGATGTCGCGGGAATTGGAGTTCTTTCCGGAAGAGCTCGAGGGTCTGGACGCTATGCTGTCCGATACCTATTTCTGCAATTTCTCGTTGTTCCAGAGCATGCCCGACAGTTGGGCGATCAAGCAGCTTTTCCCCGTTATGCCAATCCATCGGCTTAATGAGAAGCCGACCCGACATGCGGTGCTGGGCGACATCACCTGCGATTCCGACGGCAAGGTGGACCAGTTCATCGACCGCCGCGATGTCAAGCGGACGCTGCCTCTGCATGAATACAACGGCCAGGACTATTACATCGGGGCGTTTCTGGTGGGCGCCTATCAGGAAATTCTCGGCGATCTGCACAATCTCTTCGGAGACACCAACGCCGTGCACGTGCGGCTGAGTCCGTCGGGCGAAACGATTCTGGACGAAGTGATCAAAGGCGATACTGTTCGCGAAGTTCTGAATTACGTTCAGTTCAAGGCCGACAATCTGCTGGCGCGGTTACACAAGAGCGTGGAAAGCGCCGTTCGCGAAGGCCGGCTGAGCTACGAGGAATCAGGCCGCCTGCTGCGTTTTTACGAAGACGGACTGCACGGATATACCTATCTCGAAGATCCGCACGAACGGTAGGGGGGCCGACGACGCTCCAATCGTGATCGCGCGGAAGGCTACGATGATAGAGGAGGTGCGGCGTGGGAAATATCGACACAAACTCCGATATCGATTGGATGCGGTGTGAGCTGATTGAACACGTTCCCGGTAAGGTATCCGGATGGCCTATCGTGCGGGGCACACGGATTTTGCCCGATCCCATTGTCAACAGCTACGATCTTGGCGACACCATTGAAGATATACAGGAGGGTTTCCCCACGCTCTCAATTGGCGACATCAAACGGCTGATAGAGTTTGCGCATGCTCAACGTGGACAGCCCGGTTTGTGAAAGTTCTGCTGGACGAGAACCTTGACCACCGTTTGCGCCGGCATCTCGGCAGCCATGAGGTTTTTACTGTCAGTTTTAAAGGCTGGAATGGACTGAAGAACGGTCTTCCTTCTGCAAACGGCTGAGCAAGACGCCTTTGAGGTGTTTGTTACTGGAGACCAAACCTTCGCCTATGAGCAAAATCTGACTGGCCGCAGATTGGCTGTTGTTTCCCTCTCGTCCGTCGAGTGGCGGATCATCAGGAATCACGTCGGAAAGATTGTCGCCGCGACCGACAATGCGCTCCCCGGCTCATTTCAGGTCGTCGATTGCGGCTCCTTCACCCGGAAAGAGCCGAGCCAGGAGTGAAGCTGACCGTCGAGACGGCCCGTTCGCGGATAGAATATCCGCATGCCGCACAGCCGGAGAAGATTTCTTCAGTCCGCACTCGCGACGGGCGTTACACTGGTCAGCCGACGGGCTCAAGCTCAAAGTCAGTCTCAGACCCAGACCATGACGAAGTCGATCGACACCCCGGTTCTCAACATCGCGTATGAGGAGAGCGGCAACCCGCAGGGCTTTCCGGTCATCCTGCTGCATGGCTTTCCCGACGATGTTCACGCCTGGGACGATGTCGCGCCGCCGCTCGCGAAGGCGGGACACCGAGTGCTCATTCCCTACCTGCGCGGATATGGTCCGACACGTTTTCGCGATGCTGCCGCTCCGCGCATGGCGGAACAGGCAGCTATTGGTCAGGACCTGATCGATTTCGCCGATGCGCTGAAACTGCCTCGGTTCGCCGTTTCAGGCTTCGATTGGGGCGGACGCGCGGCCGGTATCGCTGCGGCGCTGCATCCGAATCGCGTGCGCGCGGCTGTGCTGATCGCCGGTTATTCCATCCAGAATGTTTTTGCCGGACCCCGGCCGGCTCCGCCGGAAGTGGAACAAAGAGTCTGGTACCAGTGGTATTTCAACACCGAGCGCGGACGCGCCGGACTCAAAGCCAATCGCCGCGACCTCTGCAAACTGCTTTGGCGCAACTGGTCGCCGACCTGGAATTTTACGGACGAACTTTACAACCGCACCGCACCCTCTTTCGATAATCCCGACTTTGTTGATATCGTGATCCACTCATATCGCCACAGGCTGGGGAACGCACCCGGCGAGCCGCGCTTCGAAGCGACGGAGCGGCAACTGGCACAACGTCCGAAGATTGAGGTTCCGACGATTGTGCTGCACGGAGCGGACGACTCCCTGGATCGCGCTCCCGTGGAGGCATCTCCCGGAGAGCGGTCATCATTCCCGAAGCTGATCGCCCGCCGAATCGTGGTAGGCTCCGGCCACTTCATGCCGCGCGAAAAACCGGATGCCGTGTCGTCCGCAATCCTCGAAGTTCTGGCTGTGTGAAGGACACGCGGCGACTCGCCGCGTCATCCCGATGGACAACACGGCTGGTAGCCGCATGTCCACCTCCGCTCAGATCCCCATTTCTTTGAATACTTCCTTCGCCGCGCGCACACTGTCGATTCCCGCGGGGATACCGCAGTAAATCGCCACCTGCAGAAAGACTTCCTTGATTTCATCCTTCGTCAGCCCGTTGGTTATGGCGGCCTTGATGTGGAGGCGAAGCTCGTGCGGACGATTGAGCGCCGCGATCATCGCCAGATTGATGAAGCTTCGCGTCTTACGCTCCAAACCCGGACGACCCCAGATTTCGCCCCAACAATACTGAGTCGAGAGCTGTTGGATGGGCAGGCTGAAATCGTCCGCGTTTGCAATCGAGCTGTCCACATATTCACGGCCCAAAACCTCTCGTCGGATGGCCAGACCTTTTTCGTAAGTTGCTTTGTCCATAGTTGGTATCGTCTCATTCGTAAAACGACGGCGACTTACGCAGCGTGGCGTCGTGACTGATGTCGTGCTGTATCCAGAGCTGGGCGTGTTTCTCCTTCAGGAGAGCCTCAACCTTTACTTTCGAAGCAACCTCCTGCGCGGGATCGCCCAGGTTGGCGAATGGCGTGAAATTCTTCAGTTCGCGTTCGGCGGGATAGTGATACAAATCCCCACTCAGAAGCACCGGTCCGGTCTTTTTCAGGTTGACCAGCAGCGATTGATGCCCCGGCGTATGACCGGGAGTCGAGACGATAATCACCGAGCCATCGCCAAATACATCGTAGTCGCCATCGAGAATCTTCGTTTTGCTGTTCTTCAACTCGCTCCAGCGGGCGCTCTGATTGATGGGAGTCTGCGGCGGAGTATCCGGAAACATAAATGCCCGCTCCGACCTTTGCACCAGCCACGTCGAGCCCGCGAAGCTGTTTCCGTTCGCCGAGTGATCGTAGTGGTTGTGGGAGAGCGCGAGATACGTGATATCAGCGGGTTTGTAGCCGATGGCCGCCAGTTGTCCCTTCAGCGTGGTGTGAACGGTGGCGCGGGCTTCGACGGTCCCTTCGGGTTTCACGAGTTCATCGGGAATCACACCTGCATCCCACAAAAGAGTTCCGCGCGGATGCACGATCAGAAACGCTTCTACGGACATGTCGGTGGTCGTAACGCCTCGTTCGAGCAATGGCGCCGGATTGCCGCTCTTCAGACGTCCGCAATCGAATACATACAGGCGGACGGACTTGACCTTCTTCGGAGCGGCCGCCAGCGCAAAAACGGGCAGCGTCAGGAGCAGCGCGGCCAATAAGGAATGCCGGTTCATTTGCATGAAATAAGCTTACTGAAGAGTAACGGGCACCCATGGCTGTTGGCTACAAATGGCATCCGATTGAGGAATCTGGAAAACCCCGGTTCCTTAACCCATGGAGAACTGGAGAAAGATGGTCGGATAGGTGAGAGGAGTTGGTTTTTAACTCGCCTCAGCGAAAGTCCGTGTTGGAGTTTCAGTCACCCATAGCGACGAGAAAATCATTTTATGCACTATAGACACAGGCATAAAAGTAGCTAAACTAAATGTTTTCAGAAAGATAGGAAAATGTCGCCGTCGAGGTTAATGGAGTTGGGTAAATTCTGACTCATGCCTGTAAGCTATTGATTTTAAATGATTATCAAGTGAGAGGAGTTGAGGTTCAAGTCCTCCGCACCAAAGAAATCGCCATCCTTACCGCGGCGCAATCCGGTCCGCCGTCTCGAACACCGGACGGATATCCACCGGCACGCCGCTCACCCGGCCCAGCGTCGCGCTCATCTCCGGCCGCAGCACGCCCAGCGTGTCCAGCATCTTCTTCGCACCCGCGTAGTCTCCCGTCGCTTCAATCGTCAACAGATCGTGCGCCAGATCGCGAACGCCCGCGCGGATCTTCGCGGCGTCCACCTCCCACGCATTCCCCTTGTGCACGAATGCGCCCTTGTCAACCAGATAGTTGAACTGCAGCGCCATCCCCTTGCCGTGCGCCTCGTTCAGCCCGAAACGCAGCGTGCGGAAGGACGACGCCAGAAACGTCGTATACAGCGCATTCTCATCATGCTTCAAATACCCGCGATCGAAGAAATGCTGCAGCATGTAGAGTCCCAGCACATCCGCCTTCGCTTCCTCGATCGCGCTGTAGAGTTCTTTCAGTTCCGCCCGCGGCGTAGTCGCCCGGCCGTTCACCGTGATCTGATGCGGGCCAATCCCGTGGCTCATCTCATGCGCCAGAATATGCGTGAAGAAGGAATCGAAGCGGAGCGACGGCTGCGCCGCCGGCGTGAGCACCGTCTTCGCGATCGGCTCCAGCGTCGTCCGGAACTTCGCCTCCTGCACGTTCTTCAGCATCACCCGCTTGCTGCCCTTCTCGTGGACCACCCGCTCGTCGTTCGGCAAATTGTACGCCGCTGTCTTGACCCCGTGATCGCCGTCGCCGGCCGCGAACACCTGATTCACCACACGGATCGGAGACAGCGCGCCGATCTTCTTATTCCGGAACTTCGCATCGATCGGGAGATTGTCCTCCACCTCCTGCATGTGGTCGCCGAAGAACTTCAGCTTCTCGGTCTCCTCGTCATCGCGAATATTGATGTAAGCTTCGAACGCCGCCTTATATCCGAACACCTCGTCGTTGTACGTCTCGTACGGACCGATCGTCACATCCAGCGGCGCATCCAGATCCATCCACGCCACATCGCTCGCATAGTAGTCGTTCGAGAGAAAGGCCGCCGCGCGCGCCTCGAGGAAATGCTTGAGAGTCGCGTTATCGGTCGCCTTCGCGGCATCCCGAAGATCCTGGGCGCACGCCGCCAGATCCGCTTTATATTCAATGGAATAAGGTACAGCCTGTAATGATCCGCTTGAGCCTCGCCGGATCACCGTAAAGAACCCTTCCGCCTGCGCCCGCGCTTCCGGCGACAGCGTTTTCACCCAGCTCCCGAACTGCTCACGCGTCATGTTTTCGGGGTAGAAGTTCGCGCCTAAAGGCTTCCGTTCCGGCACGTTCGGCAGGAACGCCTTATGATCGTCGAGATCCGACCACGGCCCTTTGTTCAGCTCAAAATATTCGAGGCGCGCCTTGCCGAGAGCCGAAGTATCGGCGCGCAGCTTGCTCTCAAGCGCCAGGTTCCCGCTCCAGATTTGCTGCAGGAAAATGTGGTTCACCACGCGCCCGGCCTCAATTAGTTTGACCAGCGCGGCGCGATCTCCAGTGGACAGCTTCGAAGTATCGACGCGCAACACCACCGGCGCGAACCTCGCGGTCATTTCCTGAAGTTGCGGCAGCGTGGCGGCCGCGGTCACCAGCGCGGCGAGTATTTGATGCTTCATAGTCGATAACCTGCGCATAGGTTATCAAGGCGGTAATTCAGGGCTGCGAGTTGACCACAACATCCCGAACCGGAACGCCGGAGCCATTGTCCGAAGCAACATTCGGCACAACGGCGTCTTCCCTGTGCAGCTGACACTTCACCCTCGGCTCCGTTCCTGAGACGAAATATGCCTCGCGGGTGTTCTCGCATTCGTCCCCGGCCAGTTCGCCGCTCTCCGTGCAGATCTGCGTCTGCGTAATGCCTTTCGGACTCGGAAATTCCTGCGCATTCCGGTATGGGCCGATCCGGGACGCCCGCTTCATGAACTCCGTCCAGATCGGCAGCGCCGACCTCGCCCCTTCCAACCCGAGCTCCGTATAGTCGTCGAATCCGACCCACACCACGCAAAGCAGTTGCGTCGTGAACCCCGCGAACCATCCGTCGTGCGAAGTCCCGGTCTTACCTGCGGCAGGCAGCACAAATCCGCGTGCCCTCACTCCCGCAGCTGTTCCCGAGCGCATCACTTCCTCCAGCATGTTCACCATCAGCCAGTTGATGCGGGGATCGAGCGCGCGCACTCCCCGCGCGCTGTGGGCGTCCGCTCCCAAGCCGGCGCCATTGCCGTTCCGATAGCTGGAAACCACCACCGGGTTCACCAGCATTCCGCCATTCGCAAACGCCGTGTACGCTCGCGCTATCTCGAAGGGCGTCACCTGATACGTGCCCAGCGCCACCGCCGGAGTAGCGCGGATGCCGTCGTTCAATCCGAAACGCCGAGCCATGCGGACCACCCGTCCATAGCCAACCTCCTGCGCCACCTTCACCGCCGCCACGTTATCCGACTTCGCCAGCGCTTCTCGAAACGTCATCGTTCCGAAGCGCTCGCCGTGAAAATTTCCGGGCTCGTACGGCTTTCCATCGAACCAGAACGTCGTCGGACTGTCGTCCACCATGCTCGCCTGCGTGTAGACGTTCGCGCCGCCTGAAATCGCCGTCTCGAGCGCTGCCGCATAAACGAATGGCTTAAATACCGATCCCGGCGGCCGCTTCGACAGAATGCGATTCAGCTGGCTCTTCTTGTAATCGCGCCCGCCCACCAGCGCCTTGATTTCTCCGGTGCGCGGATCGAGCGCGATCAGCGCCACCTCAGCCTTGGCGCCGGAATGGCTCGTTCGCTTACCCAATGCCCGATCCACTTCCGCCATCCCCGCCGCGACCGCTTCATCCGCCGCATGCTGCAGATTCAGATCGATGGTGCTGTAGACATTGCGGCCCGATTCTCCGGAATTCTCCTGCTTCGCGGCCTGCTTCTCCTGCAGTTCGTTGACGAGATCCAGGAAGTAAGGCGCACGCAGGTCATTAAGCGGATCGCTCGTTAGGCCGAGCGGCTCGTTGATCGCATCTTCGTATTGCTTCGCCGTGATGTAGCCGTTATGGCGCATCATTTCCAGCACGACATCGCGGCGATCCTTCACCCGCTCGGGCCAACGGAACGGATTGAAGTAACTCGGCCGCTGCACCATCCCCGCCAGCAGCGCCGCCTGCGCCAGCGAAATATCGCGGAGCTTTTTCCCGAAGAACATCCGGGCCGCCTCGCCAAAGCCATGTACGCTGTAATCCGCCTGTCGCCCCAGGTAGATCTGATTGGCGTAGGCCTCGAAAATCTTTTCTTTCGGCCACGCCCTTTCGAGGTGGATGGTCATGATGATCTCTTCCAGCTTTCGCCGCCACCGTTTATCTGGTTCCAGCCAAAGCCCCCGCACCAGTTGCATCGTCAGCGTCGACGCGCCCTGTTCCTTGCGGCCTTCGCGGATATCGGTATAAGCGGCCTTGATCATACGGGGAATATCCAGACCATCGTGCTGAAAGAAGCGCTTGTCTTCAGCAGCCAGAACGGCCTTGACCATTACCGGCGGAATGTTGCGAAATACCACCGGCAGCCTCTCCTCTTTCTTCGTGGAGAGCGTCGTGATCAATGGTGACGCAAGATAGATATCCCTGACGTCTTTTCCATCGCTTTGAATATGAGCGATCTGATTGTTTGCAAGCAGCAGACGTGCCGGAGCCGACCCGTCCTCTGGCGGAAAAATTTCCACGCGTCCGTTCTCCGTGCGCCAGGTGAGCGGCTGGCCTGTCGTGGACTCCCGATAGCCGGCGATATTCAATTCGGCGGCCAGGTCAGCGCTCGTGAGCATGTCGCCGACTGCCAGATAAAGTGGCGAGGCATAAACGTTGACGGAATCCGCGAAGACTCCCGCCCGCAGTTGTCGGTCGATTCGGTGCGAATAAATGAAGTAAAACGTTACGGCGGCGACAAGAATTGCGCCCAGCGAAATGCCCGCCGCGAGTCCGGCAATTTTCACGCGGCGCGGCGTTACGACTTTCCGCAGCCACGCATTAAGTCTCTCGGTCGGAGGCAGAGGAGACACACAAACCCCAGCGCACGACTGCCCATTGGAAGATTCTTCACATCGGGCGCGCTATGGCAGACGAGATGCACATACCCCCGGCGGAGGGCATTAATTTTATGCGTCTTTCTTTAATAACTGCTCTGCTGTCGGTTGTCAGTCTGGCGCCGGTCGCCTCGGCCGACACCGTTTATTCGCATCGCTATCGCCATCACTACCATCGCACCGTGTACCGCGGCCATCATCATATTCGGAAAACTGTGAAGCGCGTGGGCGTCGGCGCCGCGGGAGGAGCGGCCATTGGCGCGATCGCAGGCGGCGGACCTGGAGCAGCCATCGGTGCGGTCGCCGGCGGCACGGCAGGGGCGATTTACGATCACCACGAAAAGACCCACGGCCATTAGCTTTTCTTGTACCGCTGGCGATCTTTGTCGCCGGCGATTGTTGCCGTTCTGCTCTGTCCGATAGAGGCGCTGCGGCCGGGCTTCGGCCCGGCCTATTGCTTTCGAATCATCATCAAAAATGGATTTCCCGGCATGTTCGAACGGTTACAGGCCGCGCGCAAGCGTCAGGAGCGCATCGACGAAGACAAGACAGATGAAGAAATAGAAAGAGATGCGTTCGATCCAGCTTAATTTAGCCTGAATTCAACAAGGACCCCAACGCCTACCGGCTCCTCAGCTACCTCCCGCCTCACGGCGAAGCCCGTCGAAATCACCGAACAGAAGGACCCCCCGAAAAACAGGCCGCATAAGCGTCGAACCAGCCCTGCACGCCCGCAGCCCACCCGATAAGTGTCTCGAAAAAACTTTGCGCCTTTGCGGCTTGGCGAGAGAGTTCTTTGGTTCGGTCACCAGCCCCGCGCTTTTTTTTCACCTCTCAAATCAACAACCTGCACCCAACCCAGTGCCTGATGCCCTTCGGCGCGGTCTAACATCCAGGCATGAACAGCACGCGGCTGGAGACGATCGGTTCCGTGGCTGCCGGAATCGCGCACGACATCAACAATCACCTGCACCTGATCGTGAATCATCTGGCGCTGTCCGATCTGGAAGCCGCCCAGCGGGCAACCGAGCGCTGCTCCGCGCTCACCGCCGGCTTACTTGCCTACTGCAAGGGCGATCCGGTCGAAGTCAGCCCCGTCAGCGTCGGAGATTTCCTGCGGAATTTCGCGGTACAGCTTCGCCTGCCGGAAGGTATCGATCTTCAACTGAACGTCCCTGACTCGCTCCCCGCGATCTCCGCCAGCCCGCTCGCGCTTACGCGCGTCCTGCACAACCTGATCTCCAACGCCTGCGACGCGATGAACGGCGCAGGCATTCTCCGCATCGCGGCATCTCCGCACACAATCGAAATCTGCGATTCAGGTACCGGAATTCCCGCGAAAACAGTGGACCGCATCTTTCACCCGTTCTTCACCACCAAAGGCGCGAAGGGAACCGGTCTGGGGTTGTGGATTGTTCGCGAACTGATGCGCCAGCAGGGCGGCGCGATCACACTGCGGACGGGACCCAGCCAGACCGAACAAAGCCAGGGCGCGTGCTTCGTTCTGCGCTTTCGCCCTTACTGCCCGGCGACCTGAATATGCTTCGTGACGTCGTTGACCTTGAGCAGCAACTGGCCGTTGTCGCCCGTCTCCGCGCTCCCCTGCGACGTCTCCGCGCCGGACTTCATCACCAGTTGCGGCAGCCGCAGCTTCGGCCAGGTCCAATCGAACGTCCCGGTCACCGAATCGTAAGCCTCGGGAGCGCCGAGATCCACATCCTGGCCGTCGAGCGTTCCCTGCGCATGGATGTTGCTCAGCAGCGCCGCGCCCGTGCCCGATGTCGCCAGTGTCCCGTTCGCGCTGATCGTGCCGCCGTGCCACTCGATCCCGCTCACTTTGCCCTGAATGTTGTAGCCCGGCTGCCTTCCCGCCAGATGAATCGTTGCCGCTCCCGCGAATGCGGCCTCGCCGAACTGAGTCGAGAGGTTCGTCAATTGCACATTCATCCCATTCCAAAGCACGCGCGCGCGCACCTTCGTGAAATGGCCGCCGCCGAGGTCGAGCTGTCCGGTCTGAATCGTTCCGTCGGCCCGCATGTTGCGCAGCCAGTCGGGCTGCGGGACGCGCCCGAAGTTGAACGCATAGGTCAGGAAATTTCCGCGCCGCAGCGTCGGCATCAGCAGCTTCTCCAGCGCCGGACCGCTCGCCTCCGGCACCGTAATCCGGAATTTGTGCGGACGCGCCGCGCCCGCATCGTATCGATACTCGCCCTGCGCCGCAATGCCGCCAAGCGTCAGATTGACCCGCTTCAGCGAAAGTCCCTCGCCGTCGATGGTGGCATCCGCCGACGCGATGTGGATCGGCTCCGCGAAGGCTTCGAACGGGATTTCCGCGTCCGTCAGGTTCACGTTCCCGCTCCAGGCGTTGTCGCTGTAGCGCAAATCTCCCTTCCAGGTTCCCGAAGTCGTATTACTCAGCAGCGGAATTCCGGCCACCAAAATCTGCTTCTTCAACGACGCGATCGACATTCCGTCGCTCGAAATCTGAATATCCAGATTGGGCGCGCCCGCGTCCGTGCCCACATCCGCGCCTACATCCCAGGACCCCGCGATCGCCGCCGTCTCTTTGCTGTCGTTGGTCACTTCGGTTGCTTCGAGCGTTATCCTGCTGCCGGAAAAATGCAGTTCCGCTCCGGGAATGTGCAGCGCCGGCGCGCCGGACATCACGAACGTGGAATTGGTGAGATTCATCGTGCCGTCCATGCGCGGAGGACCGTCAGGCATGGAATAGCCGACGGCGCCATTCGCCGTTCCGTCCAGCTTGAAGTCCGCCGGCAGCGGCCAGCCCAGGTTGCGCGCGATATCGGGCATCGGCGTCAGTGGGAAGTGGTTCAGATTGACCGTGACGCCCCAGCGCGGACGGCGCAGATAATCGGTCACGCGGTATCGAAGATCGAGGGGCGACTGTGCTCCCGCCACTTTTGCATTGAGATCCATCGTCTGGCCCGGCGCATCGATCGCGCCGCCGATCGCCAAACGCCATCCACTTCCGCCCGGAGGCGTCTGGCTCCAGCCATGAACGTCGGAGATCGTCATGCGCCCCGCGATGCCGATTCGATTCAGCGGGCCGGACAGATGCGCGTCACCCGAAACGTCGCCGTGAATCCCCGATTCGGTTCCATTCAAAAGCGTCAACATGTCGCCGAGTTCGCTCTGCTCCAGCTTTACGTCGAGGGTGGTCGAACTGTTGGCCGGAAACCACTGGCCGCGCAGCATAAAGCTGCCGAAACCGTTGCCCGCCGGCCGGTCCGTTCGCGACGGCTGCGCATGCACCCGCAGCGTCCACGGTCCCTGGGCCGAATCGGGCGGCCAAAGATCGACGTCCGTGTTCAGCAGATAGAACAACGATTTCATGTCGCCGAATTTGAAATTGATGCGGCCGCCGCTCATGTGGATGCTCGGGAATGCCGCCAGCGTCTCCTTGCGCAGCAGCGAGCCGAAGTTCCAGCTCACTTCGTTTTCACCCCGGTCCACGCGCGTCAGATTGAGGCTGGCATCCTGCAGATCGACCGACGCAAACTCGAGCGGTCCGCCGAAGAGCGACTTGATGCGCGGCGCCGCAACCAGCGTCGTGACATATGCGACCGGTTCGGCGCCGAACTTCGGATCTTCCCCGATGGTCACGTTCGCGACGGTAAGCCCTGGCATCGGCAACAGGCGAAACCGCACCTCGCCGATTTCCACCTTTCGCCCGAGTTCTTTCTCGAGCGTGGCGTGGATGCGGTCCCGGTAGCGGTCGGCATCGATTCTCGGTACCACGAATGCCGCGGCTGCCAGCGCCAGCACTGCGAAAAGCAAAATCCTCTTCTTCACAGAGAAGCCTCGCGCGTCAGCAGCTTCTCGTACAGCGCCGGATCGTCAATATCGTCCGAAATTCCCGGATCGCGGACCGGGATGTACGCGATCTCGGCAGCGTGCCGGTCGATCACATCGCGGACCTTCGACGACGTCGGCTCTTTCAGAAATTCCTCAACAATCGCCCGTCGGATCAGCACCGGATGTCCGCGCGCGCCGTCAAATCGCGGAATGGCAATCGGCGCTTCGGAGCGCAGCAGCGCTTCGACGGTAGACGCCGAAATGGCCGGGTGGTCCACCAGGGTAAAGAGCACCGGGTCCGATTCGTCCGGGACGGCCCGCAATCCCCTCTGCAGCGAGGTCAGCATTCCCAATGAGTAATCCGGATTTTCGACGGCGCGAACTCCCGCGGACGCTGCGCGCTCCATCAGGTGGGGAGCGTCGAATCCGAAAACCGCAATCACCGGGGAACACCGCTCGCCAAGCGTGGCGGCAATGTGCGAGAGAAACGTTCCGCCACGAAACGACAGAAACGCCTTGGGGCGCCCCATTCGGCGCGATTCGCCGGCCGCGAGAATTATCGCAGCCGGATTCACTCGATTTCGCGCACAACGGAGCCTTCGCCCTGTGCGCTTGCGAATTCCTTCACCGGCGGCTTCTCGCCCCCCAACTTCTCGCGAAGCCGCTCGTCGAGCATGATCGACTTCGACAGCGAGCGCCAGTTCCCCTCCGGATCGCGCCGCATCGCAATCATCTCCGCCGCCACGGAGATCGCAATCTCTTCCGGAGATTCCGCCCCGATCTCGAATCCCATGGGCGCATAGATTCGATCGAACGCCTCGGCGGACAAACCTTCCTTCTCCAGTTCGCGGATGACCGCGATGACCTTGCGTTTGCTGCCGATCATCGAGATATACCGGGCCTGCGTGGTCACGGCCCAGCGCAGCACGCGCATGTCGTCGCGATGGCCGCGCGTCACGATGACGATAAAAGTCGATTCCGTGATGTTCAGCTTCGGGTAAAGCTCTTCGTACTCTTCCGCGTGTACTTCAGCAGCTTCGGGAAAGCGTTCACGATTGGCGAAGGCTTCGCGGTTGTCCGCTACGGAAACGCGAAAGCCGGCCAGATCCAGCACTTTGGCCAGGCTCTTCGAAATATGGCCGCCGCCGAAGATGAGCGCCGCAGGCTGCGGCGCGATGCATTCCACGAAAACGTCCAATTGGCCTCCGCAGATCAAGCCGTTGTCGTACGCGGCATCCTGTCCCAGGCTGAACGACATGTGGCGCGGCTTGTTGGTCGCGATCACCTCGCGCGCGGCGTTCCAGACTTCCGCTTCCACGCAGCCGCCGCCGATCGTGCCCACCATCGACCCGTCCTCGCGGACCAGCAGCTTGGCGCTTTCAAAGCTGGGGATAGACCCGCGCACCTGGACGATCGTCGCCAGCGCGCACTTCTGCCCCAGATTGCGCAGGTGGATCAGTTCGTCAAAGACGTCCATTCCGGCTCCAATTATAACGGCTGCTCGGTCCTGGTGGCGCCGGTTCGGGAGGGCAGCTCTTTCAATAGTTTATCGGTGGCCGCCGCGATCTCCCGGACAGCCGCTTCGAAGGCGGTTTGGTTGACCTTGGACGGCTTTTGCGACCCGCTTACCTTACGCACGAACTGCAGGGCGGCGGCCGAGATTTCGTCCGGGGTGGCCTGCTCATCCGGGCGGCGAAGAACTTTTATGCTGCGGCACATGGGAATTAGAGCCATTATGCTACTGTGACCCCCTTTCAGGAAGGCCCCGTCCGCGGTTTCCTCCATCGCCCGGAAAATGGACCCGCGCCCACCGGGCGCGGCTTGGTTCTCACCCATGGCGCGGGTGCGAACTGCAAAGCCCCGCTGCTCGTGATGCTGGCCGATGCCTTCTGCGCCGACGGCTGGACCGTGCTCCGCTGCGACATGGCATTCCGGCAGCATAAGCCGTTCGGGCCGCCTTCACCCGCCACTTCAGGTAATGATCGCGCCGGTCTGCGGGAGGCCGTGGGAATCATGCGGAAGATGGTGAGCGGGCCGGTCGTCCTTGGCGGACACTCCTACGGCGGACGTCAGTCATCGATGTTGGCGGCCGAACAGCCGGACTTGGTGGAAGCTCTGTTGCTGCTGTCCTACCCGCTGCATCCGCCGGGTAAGGCGACCCAGCCTCGCACGGCTCACTTCCCGGATCTGCGGACGCCGGCGCTCTTCGTCCATGGCACGAGCGATCCATTCGGGACCACCGAAGAATTCACCGAGGCTCTGAAGATGATTCCGGCCAAGACGGAGTTGATCGAGGCCACCGGTGCAGGCCACGACTTGGGCGGCAGAAAATTCGGCCTCACCGATCGGGTGATCGCCGCGCTACGGGCGCTCATTGCCCCGCAGCCGGAACATCACTCGTAATCCGGATCGCCAGTCGGCCGCCAGTCCGATGCGCGTGATATCGATTTGCGGCGCAAGCGCGCCCAGCAGGGTTTCCGTCGTGGAGTGAAACTCCAGCGCCGGGGCGACCAGCAGTATCCGGGGCGCCTCGGGCCGGATCGTGTAGCCGGTGAAGTAGCCCAGCCGCTCGAAGTCGCCGGCATCGAGATGCTTGCATACCCGGAGCCAGTAGTCGAGCGCCTGGAATGGCAGTTGCAAATCTGCGGTCGCCTTGAGTTCGATCACGGCCAGCCTGCCGGTGTGATCGATCGCGAGCAGGTCGATCACGCCGCGCTCGGAGCCGCTGAAGATGGGAACTTGCCCGTAGATCGGCGCGGAACGCAGCGAGGCGTCGATGGCCTCCGGATGAGCGCGCACCTGCGATTCGAGCCAGCCTTCCGGATAGAGGCAATAAAGAGGATGCCGGCGATCGTCAGCCTGCGGATCGCGGGCGCGTCGGATTTCGCGGGCCATCGCGGCAACGGTCTCAATACTGGCGCGCCGCCTGCGCGAAACACCGCAGGTGATTCTGCCGGCAAACGCCCGCGCGAATTCCAGGCCGTGTACCCGGAGGCTGACCGACCCGTCGGTCAGTTCGATCCGATCGACATCCGGCATGTCGGGGAGCATCGGAACCTCGGAATTGGGAGAGGCCGGGCGGCGGCACGGCGGGAGTGTGGAGTCGACGTTACCCGCGTCGGCGAAGTCTATCACGCCCGTGCGGCCGCGTTCGTCAAACGCGAACAACCGGCAGGCAACTTTCGAAGGGTCAAGGCAGGCTGCGCGAAATGCGGCTTCCCGTTCCGTGCCGAGCGGTACGTAGAGGAACAATTGGCCGATCGCGAGGCTTCGTTCGCGGCGGCGCAGATAGTCGAGCCAGATCAATCCGGCGGCAACAATCCCGCCGCCGCCGACCGTCTCCGGCGGCGCGCCCATCACGGCGATGCCCTGTGAGCCGAGCCGCAGAAAGGCTCGCGCGTATGACGTGGACAGGCTCTCTTCGAGGTTCGCGTCCGCGCTCAATTCCACCAGTTGCCATTCCGGCCATTCGCGTCTGAGCATGAGGTGGAAGCGCTCGCAGAATGCGAGGCGTGAAGTCTTTCGGCTCAGTTCACGGCCGCCGGGCGCGGCGAGGTCGGCGATCTGAAGTTCCGCCTGCGGATTCCGGAAGTGCTCCGTTGCGAGACACAGGCGGTCGCGCCGCTGCTCTTTCAGACCGGTGATTTTGCGGACCAGGTTGCGGTGCTGATCCCAAGCCTGCAGCACCAGACGGCCGTTCCATTCGGAGACGCTCCACTGATCCTCGACAAGCGGCAGCGGCTCTTCGCCGGGATCCAGCATCGCGGGTTCGGCGGCCGTGGCGACGAAGCCTTCGATTGTCGTACGTAAGCCTTCGGCGGTCGCGCGTAAATCGGACAAGCGCTTTCAGTCTGGCAGGCCGCGGTGAGCTGCCACGTAGACCATAGAGAGTAAGGGTTATAGTCGGATGACAGAGAAAAAGACATGGCTTCGAATGGAAGGGTCGCCCTCGTGACCGGCGCGGGCAGCGGTATCGGCAAAGCATCCAGTCTGGCGCTGCAGGCCGCCGGATACTCAGTCGTGCTGGCCGGCCGCCGGATCGAGGAACTGGAGCGCACCGCCGCGTCCGCCACAAAAGACGGAGGGAAGGTGCTGGCCATTCCCACCGATGTCACCAAACAGGAATCGGTGAAGGCGCTCTTCGCGCGGGTGGGTGACGTCTTCGGACGGCTCGACGTGCTGTTCAACAATGCGGGAACCGGCGGGCGCGCTCTACCGCTCGAAGATCTGACGCTGGAGCAGTGGAACAAGGTCGTTGCCGTAAACCTTACCGGAGCGTTCCTGTGCGCCCAGGAAGCCATCAAGCTGATGAAGGCGCAGCAGCCGCGCGGCGGACGGATCATTAACAACGGCTCATTATCGGCACACGCGCCGCGTCCGAACTCCGCTCCGTACACTTCCACGAAGCACGCGATGACGGGCCTCACGAAATGCATCTCGCTCGACGGCCGCAAGTACGACATCGCCTGCAGCCAGATCGATATCGGCAACGCGGCAACCGAGATGACCGAGCGGATGTCGTCGGGTGTCACACAGGCGAACGGCACCGAAATGCCGGAGGCGCGCATGGACGTGAGCCACGTCGCCGACGCAGTACTCTACATCGCCAACCTGCCGCTCAACGCCAACGTTCAGTTCATGACGTTGATGGCCACCACTATGCCGTTCATCGGCCGCGGCTGATCTGGGCAAGGATGATCTGAACGATAGTCCGTGTGCCCATCTGGTCGGGCAGTTCGTAGCGCATGACGACTTCGATATTCGCCCCGCTCTTTCCGGCTTCGACGATCTCCTGCTCGGCGTCCGGTCCTTTATAGAGGAGCAATCGGGCGCCGTCCTTCAGGGCACGGCGAAAAAGTGCAAGGGCTTTGGGAATCGGCGCAAGCGCCCGCGCCGTTATGATCTCTGCCTTCAGCTCCTCGGCGCGCCGGGGAGCAATCTCGACATTGGGCGGTTTCAGTTCGGCCAGTACCGACTCGACGAAGCGCGCCTTTTTCTGAATCGACTCGGCGAGTGTGAACCGGGTTCCGGGCAACACCAGCGCCAGCGGGATACCGGGGAAGCCGGCGCCGGTTCCGGCATCCAGAACATGCCGGGCATCCTGAAACAGCCGCCAGGGCATCACGGAATCGAGGACGTGCTTGACCGCGGCTTCACGCGGAGTTGTGATGCGTGTCAGATTCAGGTACTGGTTGGCCTCGACGATTAGTGCGAGGTGACGTGCGGCCAGCCGGACGACGTTCTCACGATTCGGCAGGTCGGCGGGCAGAACAAGGTTCAGCTCGTTCTCGAAGTCCACGATCAGGCTTCGGTCTCGGCGTCATCGAAGGAGGCCAGGGCCGCCTGTGCGTCGTCAATCCGCTTCTGTTCAATGGGACCGTTTATCCAGTCGGCCGCGAGCTTTCGCGGATCGCCGGAAAGATCGACAGGCTGCTGCTTGATCTCGTCAGAACCCTTGAGAAATACGGCGGTCACGCCCTTCGGCCCCGGCCGCATCTCCAGCTTATGGCCGCGAGCTTCGAGGCGGAGCGTGGTCCCCATCCACATCAGATTCACCTTGATCCGGTGCGGGCGACCCACGAGCGTGGCCTGCTGCATCAGGTTTTGGGCGAACGGCTCACTCTTGAGACGCTCCGCCCAGGGAGCCGCCGCAACAGCCAGTTCCCGCTCCCGGTCCCGCCTGGCACTCTCCTCGAGACCGCCCTCGTCGCGGGACTCCAGCGCTTTCAGATTATTTTCCAGATTATCGAGGAAGCTCATGAAACTCTATTTTGACAGCCTCGGTCTCATTTTGAGCATCCCCGGTCAGCCGGTAGACTAAAGATATTCTTTTCGACTTTTTCCCCGGAATGTGCGTCTTGCTACCAGGAGCCGGAGTTTGATCTTTCGGGCCGTCGAAGATGCGGACCTGATTTCACGCGTTCGTCGAGGCGATGTGGAGGCGTTCAACCTTCTCGTGTCGCGCTGGGAGAAACGTGTCTTCAACTACCTTCTTCGTCTCACGGCGAGTCCGGAAGACGCTTTGGACCTGAGCCAGGACGCTTTTTTGAAGGCTTATCAGAACATTCGCAAGCTTGACAACCCGGCGCGATTCGGCCCCTGGCTGTACCGGATTGCCCATAACGAGGCTTATTCTCTCTTCCGTAAACGCCGTCCCGAAACGGCGCTGGAAGAGGCTCCGTTACAGGGCAATCCCGCGCCGGGCTTCTCCCTCGACCTTTCTCTGGCGGTGACCGCCGCGCTGGACCGGCTCAACCCGGAACAGCGCGAGGCCGTCGTGCTGAAGGTTTATGAGGGTTTCAAGTTCGACGAGATCGCCGAAGTTCTGGGATGTCCGGTTTCGACCGTCAAATCGAGACTTTACACCGCCCTCGACCTGCTTAAGACGGAACTGGCTCCTGTGAGAGGTAACTGATGTTACGCAACGATTCATCTCCCTGCGGGCGCGCCGAGGCTTTGCGCGATTACGCATTCGAGGAACTGCCGGCCTCCGAGCGGCAGGCCATGGAGCAGCACATCGCCGCATGCGGGCGCTGCTCGCTGGAACTCGATCAAATACGTCTGACCACGGTCGCATTGCGCACTTTGCCCGATCGTGAAATTCCGCAGCGGATCGCCTTCGTGTCAGACCGCGTATTCGAGCCCTCGCCCTTTTGGCGGTTCTGGAACTCCGGAGCGCGTATGGGCTTCGCCTCGGCTTGCGTGGTCGCGGTGGCGATACTCGTATCGGCCTGGCATGTCTCTTCGGTTTACCCGCCAGCGACAGCACAACCGGTGGCGCAACTGGCGCCCGTTTCGGCATCGGCTGACCAGCTTAACGCCGCCGTGGCGAAGGCGGTCGCAAAGGTGAAGGCCGAAGATGCGCGAATGATTGAAGCAGCGGTTCAGTCCGCGGCCCATAAGCGCGATGCGGAATATCGTGCCCAGATGGTGGCGCTCGAAGAAAACTTCGACATTCTGAGAAAAACGGTAAATCTGAGCTACGCGCGCCTCGAAGGGAACGAACAGGGAGCCGGCCAATGAAGATTGCACTGAGCCTTGTTGTAGGCATCACCGGAGCCGCGCTCTGTTTCGCGGCCGCCGAATCGCGCGTGTCGAGGGCATCCATTCTTGCGGTCGAACGAATGATCAACGAGAAGATCAACGCCTATTCGATCGATCCTTACCGTCCGCTGGGTGACGCGCGAGGCACATATCTGGAAGGCTACGGTGTGCTGTTCACCAACGAGCTCGAGTTGATCAATATCGGCGCATTGACTCTAACTCCCTTCAAGCCGACAATTTCGAAAGAGGAAGTGGCGGGCATCCACGAGCGCAAGCTTAAAAAGCTGGCGGAGCTGAAAGACGCCATGCGCACGCTGATGATGAATGCAAGCGAGACACTGGAAGGCCTGCCACCGAACGAGCACGTCGCGATGGAAGCCATCCTGTTCAGTCACTCCTGGGAAATTACGCGAGATATGCCACACCGCGTGTTCATGAGCGCGGAAAAGCAGCAACTGCTGGACGCGAAAGCGTCTCATGCCGGACAGACGGAACTCGCGGCCTTCATCGAAGAACAGGAACGATGAGCGCGTTGCCGCGAAACGCAGGAACGACAAGAGCAGGAACGATAAAAGAATGACGCCGACCGCAGCTGCGACGCCACTCGGACAACTGCTCATCAACCGCGGCCTGATCGCCACGGAAGACCTGGACCGCGCGCTGGAGCTGCAGCGGGAACGCAGGAACGAAAAGCTGGGCAGGATTCTGGTCGATATGGGCTACATCGCCCAGCGAGACCTGCTGGCCGCGCTTTCGGAACAGCTTGGCCTTCCTGTCGCGCAACTGGGCGCGCCGGTATCGGCGCCGGAAATCGAAGGGTTGTCGCCGCGCTTCCTTCGCCAGTCGTGTATCTTTCCGGTTGCCATTGAAGGCGGTTCGCTGACGCTGGCGATGGCCGATCCGCTTGATTTCGAGACGATCAACGCGGTCCATAATTTTTCGAAGCTCGAAGTCAACCCGCAGTTGGCCAACGAGCAGGACATTCTGGATTCGATCGACCGCTATTACAGCGAGGGCGACCGCCAAACAGCCGCGGCTGAGTTCGGCACCGGCGATGAAGAGGATCTGGAGCACCTGCGCGACATGGCCAGCGAGGCGCCGGTGATCCGGCTCGTCAACGCGATGATCGCCCAGGCGATCGAGAAGCGGGCCAGCGATATCCATATCGAGCCGTTCGACAAAGAGTTCCGCATCCGGTTCCGCGTGGATGGGGTGCTTGCTAATCAAGAGCAGCCGCCGCGCGAACTTAAGGCCGCCATAACTTCGCGGCTGAAGCTCATGGCGAAGCTCAACATCGCCGAGCGCCGGTTGCCGCAGGACGGACGCATCAAAATCCGCATTTTGGGACGCGAAGTGGACCTCCGTGTTTCCACGCTGCCGACGCTGTTCGGCGAAAGCGTCGTCATGCGCCTGCTCGACCGGTCCGCCGGAGATTTCTACGATCTCCGCCGCTTGGGATTCGACGACCGCATGCTCAACCGGATGGAGCACTTCACTTCTCTTCCCCACGGCATTTTTCTGGTTACCGGACCGACCGGCAGCGGGAAGTCCACAACGCTCTACTCAGCGTTGAAACGCATCAATCTGCCGGACAAGAAGATCATCACGATCGAAGACCCGGTGGAATACCAAATGGACGGGATCAACCAGATCCACGTCAATCCGCAGATCGGACTCACGTTCGCAGCCGGTTTGCGGCATATCGTCCGTCAGGATCCCGACGTGATTATGGTGGGCGAAATTCGCGACCGCGAGACCGCGGATATCGCGATCCGGGCGGCACTCACCGGGCATTTCGTGTTCTCCACGCTGCACACGAACGATGCGCCGAGCGCCGTCACGCGGTTGGTGGATATGGGAGTCGAAAACTACCTGATCACCTCATCGGTGGTTGCAATTCTCGCCCAACGTCTGGTGCGGCTGATCTGCTCCGATTGCGGAGAGATCGCCGGCAAAACTTTGACGCCCTTCGGGGAGGAGATCACGACATACCGTGGACGGGGCTGCCCCACCTGCAACGGTTCCGGCTACAAGGGCCGCGCCGGAATTTTCGAAATGATGGAACTCAACGACGAACTGCGCCATCTGATCATGGAAAACGCCGACGCGGGCCGGCTGACCGAGGCGGCCCGGCGCAACCGGATGAAGAGTTTGCGTGAAGACGGCTGGATGAAGGTACGCAACGGCATGACGACCGCGGCAGAGGTAACCCGTGTCACGCAGGAGTTCTAACGTGGGTAATGGACATGCGCCTATCAGACGCGTCGCACGGCAATTGAAGAACGCGCCTGGTAGGCGCATGTCCCAACGTGAGCGGTCCTGATGGCCACCGCCACGTTTCACTATCGAGCCGTCGCGGCAGACGGAAAACTGCGCTCCGGCGTCATCACCGCCGAGAGCAGCAAAACAGTGGCCCGCGAGCTGATTCGCCAGGGACTCACTCCCGTCTATGTCGGTTTCGAGGAAAAGAAGTCGATCAATCTCAACCTCCCTTCTTTCGGGAGTGGCCGGCGACGCGACGTTCTCTTCTTCACGCAGGAACTCTCCACACTGCTGAACTCCGGAGTGCCGCTCGACCGCGCGCTCTCGATTACGAGCGAACTGACGACGAGGCATCAGTTCCGAACCATTGTGCTCGATATTCTGCGCGCCATCAAGGGCGGAAAGTCTCTCGCCGATTCGCTCGCGCTGCACCCGACATACTTCTCCGAGTTGTTCATCAATATGGTTAGGGCCGGTGAAGCGTCGGGAAGTCTGGGACAGATTTTCGAACGGCTTTCGGAGTTCGAACGCTCGCGCGACGAGTTGCGGAGCTACATCGTTTCGTCGATGATCTATCCCGGGTTGTTGGCCTGTGTGGGCGCCGGAAGCATCTTTATCATTCTGAATTTTGTCGTGCCGCGGTTTGCGAGCATCTTCGACGATACGCGGATGAAGATCCCCCTCCCCACGCTGCTTATGCTGCAGGCGAGCCACATCGTGCAGAACTGGTGGTGGGTAGTGGCGCTGGCTTTGGCCACTGCCGTTATCTCTTTCCGCTTTTATATCGGGACACCCAAGGGACAATTCTGGTGGGATACGACGCGCCTGAAGCTGCCCATTCTCGGGGACGCACTGCAGAAAGCCGAGACATCCCGCTTCGCGCGCGCCATGTCGACATTGGTGGGGAACAGCGTGCCGCTGGTTCAGTCCCTGCACATCTCCGCCGGTATTCTTTTCAACAGCCGCATGGCGAATTCGCTGAAGGAAGTCGCGCAGGGAGTCAAGCGGGGAGAAGGAATCTCACAACCGCTTTCCCGTACGCGGATGTTTCCCCCACTGGCGTCGCATCTGCTCACGGTGGGTGAGGAAACCGGCAAATTGGACCTGATGTTTGCCCGCATGGCGGATATTTATGAAGAAGAAACCCGCGCATCGATCAAGCGGTTTACTGCAATCTTCGAGCCGCTGATCATCCTGGTGATGGGCGTTATTGTGGGTGGGCTGGTGTTAAGTATGCTGATCGCGATTTCCAGCATTAACGATGTCGCAATATAGCGACGGAGCGTAAGGAGAGGATGTTATGCAACAAGTCAGAAACCCGCGCGCGGGCGTCACGCTGATCGAATTGCTGGTGGTGGTGGTCATCATCGCGGTCTTTGCCGCAGTAGTAGCGCCCCGGCTTCTGAACCAGGGGGACAAAGCCCGGGTGGTCGCAGCGAAACAGCAACTCGAGAACTTTCAACTGGCATTGGGCCAGTATCATCTGGACACCGGCTCGTATCCGAACACGGAGCAGGGGCTGGCCGCTCTCCGAGTGGAGCCGTCTGGCGTCGAGCAGTGGCACGGGCCCTATCTGCAAAAAGATGTTGCACCCGATCCCTGGGGACACGCTTATGTGTATAAGTTCCCCGGCGATCACGGCGATGAGCCGGACATAATTTCCTATGGCGCGGACGGGCAGCCGGGCGGGACGGATCTGAACACCGATATCGTCAGTTGGAAATAAGGCAACCGGGAATAAGACAGTTGGAAGGTTCAAAGAAATCCGGCGTCACGCTGCTCGAGATGTTGATCGTGGTGACGATCGTCAGCGTCATTGCCGGCATTTCCTTCCCCGCACTGACTTCGGGCCTGGCCAGCGTCCGTTTGTCATCCGCGTCGGGTTCGACGGCGAGCTTCCTTACCGCCGCCATGAACCAGGTGGAACGCAGCGAAACCGCGGCGGCCATTGTGATTACTCCCCGGGAAAGCCGGCTGGACGTCTACACCTCGGATTCGCGCAGCAAGCCTGTGCAGACCCTTCGCATGCCGCAGAACATCTCAATCGAGGGTGACGAACCGCGCCGCTTTCTGCTTTTTCCGGGCGGAACGTTTCCGCGCATTACGCTCGTCCTGCACAACGACAAAGGTTCGCGGCGCGCGGTGCGAATCGATCCCGCAACCGGGGTGCCGGATATCCGGCGTGTAGAAGGAGAGGGCAAGTGAACCGCCGCGGGTTCACGCTGCTTGAGGTTCTGGTTGCGACCGTCATCATGGGGATCGCGGTGGCGGGCCTGATTGCGGGCTTGTCGCAATCCGTGAAGAACGCCTCGCGGCTCACCGACTACGATCGCGCCGCGATGCTGGCGCGGACGAAAATGAACGACCTCCTGCTGGACGTGAATCTTCCGTTCGACGGCTCGGTGGATGGATTGTTCGACAGCGGCCAAACGGGCGGCGTACCCACCGGATGGCGGGCGTCACTCCGACCTTTCGACGTGCCTCCCCGCGCGGGGCCTGGGACGATTATTCTGCAGCGAATCGCGCTGGAACTTTGGTGGCAGCCGGCCAGCGGCACACGCCGAAGCATTCAACTGGAAAGCTATCGCAGGACGCGGATTCCGATTCCGGCCAATCCATGAGAAAGAATTCCGAATCCGGCCTGACGCTTATCGAGATTCTCATCGCCGTTTCACTGATGAGTCTGCTCTCGGTGGGCATGCTCGTGGCCATGCGGCTCGGCTTCAACACGATGGATAAAGCCGACGCGCGGCTGGTACTGAACCGGCGAGTGGCTAATTCGAGGGCGATCATCGAAGACGAAGTCAATGGATTGGTCTACTCGTCGGCTTACTATCATCCGAAGCCGGATGAAACACGCCAAGTGCCCTTCCTGCAGACTGAACCCCAGAGCATGCGCTTTGTCACCTCATACTCGCTGGACGATGCCTGGCGAGGGAGGCTGCGTATCGCGGCGATGCAGGTTATTCCCGGCGAGCGGAATCAGGGTGTACGGCTGATTCTGAACGAGACACCCTATACCGGCCCCGATCAGGCAGGTCTGGAAATCACGGGAATCGAACAAGAGCCAGGACAACCGCAGGTCATCCATTTCGCGCCCGTTTTGGCGGGTGCTCAGTCGTTCGTGCTCGCGGACCGATTGGCATATTGCCGCTTCTACTATCTCGAACGGCGGTTCACGCCGCCTTTTGAGGTCTGGCGGCAGGATTGGGTGCAGCCACAAATACTCCCGCTCGCAGTCCGGATCGAGATGGCGCCGTTGGACGCCGGAAACTCATCCAATCTGCACATCTCGACGGTGACGACGCCCGTGAACGTGAATCCGGTTTCAGGAACCATCTATGCCGACCAGCGCTAGCAGGCTGCTGAAAAAGCTCTTTTCCCTGCCGCTTGCTGACGCGCGCGGTTCAGTAACCGCCGCGGAATCGGCGCGGGCGTTTCCAAGCCGCGGCTGTGAAGAAGCGGCAGAAGAGCTTTTTCCGCAGCCTGCCAGGAACCGCCGGAAGGGCTCCGCACTGCTGATGGTCCTCTGGCTTACGGCGGCGCTGTCGGCGGTGGGACTAGCCGTCGCGAACAATGTACGCGCAGAAACCGAGCGGACCGAAACCCATGTGGACGATTCGCGCGCCTACTTTGTTGCGCGCGGCGGAGTTGAACGCGCGGCCCTGCATATGCTCTGGGGACGGCAGTATCTCACCCCGGACGGTCTTCCGATCTATTACGTCGCCGGCAATCCGTCCATGGATCTTGCATTTCCGGCAGCCGACGTCCATGTCGACATAATTCCGGAAACATCGAAGCTGAGCCTGAACGTGTCGCGACCTGAGGACATCCTGCGTCTTCTCATCGCCCTCGGAACACCCGAGGAGCGGGCGACGGAAATCACCGCCGCAATCGTGGACTGGCGCACGGCCGTCGACCCGCTGCACCCCAGCCCGTTCGATTCGTTTTATTTGAGCCAGTCTCCGTCTTTTATTCCCCGCCATACGTCTTTTCAGGAGAACGAGGAATTGTTGCTGATAAGAGGGATGACGCCTGAGCTCTATTACGGATCCTGGCTTACTGACAACGGGGCCGGCAGTCGGGCAGGTTTGCGCGATTGCCTCTCCGTATACGGCACCGGGGGTGCGGTGGACATCAATACAGCGCAACCCGCGACTTTGCAGGCGATTGGTTTGGCGGCGGCAGATGCCGACATCATCGTCAGAAGCCGGGTTCAGCACCCGGTTCTGGATTACAAGGAGTTCGGGGAAATCGTGCAGTCTCTCGGGCCGGCGGGGTCGCGGCTGCGTATCGGCGGCCTGACTATGTTCACTCTGCGCGCCACGGCGAGACTCAGGCAGCCGGACGGGAAACTGTCGAATTTGCGCCGCACAGTGGGGGCGCTTGTGAAGATTCATTTTCCCGGCAATCCGGCAAACAAACCACCGGGCTTCGAGGTCGTGCGGTGGTTTGACCGGATATGAGCACGTGGGCGCCTGAAGCTCCCGCCGGAGCTGAAACCAGTCCGAAGAATGTGACCGCGCTCCCGCTGTGGCAGCGCGCGCTGGCATTCGGCACCGGACTCGGGATTGCCATCGGAGAGCACACTCTTGAAGCAGCGATCGTGCGGGCCCGGCCCGCGGGCGCCACGCTCCTCGCCACGACGACCATAAAAGATTTCCGGAACCGCCCCGCCGCGGAATGGGGCGCGGCGTTGCTCCGATTTCTCGGCTCGGCGCGCGAAACCCGACTCGCGGCCACGGTGCTTCTGCCCCGCGGCGAGGTCATCGTTCGAAATCTGACTCTGCCCGGCGTCACCGACAAAGACGCTGCCAACGCCATCGAGTTGCAGATCGACACTCTTCATCCCTGGGGCGATGTGGACGTTGCCTGGGGCTGGTCGCGCGCGGGAAAGGACCCGGCGAAAGGAGAGGTCATCATCGGTCTGGCGAAGAAGGAAACTCTCAGTCTCTACGAAACGCTGTTCGAAAAAGCGGGCATTCCGATTGCCGCGGCCACCTTTTCTCCGGCAGTCATCCACGCCGCAATTCGCGTCTGGAACGCGGCTCCGGAGTCTGTTCTGTGCTTCCATACCGATGAAAGCGGCCACACCGAAGTCTACGGGGAAAGCGAAGCGCGCGCGCTGTTTTCGGCCGAATTTTCCGGCGCGCCGGAACGCGCACTGGCATTCGCGCGGGCCGAGTTACGCATGACGGCCGACCGCCCCGCGGAGCCATTACTGAAAGCGCTCCCGGCGGCGCAGGGCAATACTTCGTCGCCTGCTTTGTCGAGCATGGGTTTGGCGTATGCGGCGGCAATCGCAGGGTCCGCGCCGCATGTTGCAAAGTTCGCCAACCTGCTGCCGCCCGAAAGGCGCGCCTCTCACGACCGGATTCAGTTTGTGATCCCCGCCATCCTGATATTTCTGGTGGCGATGGCGCTGTTGGCCACGTTTGTTATTTTCCCCGCCGTCGAACAGAGGCGCTACCGCGGCGATCTCGATCGCGCAACGCGGCAACTGGAACCGGCGGCGGCGCGCGCGCAGGCACTTGAGCGCAAGATCAAAGAAAATCGCGGCAGAACTGTGCTGCTGGATGAAATCAAACGCCGTCCGCAGGACGATCTGGAAGTTTTAAACGAACTGACCCGAATTCTGCCGCCCCAGGTATGGACTAATTCCATCGAGATCTATCCGGATTCCGTAGTGATATCGGGTGAGGCCGATCAAGCCGCGCCGCTGCTCAAGCTGCTCGATTCTTCGCCGCTGTTTCAGAACTCGGACTTCGCTCTGTCAGTCACGCGAAGCGCTCAGACCGAACAATTTCGAATTAAGACCATCAGGCGCGGACGGGCCGGAAGGACGACGCCGTAATGCCGTTGCAGATCTCCAGGAAAGACCAACGCGCGCTCGCCGTGCTGGTTGCAGGACTCGTGGTAGCGGCGGCGCTTTACTATATTTTCCCGAACAATTCCGGATCCGCAAACCTTTCCCCGGCAAGCGTAAATCCGGACAATGTGGGGCTGGCCCAGCAGCGACTGGTCCGGCTGCGTCAGATTGCCGCAACGGTGCCAGCGCGCGAAGCGATGCTGAAGCAGACTTCATCGGACCTCGCCGACCGTGAACACGGAATGATTCAGGCCGATACCGCGGCGCAGGCGCAGGCCGCACTCCTTGAAATCGCGCGTCGCATCGGGAAGGACGAAGATATCGACCTTCGCGGCGGTGATTTTGGCGCACCGAAGGCATTCGGCGACTATGGGCTGGTCTATGCCACGGTCACGTTCGAATGTCACGTGGAACAACTCGTCAACTTTCTGGCGGATCTGTCGCGAGAGCCCGAGCTGGCAGCGCCGTCCGAAGAAAAAATCGCCGCGATCAGTACTCCGAAAGATAAAGCCATGAGCGTTCGGATGGTGCTGGCCGGCGTGGTCGCAAAGAAGCTCGTGCCGGAGAAGAAAGGGCTGGCAGCATTTTGAAGCCGAAGCTCGTTGCGCTGAGTGTGCTGCTGGCGGTTGCCCTGGGCGGAGTCATCTGGCAGGCGCGCGTCCGCTGGGATGAAGCGCAGGCAACGCGCCGGAGCAATCTCGATGTTAAGGTACGCCCGATTCCGGCGCCACCCATAACGCCGGCGCCCAAGCCGGAGGCAGCGGCCGCTACGAAATACGCCGATGTCGCGACGAAGGACCTTTTTTCGAAGGACCGGAATCCGACCGTGGTCATCGAGCCGCCAAAGGTGGAAGAACCGAAAAAGATGCCGCCGCTGCCGGTCGTCTACGGCGTGCTGGGGTTGCCCAGCGGCATCAAAGCGATCATGGCGGAGAAGAAGGGCCTCGAGAGCCGGCCCGTCCGCGCCGGCGACATGATCGGCGAGTTCAAAATCGAGGCACTCGATACCGAGAACGTGGTCTTCGACTGGAATGGCAAACAGATTTCGCACAAAATTGACGATCTAATCGACCGAGCCGGTCCGGCGGCGCCGGGAGCCGCACAACCCGGCGCCGTCCAGTCGGCCGCGCCGGCGAGACCGGCGAACACGGAGCAACCGAGTCCCCCGACGCCGGGACCGGAAACGGCGGGCAGCGCCAATCGGCCCTGCGTGTCAGGCGATAACTCGCCAGTAGGAACGGTAGCTGACGGATACAAAAAAGCCGGAAGGCCTTCTCCGTTCGGCCTGATTGGATGCACCTGGGTGAAGGTTCAGTAAGAGAGATTGAGAAAAATGAAAATCACAAATTCCATCGTCATCGGCGTCGTGATTCTGTTCACGTCGGCAATTGCAGCCCCGGCGGCCGACACCGGCAAGAAGGACACGACCTCCGGCAACACAGGCTCCGGCCCGAAAGAAATCACGATTCCCAAGGATGCGGTTCCCAATCCGGATGGGAACACTTTCACCTACACGGACAAAGAGGGGAAGAAGTGGCTCTACAAAAAGACCCCTTTCGGCGTCATGAGAGGACCTGCCCGGGATGAGGCCGCGACCACAAAGAGCGAAGAGGGTTCGGCCAAAACGGCTTCCGGCGCCGCTGTTTCGGCAAAGGGCGACAGCACACGGGCCATCGACAAGGGCGACACCGTGAGGTTTGAGCGCCCCAGCCCGTTTGGACCGATCATTTGGGAAAAGAAGAAATCGGAATTGACGGAAAACGAACGACACATCCTCGAAGGCCAGAACGCGAAGACGGAACAAAAATGATTGATCTGATCTCTTTGTGCAAATCACGGTATCTGCCGGCTCTCCTGCTGTCGGCTTTGACCGCCATTTCGGCTCAGGCACAACAGCCTGCCCCGGCTCCCCAACCCCCGGCTCAGCCCACACAGACGCAACCCGCACAGCCGGCCCCGACAGTTCCGGGCGGGCTAAATCTCAACAACGCGTCGCTGCTTGAAGTGATCAATCTGCTTGCGCAGGATCTTCACATCAATTACGTTCTTGATTCGAGCGTCAAAGGCGGGACGGTCACAATCAATACCTACGGCGCGGTACGCGACCTGGACCTGCGACCCCTGCTGGAAACCATTCTGCGCATGAACGGACTGGCGATGGTGCAGGTCGGCAACATCTATCGCATTATTCCGGCAGCCAGCATCGCACGGCAGCCGGTCAGTCCCATCACCGAGACTGACGCATCGAAGATTTCCGACGATGAACGACTGGTTCTGAATCTGGTATTCCTGCGTTATGTCACCTCCGGCGAGATGCAGAAGATTCTCAATCCGTTTATCGGCGAAGGCGCACAGTTGACGAACTACGACCCGGCAAATCTCCTCATCATCCTCGACAACAGCCGCAACATGCGGCGCACACTGGAGCTGATTTCTCTGTTCGACAGCGATACGTTCGCAGGCCAGCGCGTGCGGCCGTTTGAAGTCAAAAACGGAAGACCCGCCGATATTGCAAAAGACCTCGAAGATATTTTCAAAGCCTATGCGTTATCCGGAGACAAAGGCAACGCGGCCGTTCGCTTTCTGCCCATCAGCCGCGTCAATATGATCCTCGCGGTAGCTCCCAACCCGGGGATTTTCGCGGAAGTCGAGAAGTGGATTCAGAAGCTGGATGTCCCCGCGAAGGTAACAGCGGGATCGGTGGATAACTACGTCTACAAACTCAAATACGGCAGGGCCGAGATTCTGGGATCGGTGATCAATCAGCTGTACGGCGGCTGCGGTTTCACCGGTGGCGCGGGCATGTACGGAGGCATCACAGGTAATTCCTCTTATCCAGCGTCCGGCTATCCCGGGACCGGAATGGGCGGCGGAATCGGTGGCGGTGGTGGCGGCTTCGGCGGCGCTTCTCCTTATGGCTATGGCGGGGGCGCGAGCCCCTACGGAGGGGCGTCGCCGTACGGTACTGGTGGCTATGGCGCAGGCGGGTATGGCGCGGGTGGCGGGGGGTTCGGAGGGGGATTTGGCGTGCCCTGCGCCTCCTCCGGCGGCATGACAACACAGGCAGCCGCTCCCATTAACGTTTTCAGCGGCGCGGGAACCACGGCATCCGGGGGGGCGGGGGCGGCATTGGCCGGCGGATCGAACGCCGGCACGCCTTCCGGGGGCGCGAGCAACACAGACCAGACTGGATCATATCTCCAATCCGGACCTTATGGCAGGACCTCGGGGCCACGAATCATTCCGAATCCGTTCGACAACACGCTGCTCGTGCAGGGGACTCCGCAGGAATGGGAGCAAATCCGGCATTTGCTGGAGCAGTTGGACATCCCTCCACGCCAGGTGTTGATCGACGCCAAGATCTACGAGGTCGACCTGAACGGCGATCTGAAATATGGCGTAGAGTCCTTTCTGCAGAAAGCAGGCACGGGAAATACGTCGGTACCGGCACACCAGCTTTTGGGGAGCGGAGGCTCCGCGGGGATCAACCTGACAGCGGGAACTTTGGTAGGTCAAAGCCGCCAGCTTCTGGCATTCCTGCAGGCGAATGAAACCAGGTCGAAGACGAAGGTGCTTTCGGCGCCGAGCGTAATCGCGACCGACAGTATCCCGGCGTCCATCACCGTGGGCGATTCGGTACCGACGGTCAATTCGATCGCATCCTCCAACGTTCAGCAAAACGGCAATTCGCTTTTTACGAATTCGATCCAGAATACAAGCACCGGCATTGGACTCAGTATTCTGGCGCGCATCAATCCCAGCGGCGTGGTGACGATGGTGATCAATCAGAATGTGACGGCGCCGATTCCAAATCCGCTCTCGTCATCGGGGAGCGCCGGCAGCGATATCGACTCGCCTTCGTTTTCGCAACGAAATGTCAGCACACAGGTAACCGTGGAAGATGGCGATACAGTCGCGATCGGCGGCATTATCACTGAGAACCACACGGAGGCGGTGTCGGGAATCCCGTTTCTGGACCGGCTGCCATACATCGGAGGGGCATTCGGAGTGAAGGAGACTACCAGTCAGCGAACCGAACTGATCGTCTTCCTGACGCCGCGCGTCATCTACGACACGGCACAGATGACGGATGCGACGGAAGAGCTGAAGCAGAAGGTCCGCGGCCTGAGAAAGCTGATCAAGGACGAGTAGTGCATTAGAATGAAGCCCGCGTGGCCCTGACTTCGGAGCCGGCGTCCACTGGACAGTGGACGCTGGTCCGGAACGCCCGGCAATTGCTAACGCTGCACGGGCCGAGCGGATCCCGGCGCGGGTCCGCCATGACCGAACTCAATATCGTTCCCAAGGGAGCGCTGCTGATCCGCAACGGGATCATCGAGGACGTCGGACCGGCCCGCCGCGTCGAGAACCTGGCCGGTGCGCGCAACGCGCGAGAGATTGACGCCACCGGCAAAGTGGTTATGCCCGCTTTTGTCGACGCCGATGTGGCGCTGCTGTCGCCCCCAGTGCCCAGCGCTGACGATCAAGCCAACCCCGACCGCGGTTCGACACCAGTCCGTCTGATGTCGCGAAAAAAGGTTCTGGCTCGAGCGGCTGCCACAGCTGCGGAATTCGCTCGGTACGGGTGCCTTTCCATAGGAGCGCACACGCGATGCGCAACCGATCTGCAGAACATCGGCAAGCTGCTGCGCGTCCACCAGGCTTTGCAATCGAAGCCGATGCGGATTCGGTCGATTTTTTCTCCGCGGTTCCCGAATGACGGAGCCAAAGCACTGCCGCTGATGTCGGAGGCGCTCATTTCCAGATGGCTGCCCTCAGTAAAAAACAAAAAGCTCGCGTCCGTTCTGGAACTGACCGTGGGTGGTCCTGAGGCGGTACTCGATGGTCAGACGTTGGAGGCGGTAGCGATCGCAGCGGCCGGGCTGGGTTATGCGATGCGGCTCCGATCCGCCCTTCCTCTCGATCCGGTCCATCTTCAGTTGGCGCTTGCAGCGGGGGCGATCGGGATCATCGCGCCTTTGGAGGCGCTGCGCACCTTTGACGGACCGCTGGCCGCCGTCGGATGTATTCGCGTGATTCCGGCATCGGAAGGCTTCGATAACGCCGAGGCGGCCGCAGCCACTATCCGAAGCGCGATCAACGAAGGCTCCGCCATTGCTCTGACCTCAAGTTACCGGGCACTTGGGAGTTCGTCGTTCAACATGCAGTATCTGCTGCATCTGGCGGTTCATCAACTGGGACTCACGATGGAGGAAGCAGTCACGGCAACAACCTGGAATCCGGCGTGCTCACTGCGGCTGTCGCATGTCACGGCGTCGCTTGAGCCGGGTAAGTCGGCCGATCTTCTGGTCATGGACGTACCCGATTACCATGATCTGCCGCGACGCGTGGGCCACAATGACATAAGCGTCGTCATGCGCGCGGGTCACGTCGTCCTTCGAAGTCCCTCATTAAGTGTGGATTAAAAGCCGCAACCGGCCTCCCGAAGACGCGTCCTTCGGTTCGTAAGACAACTGTGAGGTTTGGATCTATGAACCGGATTTTCTCAGCGCTTGCCCTTGCCTCTCTCATGGCGGTTTCGGCCTTCGGCCAATATGACCGTCCTTATGGAGACCGGGACTATGCGCGGCAGGACCGCGGCATGTTTGACAAAGCGCGGATGGACCTCGATCGCGCGAGCGCGTATCCTTATGCTTCCCGCTCCGATCGCAAACGCTTCGATGAGGCGCGCGGAAAATTGTTCGATTTCGAGAGCCGCTTCGATCAGGGGCGCTATGACAAACACCAGCTCAACGGAGCCATCGACCGCATTCAGCACGTGGTGGAATCCAACTCGCTCGATCCGCGTGAACGGGGATCTCTTTCCGACGACCTCCGCAGAATGCGCGATTATCGCGAGTTTCGCAATCATCACGGCGAGCGCGATTACGAATACGGCTATCGGTAAGACAATGGCAGACGACTGAGAAACGATCGTCTGCCCCACGTCCTGGTCTAACAAGGTGCCGAAAAAGCTCTTTTCGTTGCCGCCGACGCGCGCGGTTCAGTAACAGCCGCGAAATCAGCACGAGCTTTTCAGAACCGCGACTGTGAAGGACCGGCAGAAGCCTTTTTCAGCAACTGCTAATGGGCGTGGCGGTGGAGATGCCCGTGCCCGACGTCAACCGGGATCACGCAGCCGGTGCCGGAAATCGCGCAGCTCATATGCTCGAACTGCACGGTCGTGTGGTGAACATGGAAGCGGTCCCCCAGCACATGTTTCACGCGATGCAGAATATGATCGCTTTGCGAAGGCGGCATATCGGTGATGAGCACATGGCAACTCAGGGCGTGGGAATTCGAGCCCAGACTCCAGATATGCAGATCGTGGACGTCGAGGACTCCCTCTACCGCTCGAATGGCGGCCACCACCTGTTTTAACTCCAGGCCTTTGGGCAGACCTTCGAGAAGGATGTTGAGCGATTCGCGCGTGATGTCCCAAGCCGTCCAGACAATCAGCAATGAAATGAGAATGGAAAGCAGGGGGTCGACCTGGGTCCAACCGGTGGCACGGATCACCAGCGCGCCCACCACGATTGCCGTTACGCCAAGCAGATCGCCGAGCATGTGAAGGAATGCGCCGCGGATATTGATGTCGTCACTGCCGGAGCGCCGCAGGCCCAGCATGATTCCGCCATTGAGAAGGATTCCGCCGACGGCCACCCACAACATCACATTTTCATCGACCGGCGACGGGGTCATCAGTCTCCTGACGCTCTCATAGAACATCCAGGCAGTCAGACCGATCAGCACGATCGCGTTCACAAACGCGGCGAGCACGCCGGCCCGGTGATATCCGAAAGTGCGGGATTCATCGGCGGGTTTATGCTGCAGAAAAACCGCAAACCAAGCCAGCAACAGCGCCAGAGCGTCGGTAGCGTTGTGGCCTGCGTCGGAAATTAAGGCGAGACTTTGCGCACGGATGCCGGAGACGAGTTCGACGACAACAAAGGTTCCGGTAGCGGCCAACGACCAGGCCAGTACACGCCCGGAAGCATTTCCGTGCGTATGTGAATGCACTCAGCCTCCCTTTGTCATTGTAAGCCGACTCGGAAAATCCGATTCAGGTTTCCGGGTTCGGCTTTTCCGGGTTCAACCGGCGGCGCTATGATTTCGAGGTCCGCAGAGCGGCTTCGATTTTTGCCGCCAATACTTCGTAAGCAGCATTGCCGGGATTGTAGAGACGTACAATTCCCTTCCCGTCCACAAGGACCAGGGTTGGTGTCGTGCTGACGCCGAATCTTGCGAAATTAGTTTCGCTTAATGGAATCTCGACGGAACCAAGTCCCGCGTAGTATCGCGCGAAGACCTGACCGATGTATTTGGTCTCCACGTCCGGCGGCGCGTCCCGACCGCCCGCAATATAGCCGTAGTGCTGAGTCGGCGCCACAACAACCAAACCGCGCGGCCCGTAGTTCGCCATCAGCTTCTGTACGATCGGGATTTCATTCTTGCAGTCCGAACACCAATGGGCCCATAAAAACAGCAGCACGGGATGTCCCAAATGCGCGGAAAGCGGCAGGGGCTTGCGGCTGCCGATCCCCTGGGAGATATCCAGTACGGGAGCCGGTTTGCCTTCCAGCGTCAGCAGGTTGATGTTCTTCTGAATTCGGTCGTGAATCGACGTGGCTTGCCATTTCTTCAGTTCGTCGTTCAAAAATAGTATCGCCTGATCGCGCTGGTTCGAGGCCGCAAGCGCCTGTCCTTCCACTTCAATGGCCGCGCCGAACGCGATGGGTAAATGCGGTTCCGCATCCAGCTTTCTGTGCGCCACTTGCGCCAGGCTCAGCTTGCGAACCTCATCCGAATTCTGTTCCGCCGCGGCGAGATCATGATGGGCCAATTCGCCACGACCGATCCATGACAACGCTTCGATGTATTCGGGCGTCGTACCGGCCTTAGCGCGATATTGATCCAGGGCTTTGCGGGCTGTGGCAAAGTCGCCGGCGGCAGCAGTGACCTTTACCAGGGCAACTATGGTGATCTGCTGCTGCGCCCCGGCATTGGGACTAACCGCAATCAGGCAAAGCAGCGGCAGGAAGGCACAGAAACGTTTCATCTATCTCAGTGTAAACGACTGCGCGGGCAGTCAGAACTTCAACGACTTCAGGTATTCCTTGAACGGGCCGCCCAAGTCGTGCCGCTGCAAGGCGAACTCGACGGTGGCTTTCAGGAATCCCAGCTTGTCTCCGGCGTCGTAGCGTTTGCCATCGAACTTGAAAGCGTAAATGGGCCGGCTGCGCAAGAGCAGCTTCAGAGAATCGGTAAGCTGAATTTCTCCGCCGGAGCCGGGTTCCACGTTGGATATCGATTCAAAAATGTCGGGAGTGAGGATGTAGCGGCCGATAATGGCGAGATTGGACGGCGCCTCGTTCGCCTTCGGCTTTTCCACCAGATCGCGGATCCGATAGACCCTGTCCCTGCTGCCGTTGTGCGACACAGGCTCGCCGTCGATGCAGCCGTAGGAAGAGATCGCTTCCTTCGGCACTTCCATAACCGCCAGCACGGGCGCCGAGAAAAATTCATAGATATCGAGCAACTGACGGGTGCAGGGCGTCTCCGCATCGATCACGTCATCCGCCAGAACTACCGCGAAAGGCTCGGGGCCCACCAGATCGCGGGCGCGGAGTACGGCGTGGCCCAAGCCCAACGCTTCTTTTTGCCGGATGTACGAAACGTCGATCAGATCGGAGACCTGACGGACGATCTTTAACAGATCCTTTTTAGCGCGTGTTTCCAGCAGATTCTCAAGCTCGAAGCTGACGTCGAAATGATCTTCAATCGCCGATTTGCCGCGTCCGGTAACGATGATGATGTTCCGGATTCCGGAATGAACGGCTTCCTCAACGCCGTACTGGATGATCGGCTTGTCGACGAGGGGAAGCATCTCCTTTGGCTGCGCCTTCGTGGCGGGCAGGAAGCGGGTACCCAGACCGGCGGCTGGAAAAACTGCTTTGCGAACTTTCGCTGCGGGCATCGTTATCTATCTTGCTTGGGCGGAGGAAAATCCGCAACTCGCCAAAGATAGGCCCGGAACACAGGCGTTCGAGAGCCGGTTTCGCCGGAAGTTTCGTCTGGCCTGGACCGTATGGTACGTTTGAAAGTTCCAGATATATGGCATACGTAATTGCAGAACCCTGCATAGGCACGAAGGACACGGCGTGCGTCGACGCCTGCCCTGTCGATTGCATTCATCCCAAGAAAGAAGACCCTCGATTTCCCGACGCCGAAATGCTTTACATCGATCCGGTGGAATGCATCGACTGCGGCGCGTGCGTACCGGTTTGCCCCGTTTCCGCGATCTTCGCGCTGGACGACCTTCCGGAAAAGTGGACTGAGTTCACGAAGAAGAACGCCGAATTTTTCGGCCGCTGATATTGCACTTCAGAGGCGTTTCACGCGCAGGCCGGGCCGCTTGATTCCCGCTCCATGAAGTAATAGCAGATCATGTGACAGACCATCATGTGGGCGTCTTCGATACGACCCATGTGAGGCTCCGCCACATGAATACTCAATTGAGCCATCGGAGCCAGTTTGCCGCCGTCCCGGCCGCTCAACGCTATGGTGCGGCAGCCGATCGAGTTGGCATATTCGATGGCATTCACGACGTTGGCGGAGTTGCCGGAACCGCTCAGCGCCATGACGACATCGCCCGGGGCCGCGAAATTTCGAAGCTGCTCGGCAAATACACAGTCGTAGCCCACGTCATTGGAATACGCAGTCAGCGTGGGTAATGAATCGTTGAGCGCCATGATGCGAAAGCGCTGTTGCTGTTTATAGCTGGCGCCTTTAACGATGTCGCAGGCGAAATGGGAAGCCGTGGATGCGCTGCCGCCGTTTCCGCAGACAAAAATACTACGACCATCGTCACGTGCCTGCCTCAGCCAGTCAATGGCCTGCGCAACCTTTTCCGTGTCGACGCGGTCCAGTGCGCTGCTCAGCCGCGATCTGTACTCCACTGCGAAGTCGGCGAAGTGGTTACCTGCAGACATGACCTTGTTTATATCACGCGATTTTAATCTTCGGCCTGTCAGGGCTTGAGCCGCGTTAACGGGTCGCCGATTACTACGTTCATCCAGCTCAGACCGGGAATCCCCAGGTAAAAGCTCTCCGCCAGGGTGCGGCCGGAGTAGTATGCGGGAAGCACATACTGTGGACGAGGGCAGAAATCGAGATACGGCTCATACACCTGTCCGGAAGCGCCGGTGGCGCCCTCGTGGATATAGTCGGCCGCCAGGGTTTGCGGCGAACCTTCGAACCAGGTTCCCTGGTTGCCCCAATCGCCGATTTCCCAGTTTTGGGGCGGCTGGCGGAAAGTGCGTCCATCGCTGGATACGAACTCTGTTGCAATTGCGCCCGGCAGCCATTTGAAGTTCAGGAACCGGCGTTTGCGGTCGGTATCGTTGGAGCCCCACGAGGCGTACCCGATTACACGGTCAATGCCCGACAACACAGTCGCCGATTGATCGACAATCACGCGATCCGCGGGAAGTAAAAAGGCTGCCGTTTTGAGCCATTCATTGCCCGGCGTGCTGTCATGGGCTTTCAGATCGATGACGAACCGACCGGTGTTGCGGGCCTGCAGAGCACGGTCCACCAAAGCCTTCATATCCGCGAACGTATAGGCATCGAGGCGGGTGACCAGATACATCGGGAATGCAGGGTGTGTGAATGGCGTGTCCCTCCGGGCGAAGAAAGGATTACGCACGGGACCATTCAGCGGAATGACAGCGCCATGCAGGCGCGGATAGAGCAAGGTCAGTTCGGAATCGACAGCGGACGCATCTGTTGTCCTTTGCGCTCCGGTACCGCTGATTCGGAGCGGCACTCCGCTCGTCAGCACGATGTAGAGAATCGTTTCCTGTAACCTGTGTTTCTTCAGGTATTGGCCGATCGGCGCCTCTATTTCCTTGTCATAGACGGGGCGCGCGATGGTTTCCCGCGGAGTCGTTTCGATCGTGCAGAGATTAGCGGCCGGGATTCCCCGCTGGTGCATATAATATTCGCCGATCCGGCGGGAAGTCGGCGATTTTTGATTCACCACTACAAGGACCTGGTTCGGCGTTTGAGCGCGTGCGGGAGCGAGCGGCAGGAAGAAAACGGCGACGCTGAGAGTCAAAAAAAATCGGCGTAAAACCACTGCTGGCCCTTCGCGCTACTGCGCCATCCCGGAAAAAAGCATGACCTTCATGGTGTGAAAAATGATAAAGGTATCGAGCGACAGGGCAAGATTCTTAATGTAATAGAGGTCATACTCCAGTTTGATGATCGTATCTTCCATGGTGTCGCCGTATTTGTAGTTGATCTGCGCCCAGCCGGTAATCCCGGGCTTCACGCAATGACGGTAACCATAGAAGGGGATTTTTTCAGACAACGCGGTGACAAATTCGGGACGTTCCGGCCGAGGCCCAACCAGGGCCATTTCGCCGCGGAGCACATTCAGCAACTGCGGCAATTCGTCCAGCCGCAGTCGGCGGAGCCATTTGCCCACCGGCGTCACTCTGGGATCGTCCTTGCGCGCCCATACCGGACCGGTACCGGCTTCGGCGTTGACATACATCGAACGAAATTTATACACGGTAAAGGTCGAATCGTTCAAACCCACACGCACCTGCCTGTGGAACACCGGCCCGCGCGACGTCAGCTTCACCAGTATCGCGACAACGATCATGACAGGCGTGAAGATTGCCGTCAGAATCAGCGACAGAATGATCGAGTAGAGGGTGTGCCAGAAAAGGCTTCGTTTCCCCGGTCCGAGCTCGCCGGAAAAAATCAGACGCGAGGGCCGAAGCTGCCGCGTCAGTATTCTTCCGAATGTCGCTTCGAACGTCACCGGGGCTTCCTCGAAGTGAATACCGGAAAAACGGAGATGCAGCATTTCGTTGACCGGAAGCTCCTGCCGCCGCTCGGTTACGCCAACTACCACCAGATCGGGCCTCAGCTCTCTTGCAATCGCATCGAGTTCGCCGATTTCCCCCAGCAGTTTCCCTCCGGGCAGGTCCCCGGTATTCGGATCGTTATCCACAAATCCCAGGTTGCTCATACCGATCTCGGGATGTTCGGCCATATGCGCAGCGATTTCCCGGATGATGGGGGACGTGCCGAGAAAAAGCACGCGCCTCGTGCCAATGGCTTTGAGTATGACGCTGCTGTAAAACAGCCGCCAGGCCGGAATCAGGATCAGGGTAAGAAAGCTGCCGAAGATCATCATCCATTTCGGGATTGCCCACTCCGGCCGCTTGATGTAGGTGAGAAACGCCTGGATCAGAAAAGACCCGCCGATGGCCATGCACAACTGCTGCATCAACAGCGTCAGCGATTTGATCCGGAAATTGGAGTACAGGTTCTGGAAGTACAGGCCGGCGATCGTAACCGCAACGGCCAGAGCGATCCGCAGCGTTCCCCCGTCATTCTCGAAGAAAACCAGAGGGCTGAAATCGGGGTTGATGAGATCGGACAGAATGACGGAAGCCCCGGCATAGCAGAAAAAGGAAATCAGGACCTCTGACAGCACAAGTCCGATTACACTCGCGGGGATAAAGACTCTGAAAAGACGAATCATCTGGTTCGAGTAGAGTCCAGCCGACTATTGTAGCGGACCCCTTGGAAACAGGCTGCTTATCTTTCGGCAACTGCGGGCAACCGCCGCCGATTACACTCAACGAATGCTTCTCTGCACAGTCCGCAACTGCTGCCGGCCGCTGGCGCGCGAGGAGGGGCGGCTGGTTTGTCCGCGCGGGCATTCGTTCGATATCGCGCGCAGCGGATACATCAATCTGCTGCAGCCCCAGGAACGCCGGTCCCGGCAGCCGGGCGACACGCCGGCGGCGGTCGCCGCGCGCCGTCGATTACACGATCGGGGAGTAACCGAGCCTCTCCTGAACGCCCTGATCGAGATGTCAGGTCTTTTGCCGGCAGGTCACTCGCCGGACGACATTGTTCTCGATGCCGGGTGCGGCGAGGGTTATTTCGCCGGGAACATCGCTCGCCGGACCGGCGCTGCCGCGAGCGGCATCGATATTTCGATTCCGGCCATTGAGTCCGCCGCCCGCCGTTATCCCGAGTGCGAGTGGATTGTGGGTAATGCGGACCGTTTTGTGCCATATGCCGACGACTCGTTTTCGCTCGTCCTGTCGATCACGGCGCGGATGAATGCGGGGGAGTTCCGGCGCGTCCTGCGCGAAGACGGACGCCTTCTGGTGGCGATTTCGGCGCCAGAGGACCTGATTGAACTGCGCGGAGCAGGCCGCGATCGCACGGCACGAACCATCGAAACCTTCGCGAAGGATTTCCAGCTTGCCGGGCAAAGCCGAGTTACGACTACAGCCGATCTCGACGCCACAGCGGTCGAGGACGTTCTGCTTTCGATCTATCGGCCTCTGCGGTCACAGCCGGCCGGAGCGATGAGACTGACTTTCAGTATGGATTTATTGTTGTTTCGGTCAAATGGCGTATAATAAATAGCCAAAGGGCCAAATGGAAACAGAGGCGATTGCAGAGGTTCTGGGAGGACGCAGGGTCCTCGGAAAAGCGATTAAGAACCCGGACGATCTGGCGCACCTTGTCAGGAAGGGGCTGCCGGCGGGCTCGGTTCCGGCATTGGCTGAGAAACTCCATCTGGGTAACAGCGTTTTATCGCGCAAACTCCGCATTCCGCAGCGCACACTTACACGCCGACTGAGCCAGGCGTCTCTTCTGACACCTGGCGAATCCGACCGCACGGTCCGAATGGCGCGGGTATATGCAGGCGCTGTCGAGATGATCGGCGATCGGGAAAAAGCCATTGAATGGCTGAGTACCCCAAACCGCGCTCTGGGCGGAGAAAAACCTCTGGATCAACTGGACACCGATACGGGCGCACGCATGGTGGAAGACGTTCTCGGACGCATCGCATACGGCGTATACAGTTGACGCGCTTCTGGAGAATTTGCCGGCGCAGCTATGCTGCTGACGCCGCAAAGGGAGAAGGCGCTCGTCTTTATGGCGGACGCTGGAACAGCCGGGGAGTTCGCGTTGTTTATGCTTCAACTTCACTTGCTCTCGCAGCCGTTGAAATCTTTGTAAACCTGGAGCCGAATCTTCGGCCGGCCGATCTCGTTTCAATCGAAGGGGTAATTCCGCATTCGATTGAGATCGGCAGAATCGATTTGGAAACTCTTCCGGCGGGCTGGTATGAGACCAGAGATGAATCCCTGCGTCGATTCGGAGACGACTGGATTCGCGGCGGGCGCAGCGCGGCTCTCCTTGTTCCTTCCGCGGCGATTCGCGGGGAATGGAATATTCTGATGAATCCCGCTCACGCCGACTTCTCAAAAATCGAATTCCACGACCCGGAGCGATTTGAATTCGATGTGCACATGTTCCAGTGAATGGCCGGAATCTGATTACGGGAGCTCTGACCCGGGATTCAGCCCGCAATTGGATTCAAAAGTCTCTATCAGTTGCTGTTTGCCAAGCCGCCCGGAAGTAATTGAGAGGACAATTTCAACAAGCTCCTCTTCATTAAAAGCCGGCATCCAATTGTTCATCAGAAGAAACGTAATGGCGGCATTCGCACCTACTCGTTTATTGCCATCGATGAAAGGATGGTTTTGGCAGAGATGAAAGAGATACGCAGCCGCCATTGCCGGAATAGAAGTGTGCAGGAATTCGCACCGAACGTCGCCTGAGGAGTAGCAACTGCCGATTCCAGTCCCGCAGCATCGCGAAGTCCGGACGATCCGCCATACTGCTCAATTTGCTGCTCGTGTATTTCCAGCACCTCGTCCAAAGACAGAAATACCGGCTCCATCAATTTGTCTATTCCGCCAGTTTCCGGAATGCCTTTCCATATCGTTCGTGCGCCCATTTCTGAGCTGCTTCAAACTTCCTGCGCCGTGCCGATTGTTTCGAAGGCGCGATAATCAACTGCCTGCCGTCGGTAATGACATCAAGTGGTGTTTCAGGATCGATGTTGAGCAGATCCAGAATCGGTCGGTCGATCACTAACGCCAGACTATTCCCGTGTTTCGTAAGCTTCTTGATCATATGCACCTTTGTATCTCCAATGTATCACCAACGGATGAACGGCGATGTTAGTTCAGATCGTTTGGCATAATGGCGAACAAAAGGCGAATATTGTGTTATGCTGATCGCTGCCGATGTTTGCGAATCCGGTCCTCGAAAAACTCCGTCAACGGATCAGTTGCCTGGAAGAAGGGCAGCGGAGGTTTTCGCGGGTCATTCCGGTATCCGACGCTGTGGATCGCTGGCTTCCCTACGGAGGCTTGCCCACAGGCTGCATTCATGAAATAAAAGGCGCGAGCCTCGCCGGCGCCATAGCATTCTCCGCCATCCTTGCAGCGCGCATTGCCGGGCATGCCGGCAACGTCCTCTACATCGCTCCGGACCGTTCTTTCTGCCCGCCTGGTCTGCTTCCTTATGGGATAAAGCCAGGGCAGATCCTTTACGTTTCGGCGAAACGGGGGCAGAACCTGCTTTGGGCAGTGATGGAAGCGCTGCGGTGTTCCCAGGTCAGCTCGGTTGTGGCATTGGTGGACGCACTAGATCTGACGGAATCCCGCAAATTGCAGCTTGCGGCGGAAACCAGCGGGGCGACCGGATTCTTCATAGGAAGCCCACCCGCGGTTTCCATCGCCGCGCCCGTCACGCGATGGAAGATTTCTCCCGTAAGCAGTGGCCGGGGACGACGGTTCGATGAACCCGTATGGACGCTCGACCTTCTCTACAGCCGCGGGGGACGACCGGGGAAATGGACACTGGAGTGGCGAGGACGGATGTTGCGCACGATCCCGGCTCAGCCGGCGCAGACTGAGCGCGAGGCATTGGCAGGATGAGATGGCCCGCCGTTTTTGCAGTCTCTTCTGTCCCGGTATTGCCGTCGATCGCCTGACGCGGCTTGTCGAATGGTGTGATCGCTACTCACCTCTGGTCTCACAGGATGGAAGCGACGGCATCATTCTGGACATCACCGGTTGCGCTCATCTCTTCTCGGTTCACGGCTGTGGCGGCGAAGACCGGCTGCTCATGGATCTCGAGCGCCGTCTGCATCGAATGAAAATCGACACTCACGCGGCCATCGCCGACACATGGGGCGCCGCATGGGCGCTGGCGCGGTACGGCGATAAATTCATTGTTCATGGCGAAGAGGCTGCCTCCGCTCTCGATCCTTTGCCGGTGGAAGCACTCCGCTTACCCCATGAAATTGTTTGGGAACTGCGGCGTCTCGGATTACTCAACATTGCCGCAATACGAAAGATTCCGCGACGGTCGCTGAGCGCACGATTCGGCTCCACTCTTCTCTGGCGTCTGGATCAGGCCTTTCACAAAGCAGAAGATCCGTTAACGCCCTGGCGGCCACCCGCCCCTTATCGGACTTCACGAATTCTGGCGGAACCCATCTCCACGGTTTTTTCCGTCGAGCATGTGCTTCAGGAACTGCTGCGGGAAGTTTGCGGAAGACTGGAAAAGCATCATCTCGGGTCCAGACACATGGATCTTGCGTGTTATCGCGTGGACGGCACCGTGGATCGATGCGAAGTGCGCACTTCAAAACCGAATCGCACAATTCCTCATCTGATGCGTCTGTTTCGCGACCGGCTGGAAAAGCTGTGGGCGGATTTCGGTTTTGAAACCTTTACTCTCTCGGTTCTGAACGCAGAGGCTCTGGATGCCGTCCAGCTCAGCCTGAGTGAATCAACTCCGGTGAAGGACGAGGAGTCTTTCGACGCGCTGGTGGACCGCCTGGGAATGAAGCTGGGATTTCAGGAAGTCAACCGCATTCGCGTGTGCGAGAGCCTGCTGCCGGAACACTCCACAGAGTTCCGGCCGGCTGCCCTGGCCACGGTGGAATCACTCATCGCAGGCGCGGAGTGGCCTGAATATCGCATTCGCCCGATCCGGATGATCGATCCGCCGATGCACATTGAAGTATCGATTCTGATTCCGGGTGAATCGCCGGTACAGTTTTTCATCGGAGACCGAAGGCACCGCATTACACGTTCGGAAGGACCGGAGCGGTTGAGTCCGGAGTGGTGGCGCGAGGGCAAATCATGCCGGGGTACGCGCGACTATTACCGGATCGAAGACGATCAGGGATTGCGCTTCTGGATTTTTCAGGAATCCGGGCAATGGTTCCTGCACGGGCATCTTCCTTAAGAACGCCTATGCGCGAATACGCGGAATTACAGGTATCGTCGAACTTCAGCTTCCTGCGCGGAGCCTCGCATCCGGGGGAGCTTGTAACCGAAGCGAACAATTGCCGGCATTTTGCGATTGCTCTCACCGATCGAAACACGCTTTCGGGAATTGTTCTTGCGCATTCCACATTGAAGAAGATGGAGACGCGCACCCGCTTCATTGTGGGATGCCGTCTGGATCTCTCCAACAGAGAAAGCATCCTTTGCTATCCCACGAATCGAAAAGCTTACAGTAACCTCACTCAGCTTCTGACCTTGGGGCGCCGACGTGCTGTCAAAGGAGAATGCCTGCTGCATCCCACCGATGTTGAGGCTTTCTCAGTAGGGCAGCACTTCATTCTCCCTTTCCCGCAGGTTCTTACCGAATCGGCGAGGGCGCATATCGAGCGCTGCGCCGACCTTTTTCGCGGGAACGTTCACCTCGCGATCACGCATTCCTGCCGCGGCGACGATCGGCAATGGATCCGAACCGTCGCCGATTTTGCCCGGTCGCTTTCCCTTCCCCTTGTAGTGACGAACGATGTGCTCTATCACGACCCGGAGCGGAGGATGCTGCAGGACGTGGTGACCTGCATTCGCGAAAAATGCACACTGACCGAAGCGGGCTTCCGTCTGGGATACAACGCAGAGCGATATTTAAAGCCACGCGATGTGATGAGGCAGCTCTTTTCCGAATGGCCGGATGCTCTCAATGCAACGATCGAAATCGCCGAACGTTGCCGGTTCTCAATGGATGAACTGAAGTACGAGTATCCCGAAGAGATCGTCACGCCGGGCCTGTCGGCATTCGAAGATCTGAAGCTGCGTGCTTTTGCCGGGGCTGAAATCCGCTATCCCGAAGGCGTTCCGGAAGCGGCCGTCAAACAAATCCATCATGAGCTGAAACTGATTGCCGAGCGCGAATACGCGCCCTACTTCCTCACCGTGCATGAAATCGTGAAGTTCGCGAAAGAGAAAGGGATTCTTTGCCAGGGACGCGGATCGGCGGCAAATTCCGTGATCTGTTATTGCCTGGGAATCACGGAGGCCGATCCCGTCGAACGCGGCCTTCTGTTCGAGCGCTTCATCTCTGCCGCTCGTAATGAACCGCCGGATATCGATGTCGACTTCGAACACGAGCGCCGTGAAGAAGTGATCCAGCATATCTACGAAAAATACGGGCGCGACCGCGCCGGGCTCACAGCCACGGTTGTTCACTACCGCAGGCGGAGGGTGATTCGCGAAGTAAGCAAAGTTCTGGGCATTTCCGGAAAGGCTACCCCGGAACGCCGGAAATTGGCCGTGGATCTGATGAACCAGTTAATCGGGTTCCCGCGACATCTTTCCCAACATGTCGGCGGATTTGTCATCTCACGCGGCCGACTGGACGAACTCGTTCCCATCGAGAACGCGAGGATGAAGGATCGAACGGTCATTCAGTGGGAGAAGGACGACATCGACGAACTGAGAATGATGAAAGTCGATGTTCTCGGGCTGGGAATGCTCACCGCCATTCGCAGGGCATTCGATCTGCTGAAGCGGCACTACGGAAAAACTGTCACGCTTGCCGACGTTCCGCAGGAAGACGCCGAAGTATACGCGATGCTTCAGAATGCGGATTCCATCGGAGTCTTTCAGGTAGAAAGCCGTGCACAGCAGAGCATGCTGCCGCGCCTCAAGCCGGCAACTTTTTACGATCTGGTAATCGAAGTCGCGATCGTCCGTCCTGGTCCGATCCAGGGAGACATGGTGCATCCTTATCTGCGGCGGCGCGAAGGCAAAGACAAGGTTGAATACCCCAGTCCGGAGCTGGAAACCGTGTTGGGCAAAACTCTGGGCGTTCCATTGTTTCAGGAGCAGGCAATGCAGATTGCCATCATCGGAGCGAACTTCTCTCCCGATGAAGCGGATGAGTTACGGCGATCGCTGGCGACATTTCGCCATAATGGAACGATCTCTTCGTTTCGCCAACGTTTTCTCGAAGGAATGAAGAAGAATCATTATCCCGAAGAGTTCGCCGAGCGCTGTTTCAAACAGATCGAGGGATTCGGCACTTATGGGTTTCCGGAAGCGCACGCCATCTCTTTCGCCAATCTGGTGTACGTCTCGGCATGGATCAAGTGTCATTACCCGGATGTCTTCTGTGCCGCGCTGCTGAACAGCCAGCCGATGGGATTTTACGCGCCGGCGCAGCTGGTGCGTGACGCACGGGAGCATGGAACGGAGATCCGCCCAATTGACGTGAACCGCAGCGATTGGGAAACAACTCTGGAGCCGATCGAAAACTCCCCGTGTTATGCGGTGCGGCTGGGGATGCACATGGTTTCGGGGCTTCCGGAAAAAGAAGCGAGAGCCATTGTCAAAGAAAGAGGCTCCGGCTATCACACGCCTGTCGAAATCGTGCGGCGCGCAGGCTGCAGCCGCCGCGCACTGGACAGGCTGGCGCAGGCCGATGCGTTCGGGTCCATGACTATGGGGCGGCGGCAGGCTCTGTGGAAGGCCAGTGCTCTCGATGGCAGAATTCCGCCGCTGTTCGCCGCTACGGCGGATCTTTTCGACGATCCGGACGCAGACCTGCCGCCCACCACAGACAGCCAGGAAGTTGTGGCAGATTATATGGCCACCGGACTTTCCGTGCGCGACCATCCGCTGAGTTTTCTACGCCCCCGTTTAAAAGCGAAGCGGGCCATCACAGCAGAAGAATTGAAAAGAACCAAGGCGGGAAAAACGGTTCTGGTGGCTGGTGTGGTCTTATTCCGCCAGCATCCGCAAACGGCGAAGGAAACCATCTTCCTCACGATCGAAGATGAAACCGGTGCGGCAAATGCAATCGTCTGGAAGCATGTTCATAAGAAATGCCACGATGCCGTTTATCACGGCAAGCTGCTGGCCTGCAAAGGAATGGTCCAAAGAGAAGGACAGGTGCTGCACGTCATCGCGCACGACGTATGGGACTGGTCCGGTCTGCTGAAAGATCTCGACCCCCAGGAGGGCGCTCCGGCGCTGCCGGTGCGCAGCCGGGATTTTCGATAAGTTGCCTGCGGCTTACTCGCAGGCGTCGGTGACGCAAATGGATTCCAGCGTGCGACCCATGGGCGGCGCGGGGAGCCCTTTGGCTGTCATCAATTTACGCAGCATAAGCCCGGCCTCGGGATGCGCGATCGCGGATTGCACGCCGACGCGAACCAGACCATCGGCATAATCCACCGGTTCCCACGTGTGTATGGCCAGTTTGCCGCCGCGGTTGTCGGTATTGCCGTAATCCCGGACGTCCAATTTGGCGCCATGATCCGCCAGAACCTGAATGACGTCCGCCCGTCCTTTGTGCGCGGCTCCATGCAGCGCGGTGCGCCCGGTGTCGGCCTGAGCATTCGGATCAAGACCCAGGTCGAGAAGCATCTTCACGGCTTCCAATGTGCTCTCGGGCGACCATTCGTAAGTAATTCCTTCCACCCAGCCGATTCCTGCCGCCACCTGCAGGGCCGTCACATGCAGCACGGTGTCAATTTTCGGATCCGCGCCATGAGCGAGCAGAAGCTTCATGAGAACAATATCTCCGGATTGCGATGCCCGCAGGAATGCCGTCGCGCCGTTCTCATCCAGCCACTGGTTGGTAAAAACCGTGCGCGTTTCCGTGCTGTCCTTCATCCGGGCATTCACGTTTGCGCCTTTGTCCAGGAGCAGCTTGATGTAGTCCAGGTGATCCATGTCCGGCTTGCGAACCGGATAGTCGCCGGATTCGATATTCCGGTTGTCGGTGGCAAGGTAGAGAGGCGTCCATGCGCCCTTGTTCGCAAGATTCACGTCGGCGCCGTGTTCGAGCAGATATGCTCCGATTTTGTAAAACCTGTTCTGCGTCGCGACCAGCAGAGGGCTCCAGCCGTAACCAGTGGTCTGATTTACGTCGGCTCCCGCCGCGAGAAGCGTCTTGATGGAATCGAGATCGTCGGAACGCACCGCATAGACCAGCGGCGTCAATTCTCCGCCATCCTTGGGGGCCGCCGGTCCGCGCCTGATGATTCCGGCCGAAACGGCAGCTTCATCATCTTCCGCACCGCCGGCTCCGCCGCGACCACCGCGCCCGCCACGTCCTGCTCCGGCTGCGCCGCCTCGTCCTGCTCCGCCTCGACCCGCGCCACCTCGCCCTGCACCGCCTCGACCCGCACCACCTCGTCCGGCGCCACTGATATTTCCGCCGATACCGTTGTTATCGCCGCGAAGAGCGCTGAGGTCTCCCAAGTCGAGCGCTTTCCCGGCAGCCAGCGCCGCGCCCTGCGCCGCGACCTGCTTTCTGGGATCGTTGGCTTTTCCGAGAGCCGGTCCTCTCCCGCGCTCCGCGGGATTCGAGCGGGCTTTGATATCCGCGCCGCGCTGGATCAGAATCTGGATCGCCGGCGCGTGCCCTTCGTCCGCAGCCCACATCAGCGCTGTCGTGCCGCGCAGATCTTCCTTCGCGTTGATGTTGGCGCCGTGGTCTAGCAGCGCTTTGATCGTGTCGACGTTGCCGGTTCGGGCGGCTTCCATGAGAGGAGTCCTGCCGAACGGGAGATGCTCATTGGCATCGGCTCCCGCGTTCAGCAGCGCCGTGACAATGGCGGCATTTCCGTTGACGCTTGCCAACCACAATGGAGTGGAACCATCGTGGTTCGCGGCCTTGGGATTGGCGCCCGCCTTCAGCAGGAGATCCACCATATCTTTATCGGATTGGTGCACCGCCCAGTGAAGCGCTGTCGCTCCATCGGCCTGCGCGGCGTTTACATCGACGTGCTTTTCAATGAGCGCCCGCGCCGCCAGGGCATCCCCGCGCATGACCGCATCCGCAACTTCGGAAGATCCCGCCGCCGAACCGGCGGCCGCCAGAATCAGCAATCCGGCAAGAGCGCCGGAGGCAACTCGCCCGGATGCAATTCGAAAGACACCCTTCATGTGCGCTCCTTACAGGTTCTCGATACGACCGATGCTGTCGCCGATGCGGTCCTGGTGGATGTCGTATTTGTCGAGCAGAGTCAGCAGCAGATTACCGGTCGGAATGGTTTTGGTCGGGAACGCAATATGACGTCCGCCTTTTAACCTGCCATTCAATCCACCGATCAGCACATGCGGCACATCGTAGTGCACATGCTGATTGGAGTTCCCCATATTGCTGCCGTAGAGGACTGCCGAGTGATCCAGCAGCGTGCCGTCGCCGTCCTGAGTTTTAGCCAGATTGGCGACGAGATGGGCCAGCATCTTGACGTGATACTGGTTGATCTTCGAAAGCTGGTTGATCTTCTTTGGATCTTCGCCGTGATGCGAGATGCCGTGGAAGCCCTGTGTAGGCGCTTCACTTTCCGGGTACGTGCGGCCAGTGAGATCGCGGGCAAAGAGCAGCGTTCCGACGCGGGTGATGTCCGCCTGGAACGCGAGGGCCAGAAGATCGAACTGCAGCTTGATGTGTTCGTCGAACGTTTGCGGCACGCCCACGGGCACGCTCATATCGGTCGGAGCGACCGTGGAAGCCTTCATGGCAATCTGCAGACGGCGTTCGATCTCGCGGACATTCTCCGAATAGCTGTCGAGCACCACGCGATCCGAAGCGCTCGATTCGTTGCGAAGACGCGAGAGACTGCCGGTGAGCGAATCGAGAATACTGCCGTCCCGTTTTCTTCGCGCGGCACGCTGCGCGGGGGTGCCGCCGTCTCCGAACATGCGTTCGAATACCACCTGCGGGTTCAGCTCCATCGGCAGCGGCTGAGTCGGCGAAGACCAGGAGATCGTGTTCGTATACGTGCAGCTGTAGCCCTCGCCGCAGTTGCTCGAGTTGGCGCCGGGATCCTCAACCGCAAGCTGCATCGAGGGCAGCAGGTTCTCTCCGCCGATTTTTTGAGCAATGATCTGGTCGATCGTGGTGCCCGCATATACATCCGCGCCTGCAGTCTTCCTCGGTTTGTTGGCGCACATGAAGGCTGCGGCAACCCAATGGTCCGCGCCCGTGGCGCCGGGAGGCGGCTCGGCCGAGCGGGAATGCAGTCCGCTCATGATGACGGTGTGATCGCGAAACGGCTCCAGCGGTTTCCAGTTGAACGGAAAGACCGCGTCCAGTGCTCCCTCAGTGGTCGGGACCCAGTAACCGGGGGCCATGCCGTGCGGCACAAAGCAGCCGACAAATCGAGGCTTCGGCGCGGCAGCCGTCTGCGCCAGCGCCGTCGCAGCGGGGATCATGGCTTCCAAAAGCGGAAGCGCGAGGACCGTACCGCCGCCACGCAGAATCGTTCTTCGGGAGAGATGCTTTTTAGTAATGAACATGATTGCTGTTTTTCTCCTTTACTGGTACTAGCGGGATGCCCGCTGCTCGCCCGTCGAACTGATGGCGGGACCAGCTGCTTTCATATTGCTCTGGAACGGGGCGCTTTTCACAACCCCCAAAACGATCGAAGTGAACTTGTATTTACCTGGGGCAGATTCACGCACGATCGACCGCACTACCGGCATATCCTGATATTCGACTCCGCGGCCCAGCGCGTAAGTGAGCATTTTTTCCGTTACAACACGCGCGAATTGATCGGAGCGAGACACCAGCGAAGCCCGAAGACTGGCGACGCCGTCGATTTTGGTTCCATCAACGAGAGTGCCCGACGCGTCGATGGGGCTGTCTCCATCCTGCGTACGCCAGGTGCCAACTGCGTCGAAGTTCTCGAGACTCAGTCCGATCGGCTCAAAGATCTTGTGGCACGATGCGCAAGTGGGATTCGTATGATGCTCCTCCATGATCTGGCGCATGGTGGGGGCCTTGGCGTTACCGGTAGAATCCACCGCTTTATCTTTGATGGCCGGTACGTTTGGCGGCGGATCCGGCGGGCTGACGCCGAGGAAGGTCTGCAGATACCATTTGCCGCGAGCGACCGGTGAAGTGCGGGCGGCATTCGACGTCAAAGTCATGAGCGCGCCTTTACCCAGCAGGCCGCGGCGCATGTCGAGATCCGCGGGCAGCGTTATGCGGCGGAACTGCGGACCGTAGATGTTCGGAATTCCATATTCCTTCGCCAACCGTTCGTTGACAAAGGTGTAATTCGCGGTCAGGAGATCGATGATGCTGCGATCTTCGCGCGCCACACTGCCGAAGAACATCTCGACCTCGCGCTGATAGGCCGCCCGGAGGTTGTCGTCGAAATCCGGGAACAGATTCACCACGGGCTCGCTGGTCTGCAGCGAACGCACGCCAAGCCACTGCCCGGTGAAGTTTTGAATTAACGCCTGGAACTTCTCATCGGCCATCATGCGCCGAACCTCTTTTTCGAGAACGGCGGGGTTGCGCAGCTTGCCTTGGGTGGCAACGTCGATCAATTCATCGTCGGGAACGCTGCTCCACAGGAAAAAAGACAGCCGCGAGGCCAGCGCCAGATCGCTGATGCGGTAGCTCTTGCCAGCGGGCAGCCCGGCGGGTTCAGGCTCGTCGCGATATACAAACTCCGGATCGGCAAGCACGCGCTGCAGCGCCGCTTCGATGCCGTCATTGAAGGTTCCCCCGTCGCCCCGGCCGGATTTGTAGAACTCCATCACGGACGCCACGTCCGCGGACGTGGCCGGCCGCCGGAAAGCATGCTTCACCAGCGTCGAGGCAATCTTACGCGCGCAGGGTTCTTCTTCCGCCGGCGTCGACGGACTGCAAACGAAAATCTTCCGGCGCGCCAGAGTGTCGGGAGCGCCGGCCGCATTGTAAGGACCTTCAATCCAGACCTGTCCGACATGCGGATAGAATTGAAATCCCGGAATCGAGCCTGGCGTGTTCATGGTCCGCTCAAACGGCCTGTTCAGTTCGCTGCCGGGAATGTCGTTGGTGGCGATGAACGTCACGCCGACAGTATGGAGGCCTGCCTTGACTTTGATCCGTTGAGTGGACTTGCCATTGCCGGTTGTGTTCGAAATTTCTTTGTCCCAGTCGAAGAGCCGGACGCGCTCGCCATCGACCGTAACTTCGAGCTGTTCGCCTTTCACGCCGCCCAGCACCGCCTGGAAATAACCCGTGACGCCCTTGACCTTAAATGTGTATTCGCCGTCGGCGGGGAATTGATATTTGATCAGGATGCCGCCGCGGGTTCCGAACGGTAGTCCCTCGATGTGGTAGTTCTGCGCGGTATCCGCGGGTACTTCGAAAACGGCTTGTGTCGGGGCCGAAACGTCGCCAACAGCCAGACGGCTGATCTTCCCCGCCGCCGACAGATACGCTTCCATCAGTGCGGGGGATAACGTCAATGCGCCTGCGATGTTGTCGAAACCGTGAGTCGAATCGTCCGCCGGCAGGAACTTGGCGGCATTGACCTGCAGACCGAGGACATCGCGGATGGCGTTCGTATATTCGGCGCGGTTGAGCCGATGCAGACCGGGCGGCGGCAAATAAGTGACCGCGCTGTGGTCGAGTTCGCCTTCCATCCAGGTAATCAGGGCATTGCGGGTCGCCGCATCGGGCTGAGGCATTCCGGACGGCGGCATCATTCCCGCGCGAAGTTTCCGCACGACTTTTTCGCCGATATCCGCATGATCGCCAAGGTGGTTCAGGTCCAGTTGGTCCAACAGCAGGTTGGCCGTTTTGGCCTTTGCGTTATGGCAAACCACGCAATACTTGTCGAGGACAGCGCGCTCGGCGACAACGCCTGGGGAATGTATCGAGGCAACGGTTTTTACCGCGGCCTTTTTCGCCGGAGGGGGCGCGGACTGGCCAAAGATCAGACCTACTGACATCGGCGCCAGACTGACAATAATCAAACCCGCTCTACATAGTCTCTTGCGCACGAATCCTCCGTCCGAATAACGTCGCTCCAAGGGGACGTCACCGGCGAGTTTATCACAGCACTTGATCCTTCATTTACAGTGCGATAAGAGATTTTTCACCAGGCACGCCGGACCGATTGCCCAAAGCGTGAAGACCAGGCCTGAATCAGCCGGAACGCGGCGGACCTTAACGTACGCGGGAACCCGGTTTCCCGACGCAAAAATCACGTATAATCGCCGCAGGCGGGTTCCTGGACAGAGAGGGCGGCATGTTCGACCGAGGCAAAAAGAACGGCTTGACAGCGGCATTGCTGATGGCATTACAGGTTGCAGTACTGCCGATGGCGGCTGGCGCCGCCACCATAGCTACCGCGTCCGGCGATTCGCGTCTGGCAGATGCGGCCAGGAACCACGACGTCAAGACGATTCGTTTGCTCGTGAGCCGGCATGTTGACGTCAATGCGCGCGCGGGCGACGGTTCGACAGCGCTGCTCTGGGCCACCCACGCGAACGATCTCGACACGGCGGAACTACTGCTTGGCGCAGGCGCGGACGCGAACATCGCCAACGACTTCCAAATGACAGCGTTGTCTCAGGCCTGCACGAACGGAAGCGATGCGTTCGTGCGGCTGCTCCTGAAATCCGGCGCGAAAGCCAATACGGCGATTGCCACAGGCGAGACCCCGCTGATGACCTGCGCGAAGAGCGGAAGCGTCGATGCCGTCAAGAGACTTCTAGAATACGGCGCGGCGATCGAAGCGCAGGAGCCGTCGCAGCACCAGACCGCATTGATGTGGGCAGCCACCGAACACCAACTGAGCGTGGCGCAGGCCCTCATCGACGCGCATGCCAATCTCAAAGCCCACAGCAAGGCGGGATTCATGGCAATCCATTTCGCGGCGCGGCAGGGCGATTTGGAGATGGTCCAGTTGTTCCTCAAGGCGGGAATGGACGTGAACGTACTGACGGAAGCCGAACCGAATTCGGCTCCGGCGCCAAGGAGATTCGGCGCTCCCGGCGCGCCGCCGATCGGCGGTCCCAAGACCCAGGGCGTGAACGGCTACACGCCGCTGCTCGTGGCCACCGTACGCGGACAGGTTCCGCTGGCGCTCTGGCTGCTCGATCACGGAGCCGATCCGAACATCATCGACGCGGGCTTCACGCCACTGCATTGGGCATCGACCGAGTGGGAAACCTACACGGCCAATCGCGTATACGGTTTGATCGATGCCATGGGCGGCATTCCGGATCGTCAGGCCAAGCTCCAACTGGTGAATGCTCTGCTGGCGCACGGGGCCAATCCGAACGCGCGCATGACCAAAGCGCAACCGAGCGTTGCCGGCGGGTATGAAGATTGCGTCGGCGCAACACCTTTCCTGCTCGCGAGTTCGATCGCCGATCTGGAAATGATGAAGATCCTGCTCAAAGCCGGCGCCGATCCGAAACAGGGAACGGCAAGCAATGCGACCACGCTCATGGCCGCGACCGGCCTCAACCACGGGATTGGAGAAAGCGTTGTTACCGAGGCGCAGGCTCTTGCCGCTGTCAAATTACTGCTCGATCTCGGGGTCGATGCGAAGGGCGCGACTACCTTCGGTGAAAACGCTTTGTTCGGTCCTGCTTACCGCGGCTGGAACACCCTGCTCGCGCAGATGATCGATCTCGGCGTCGATGTGAACGCGGTCAGCAAAGCGGGAGTAACACCATACCTGGCTGCGGCGGGATTCGGCGACCGGCTCGGCGGCGTCCTCTATAACAAAGATGGCGCGGAGATGCTGCTTAAGCACGGCGCGGATCCCAAGCTCGGCCACCCCTGCGAAGCCCAGAACAAATGCCGCGCGGAACAATAATGACGAAAACGCTTCTGAGCATCGGCATCATCGGCGTGATCTGTTTTACAGCCTCCGCTTTTCAGGCCTCCGCACCGCCCGCGTCGGCTCCCAATACGCCGGCACACGAACTGGTTACGAAGTATTGCGTCTCCTGTCATAACCAGAAGCTGAAAACGGCCAACCTTTTATTGGACAGCGCGGATGCCGTGCATGTCTCGAATTCGGCCGAGACCTGGGAGAAGGTGCTCGTGAAGCTGCGCAGCCGCTCGATGCCGCCTCCCGGCATTCCGCGGCCGGACAACGCCACGTACAATTCCGTAGCCGCCTGGCTCGAATCGGAAATCGACCGCGCCGCAGCCGCTCATGTGAATCCCGGACGCGCCGCAGGCCTGCACCGTCTCAATCGCACTGAGTATGCAAACTCCGTGCGCGACCTGATCGGCGTTGATGTCGATCCTGAAATCATTCTGCCGCCCGACGAGCAGGCGTTCGGATTCGATACTAACGCCGACGTGCTCGCGATGGAGCCAGCGCTGCTGGATCGATATATAACGGCAGCGTCCCGGATCGCGCGACAGGCCGTGGGCGATCCCACGATTCCGGCGGCGTTCGAGCGCTACGGCGCGATCAAAAATAATTCGAACGAACAGGTCTATCTGAGCCAAAAAGATCGCCTGGGCGAGGATTTTCCGCTGGGCTCGCGCGGCGGGATTGCAGCGGAACATTTTTTCCCCGTGGACGGCGAATACGTTTTCCGGCTCAAGCTGCAGCGGACGTTCGGGAGCGAGATTCGCGGCCTGAACGTTCCGAATCACTTCGAGATCAGCGTAGATGGGAAGCGCGTTGCGGAATTCAAATTAGGTGGCCCGCAGGCGCCGGTCAAAACTCCGCCGGGTGAAAATCCCGCGGCCGCCGCAAAAACGCAGTCCAAAGAAGATCCGGCGAAGGTTTTCCTGTACGACGGGGATGAAGCGCTGCAGGCGCGGGTCCCGGTCAAGGCAGGGTTGCACAAAGTGGTCGCCACCATACTGAAGACCGAAGATCCCGAGCCGGAAGGCGTGGGACCCGATCATCTTCCGCTTTGGAGCCGGCAATCCGACAGCCCCAACACTCCCACAGCTATTTCATCGATGTATATCGGCGGTCCCTATGCGGCGCAGGTGCCACAGGACTCGCCGAGCCGCCGGTTGATCTTCCTTTGCCATCCCTCAAATACCGCGGATGAACTTCCCTGCGCGACGAGGATTCTCTCGCGACTGGCGCGGCGGGCTTACCGGCGTTCCGCAACCAGCGACGACGTGCAGACGTTGCTCAGCTTTTACAAGCGCGCCCGTGCGAACGGAGATTTCGATGCCGGAATTCGCTCCGCGCTGGAGCGCGTGCTGATCAGTCCCGATTTTCTGTTTCGCATTGAGGCCGATCCGGCGGGAGTCGCTCCGGGCACGGTCTATCGTATTTCCGATGTCGATTTGGCTTCCCGTCTCTCGTTCGCTCTGTGGAGCAGCATGCCGGACGACACCCTTCTCGATCTGGCAATCAGCGGAAAACTGAAAGAGCCCGCGGTCCTCGAAAAGCAGGTTTTGCGCATGCTGGCCGAACCGCGCGCGCGCGATGCGCTGGTCCAGAACTTCTTCGCCGAATGGCTGGAGACGCGCAACGTGAACTTGTTGAATCCGGAGAGCACGAAGTTTCCATGGTTTGACGACAATCTCCGGTTCGCCTTCGAAAGCGAAATCAACATGTTTCTCGACGCGCAGTTGAAGGAAAACCGCAGCGTCGTCGATCTGCTCACGTCCAATGAGACTTTCCTGAATGAACAACTGGCCCGTCACTATGGAGTCCCTGGCGTCTACGGGACGCACTTCCGAAAAGTCACGCTCACTGACGAGAACCGCTTCGGATTGCTTGGCAAGGCGGCAATATTGGCGGTGACTTCGTACACCACGCGGACGACGCCGACCATCCGCGGGAAGTTCCTGCTGGAAAATATCCTGGCCGCGCCCGTGCCGCCTCCGCCGCCGAATATTCCCGCGTTAGAGGCGAGTGCTCCGGAAGGCAAAGTTTTATCGGTTCGGGAGATGCTGGAGGCGCATCGCGCCAATCCCGTCTGCGCGAGCTGCCATGCCCGCATGGATCCGCTGGGCTTCAGTCTCGAGAACTTTGACGCTATCGGCCAATGGCGCACCACCGATGCGGGCAAGCCCATCGACGCATCCGGCGTGCTGCTGGACGGCACCAAAGTAGATGGACCTGTAGCCCTTCGGCGCGCCTTGGTGGCGCAGAAAGAACAGTTTGTCCGGACAGTGACGGCAAAGCTTCTGACGTACTCGTTGGGCCGCGGAATTGAGTATTACGACGATCCGGCGATCCGCGGGATTGTTCGCAATGCCGCGGCTGATGACTACCGCTGGTCGTCGGTGATTTTGGGTATTGTGAAAAGCGCACCATTTCAGATGAGGACAGCAGCCCGATGAGCAGTACTCAACGGGAGGCAGTGTGAAAGGAGAGGTCAGGTCATGATCGTCACGAAGAAAGCCATTTCGCGCCGCGCAGTGCTTCGAGGAGTGGGAGCGACCATTGCGTTGCCTTTTCTCGATGCGATGGTGCCCGCGTTTGCGGCCACGCCCGCCCCGGTGCGCCGACTCGGCGTCATCTATCATCCGAACGGCGTCATCTACGACAAATGGCTGCCCACCGGAACAGGCTCAGCATTCGAGTTTTCACCCACGCTGGTCGGACTGAAACCGTTCCGGGACCAGTTGATCGTCGTCACCGGTCTTTTCGCCGACGAGGCCGAGGCCAACGGCGACGGCGGCGGCGACCATTCTCGCGCTTCCGGATGCTATCTGACCGGCGTCCATATCAGAAAGTCGGACAGCCAACTGGAGAACGGAATCTCCATGGATCAAATTGCCGCGAAGACATTCGAGAGCGACACGCAGCTCTCTTCGCTGCAGATGATCGCCGACGACAACAGCCTGGTGGGAGACTGCGATCTCGGGTACAGCTGCGCCTACAGCACCACCCTCTCATGGCTGACGCCGACGTTGCCGCTCATGGCGGAGAACAATCCGCGCGTGCTATTCGAACGGATGTTCGGCTCGAGCGACAGCACCGATGCGCGCGTACGAGCGGCGCGCCTCAGCCAGGATCAGAGCCTTCTCGATTCGGTCAACGATCGTGTAAGTCAGCTTCAGAAGAAGCTGGGTAAGGCCGATAACCGGAAGGTAGACGACTATCTCACCTCGCTTCGCGATGTCGAGCGGCGCATCCGGAAGGCCGAGGAGCAGAGTTCGAAGGAACTGCCCGACGTCGCGCAGCCGGCGGGTATTCCGAACGTATTCGAAGACCATGTGCGGTTGCTCTACGATCTGCAGCTTCTGGCCTATCAGTCCGATCTGACGCGGGTCATCACCTTTATGTATGGTCGCGAGCAGACCGGCCGGCCTTATCCACAGATCGGTGTACCCGATCCGCATCATCCTCTGACACACCACCAGAACAACCCGGTGAAGATGGAGAAGTGTACGCGCATTCAGCGCCATCATCTGATGTTGTTCGGCGAGTATCTGGAAAAGCTGCGCAACACGCCGGATGGCGACGGGTCGCTGCTCGACCACACTGCCCTGCTCTTTGGCGGCGGCATCAGCAACAGCGACCGGCACACGCATGGTCCGCTGCCGACACTGCTTCTCGGCGGAAGTGGGATGGGGCTGAAGGGCGGCCGGCATATCGTCTTTCCGGAACACACTCCGATGACCAATCTGCAACTGACGCTGTTGAACAAGCTCGGGATTCCGGCCGAGAAGCTGGGCGACAGCACAGGGCAGTTCAAAGAGTTATCTGAATTGTCCTGAAACACAAGGTTACGGGCGCCGAGGGCGGAAGATCGATAAGTGATGAACCGCCGAACTCTTCTCCGCGCCGCAGCCGGCTTTCCCGGACTGCTTACCCTGCCCCGTTCCATTCGCGCAGCCCAATACGACTTGGTGATCCGCAACGGCCGCGTGATCGATCCCGCACAGAATATCGATCGGATTCCCGATGTTGCTGTTCGCCCGAACATCGGCGCGGCGGCCGCTGTGGAATCCTTTGACGCGCAGGCAGGTTGATGGCGCCCGGCCTGATCGATATCCACGTGCACGCCCGCGACGTAACGCTTCTTCCGCCGGAAATTCTGCCTACCGGCGTCACGACCGTGGTGGATGCGGGATCGCGCGGAGCCGACAATCTCGACCAGATACTCAAGATCGCGCGCACGGCGCCCAACCGGATGCGCATTTCTGCTCAATATCAGCCGACTGGGCAACAACCCGAATCCGGATCGCCGCGGCGAATTTCTGGATGGCGTTGATCTCGCCGACGTCGTCAAAGCACGCACCGCGATCAAACGGAATCGCCAGCGGATCGTCGGTATGAAGGCGCCGAAGCTGGCCTCCTTCGTGGGCAGGTATCGAACTTTTCTGGCAAGTCATGGGATTGAGTGTCTGGATTGCTGAAGGTGCCCAGCTTCCGCTTGGGCGATTCCCGATTTTGCCTTCCCGGCCGCACCGGCCGACCTTCTCCACGCGGACGACGCGATGGTGCTATGGGGCTGCCGCCGCTCCGTATTGAAGTGCTCAAGAGGATCTCGGGCGTGGAATTTGAAGAATGCCGGCCGCGGCGCGTGGTAATCAAGGACGATGACTTGCAGATTCCGACCATTTCCCTCGACGATCTGAAACGGAACAAGCAGGCGTCTCCGGTTTTGTCAATTGCCTGACTGTGAATTCCGCAACTATTGAAAGCCAAAGGCTGGCTCCCCGGCATGGATTCGAACCACGATTCACGGCTCCAAAGGCCGCTGTCCTACCATTAGACGACCGGGGAAGATGCGGGAGGCGCTTGCTCCACTCAGTGTAACCTGGCGGGAACCAGTCGAAGTCGAATCGACCAACGATCCGAAGAACGTTCAGCAGTTTTGAAGACTGTGCCTGCCACCGGACAGGATTGGCTCCCACATCGATTTTAGCCGCGGAGCTCCGGGCCGGCTCCCCACCCGCAAATGGCCATAAAGAAAAGCCACGCGGCCGCGTTACAGTAACGTTTTCGGCGGTTTCAAAATACAATAGTTCAGTAGCTCATTCTTATGATCGGGTCGTACGACGATGGCGAAATTACCTTCTACGAAGAACTTGGGGTGACGCCCGAAGCGTCTCCCGAGCAGATTCGGGACGCCTTTCGCCTGTTTGTCCGGCTCCTGCACCCCGACCAGCAAACCGACCCGCTGCTGAAGGAAATAGCCGAAAAGCAGATGCGGAAACTGAACCGCATCCACGCCGTTCTTTCCGATCCCGCGCGCCGCCGCCGGTACGACGAGATGATGGTCAACCCGCCGGAGCCCGCCCTCGTGCTCAACCCACCGTCACCCGGCGCCAGACGCCTGATGGCAGGCATGGTTTGGGGCGCGGCCATCGTGATCAGCGCCGGCTTGTTGTACTGGCTCGCTTCGGAGAACACGCCGGGCGGACAGAACCGCGCACCCGACACAAACAGCACCTCATCTTCCACTTCCCCGTCCGCTGCTCCGCCTAAATTTACTTCCCCGGCCGCCGCCGGTGATTCTGAGCCGGCGCAGGTCTCGCAATTGCGCGCCGACCTGAGAGCAGCCACACTGGAACGCGACGCCGCCATTCTCGAATTAAACAAACTGCGCAGGAACGCGGAGACGCGGCCTCGTGCGATCGGACAGTCCGGCAGTGCCTTGCCCGTCGAGAGAGCGGACCCCAAGCCGGCCTTGACGATGACAGAGCTCCCATCGGCGCCGAAACTGCCGGCGCCAATAAATAGCGCACTTTCCCGGATCGACCATCCGGTGAACCGGCAGCCCGTCGGATTTTGGTTTTATGCGAAACCAAAGGAAGGTCAGGTCAACAAAAACGAGTCTCTCTACCCGCCCGAATACATTGAGGCCACCATCACTCAGGACGGCGGCGCCATTCGCGGCCGTTACCGCTCCCGCTTCAGAATCGCCGACCGGGCCATTTCTCCGGAAGTAAACTTTACTTTCAGCGGGACTGCGAACGGACAACAGTACAACTGCCTCTGGACCGGTGCAGGCGGAGCCGCCGGCGAACTGACGCTGAGGCTGACCTCGGACAATTCCATGCGAATCGACTGGACCGCCAGCCAATTGGGCAGTCAGCAGGGACTGAGTTCCGGGACGGCCGTACTGACGCGCCGCATCGAGTAACTGCCGCGGATATCGAGCTACGGCTTAACGAGCTGACTCGCGCTTTTGTCGACATACCAGACCGTGCCGGGGGACTTGATCTGGGAAGGAAACTTCAGCGGGTCAAAAGGTTCATGGAGAACCCGTTGAAGCGCCTCTGCCTTCTCCGCGCCCGCGGCAAGGCAAAGAGTATGACGCGCGCGTTCCAAAACTCCCCGCAGCAGAGTGATTCGATGCTGCGTGAGCCTCTCAACCCAAACCGAGGCCGCGATACCTGTGCGGTCATTGATGAGCGGCTCTCCCGGAAACAGACTGGCTGTGTGCGCGTCCGGCCCCATTCCGCGCTGGATCGCGTCGAATACCGGCAGTTCGCCCGGCGCCAAACCAAACCTGCCGCCTATTTCATCTGCATACAAGGCAGCCGCCTCTACGGGCGCTAACTCTCCCCTCATTCGATGAAACCGATTCTCATCGATTGAAATTGCATTCAACAGAGACCCGCGGATCATCCGGAAGTTGCTCAGTTCATGGTCCGGCGGCACACAGCGTTCGTCGACCTGAAAGATCTCGATTTCGCGCCAATCGAAAGAACGCTTTGCCATCGCCTCGAACATCAGCCGCGGAGTGCTGCCGCCGGAAACCGCCAGCGTGGCGCGGCCCCGCTCTCGCCGAGCCTGATCCAGAATTTCCAGGATCCGGTCTCCGCAGGCCTCGGCGGCTGCCTGGGGATTGTCGAAAATCAGGATCGCGGAGTCCATGCCGTCATCCGCTGCAGCGCCCGCTCAAAAATACGGTCGTGGCTCATGATGTTCAGTTCTTCGCCGAGGAGTTCACCTTCCGAGCTCTTCGGAAGATTGGCGCGCTGGCGCATGGAGCCGGTTTCGTACTCCGCGCAGTTTTCTTCGAGGCGAATGTGAATACCTGTATCGATGCGGATAGTCTTGATCCGCTTCGGCCCGGCAGAATCCACCGGGCGCAAATCCACACTCGCGGACTGCCGGTCAGAACGTAACTCCGGCCGCAGCTCCGATCTCAACTCCGATCTCAGCTCCGACCTCAACCAGGCCTGCAGATACTTCGCCTCGGGCGGTGCTTCGCTCCCCGAATACTCGATGGACACGTTCTGTACGGCACTGAGATCGGATCCGTCGAGCAGTTGCGCAACCAGTTGCCGCAGCTTCGTCAGCCGCGTCCATGAGAGATCGCCGACAATGCAGCCGGCATTGGAGAGCACCCGCAGGTCCGCGAAGGCGGGCGCGCCGGGATGCGCAGTGTCCACGATCATCTTGTCGCCGAGCGCCAGAATGCCATCCAACTCCGGAACACCGTCAATCGCCGAAGACCGGAACCAGATCACGCGGGGCACGTCCGGAGCCGCCAGCGGCGCAATGATCGACGGTATGTCGGCCGCGCGGTTCAATGAAACCGACAATTCCACCTGCTCGCAGCAAATTTGTTTGTGGCGCCCGGCCGGCATCCAGCATTGCGCGAAAACGCGGGAGTCCAGTATTCCTTCGGTTTTATGTAATCGAACGATGATGGCGCGGCTGGGATGAGAACGCATGATGCGTCCGATCGTGTCGCTGAGTGCGGACGAATCCGCGTCGCCATCGACGAAAGCGATCAGCGTCATGGCGCAGGCCCGCAGGACGCCGGAGCCTTCCGTTTTGCCTTCTTTGTGCTCCTGTTCGTGTTCCTGTTTGCTCAAAGAGGTCCACAGCTCGGACAGTTCATGGAGAATGTGGTCCGGCTTGACCGTCTGTGGGCTCACGGCCTCCTCACTTTCTGAACGGGAGGCGTCACGGCCGCCTCCAACTGTGGCCGTGCCGCTTGAGCAGGTCATCGGCTTCGGCCGGTCCCCAGGTACCGGGCGCGTAATTCGGAAAGGAGAACTTCCGTGTGCTCCAGTAATCGAGAATCGGCTGCACAACGGACCAGCTTGCCTCCACCATGTCCTGGCGCGTGTAGAGCGTCGCATCGCCCGCGATGGCGTCGAGCAGCAGCGTTTCATATGCGGAAGGGGAACGCTCTCCGAAGCTCGACCCGTAGTTGAAGTCCATCGACACTGGCCGCAGCGTCATCCCGGCGCCAGGTCGTTTGGAATTGAATTTCAACGAAATGCCTTCTTCCGGCTGAATGCGGAGAATCAGAAGATTGGGAACGGCTTCATGGTCGTCGACAACACCGGCGTCCCCATTCCCTGCCCCGAGTTCGTTATGAAAAACGGCCAACGGCGCGGACCGAAAATGAATGGCAATTTCGCTGACGCGTTTCGGAAGACACTTGCCGGTCCGGATATAGAACGGCACCCCCGCCCAGCGCCAGTTCTCCACGACGAACCGGGCAGCGACATAGGTCTGGGTCTGCGATTCCGGATCGACGCCTTTTTCCTGACGGAATCCCGGAATTGATTCTCCGCCCATGCGCCCCGGGCCGTACTGTCCGGGAACGGCATTGTCCGCAATCTCCTCCGGCTTCATCACGTGAATCGAACGCAGCAGCTTCGCACGTTCATCGCGTACCGCATCGGCTGAAAATGCCGCGCTGGGTTCCATCGCCACTGTAGCCATTACCTGCAGCAGATGGTTCTGCACCATGTCGCGCAGCGCGCCTGCTTCCTGATAGTAGGCGCCTCGGCCTTCCACGCCGATCGACTCCGCCGCGGTGATCTGCACGTGGTCGATGTAGCGCCGATTCCACAAGGGTTCGAAGATTCCGTTGCCGAAGCGGAATGCCAGAATGTTCTGGACCGTTTCCTTCCCGAGATAGTGATCGATGCGGTAGATCCCGCTCTCATCGAAGACCTTCTGCAGTCTGCGGTTCAATTCCCGCGCGCTGGTCAGATCGTGACCGAACGGTTTTTCAATAATGATGCGCCGCCAGCCGTCCCCTTTTGCCAGATTCGCCGTGCCGATTCCTTCGGCGATCGGCGCATATTGACTGGGTTGCGTGGAGAGATAGAAGAGGATGTTGCCCGCGGTTTGCCGCGCCTTGTCGACCTCAGCCAAACGATCGGCCAGGCGCTGGTATATATTCTGGTCCCCGACGTCTCCGGCCATATAGAAGAGTCCCTGCGCGAACGATCGCCAGAGGTCTTCATCGAACGGGGAATCCTCAAGAAACTTCGCGACCGATTCGCGCATGTGCCCGCGAAAATCATCATCGGACATCGCAGTACGCGAAATGCCGATGATTGCGAAGCCCGGGGCCAGCCGGCCTTCCCACGCAAGACGATACAGCGCGGGGAGTAATTTGCGTTTTGTCAGATCGCCGTTCGCGCCGAAGATCACGACTGCGCACGGAGGTGTCTTACGATTGAAACGAAGCGGGTCCTGCAGGGAAGGCTCTCGCGACATCAGGCCCACCTTAGCAGACGCGGTCCCGGCGAATCGGATGCCGCCGCTGGAAGTTGAAGCCGCGGATATGACCAGTGGATTGAATGATTTTCGGCATTCGCAAATTCAAACCCATTTTGGCAAGGGTATAACCGATCCGCGGTTCCGGCATTGGCGACAATTGGCTGCGAGTTGTTCTTTTTTGTCATAGGGACGCACCTCCGCGATCCACTTGTAGCATGTCAGGCGTGGAAATCGACGCGCTGCAGGGCCGGGATTACCATGTGGATTGGCTCTAAGTTCTCGGGTACGTGCGGCGTAGCGGGAAAGAGAGTATATTTTTTGAACACGTGAACAACGGTTTTCAGCGATGTGCCATATCTACCCTTGACAGCACAGCAGAAAAGACGTTGGAAACGCCTGGGGGACCAGCATCGATCCGGGAGTTCCACGGATTTCCGGCGTTAGCGTAATCTACAACGTTTACCCACGTGTTAACGGCTGAACTCGAACGCCCGAGGCTCCGCTCCACGCCGTGCCTCGGAAAGAGAAAGATGACATGCAGCTTCCGATGAAGGGGAGATGGTCCCGAACGGCAAAAGATAGGCTAACAGAGAGGGGAGGGAAAGGCCACTTGCGTCGAATCTGCAGCTTCAGTTTACCAGGTGTTCTGGTGTTCCTGACTTCCCCCGCATATTTTTCTGGGGAGGCCCAGACTTCATCGCCGGCACGCCCAGCCGAATACGAGGTGATCTCAGTCAAGCCGAACAAGTCCGGCGCTCTGGAAAGCTCCGTCCGTCCGACCGTCAAAGGGACATTATTCGCAACCAACGTCACTCTGATGACTATGATTACTTACGCCTACAGGGTGGACCCCACCAGGATTTCCGGTGGCCCGCGATGGATCAACGTCGATCGGTACGACATAGAAGCAAAAGGTCCAGTGATTGAGGGAACGGTGTCGCAAATCAACGAGACCACCGGACAGATGCTGCGGGCGATGCTCAGAGACAGGTTCCACTTAGCCGCCGATTGGGAGACAAAGCAGATGCCTGCGTATGCGCTCGTGGTCGCCAAAACGGGCCTCCGTGCTACGGAGTCAAAGGAGAACACGTGCTTTACGGTCACCATGACGACAAAGCCGGAAGATGTCGGGAAGCAGCCTATATGCGGTGCTGTCGGCGTCGGGCGCGGGTTCATCGGCGGCAAGAAACTCGATATGGGAGTTTTGGCAAGGGTCTTGGAAACGCGCGTCGTTCGAAGCGTGGTGTCTGACCAGACTGGCCTTGCCGGCCATTACTACGACATCACTCTTCGGTGGATGCCAGACGAAGCTTCAGGAGGAGGGACACCACCTGCAGGCGCTACGGATAACAATCAGGGGCTCCCGGTCGAACCAGCGCTACCGTCGATCTTTACGGCCTTGCAGGAGCAACTGGGATTGCGCCTGGAAAACCGGCAATTGCCGACGAAAGTTTTGGTCATTAATAGTGCCGAGCATCCTGAGCCAAACTGAGTGCCGACTGCCTATTGATCAGTCCCGTCGGACTGCGTTTCCGTGGGGCTTTTGAGGGCTCTCAATGGCCGCTGGCTTTCGCTGCTGCCCGAATTGCTTCAGCATCGGCGAGATCATGTAATCGGCCCGCCGCGAGTTTCGATGCAATCAGATCGTTTTTGGAAAGAAAATACCCGGTCAGTCCGGTTTGCGCATCGATAACACCCTCCACGCGCCTTTCCCATGCGGCGTCAAAATCGACGCCAGGAAGGTCGGGGAGAATGTCCACGCATCGCGGGTCGCGGCCAAAACGAAAGAAGCTGCTGCGATCCGCGAATTCCTCCGGGAGTATGCCTTCAAGCGGTGCTCCGAACTCCGCGAGCGCCGCCCAAATCGCCTGCGCGTTTGCCAAGTCGGCTTTTATGAAAAGATCGATGTCCTTCGTAAAGCGCGGCTGTGCGTGAAAGATGACGGCGTAACCGCCAACAATCAGGTATTTAACGCCATGGGCATGGAACACGGACAAAAGGTCTTTGTAGTCTTGGTACATCCGGCGCCATCTCCCAACCCTTGAGTGCGTATACGGTCTCGATCAGTTCCTCGACCGCATCCATGCGCTCCCATACCGGCCGACTCTGCCAGTATCGGTATTCGTCCGCTTTCATTTCATCAAAGCTGGTGTATTTGCGGATGGTTTTGTCCATGCGGTTGTTTGGATCGCAGTCCGCACTGTCGTGCCAAGCGCCTGCCCACGTCAATTCTTCCTTTACAGGATACCGCCCTTGCTGGAATGTCCCAAAGGCCAGGCAGGTCCTGGGGGGTGACGCCTGAAATGCCTCATACCGCCCACGTGAACGGCGTTTTACGACCAGTCAAGTACAAAGGTCACGGTGACGAAGAAAGCGGACGAGGAAAACCGATGTTAAACTGCCCAAAGGAGGGTTCCCCATGCGCCTCGGACTTCGAGCGAGGTTCGCTGCCGGTTGCGAGTTATGCGCCGCCCGGCAAACTTTTCACGGCGAGCGGCGATCTGGTGGAAAGTGTAGTCGGTGCATTGCAGCCGGAATCGCTCCGCGAGGTGATCGCCGCGGTTGTGACGATCCTCGGCGGCTCCGACTGAGCTGAGGCCTGTCCGCCGCCTTGCCGCAGATCAAAATTGTCTGCAACTCATCCGCGCGGGAGCGATCGTCGCCAGGGTTGCAGTGGAAGGGTTGAGGCGGCTCACGCGGCGGCTGGATGGGACGATTTTGTCATTCGCAAATTCAAACCCATTTTCGGCTGCGATGGCTCTCCATTGGCATAGTGCGCGCCATTCGATTCACTTGTACCACCTGAAGCGTGGAATCCGATGTGATGCAATGTCGTGGATTAGTTCTAACTTGCGGCGCGAGAGCGAGATAGCAGGCCGCATTTATATTTCCTGGACGCGTGAATGGCATTTTACGCCGCCAGCAAGCGCAAGTACCGAACATAAACGTTATATTGCGCTATTTCGAAAGGCTGTACTGCCTCTCAGAACGGCATGACGGCCAGGCCTTTCAGCACGTATGCCGTCGTGAACTCGGAAATCGCATCTGTCCGTTCCTGCACCGGGCGGCCATGCCAGTATCGGTATTCGTCCGCCTCATTTCGTCAAGACCGGTGTATTTGTGGATCGTCTTGTCCCTGCGGTCAGCTACTTCTCTCAGATTACCTTTTTTCGAGACAAATGCGCCGGGCGGAAGCTCCGACCCATAGAGCAGAGTAGCCGCAGTAAAATCGCCGGCGACAAGATCGCCGGCGGTACAAATTCGTTAGAGGCCGAGCGCGAGCGGCACGAGTTCTTCCATTGTGTTCACGTAGTGAATTTTGATATCGCCGATCTGCTCGGCTTTCAGATCCTCACGCACATTCACTTCGTTCTCGGCGGGAACAATGATTTCCTTCACGCCGCTGCGTTTTGCCGCCAATACCTTCTCCTTGATGCCGCCGATCGGCAGGACCTGACCGGTGAGTGTGATTTCGCCCGTCATCGCCAGATTCTCCTTCACGCATTTCTCGGTAAGCATCGATAACAAGGCGGTCGCCATGGTGACACCGGCGGACGGACCGTCCTTTGGAATTGCTCCGGCTGGTATGTGGACGTGAATATCGCTCGTCTTGAAAACATCCGGGTCTATGCCGTACCTTGTCGCGTTGGCGCGTACCCACGTCAGCGCCGCCTGCACCGACTCCTGCATGACCGATCCGAGTTGCCCGGTCATGGTCAATCCTTTGTTACCTCCCGGCATGCGTCCGGCTTCGATGAACAACACGTCGCCGCCCACGGGCGTCCAGGCCAGGCCCACCGCGACTCCGGGCCTTTTCGTTCGCGCGGCAACTTCGGTATCGGGCCGGAAACGCGGCGCGCCCAGCGATTCTTCCACGAAGGCCGCGGTCACCTCGACGACCGGTTCCTTCGCCTCCGCATACCGCCGCGCAACCTTGCGGCAAACCGTTCCGATTTCCCGCTCGAGATTTCGTACGCCGGCTTCACGCGTGTAGCGCCGCACGATGAACCTTACTGCTTCGTCCTGGAAGACCAGCGGTCTGTTGTCATCCAGTCCGTTCTCGGCTTTCTGCCGCGGGATGAGATAACGGAACGCGATCATCACTTTTTCCTGTTCCGTATAGCCCTGCAGCTCGATGATCTCCATGCGGTCGCGCAATGCGCCGGGAATGGTATCCAGAACATTGGCGGTCGTGATGAAGAGCACACGCGAAAGATCGAACGGCACGTCGAGGTAATTGTCGCGGAACGTCGCGTTCTGCTCAGGGTCGAGCACTTCCAGCAGGGCCGATGCCGGATCGCCGCGGAAATCCCGCCCCAGCTTGTCGACTTCATCCAGCACAAACACCGGGTCGTTCGCGCCGGCGCGCCGCAGAGCTTGTATGACCTGACCGGGCATCGATCCGATATAAGTGCGCCGATGCCCTCTGATCTCGGCTTCGTCATGCATACCGCCTAATGAAATGCGCTGAAATTTCCGGCTCAGCGAACGGGCGATAGATCGGCCCAGGGATGTCTTTCCGACTCCCGGCGGTCCGACAAAACAAAGAATCGGTCCCTTGAGCCTGGGCTTGAGCTGCATTACCGCCAGAAAGTCAAGAATGCGGTTTTTGACTTTCTCCAGGTCGTAATGGTCCTCATCGAGGATCTCGGCCGCCCGCTGCACGTTCACAGCTTCTCCCGATGACACCGCCCACGGGAGCGCAATCAGCCATTCGAGATAGGTTCGCGCCACCGTGTGCTCCGGCGACATCGGATTGATACGCGAGAACCGGCTCAGTTCCTTGAGGGCTTCCTGCTTCACCTCATCGGGCATGCCGGCCTTTTCCAGCTTTTCCCTGAGTTCCTCCGATTCCTGCTCGCGCTCGTCGCCCTCGCCCAGTTCCTTCTGAATCGCTTTCAGTTGTTCCCGCAGATAAAACTCGCGCTGGCTCTGCGAAAGCTGTCCCTGCACCTGCGACTGGATCTTCTGACGGAGCTCGAGCAGTTCGACTTCCCGCGCCAGTTGCTGATTGATGAACTGCAGCCGCGCCCTGGAATCGTTCTGCTCCAGTACCGATTGGCGCTCGATGTGAGTCAGACTGGGGAGCGTTCCCGCGATGAAATCGGCCAGGCGTCCGATCTCGGAGATATTCGACGCGGCAGTCGCTACGTCATCGGAAAGATTCGGCGTCGCCGACACGATCTGCGTGAACTCGCTCAACACATTCTGCCGCAGGGCTGTCAATTCCGACGTCATCTCCGGCTCAATCTCCGGCATGCGCTCAATGCGGGCGCGCAGAAACGGCTCGACCGAGGTATAGTTCCGGATTCGCATGCGCGAGATTCCCTCGCAGAACAGAAGCTGGCCTTCGCGCATCCGCACGATTTTGTGAATGATCGCGACCGTGCCCGTCTCATGCAATTCGTGGGGCCCCGGCACATCCGTCCGCGGATCGAGTTGCGAGAGCACTCCGATCAATCTGTTCTCGCCCAGCGATTCCACCAGCGCGACGGATGTGGGGCGCCCCACGCTCAGGGGCAGCAAAGCATTCGGGAACAGTACGGTGTCACGGACCGCGAGAATCGAGACCTCTTCGAACTCCGGAGTCTCCGGCGCGGACTCCGTCTCGGTCGCGGCGCCGTTGTCTTCCCTGACGGCATCTTGCTTGATGGTCTCCGGGGAAGGTACCGTCTCGTGGAGGGTTTCCATACCTTGAGAGTAAACGGGAGCGCCCTGAAAGGCTACTCGCCGGCGGGATAGCAGCCGAGCACGCGTAAGAGATCAGCCAGTTCCGCAAGGTGATTCAAAGCGTTGACGCAGGCGCGGTCGTCCACGTGTCCGAGGAAGTCCAGATAAAAGAGATATTCCCAAGGTTTTCCGGTAAGAGGCCGCGATTCGATTTTTGTCAAATTGATATCGCGCAGCGCAAAGGCGCTTAACGACCGGAATAACGCACCGGGCAGATTGCGGGTTGTGAAAACCACAGTGGTCTTGAACCGTTTGGTGGAACTCTGTTGGACCGGCGCCTTACGGGCACGCGAGCCGCGTTTTGGTTTTTCCAACAGAAAGAACCGCGTGAAGTTTTCCCGGTCATCCTCGATCGATTTCTTCAGAATCTTCGCGCCATAGATCTCCGCAGCGTTTGCCGATGCGATGGCGCCTGCATCCTTAAGCCCCTTCTCCATCATCATCTTCACGCTGCCGGCCGTGTCGTAGAAGGGCGTTTTTTCAATTTGCGGGTTCTCTTCGAAAAACCGTCTGCATTGATTCAGCGCCACGGGGTGCGAATATGCCCGCCGCACCTGAGAATATTTCACCCCGGGTGGCACGATCAGATTGTGCACAATTCGTACAAAAGTCTCGCCTTGAATCGGCAGATCGTACTTAATCAGGTGATCGTAATTTTCATGTACCGACCCGTGTAAGGTGTTCTCAATCGGGATCACGGCACAATCACATTTTCCATTTACAACGGAGACAAAAACCTTTTCGAAGGTCGGCAGCGGTACGGGAATGAAATCGTCCCCGGCAAGCTGACGCGCCGCGACCTGGCTGAAAGCTCCGAGTTCTCCCTGAAAAGCGGCTCGCCGTTTCATTCGACGCCGTCCGGTCCGCCATTGCCGTTGCCGCGCTTTGGTCCGTTCCAGCGACGCGCGTTTTCATCTGGCAAGCCGATCAGATCAAGTACCCGATCCACGCTCGAATCGACGAGATCTTCCACTGTCGCCGGCTGGCTATAGAACCCTGGCATCGGTGGCGCGACAATGGCTCCCATTTCCGCCAGAGCCGTCATCGTCCTGAGATGACCGGCGTGAAGAGGACTTTCCCTGACCATGAGAATCAATGGCCTGCGTTCTTTCAGGGACACATCCGCCGCGCGGCTGAGCAGATTCGACGTAATACCGTATGCGATCGAAGACATAGTGTGGATGGAGCACGGGGCGATTACCATGCCGTCGGTGCGAAACGAACCACTGGCCAGTGGCGCCGATATATCATCTACCGGCCAAGTGTAGTCCGCAAGAGATTTCAGATCCGCCGCCTTTTTTCCCGTTTCCAGGTACAAGGTTTTTTCTCCGGAACGACTCAGAATAAGATGGATTTCCACAGTCGGCCGACGCAATTTTCCCAAAAGTCGAAGGGGGTAAATCGCGCCGCTCGCTCCGGTAACGCCAACGACAATCCTCAGATCGCCTCCCTCTATAATGTTGTTCTGTTCCGAAAATGGAACGCCGCCGCATATATCTTATTGAAGCAGGAACGAGCGGGGCTTATAATTCCACCAGGAAGGGTATACGCGTGCCACAGGCGCCCGCTTTCGTCCAGAGACAGGATAACAGCACGGAAGCCGCAGGGCGGCGCCTTCGACGGGCTCGGGAAAGGCTGAATCTCAAATTCCGCGATGTCGAGCAGGCCAGCCAGCTGATCGTGGAAAGCCGCGGCAATACCGAGTTCGGGATTCTGATCAGCCGCCTGTCCGACATCGAGAACCAAGGCACCGTTCCTTCGATCTACAAGCTCTATTCCCTGTGTTGTATCTACCGGCTGGACCTGAACGAGGTTCTCGGGTGGTACGGCGTGCCGGTGGAATCAATCGCGGCCGACGCAAGCCTGATTCAGGTCGAAAAGACTCACGCGGTAAACTTCAACCCGGACGGCGGCGCTGCCGCCATGCTGCCGCTGTCTTTGGATCCAGGCATTGATTTACGGCGCACATTCTTCGTGAGCGAGTTGGTACAGCGATGGGGGAAACTGCCGTTGGCGCTTCTGAGCGGAGTCGATGTGAGCCGTTTTCGCTACGGCTTTGTGGGCACGGAAGACTGGGCCATGTATCCCACAATTCCTCCGGGGTCTCTGCTGATTGTTGACGATACAAAACGCCGGATTCAGGCTTCCGGCTGGAGAAGTCAGAGCGAACGACCGATCTATTTTCTGGAGCATCGCGACGGCTATTACTGCAGATGGTGCAGCGTCAAAGACGGTATGATGAGCTTGATTGCAGACCCTTCTTCGGAAGCGCTGACCCTGAACTTCCAATTTCCAGGTGAAATCGAAGTGGTGGGGCAAGTGGTGGGGCTGGCTATGAGTCTGGATCCCGAGAAGCGACGCCGTGCTCGCCCCTGATCAGTTCCAGAATTACAGCCAGGTCGGCGTTAAAAAGCTTCCGTTCCACATCGCGTGACTCACCAGGGACCCAGTTATTCCAAGGTTCGAGTGTCAGCCAATGCGAGATAATTTCGCGCCTGTCACCGGCCAGGCCGGAAAAATACTCCTCTAATTCGCCCTTCTGTCTTTCCAACCCGAAGCAAAGCCAGTCCTGAAAAGCCGTCATGTGACTGCGGCGGAGAATGCGATCCACTCCATCTTCACCGATACGCTGAGCCAGGCCGACATGCTCGTAACTACCTGTGTGTGCATTGCGCAATGAAGACAAATAGGCGACGCGCCCGATCAAGGTCGGGATGGCCGCCAGAGTCCGTTGCCAGGCTTCCGTAGCCGCAGCTTCACGATTTGAGTTCACAAAGGCTTTCCATGCGCATTGTACAACCTGCGCACCAAGCCATGAGTACCAGGAAATTCCCTGGGGTGGAACTCGAAACTCCGGCGCAAATCGTTCTGTTTAGAGTACTTCTTCGCCGATTTGCCCTGTTAGTGGCTCATGGTCTTTTAGACTTCGGGACATAAGCAGTTAAACCCAAACCGAAAAGGAACTAACCACCATGAAAAAGCTGATGCTACTTCTGACTTTGAGCCTGTCGTATCTCGCCGTTGCCGGCGCACTGACTGCACAGGGAAACCCGCCGTCCTGCGATCCCTGTCCCTGGGTCCGTTAAATAGCACTGTCCCGGCGCGGAGTGCTAGAATGAACTCACGGCTGCGCCGATGGATGCTGATGCCATCACTGAACTGTTGTTGGCAGCCGCAGCGGCCATCACGGTAGTTCGCCTCCTTTCCCTGAATCTTGCCAAGCGGTTCCTGGCGCTTTCGGCATATCTGACGTTTCTTATCGTCATGACCGCCGTCTATGGTCTGCTGAATAAGGCCTCGGCTCTTTATTTCTGGAGCTACCTTATTTTGGAACCGCTCGAATGCATTTTCAGCATATTTGCAGTCCGGGAGTTGTTCACTCTCACCTTTGAGGACTATCCCGGCATCCGGACCGTGGGCCGCTGGACGATGTACGCAGGAGTGACTCTCGCTCTGGCAATTTCGCTTCTGGTGACCGGTTTTTTCTGGAGCGGGGCAGCGGAAGGGCGTGCTCATTCCCATTTGTTCTATGTCGAAGTCTCCCAACGATCGATTGTTTTTACTCTGTCGTTGGCGATAGCGGCGATTCTCCTGGTTCTCTCGAAGTACCCGTTGCACCTGAGTAAAAATAATGTTATCTCCAGCGCGTGCTTCGGCTTCCTGTTTCTCTGCGACGCTGCCCGTTTGCTGATCGACAGTCTGGCGCCGAAACTTTACAACAATTTCGTGGACTGGACTGAAGCTGCGGCCGTTTCAGCATGTCTGCTCACTTGGGCGGCACTGCTGAAGCCGGCAACGGAGACAGTACCGGCGCGCGTCAAATTTACCGCTCCGGATGAAGAGCATCTCCTCCAGCAACTGGACTCCCTGAACCAGCTGCTGGCCAAAGCCGCACGAAGGTAAATATTAATCCCAATTCCGCCGATAGACTTGCAAATGGATATCAATCCTGGTATTCTTAACAGTAAATTAACCGGAGAATTCGCTTGATGTTTTTATTTATCGGCGCACTCTTTCTGATCGTGGTCTGTTTCGCGGCCCTCAGATTATTACTGAAGATGCGGGCCCTCCGATCTGCCGAGACAACCAGTCGCACTTCGGTGGCGGCAAACCGCTACCGGCCGATGTTGCGTCTGCTCTCCAACGACGACTTCGCCTTTCTCGCCTCCAACAGCAAACTACTGGTAGATCTGCGCGCCAAACGCCGCGCTTTATTTCGGGCCTACCTTGGGTGCCTGACCCGGGATTATGCACATTTGCTGGCGTCTGTTCGGCAGGCCATGGTTCATTCCGGAGTGGATCGGCCGGACTTGGCGCGAGCGTTGGCCAGAAACCGGGTGCTCTTTGCAATCGCCATCTGCAAAGTCGAGTTCCGCCTCATGATGCACGCCACCGGAATGGGCAGCGTTGAGATCTCAGGGCTCGTCGAGGCTCTGGAAACGTTGCGCGGTCAGGTCAGCGTACTCTCTACTTCAGCTGTAGCCGCTTAGTAAGCTTTTGCGGTATCTCTTCCGCCAGACTGGCAATAATTCCGGTCCGCCAACCCGGGTATTGCAGTTCGACACCCAGCAGTTCGCGAATTTTTCTGCCATCCACCTTCCTGCCTGAGATCAGCAAGCCGCGTGGTGTCTTGTACATGACCGGCTTCAGTTGCAGCAGTTCCGCACACCATTTGGCGATTTCAGCGCTCGAACAGGGCTCATCATCCGCCACGGGCCATGCCCCCTCGAGATCCGCGAACAAGCCCGCTTCGCTGATCGAAACCAGATCTTCCACATGGATACGGCTGACCATTCCGGTCCCGACGCCGCGTGGCATCTTCCCTTCTCTGATGGCCGCGTGAACGCCCCTCCCCGGCCCGTAAATCGCCGCGGCACGCAGGATGAGACTGCTCCATGGTCCGGCAGCCATCCAGCGTTCCTCTTCGAGCCGCAGCCGGCCGCGGTCGTCGTTCGGCGTCGGCTGTGCACGGAAATCAACGTCAACCTGATCCCCGTAGACTCCGGTCGAAGAAACATAAACCACGCGCTTCGGCGCAACATTCCGAATGAGCGTTCGCAATCCGGCGTTCTCCGGTTCCGCGAGCGGCGGTATCAAAACCGCCATCGTGGCATTGCGCGGCAGCATCATGGCCTCGGGATGGTCCAGGGTCAATTCGGAGAGCTGCAGACCCGCCTGAACCAACTCGCCGAATCGTTTGACCCCGCGTACAGCCGCTGTTACGGCGATGCCGCGCCGCAGCAACCTGCGAGCAAGGCGCGATCCCGTAAATCCGAGTCCGAGAACGATGACCATTCATGCCCATTCCAACACGAACGCTATACTTCGCTTGATGCTTTCGCCCAATATTTTTCGCGAATACGATATTCGCGGCATCGCGGACACCGAACTCCCCAGCGCGGGCATAAAACAACTCGGCCAGGCTTTCGGCACCTATCTGCTCCGCCACAACTCCCGGAAGGTGAATCTCGCGCGGGATTGCCGGTTGAGTTCCGACCGCCTGCACGAGGCTCTGCTGGCCGGTTTACTGGCGGCCGGCTGCGAGGTGATCGACCTCGGGGTTGTCCCCACTCCCCTGCTTTACTACTCCGTGTTCCATCTGAAATCCGATGCCGGAGTCATGATTACGGGCAGCCATAATCCGTCCGACTACAACGGCTTCAAAGTAATGCACGGACAGAGTACGATTCACGGCGAGGAAATTCAAAAGGTTCGCCGGCTGATCGAGACAGGCGACCTCGCAACCGGTTCCGGCTCCCTCTCAAACTTCGAAATCGTGACACCCTACGTCAACGAAATTGCCGCGCAATTCCATCTGCCGCGCCGAATCAAGGTCGTCTCGGATGCAGGCAACGGCACTGCCGGCCCCGTATTCCGGCGCATTCTGGAAAAGCTGAATTGCGATTCGATCGAGCTTTTTTTCGAGATGGACGGGCACTTCCCCAATCATCATCCCGATCCGACGCAGCCGGAGAACCTTCGCCATCTGGTCGATGCAGTGCTTTCGAACAAGGCAGATGTGGGTCTTGCCTTCGATGGCGATTCGGATCGTCTGGGCGCCGTGGATGAAAAAGGGACGGTCCTCTACGGCGACCAGTTGATGATCATCTACGGCCGTGAAATCCTCTCCCGTAAGCCGGGCGCGACGATCATCGGCGAAGTCAAATCATCGCAGAACATGTACGACGATCTGCGCCGCCACGGCGCAAACGCCATCATGTGGAAGACCGGACACTCTCTCATCAAAGCCAAGATGCAGGAAACCAGCGCCGAACTGGCGGGCGAAATGAGCGGCCACATGTTTTTCGCCGACCGCTATTACGGATTCGACGACGCTCTTTACGCCGCCTGTCGCCTGCTCGAGATCGTCGCCAACTCCGGAAAACCCCTGTCTTCGCAATTAGGCAATCTGCCGCCGGTTTTTGCCACACCGGAGATCCGGGTCGATTGCTCCGACGCGAGCAAGTTCGCCATCGTCGGCGCCGTGCGCGAGAGATTCCAACGTGACTACGATGTCATCGCGATCGATGGCGCGCGCGTTAACTTCGGCAGGGGTTGGGGTCTGGTTCGGGCTTCCAACACACAGCCGGTCCTTGTGCTGCGCTTCGAAGCGCAATCGCAGGAGCTTCTGGACAGCTACCGCCGCCTGGTGGAAGACGCGGTGTCCGAGGCTTCACTCGCGGTTTCGCAGTGAGCGGGCGAACTGATCGCCCTTCCGGAATTCAGCCTCGAAATCCTGCCGCAGCACTTTGAGCCTCTCGATATAGGCATCCAGCGCTTTCGAAACCTCGGCTTCGTTGGTTTCCAAAATATCGCGCCAGATATCGAAAGCGCTCTTCGCGAGGCGAGTAGCACCGATCAATCCGGGACCTGCGACCTTCGCCGCGTCCGGCTGCCGATCGCCGATCAGTGAAGCGAGCGCGGTCGAAGCCAACTGCGGCAAGTGAGAGCTCCATGCCACCAGACGGTCGTGCAGCGCAGCGTCAAGAACAATCTCGCGCGCGCCGATCGCCGTCACCCATTTGCGAAAAGGATGATCCATATCGGACGTGAACACCCACGTCTGATCCCGAAACAGATCCGCCTCCGCATTCTCGACGCCTCGCAGCTCCTTGCCCGCCATTGGGTGCCCGCCGAGAAATGCGCACCGCCGCAGGCTTCGTCTTGCCTCTTCCTCGATGGCCTGTTTGGTGCTTCCCGCGTCCGTAACGAGCGCATCTTCCCGAACCAGCGGATCCAGTTTTCGCAGTGTTTCCAGAATGCCGGAAATCGGCTGAGACAGGAACAGCAGATCGGACATACCCGCGGCCTCTTCGAGCGTCGCGCCCCGATCAATCGCACCCCGCTGAACCGCCTCTTCAATAGTCCGCGCCGAACTGACGCCCAGAATGGGCCCCTGAAATCCGGCCTTTCGCAGAGCCAATCCGAATGAGCCGCCGATCAGGCCGACGCCAACGATGGCTACCGATTTCATCCGCTAAATCGTCCTGCCGACGGCGGGCGCGATGATTTTCAGCTGCCTCATCAACTCGGCATATTGAGCGGCATCCATCGACTGCGCGCCGTCGCTCAATGCGTGATCCGGATCGTGATGCACCTCCATCAGCAATCCGTCGGCGCCCGCGGCCACCGACGCGCGCGCCATCGGCGGCACCAGATCGCGCCGTCCCGTGCCGTGCGAAGGGTCCGCCACGATCGGCAGATGCGACAGTTTCCTGATCACCGGAATCGCCGAGACGTCCATCGTGTTCCGGGTGTAATTTTCAAACGTGCGAATCCCGCGCTCACACAGAATGACGTCGTAGTTCCCGCCCGACAAGATGTATTCGGCCGAAAGCAGCAGTTCTTCCACCGTGGCGGCGATGCCGCGTTTCAGCAGCACCGGTTTTCGCAGCTTCGCCAATTCGCGCAGCAGATAGAAGTTCTGCATATTGCGCGCCCCGATCTGCAGAATATCCGAGTATGCCGAAAGCAACGGGATCTGGGTGGAATCCATCACTTCGCTGATCACCAGCAGTCCGCGCCGGTCTGCCGCCGCGCGCAACAGCTTCAATCCTTCTTCGCCGAGTCCCTGGAAGCTGTACGGTGACGAGCGGGGCTTGAATGCTCCTCCGCGAATCACGCCGGCGCCGCCGTCGGCAACGATATCGGCGGCGCGCTCGATCTGGTCGTAACTCTCGACGCTGCACGGTCCGGCCATTACGACAACCTTCCCGCCGCCGATCTCGACTTTCCCGATCTTTACAACGGTGCCGGACGGACGAAATCCCCGGCTCGCCAGCTTATAAGGCGAAACGATGCGGTGAACTTCCTTCACACCTTCCATCAGTTCCACCACCGCCGTGTCGAAATCTTCCGGCCCCCCGACTCCCCCCAAAACCGTGTGGATCACTCCGGTCGACCGATGAACGTCGAAGCCATCCTCCACCAGGCGGGCAATAATCTTCTGTATCTGCGCTTCCGAGGCGCCCTGCTGCATTACGACAAGCATTGATTCGTCAGTCTTTCGTTTCTGTGGTCCCGGCCGCCTCAACCATGCGGTCCTTCTGGATGCGGCGCATTTCGTCGATGATTCGTTCGAAAATGCGTTTCACCCCGTCCGCCGTCAGCGGGCCGCCGTTGTGCGACGTGATGTTGTCGAAAACCTGGACCTCGCGTTTGGGCTCATAGATGGCGAGCTTCGCATCTCTTTTGACGCGGCCGATCTCTTCGACGATAGAAGTCCGTTCGTTGAGCAGCGCGACCAGCCGCCTGTCAATATCGTCTATTCGTTGGCGGCATCGGGCAAGAGCGCGCAGTGCCCCCGCTCCATCTGTGGCATCAACAGACATCGAGATTAAGATATCTCAGCCCGCATCAAAATCGAGCCGCGCCACTTCGTGCCGGGGCGAGAGGACGAGTCAACTCCCTCATAAACACTTCGAGTTTCGCCGGGTCCTTCTCGATCTGACGCACAATGGCGCTGCCAACCACGACTGCTTCCACATGCGGCGCAAGTGCGGCCACATGTTCCGGTTTCGAAATTCCAAAGCCCACAGCCAGCGGAAGGCTGGTATGCGCTCTCATCCGTTCGACGAGCGGCAGCGCGGAATCGGCGATGGTCTGCTGCTCACCCGTAATACCGGTGCGCGAAACGAGATATACGAAGCCGCTGGAATATTCGGCAACGAGTTTCAATCGTTGCTCAGTGCTGGTCGGCGCGGCAAGGAAGACGGTATCGAGTCCCGTTTCGCGCATCACCTTTACGTAGTCGCCCGCCTCTTCGACGCTGGCGTCGGTGAGCAGGCAACCGTCGATTCCCGCTGCTTTGGCATCCTGCGCAAGCTTTTCAAATCCATAGCGCAGTGCCGGATTCAGATACGTAAACAGCAGCAACGGGATCTCGGAACGCCGGCGAACCTGCGCGGCGATGTCGAGCACCTTGGCCAGCGTGGTCCCGGCCGCAAGGGCGCGATCGCCGGCCTGTTGAATGACAGGACCGTCCGCGATCGGATCCGAAAAAGGTACACCGAGCTCGACCAAATCGGCGCCCCCGCGTTCCAGCGCCGTTATGAAACTCGGCGTGGCCTCCGGCGAAGGATCGCCCGCCGTCAAATACGCGACCATCCCGCAGCGGCGCTCATACTTCAGCTTTTCAAAAAGCCGCGTTATTCTCGTCACGCGCGGTCCAGTTCCTTGAAGTTCTCACGATAAATATCGATGTCCTTGTCTCCGCGGCCGGACAGATTCACGACGAACGTCTGGCCCGGACAAGCCGGCGCTCGGCGGATCGCCTCCGCCACCGCGTGCGCCGATTCCAGCGCGGGAATAATGCCTTCCGTGCGGCTCAGCGTCTTCGCCGCGTCGAGCGCGTCCTGATCGCAGCAGGCGCAGTACTCGGCGCGGCCGCGATCATGCAGCCAGGCGTGCTCCGGTCCCACGGATGCATAGTCCAGACCCGCCGAAACCGAGTGCGTCGCCGAGATCTGTCCGTGCTCATCCTGCAGGATATAGCTCCGCGACCCATGCAGCACACCCGGGAATCCGCCGGCGAATCGCGCCGCGTGCTGACCCAAAGTATCGCCTCGTCCACCGGCTTCCACTCCGATGAGCCTTACCCCTTCGTCTTCCACAAACGGATGAAAAATTCCGATCGCGTTACTGCCGCCGCCGACGCACGCGATTACGGCATCCGGCAACCGTCCTTCTGCCTGCAGAATCTGCTGCCTTGCCTCGACGCCGATCACGCGATGGAAGTCGCGCACCATCGTCGGATAGGGATGCGGACCCAGCGCCGATCCCAGCAGATAGTGCGTGGTATCGACATTGGTAACCCAGTCGCGCATCGCCTCGCTGATGGCGTCTTTCAGAGTTCGGCTGCCGTTGGTCACACTGACCACATTCGCACCCAGCAGGCGCATGCGGAAGACGTTGAGGCGCTGCCTCCGCATGTCTTCCTCGCCCATATAGACCGTGCAGTCGAAGCCGAACAGTGCGCATACAGTGGCGGTCGCAACGCCGTGCTGTCCCGCGCCCGTCTCGGCGATGATTCTGCGCTTGCCCATGCGCCGGGCAAGAAGAGCCTGACCGAGGCAGTTGTTGATCTTGTGTGCGCCGGTGTGCAGCAGGTCTTCGCGTTTGATGTACATCTTCGCGCCGACGCTGTCCGAGAGACGCCGCGCGAAGTAGAGCGGCGTCGGACGTCCCGCATAAGTGGTCAGGAGTTCCTGCAATTCCGTATGGAATGCCGGATCCTTTTGGGCGTCGAGGTAAGTTTGCTCGATCTCTTCCAGCGGGGCCATCAGCACTTCGGGCGCATAACGCCCGCCGTAAGTGCCGAAATGTCCGCCTGCATCCGGTTGTGAAGTCATGGTCGTGAAGTCAGGGTCGTGCAGTCAGGGTCGTGCAGTCAAAGACGCAGGGCTGCCTCAATGAATTTTTTCATACGGGCATGATCCTTCCGGCCCGGCGACGCTTCGATGCCCGAAGAGACATCGACAGCCCACAGACTTTTTGTAAGGCCGGCCTGCTCAATTCGATCCCGCACATTGTTCTCGTTTAGCCCGCCCGCGAGAATCAAAGGCCGCGTAAAGTGCACGGTGTGAGACCAGGCATAGTCGTATCCGTCAATCAAAATAGCTTCGGCAGCCGGATAATCGGGGGGGTAATCAGCAAGAGCCACCTGTGCATCTTTGACCCGGAAAGCCTTCCAAACCCGCATGCCCCGGGGATGCCGGTCCGGCGTTTCGCAGCCGTGCAGTTGCGCCACATCGAGTCCGAGCTGCGACCCGATCCGCTCAACGAACTCCGGCGTTTCATCGGCAAACACGCCCACTTTCATGACTTTCGCCGGTACCTCTTTGATCCAGGGTTCGACCTGCTCCGGAGTCACATGACGCGGACTGGACGGAACGAAAATGAAACCAAGCGCGCCCGCTCCGGCTTCCACAGCCGCCAATGCGTCTTCACGATTGGTAATGCCGCAAATCTTGACGAACATCAGGCAACCAATTCCCGAACCGCCTGCGCCGCATCCCCCGATTTGACCAGATGTTCTCCAACCAAAAAGGCCTCATAGCCGGCATTCATCAAGTTATGGACGTCCGCCGCATGGAAGATTCCGCTCTCGCTGATCTTGATCACGCCCGGCGGAATCCGCGGCGCGAGCCGAACGGAAGTATCGAGAGAAACCTGGAAAGTCCGCAGATCGCGATTGTTAACGCCTACGATTTCCGCGCCCGATTCCAGCGCAATCTGCAGTTCGCGCCGGTCATGCACCTCAACGAGCGCATCTATACCGAATTCGCGAGCCAATTGGCGAAAATCCCGCAACTGCAATGCGTCGAGAATCGCCACGATCAGCAGAATTGCATCGGCGCCCGCCGCCGCTGCTTCCACGACATGAAATTCGGAGATCGTAAAGTCCTTACGCAGAACGGGCAGCGAGCATGCCGCGCGCGCGGCCTTCAGATCGTCCAGACTGCCCTGAAAGAAATCGCGATCCGTCAAAACGGAAAGCGCCGCAGCGCCGCCGTCCTGGTATTGCTTCGCCAGGTCGATCGGCCGGAAATCTTCAATCAGCAAACCCCTGCTGGGCGAAGCCTTCTTGATTTCCGAGATAATTGCCGGCTGTTTCGCGCGCAATGCGGCGGCAAAATCGCGCCTGTCGTTCCGTCTGGTTTCAGCAACGGATCGTAATTCGGCTAAAGATACCCTGGCCTCGCTCAGTTCTTCCCGCTTGCGGGACACAATACGCGCGAGAATGTCTGGCGCTACGGGAGTCAACCTTCATCCTAACAGCGCGGTTCTGGAAACTACCTCGCCCCCGGCGCCACGATGTGCGTCAAATCGATATTGTTATCGCACTCGTATTCCATGATGCGATCCTCGCGCGGGGGATGCCGCAATTGCGCATCTACGACCTTCCACGGCTTCGTCAGTACGTTCGGATCTTCCGCCGTCACTTCGTAGTGAATCGTGTCCTGCGGAGTGCGCGTGTAACGCTCCACAACATGCAGCGCGTCGCTGTGGAAATGGCCCGCGCCGTCCAGCCAGGTCTTGTCATTGAAGCCGGTCGCGTCGACCACAAAGGTATCGCCTTCCCAATGCGCGACGGAATCTCCCATGTAAGTGGGATCGAGATCCTTCGGATGCTCGCTGCCTATGGGGATAATGCGAAAGGCCCGCATCACTTCGTACAGAATCACCGTCTTTTTCGGCGTCTGTACGATTTCGAGCGGCATGGGATTCATGGTGATCGCCGGGACGCCCAGAAGCATGCACCGCGCGCTCGGGCTGTCGGCGGGATCTGCCACCAGTGCTCTTACCTTGGCAAGCAGCTCCGGTTTGTAAGGAGGAGCCTCGCGCGGTGCGCGACCGGCGCCACCTGCCCGTCCGCGACCTGCCCGTCCACCGCCTGCGCGTCCTCCGGCTCTGCCCGGTTGCGCGGGCGTCTCGCCGGTCAGACTGACTCCCAATGCCTGCCAGACGCCGGACAGATCCGGCTTGCCGTCCGCCGCCCGCGGTATCGGCTTCGAAGCCGCCGGAGCATTCTGCGCAGCTAACGGCCAAGACACGAGAAGCAGGCCGACGGCTCCAAAAGTCGAAAATGCAAAGTATCGAAAGAAATTGTTTTTCACGCCGAACTCCTAATTCGCCGGCGGCCCGATGAAGAACTTACGACCGTCGGACCACGTGATTTCCCGCGCGGCGAACCTTGCGGAGCCATCCTTCGAGCTCCAGCCTGTTACCGAGACCGAATCGCCGAGTTTCAGCATGTTCCGCGCCAGGCCAACCCGGCGGAGCGTATTGGGCGGATACCCTTCGAATGCCCAATTCACCACCTTACCGTCCTCCGACTTCTCGTCGATGTAGATATAAACGTGGGGGTTCTGCCATTCAATTTTGGTGACCACTCCCTTGTGCGTAACAGGCTTCTGGTTGTCATACTCAGCCGCAAACGAATGGTGCGCCCACGCGGGCATGCCGGCCAGCAAAAGACCGCAGCCCACCAGAAATATACTGAAAAATCTGCCTTTCATCGCCGCTTCGTCTCCCAAGGCTAATCTCCCAAATCTCGCCGTCGGTGATTAGTATATAACCTTACTCCCGCTTTGTAACTGGGCTCCGAAAGGCCGTCAGCCGTGGTTTTCGTGCAAGGCGCCAAAATACAAAAGTGCCGTTTTATGTTATGATTGAGTCATGCAGGATCGTCAGGTAATCAACGACTCATACTATTGCGGCAGATTCAGACCGGATTCCGTCGTTTCCGTTCTGACCGGCAATTCGTACGTCGTTGCGGAATACGATGAGCGCACAGGAGATATCCGGTGGCAGCGAGTCGTCAACGCCAGCCAGAAGGAAGGCATTTACAACTGGCTCCGGGAACATTTCCCCGTGAAGGTAGCAAAACCGACTGTTGTCGAACCCCCGAAGAAATCCTCGCGCAAAGCACTGGCATCTGCCTGATTTTTTAAGCAGATAGACAGAACTCTGCAAGTAGGTCTTAAACCGATCCGGCTTCGCTTAGTAGAGTCGTGCGGCCAGTTGCCGGGCGATGGGATCCGCTTGATCTTCGGCCAGACCCACTACGCCGGCCAGATACTTTGCCTTCGCAAACACGTAAACCGTTCCTGAGGCGTCTGTGCCGAAATAGCCACCCATATATGCGATATAGGCCGGATCCTTCAGCGTCGCTTTCAAATCCAGCAACAGAATCGCGGCATCCTGCGCCGTGTCGGTCTCGATGATAAAAAGCTGGTATTTCAGCCCGTTGGCATCGTAATCGCCGATGGCGCCGCCGGGCAGCGCATCTTTGCCCAGCAGATGGTTCGGCACGACCTTGGCACTGGTGCGATTCAGAGGAAGCAGCAGCGCCGTATCGTCCTTTACCGGTGGCGGAGGCGGTGGCGCCTCGGCTTTCTTCTCAGGCGGTGAACCGCAGCCGATCAGAATGCATCCGATCGCCATCAACGCCAGCCTGCGCATCAGATTTTCGTCGCGCCGGCTTCGCGCTCCCCGTACATTTGCTCGTAGTATGCGCGATACTCTCCGCTGCGGCATCGGCGTACCCATTCCGTGTTGGATTGGTACCACTCCACCGTCGCCTTCAATCCCTGGTCGAAGGCAATCTCCGGCCGCCACCCGAGCTCTCGCGTGGTCTTCGTGAAGTCCACGGCGTACCGGCGGTCATGGCCCAACCGGTCCTTCACGCTCGTGAGCATGGATTCGGGTTTGCCAAGGATCTTCAGCAGCAGTTTCAAAACGTCGATGTTCGGCAGCGGATGCCCGCCACCGATGTGATAAGTTTCGCCCGATCTTCCGCGCTCCAGCACAGCGAGCAGCGCCCGGCAATTGTCCGCCACGTGGACCCAATCGCGAACCTGAAGGCCATCGCCGTACACCGGAATCGGACGGTCTTCGATCGCATTCGAAATCGCCAGCGGTAGCAGCTTTTCCGGAAACTGATAAGGCCCGTAATTATTGCTGGTGCGCGTCACGAGGACGTCGACGCCAAAGGTATGCGCGGCAGCCCGCACAAAATGTTCAGCCGCGGTCTTGCTCGCCGCATAGGGACTGTTGGGCTTTAAAGGCGAATCTTCGTGAAACCAGCCGTCCGGCGGCATGTCACCCCCGACTTCATCCGTGGAGATGTGGAGGAAGCGTTTCGCCCTGCGATGACGGGAGACGTCCAGCATCACCTGCGTGCCCAGCACATTGGTGCGGACAAATTCTTCCGCGCTGAGGATACTGCGGTCGACGTGAGACTCCGCCGCGAAATGGACGATCGCGTCGCAGTTCTCGGGCAGCGCGTCTGCTGCGGCTTTGGCGTCGCAAACATCGCCTACCACCAGGGAATAGTTCGGGCTGTCCGCAACCGGCGCAAGATTGTCCAGATTGCCGGCGTAGGTCAATTTGTCGAAATTGATAACCCGATGTTTCTGAATCGCCTGCCTGATGAATTCGGACCCGATGAAACCAGCCCCTCCGGTGACGAAAATGGTCATCAGGCTTTGGCCTTCTTACGGGCCTTCGGCTTGGCTTCAGCGGTTTTCGCAGCCTCAGCGGTTTTTACAGCCTCCGCGTCATCCGCGCCCGGAGTCTTCTCTTCGACCGCCGGCGCGGGCTGTCCGGTCACATTTTCGAGCACTTGACTGAACAACGCCGCCTTGCGTGGATCCACCTTCGGAGGCGGCGGTAGTTCGTTCCGGAAATCATGATCGCTGTGACAAGTGCGGCAACGGACCTTGGCCGGCAGATTGTTGAGAATCGAGACCACCGCGTGATTCATGACACGCTTGCACTTCACGCAGAAATCATCGATATCGTCGCCCAGTCGGGCCGCGCGCATAAGGCTCATTATTGTTTCTCCGGTCAGGCTGAGACTGACGCTGGCTCCGGCTGCTGCGCTACATTCGGCGCCATGTCACCCGCGGGCAAAGGCTCCGGCACAAACCAGCGTGCCTGTTCAAACCCGACATACTTGCAGATTCGGAGTTCTCCGGCGGGCAGTTCCAGAATGTCGCCCACCACGAGCGGCGTCTCGGAATTGCGCAACAACGCCCAAGCCGCATATTCATTTTCCGCTTCGACTTCGATCGAGAGCTCATAGTCTTTCGGCTTCACGGCAGCTGCGCCGGAAACGTGCGGCGCCCAGCGGAACTGTGCGCGTGGTGTGTCTTTCATTCGGTGAATGCGGAAGACAGGCATAAAAGCCCCATTGTAGTGGATGCCGCCGCCCGATGAAAGAGCAGACTCTGCGCGCCACCCGAAAGCATCCTCCGGCCGCAGGCGCCGCCGCCGCCCGATTTTCTGACTCCGCATGTCAGGAAAACGTCACGGACTGTTCAGCCAATAATCCGGCGATTTCAGCGGAAAATCGAATCGGACAAGGACCTTCATGCGACTCTCTCTTTATTGGACAGTTACGTTGTTTATTGTTATCGCAGGTATTCCGCGGCTCTCTGCAAAAGAAAAACATAAACCAGCCGCTCCTCCCCAGGATCAGATCACCGTGGAAGCCCACATCGCGGTTCCAGGGGGGCCGATCGCCCGGTTCACCCCCACGCGGCACTATGACCGATCGTATGTCTATGCGGAGCGCGGACCCGGCCAGCCGGTAACCCTTCTCGACGTAACGAAGCCGGCCGAACCCAGGATTCTGTCGCAAGTCGCCTCATCGAACCTGGCCAGCGGAAATCTCGTTGTCGTGGCGGGTACGGCTGCCCTCTCGACAAGCGCGCCCGAAGCCGCGAAACCTGTACCGCAAACGATTCGGCTTATGGATTTCTCCAATCCGGCCGCTCCCAAAGTCACACAGGAGTTCACGGGTGTCACGGCGGTCGAGAAGCTTTCCAACGGTCTGATTATGCTGGCCGATGCGAACGGAATCTGGATACTTTCCCAGCATCTTGCGGATGACCCTGAGATGGATGAGCGCTATGCGCGCAAGGTGATTTACGGCGAAAGTATGTACTGAACATACCACTTGGTCTTCCAAACATCTGCTTCCGTATAAGCCGGGGACCGGCATCCGGGCCCCCCGGCTCCTCTTCCCGCCGCCCACCGTTCTCGCCGTCCAATCCGGCCGTCAGCTCACACGGTACTTTTCGGAATCGCGGCTGACCAGCCAAGGCAGTGTGGGTCTAACTACAACAGTCCGTTACAATTATTGGGCTGTCATGAATTTGTTACCAAAGGACGAAAACTTTTTTTACCTCTTCGAGCGGCATGCCCAGATCGTCTGCCGGGCTGCAAAGCTCCTCATCAGCGGCCTGAACGACGGCTATGACGGCGTTTGCCGGATTGAGAAGGACATCAGCAGTGTGGAAGAAGAGGGGGATCGCGTCGTTCACGATATTTTCCGTCATCTGCGATCCACCTTCATTACTCCGTTCGACCCGGAAGACATTCAATCCCTCGCCACAGCGCTCGACGATGTTCTGGACGGTATCGAAGATGTCACCTATCGGATCGTTGCCTATCGCCTGAAGCCTATTCCTTCCGCCGTGCTTCTCCTTGCCGAGAAAGTTTCCCGGTCCTGCGTGATTCTCTCGGAAGCCATTGAGGCACTCCACAGAAAAAAACCGGTCATAAACCTCTGCATCGAAATCAATCGGCTGGAAAACGAGACGGACAAGCTGGAACGTAACCTGATCGCCGAACTCTTCAGCAACGAAAAAGACCCCATCGAACTCATTCGGAAGAAAGAGATCTACGAACTGCTGGAAGCGACCACGGATCGGTGCGAGGACGTGGCCGACGTCATTCAGAACGTGGCCGTCAAGAACAACTGATCCGCGATGAATTCGTTCGATCTCGTTGTTTTCATCATCGGCGTCGCGCTGATTTTCGATTACATCAACGGTTTTCACGACGCGGCAAATTCCATTGCGACGGTCGTTTCCACACAGGTCCTGACGCCGCGCGTGGCGGTTTTATGGGCCGCTATTTTCAATTTTCTGGCGGCTTACCTGCTGGGAACCGGCGTCGCCTCGACTATCGGCAGCGGATTCGTCAACGTCCAGCTGGTCACCCCCTGGGTCCTGCTGGCTGGTCTCCTCGGGGCGATTCTCTGGGATATTTTCACGTGGTTTCAGGCATTGCCAACCAGTTCCTCCCACGCGTTGATCGGAGGCTATGCCGGCGCCGCATTCGCCAAGGCAGGCTTGGACGGATTGGTGGCCGGGAAGTGGAGCATCACCCTCGCCTTCATTGTTCTTTCGCCACTAATCGGCATGGTGGTGGCATATCTGCTGATGGTGGCGGTTTATTGGATTTTTCGAAAGTTTTCTCCCGCACGTATGGATCGTCACTTCCGGCGATACCAACTGATCTCGGCGGCATTTTTCAGTTGCGCGCACGGAACGAACGACGCGCAGAAGACCATGGGTATCATCACGGCGGTTCTTGTCGCCGGCGGCATGCAAAAAGACTTTCACGTTCCGGCTTGGGTGATCGCGGCTTCGAGCGCCGCCATCGGCCTCGGTACGATGAGCGGCGGATGGCGCATTGTGCGCACCATGGGGACCAGACTTACCCGGCTCCAGCCACGCAGCGGTTTCTGCGCTGAAACCGGCGCCGCGGTTTCGATTCTTTTCGCAACCTGGCTCGGGCTTCCCGTTTCCAGCACTCACGCGATCGCCGGAGCGATAGCGGGCGTGGGTTCCATTCAACGCGCCCGCGCCGTGCGCTGGCACGTGGCACGTGGAATTGTGATCGCCTGGGTTCTGACTATTCCCGCCGCAGCCGCGGTTTCAGCGATCGTCTATTCCGTAATCCACTTTTTCGCTCCTGGCGTTTGATGCTTCGGCTTCATTCGGCTCAGGCACTCCGGTCGGGCCGCAGATCCTGCTTCCTGTATGCGAGCCAAAAGCCGGCGGGAACGATAAACACCGTAACCACAACCGACAAGCCGAGCCCGCCGACCAGCGCCATCGCCAGCGGCGCATAGGATTCGCTCCCCTCACCCATCTTCAGCGCCATCGGCAGCAGCCCGATGATTGTAGCCAGCGTGGTCATCAAAATCGGCCGCAGCCGGATCGCGCAGGATGCGATCACCGCTTCCCCGATTTCGTGTCCTTCCTTCACAAGATGATGAGCGAACTCCACAATCAGAATGCTGTTGGACATTGTGATGCCCGCAAGCATGACGATACCCATGAGCGACATGACATTCAGCGGCGTTCCGGTCAGCCGGAGCGTAAGCAGCGCGCCCGCGATTCCAGGCGGAAAGGCCAGAAGAATCAGGAACGGGTCGATAAAAGAGCGGAATTGCGCCACCAGAACCAGAAACAACAACACCACGGAAAGCGACAGGCCCACCGCGAAACTGTTCAGCGACGAACGCATCGCCTCGACTGACCCGCGCACGACAGCGTCGATCCCATCCGGCATCTTCGTCGTTGCGATAATCTTCCCGATCGCGTCCGCAATGCGTCCCAGATCCTCGCCGTGCGGACGCACATAAATATCCAGTGTTCGCCGGATCTGGTAATGATCCACTTCCGTGGGCGCTTCGATTCGCGAGATGCTGCTCACCATGTCGAGACGCGTCGGGCGCAGAAGCTTTGCGCCGTGCAGCGGAATGGCCCGCAGGTCCGCGATACTGTGGACCTGGCTCTCGGGATACTGCACATTCAGAAAATAGTTGTTGTTGTTTTTGGGATCGATCCAGATGTTCGGCGCAATCATCTGATTCGAAGTCAATGCCGTAATGACATTCCCAACAACTTCCTTTTCCGAGAGACCGAGTTCGCCGGCGCGCACGCGATCGATATCGAGCTTCAGCGCCGGATTATCGAGGTCCTGCGGGATGTAGACGTCGGCCACATCGGGAATCGCCCGAATCCGCGACGACATGTCGAGCGCGACGCGATACCCGGCTTTCTGATCCGTGCCGCCGATCTGAATGTCTATAGGGGCCTGCATTCCCATATTCAGGACCGCATCCACAAGGCTGCCCGAAGAGAAAAACGTGGTCAGTTCCGGCATCTCCCGGTCGAGGCGCGCTTTCATCCGATCGATATATTCGTAGCTCCCGATGCGGTGGCCCTCCTTCAGGTTCACCTGCACAAAAGCCGTATGCATGGCGGCGTTCGAGGTATAAAGGGCGGAAAATCCCGGATCGACGCCGATGTTCGACACCACCATCTGAAGATCTCCCGGACTGACCACCTGGTGAATTATCGCCTCTACGCGTGCGATTTCCTTTTCGGTTTCCGCGAGCCTCGTGCCCGAAGGCGCTTTGATGCTCATCACGAACTGGCCCGCATCCGTACGGGGGAAAAAGGAGAGATCAAGCAGAGGAAAGACCGCGAGGCTGGCCGCAAATGCCACAGCGAAAATGGCCAGCGCCGTTCGCGGGAATCGCAGAACCTTCGTCACCAGGATGCGGTAACCGGCAAGCATACGATCGAATCCGCCTGAAAAGGCCGAGTTGAAGCGCTCGCCGTATCCGGGACGCCGATTCGAGCCGGGGTCATGCGGGTGCACGCGAAGGAAGCGCGCGCAGAACAAAGGCACCACCGTCAGGGCGACGATATAAGAGGCCGCCAACGAGATCACCACCGCAAGCGCCAGCGCGGAGAACAGAAACTTACTCACTCCGGTGAGGAGCGTGACCGGGAAAAACACGACGATGGTCGTCAGCGTGGCCGCGAGCACCGGCAGCGCGACCTCCTGGCCTCCTTTTTCCGCCGCGACCACGGGAGGGTCGCCCAGCTCCATGTGGCGATGAATGTTTTCGAGCACCACAACCGAGTTGTCGATCAGCCGTGAAAACGCCAGTGCAAGGCCGCCCAGCACCATGCTGTTGATGGAACTCCCACCCAGCTTGAGCGCAATCAGAGTGGCCAGCGCCGACAGCGGAATCGAGAAAAAAACCGCGACGGTGGCGCGTACACTGCCGAGGAAAATCAGAATCATCAGGCAGGTCAGAAACAAGCCGATGCCCGCTTCGTGCAGCAGGGTCGCGATCGCGGTCTTGACGAATTGCGATTGATCGAAGACGACCCGGCTCACCAGCGACTTCGGGACGTCAAATAATTTTTTGAGCTTGTCCCGCACGCCGTCGACAACCTGAATGGTGTTCGCGCCTCCGCCCTGCGTGAGCACCGGCAGATAAACCGAACGCTGGCCATCCACACGCACAATGTTGTATTGCAGATTGTAGGCGTCTTTAACCTCGCCGATATCGGAGATGCGAACCGGAGACTGGCCTTCGAGCTTGATCGGGACATTATTCAGATCCCGCACATTGGTTACCTGGCTGTTCGCATAGATGTCGTAATCGAAGCGTCCGATCTGTACGTCGCCGGCGGGAAGCACGAGATTCGAATCGTTGATCGAACGCACCACGTCCATCGGACTCATTTCGTGCGATTCGAGCCGAAAAGGATCGACATAGAGCATCATTTCGCGCCAGCGGCCCCCAAACGGCTGCGGCACGGCGGCGCCTCTGACACCGGCGAGTTGGTTGCGCAATACGTTCTGCGCCAGGTCCTTGAGCTGTGTCTCGGAAAGACCGGGGCCATTGAGCGTGACCAGACACACTGGCAGACTCGACGCGTCCATCTTCAGCACGAACGGCGGGAGCGTACCGGGCGGAAGGTGGCTGATCTCGGCCATGGCGAGGCTTGCAATGGTGGTTACGGCGGAATCCGGGTTCGTGCCCGGTTGGAAGTAGACCTTGATCAGACTCACACCGCCGAGCGAGCGCGACTCCATGTGATCGATGCCGCTTGCCAGAGTAAAGAAGCGTTCGAGATGGTAAGTGATATTGCCTTCTATCTGCTCGGGCGGCATGCCCGAATAGAACGTCGCCACCGCAACCACCGGAATGTTCATGGCGGGGAACAGATCGACGGGCATCTGTACAACGCTCACTCCTCCCAGCAGCAGAATCACAAGGGAGATGACGACGATCAGGTACGGGGTGCGAATGGCAAAACGTGACATGAACCTTACCTCGAATTAAGGAACGCCGCGGGCACCGGCTTCACGCGGTCCCCTTCCTTCAGGCTTCCGCGGCGCCCCGCGACCACCAGTTCCCCATCGGTTGCGCCATGGACGATTTCCACCTGCTGCGCCATTTCGAGACCGAGTTGAACGGGCACAATATGGATGGTTCCCGCCGGCGTGATCTGGTACAAGCTGGCGTTTGCACCCGCTCCCTCGATGGCATCCGGAGGCGCGGCGAGCGTGTTCCTGTGCTCCTGCAGCTCGAGTTTGACTTCGGCGTACATGCCGGGAACCAGAGTGAGCGACGGATTGGGCACATCCACTTCCGTGTCCATAGTGCGCGTAGAGAGCTGAACGCTGTCGGTGAAGCGCGTAACGTGGCCGTCAAACGTACGGTTCAGCGATGGTACCTGCACACGGACCGCGTGGCCGACGGCAACCTCCGGGACCGCGGATTCCGGCACCGGAAGCATGAGGCGAAGCAGAGTGTTCTGAGAGACCCGCACCACGGGCATCGCCTGGCTCTGGGACGCCGTTCCCGCCTGAATCATCGCGCCCTGGTTGGCGTAGCGTTTGGTCACGATGCCATCAAATGGCGCGGTGATGGTTTCGTAATTCTGCATGGTTTTCAACCGCGCCTCATCGGCCCGCAGCACGCGCACGCTCTCGCGCGCGGCGGCGAGATTGCTTTTTGCCGCCGCAACCTGCGCTTCCGCCTCCAGATCGCGCGAGTGTGCCTCATCCACCTGCTGCTGGGGAACGAGACCGGGTTCTTTCTTTGACACGCTGTCGATCCGCCCCAGCGAAAGATGGGCGATATCGTGCGCCGACTCACTGCGCCGGACGTCGTCTTCGGCGCGCGCAGCCTCGGCATTGGACTGATCGATCGCCGCCGCGGCGCGAGACATCTCGTTTTCCATCTCAGGCACTTCGAGAACGGCAAGCACCTGACCCGCGCGCACACGGTCGCCGATATCCACATTGATCGAGCGAATGTAGCCGGCGACCTTGGCCATCACGTCCACTTCCTGATAAGGGATGAATTCCCCGGTCAGCGTGATCGAGCCCGACAGATCCGCGCGGGTGACGCGTACGGCCGGGACCGGCGTTTCCGGATTCGCGGCGGGAGCGGCACGCGCCGACTCTTCGCGCCGCGAGCATCCCACTGCCGACAGCGCAATCAGGGCAACAAGCGGCCACGCCCGATTCTTCTTCATTGCAGGTCTCCGGTTGTGTAATCGAGGGCCGCGCGGCGGCCCAGATAGTCGTATCGAGCGGTGGCGTTCTGAATTTCGGCGGAAGTCTGATTGAACTGCGCCTGGCTGAGCTCCACGATGCTGCCCAGCCCCGCATCGTAGCGGGTCTGCGCCAGGCGCAGCGCCTCATTCGCTTCCGTCAGAAGCCTTGCGGTGACGTCAAGCCGCCGCGCCGCCGTGTTCGCATCTAGCCATGCGTCGCGAACCTGACGGGAAACTTCATTCGCCAGGGCGCGAACATCGCTGTCCGCAGCCGTCGCCCGTTCTTCCGCTTCCGCGCGGCGAGCGGAAAATAACCCGCCATTCAGGATCGGTATCGTGACATTTACGCCGGCAGCGCTGTAGGATTCGGGCAGACGTGGATCGCCCGCGGGTATCGCACCGGCGGCGGCTATGGCAGAAACCGTCGGCATCCGGAGCCTGCTTTCCGCCTCCGCATAGCGCTTTGAGGCATCGCGGCTTAGAGAGAGTGACGACAGATCCGGACGCTTACGAAGCGCTTCCTGTACGGCAGAGTCCGCATTCGGTTCCAGCGCCGGCGGATCGGGCTCGTCTGCAAGATTGAAAGGCTGCGCCCGGTCAAGACCCAGTGCCGCGGCGAGGTTCGATTGCGCCGCAGCCGCGGTGTTTTCGGTTTGGACCAGGTCGAGTTGTGCCTGGGATAGAGCCACTTCGGCAAAACTGACATCGAGAGTGGATCTCAGCGAGCTTTCCTGCAGCGCCCGAATCTGGCGCAACGTAACTTCGCGATTGGTCACCGCGGCCTGAGCGGCGCGTACCGCGGCGTTACCGCCCAGCACTTGAAAATACGATTGCGAGACCTGTAGCAAGACCTGCTGGCGCACAGCCTGCCCGGCGCTGCCCTGCGCATTGCGCCGAAGGAGCGCGCTGTTCGTGAGATCCGCGGTCCGGCCGAAATCCGTGACCAACTGACTGACGGTAATGCCGGAAGCAAAGCGCGTGTACAGGCTCGAAGTCTGCAGCGCGCCCGCCGCAAGAATCGTGCTGTGTTCCGCATCGACTCCGGTTGCGAGTCCGGTCGCATTCGGAAAACGGGCTGCGCGCACTTCTTTCACCACGGAAGACGCCGCTTCCGTGGACGAATCTGCCGAGCGAATACGCGGATTATTACGCAGCGCATAGTTCTTCGCCTGGACCAGCGTGAGGTTGGACGGCGGCGGAACGGGCTGCTGCGCCCCAAGCGTCATCGCAGCGCCGGCGGCGCTCCAAAACAAGAACTTCCCAACAGCCTTCAAATCGGTTGCACCCGCGCGGCGGATTTGACAATCGTGGTGGCGTGCGTTTCCACAAGGCCGTCCGTAACCAGATCGCAGAGTCCCGGAAGGACCCTCTCCACCACCTCAGGACTCTCCAGAAATTCGATGCGCACCGGCAAATGCTCGCCCTCCACGCTTCCGGCACCCGCCGTATGCAGACGGTGATGGGATCCGAAGCCTGCATCCGGCCGCATCATGGTCGCTCCCGCGATACCGTTATCGAAAAGGAACGCCAGGATCTCGCTGTAAAGGAAATCCCTGGTGGAACTGGTGTCTTCGTTCAGGTGAACGATCACCTTCCTGGCCTCGCCGGGAACGAGCATCACCATTTATCATGCGTTTAACCGGCGGCGCACCGCGTCTGACAAGTCTCTGAACTTTTCCTTACGCCGCGGTAAGACGACGCCAAAGCCGGACGCAAAAGCTTTACATTGGACTCGTGCGCATTCTGGTAGTGGAAGATGAGCCGAAGCTCGCACTGGCGGTGAAACAGGGACTCGAGGTCAACCAGCATGCCGTCACAGTCGCGCCGAACGGCGAGGAGGGGTTTTATCTTGCACAGACGAAGACGTTCGATCTGGTCATCCTCGATATCATGCTTCCCGGACGCGACGGCATCGAGATCATGGGAGACCTGCGGCGCCTGGGCCATCGCACGCCTATCCTTTTGCTGACCGCCCGGGACGGTGTGGAAGATCGCGTACAGGGTCTGGATTCCGGCGCCGACGATTATCTGACCAAGCCATTTGCCCTCTCCGAGCTGCAGGCGCGTGTCCGAGCGCTCGGGCGAAGAAGTCTTCCCGAATCCCCGGAGTCCATTCTCCGGCTGGACGATCTGGAACTGGACCGGACCCGCCATGCCGCGATGCGCGGCGGAAGACTGCTGGAACTCACGGCGCGCGAGTATGAGCTGTTGGAATATCTGATGCGCCACGCGGAGCAAGTCGTCTCCCGCGAGATACTCGCGCGCGAGGTCTGGCGGGAAGAAGCCCGTTATACTCCGATCGACAACGTGATAGACGTTCAAGTCGCCCGGCTTCGCCGCAAGATGGACGACCCGTACCCGCGCAAACTCCTGCGCACCGTGCGCGGCGTCGGCTTTGTGCTCGGATTGGAATAGCATGGAGCATCGAAGGCAGCGGGCGCGACTGGGCACCCGTCTCGCGGTTTCTTATATTCTTCTGGCAGCCAGTATCATGATCGTGTTCACGATCGGCACCGGAATCGCGCTTTTTTTTCAGATGCGCGCGCAGGTGGAACACTTCGCCGTCCAGGATATCGAGACGGTTGAAGGGCTCCTCGCATTCACCCCCAACGGAAAAATCATCGTCCGCGACGATTATCACAACCACCCTGAATCGAAGAGAGTGCTCGATCATTACGTGGAGGTACTGGCCCCCGACGGCGCCGTGCTGTACAGGAATGAGCAACTGGGCGCCGAACGGCTGGGCGGTGCGCCGGTCGCCGGTGAAGGTGTGGGAGGTTACTCCGCGCGACGGACATCGCTGGCTGACGGAACCCGCATCGTGCTCGTGAGTCGCCGCCACACACTCGATGGAAAGTCCGTGCTGATCCGCCTCGCGCAGACAGAAGAGCCGGTTTGGCGTGCGCTGCGGCTCTTCGCTCTTGCAGCCGCCTTCGCCTTCGCGCTCGTCATTGTGGCCGCAACGTTTGTTGCGTGGCGCATGTCGCGCCGGATCCTGACGCCCGTCCAGCGCATTGCGGCGCGGGCGGAACAGATTACGTCGAATCGTCTGCATGAAAGAATTCCGACGCACGGAACGGGCGACGAAATCGACCAGCTTGCGGAGGTATTTAACCGGACACTGAGCCGCCTCGATGAATCGTTCCGGCAGTTGCGGCAGTTCACCGCGGATGCCTCTCACGAGCTGCGCACGCCGCTGGCTTCGCTGCGCGCGATTGGAGAGGTTGGTCTGGATCGCGGGGGAAGCAATGAAGAGTACCGCGAACTGATCGGCAGCATGCTTGAGGAAGTGAGCCGCCTGACCAGGCTTGTCGACGATCTTCTGACGATCTCGCGGGGCGACGCGGGCTCGATTCAGCTTCGATGCACTCCGCTTCGCATGATCGATCTCGTAAAGGATACTGTTTCGATACTGGAACCGCTGGCCGATGAGAAAGAGCAAACGCTCGCAGTCGAGGGCGCCGGCGAGGCTACTGTTGACGCCGACCCGATATTTCTTCGCCAGGCTCTGCTCAATGTGATCCACAATGCGATCAAATACTCACCCAGACAGACGAAAACGACGATTCGCATCAATCGGGAACCCCCGGGTTGCGTAACGGTCTCGGTTGAGGATGCAGGTCCGGGAATTTCACCGGAACACGCGCCCCACATCTTCGATCGCTTTTATCGCGCCGACCCCGGCAGATCGCGCGACGCCGGTGGTTTCGGCCTCGGCCTCGCCATCACGCAATGGGCTGTCGAAGCTCACAAAGGGTCGATCGGGGTTACCAGTTCTCCGGGTGACGGGAGCACATTCCGCATCGTTCTGCCCGAGGCGAACTCCGCGCGGAAGCCGTAGATTTTAACCGATCGTCAGGCGCGCTGTCCCCGCACCCGGGGTTATGCTTTAAGGCGTATGCACACTCGCAAGACGAGCCGCCGCAACTTTTTTCAGGATTTCGCCGCGGGCAGCGGCCTTCTCCTGGCCGGTTGCAGCCGGACACCTCTTCCCCCTTCCACGAACACTCCCGCGTCGGGGAGTCCTTCTTTTGCGGAGCCCGCCGGACCTGCGGACGTCACGTTGCGCATCGCGCCGGTTCTCGTCGATATCGCGAAGGATCACACCATCAGCACCATCGGCTACAACGGTCAGGTACCCGGCCCGCTGATCCGCCTGAAAGAGGGCGTGCCGGTAACTGTTGATCTGTACAACGACACCGAATCGCCGGAGTTCGTTCACTGGCATGGACTGATCGTTCCCGCCGATGTGGACGGCGCGGCCGAAGAGAAGAGCTTTTATGTCCCCGGCCAGGGACAAGGCACGCACTCGCGCGGACATCTGCGCTATCGCCTGACACCGCAACCTTCCGGCATACGGTTCGTTCATTCGCACGTCATGCCCATGTCCGACTTGAATCGCGGCACCTATACCGGGCAATTTGCCGTGGTCTACGTCGAGCCGAAGAGCAACCCAGGCCAGTACGATCAGGAAGTCTTCCTCGCCACCCACGAGTGGGAACCGTTCTATACGGAAGAAGAGGAAACGGATGACCCGGATATCACTCCGGCAGAGAAGAAGCGCAAGGAAGAGCAGGACAAAAACTCCAAGCCTAACGGATGGGAGATCGGCTACCAGCGGTTCACGATCAACGGAAAAGCCCTGGGCTATGGCGAACCGGTTCGTGTGAAGGAAGGCCAGCGGGTGTTGTTCCACATTCTCAACGGCAGCGCGACCGAAAACATCGAGCTCGCGCTGGCCGGCCATCAATTTCAGGTGGTCGCGATGGACGGCAACCCGGTGCCGCATCCCCAAATGGTGAACGTGCTGGAACTGGGCACTGCCGAGCGCATTTCCGCGGTTGTGGAGATGAAGAACCCCGGCATCTGGGTACTCGGCACGCCTCACGATGACGACCGGCGGGACGGCATGGGCATGGTCGTCGAGTATGCGAACCGGACAGGCGCGCCGCGTTGGGTCAAGCCGGACAGGAAGCCCTGGGACTACACGATGTTCGGCGGCGGCAACACTGTCCCGGAGCCCGTGGAGACGATTCCGCTCGTCATCGGCAAGATCAACGGCGGCGCCGGCGGCTTCAATCGCTGGACCATCAACGGCAAGTCATTCGACGAAAACGATCAGCCGCGTGTGCTGCAAAAAGGCAAACGCTATCGTTTCGTCTTCGACAATCAAACGGACGACCCGCATCCGCTTCATCTGCATCGCAACACCTTCGAACTCACCAATGTCTACGGCAAGCCCACTTCCGGCGTGATGAAGGATGTGGTCCTGGTCAAGGGTTTCCGTAAAATCGCGGCCGACTTCACGCCGTCAATGGAAGGGTTAACCCTCTTCCACTGCCATCAGCAGTTCCACATGGACTACGGGCTTAAGACGCTTTTCGACGTAAAGTGACAGAACGGGTTTCAGAGGCGGCTGACGAAGCTGCCGAGAGGGCGCGCGTCGCATCGCGCATTCCCATATCCACCCATCGGTCTATGTTCGATCGTTTCCAGTACACTGCGTCGTCGGTGCCTCCCAACGTCTCCGAGGGAGAAATCAGGGTCAGGTCGAGATCAACCGGATAGCGGCGCCGTGGCTTGAATGAGTACACGATATTGATTCCGAGATGCATCCACCATTTGCCGACCTTCGGCATCGAGTCGATGGCGATAATCCGTGTTGCACCCATTTCGAGGGCAGCCCAGATGGGGATTTTTTCGAATAGGCCGCCGTCCAAATAATGTTTTCCATCGATCTGGACCGACGGCAGAAACAATGGAATAGAACACGTCGCCCGCAGATGCGCCGGGAGAACGTCGGGATGGCGAACCAGCCGGGTGTGGAATCCGGGGCTTTCCACCATGACCAGTCCGAACGGAATCGTGGGCTGGTAGTCGCGCCAGATCCCTTCTGCCTGCGCCTGTAGCGGCGCGGGGTCGAACCATCCCGGCCTCCCAAGAAAGGTCCAGCCATAGTTGGGGTACAGCTTAAGCGCTTCGCCCGCCGCGGGATCGCGCCATCGATCGATCAAATGGTCCGGGGAGCACCCGCTGGCGATCGGCCAGCCGTTGAGCGCGCCAACCGACGCGCCCACGACAATATCGGGCGGTGCAAGCTCTGCGATTGCCTTATAAGCGCCTGCCTGATAGGCCCCGAACATGCCTCCCGCGGACAGTACCAGCGCCGTCTTTCCTCTACCCGTACCCGCACCCGGCGCGCCGGGGTGGATGCTTTCTTCCGGAATCCGCACAGCGGACTGCCGCTCGTGCGATATTTGCTCTTCCATTGTTTCGATTTGATTATGGAACAAACCTCACCTTTGCCGGGGCCTGGACTGGTGCGGGCGCTGCGGGTGGACCCGATGACCGCGTTGCGGTACGAATAACCGCCTTCGATATCTTAAGGTAAGTGGAATTTCAGCCCGAAGATTATGACCCTGAGATCGCAGGCATCCTTGCGCTCTCAGGCGGAGGCAGACGCCCGATGCCGCTCGTCCGGGCCGAAACTGACTCCACTCAAGCGGCCCACGCGATTCAGGCGCACCCTTCCCTGCCCGCTTCTGTCATGACCGGCTTATATCTGTACTCGGGTTGCTGGGACGCGGCGCACTCCGCTGCCGACAGCATCGAAGATCCGAACGGCTATTTCTGGCACGCCATCGTGCATCGGCAGGAACCGGACGCATGGAACTCCGGCTACTGGTTCCGCAAAGTTGGTACTCACCCGCTCTTCCCCCGTCTGGCTCTGGAAGCGAACCAGCTCGGTTACCACAGCGAAAACGAATGGGATCCATTTGCGTTCATCCGGGCCTGCGAAGCGGCCAGACAGCATCCGGGCTCTCCGGACGAACAACTGGCGACCAGCGTTCAACTCGTCGAATGGCAGCTTTTGTTCGATTACTGCGCACGAGGACGATCCTGTTGAAGAAGATTCTTGTTCTGATCGTCGTGGCGGCCGCCGCGCTGGCCGCCTGGTTTTATCTGAAACGATCCAACCCGCCAACCGTAGCCTTCGCGAAAGCGACGCGCGAAAAGATATCGAACCTTCTCTCGACGAACGGCAAAGTAGAGCCCGTAGATTACGTCGATGTTCACGTTGAGTCCTCCGGCCTGGTAAAACGGCTTCTTGTCCATGCGGGCGACTCGGTGCGAAAAGATCAGATCCTTGCCGAGCTGGACGAGCCCGGGCTGCAGCAGGAACTTGACGCAGCCCTCGCCCGTGAAGCACAAGCGCGTGCCAGTCTGCAGGTGCTGCAGGCGGGCGGCCGCAGTTCCGACGTCGCGGAAATCGACGGCAGCGTGAAGCGCCTGAAATCCGATCGCGATGCGGCGCAGCGAAATCTCGACGCGCTGCAGAGGCTCCTTGAGAAACAGGCGGCCACGGCCTACGAAACAGAGCAGGCGAAACAAGCCGTAAAGAGTCTCGATGTCCAGATTCAGGCGCTGCAGGAACGGCGCGCGGCGCTGGTGGGAAAGAGCGATCTGAGCGGCGGGCAGGCTCGTGTGGAAGAAGCCGAGGCCAACGTCCGTCTTTCCCGCGATCGCATCGCACAGGACGTTATCCGCGCTCCCATGGCCGGCACGATCTACGATTTGCCCGCGCGCGCCGGTTCCTTTCTGAACGCGGGCGATCCGGTCGCCAGCATTGGCAAGCTCGACCCGGTGCGCGTGCGCGTCTATGTCGACGAACCTGAGTTGGGGCGCGTCACACCAGGTCAGAGCGTCCGCATCACCTGGGATGCCCTTCCCGGCAAAGAATGGACCGGCATGGTGGAAAAGCGTCCGACGGAAGTCATCGCGCTCGGCTCGCGGCAGGTGGGCGAAGTGCTTTGCACCATTGGCAATCCCATGCGCGAGCTGGTGCCCGGCACCAACGTCAATGCGTTCATTCTGACGCAGGTGGTCGAAAATGCGCTGACCATTCCGAAAGGCGCGGTGCGCCGCGACGGCACAACCGGCGTGTTCCTGCTGCGGAAGGATAACACCTTAAAGTGGCAGCCGATCACAACCGGTGCGTCGGACGCGCTTCGAGTCGAGGTCCTGAAAGGCCTTTCGGACGGCGACGCCGTTGCCCAGCCGTCGGATCTCACCTTGAAAGACGGGGAACAGGTGACTGCGTCGTTCTGAGTCACTGCTGTAATCTGAAAACGAGAGAACAGACCATGAAGTCGTCACCAGCACTCGCCGCCGCGCTTGCCTTCTCTGTCAGCCTCGCTTTTGCCCAAAGCCCGCCGGAACAAACGTCGGTCACGATCGCGGGCAAGAAGCTCACCATCAACTACTCCGCGCCTTCCGTGCGCCACCGGAAGATCTTCGGACCCGGCGGACTGCTCTCGAACGATCCGACTTATCCCGCCTGGCGCGCCGGAGCCAACTCGGCCACATCCTTCCACACGGATGCCGATCTCGATATCGGCGGCCTCTCGGTTCCCAAAGGCGACTACACGATTTACGCGTGGGTGGCCGATCCCGATAACTGGCAACTGATCCTCAGCAGGGAAACCGGCCAGTGGGGCCTTAGTTACAACGCAAAGAAAGATCTGGGGCGGGTCAAAATGACCATGAGCAAGCCGCCCGCATTGATTGAGACTTACAAGATGACGCTCTCCAGCACCGGCCCGAAGACCGGCAAACTCCAGCTCGAGTGGGAGAACCACATCGCGTCCGTTCCGATCACGGTGAAGTGACCTTTCATTGCGTAGCGGACAACCTCCGGCAATCGTTTCGCGCCCTCGCTGAGGGCAAGCCGCGCCGAAGTCTGGTGGAACTACCGGGCGTAAGCATCGCATCGCTCGGCGTCTCGTTTCAGATGTTCAACGCGGCCTTTCCCAGCCAATTTGTGGAAACCCGCGCGGAACTCGAAGAGCGGCTGCGCGCCGCCAGGGACCACTTCGATTCACAGTCGCTTCGCTGGGCCTTCTGGATCTGCGAGGACTGGATCGCTTTGGGCGTCCGCCGGAGACTTTCGCGAACCTGCGAAACGTGGGGCTTGCGACTGTCCTCCGACATGCCCGGCATGGCCACCGAGGCCATCCGGCCTCCCACGCACAAATTACCCGAGCTCGAAATCCGGCGCGTGCGGTTATCTGAAACGCTGGACGACTTTCGCGCTCTCGGAGCGACTTGTTTCCACGTACCCCTCCCGTGGTTTTCGGAAGTCTTCGCTCCCGATGTTGCCGCTCGCGACGCATTCGTATGTTGGGTCGGCTACCGCGACGGATTGCCGGTCGCCACCGCGGCAACTGTCTCGGCGGGCGATGTCGTCGGAGTCTATAACGTGGCCACGGCTCCGGAGCATCGCCATCTGGGATACGGAGAAGCGATCACGCGCCACGCCATTGAGGCCGCTCTCCGAACAACAGCGGCCGCGCAGATCGTCCTCCAATCCACCGCGGACGGAATGCGCCTATACGATCGCATGGGGTTCCGTCCGGTCAGCCGTGTGCTCGTCTACAGTTCGTTTCCGTGATGCTGTTCAGGCTAGTATCAAAACGGTGCCGCTGCGACGCACGATCCTCTATCTTTCGCGTCATAAAGCGCTGCGCCATTGGGTAGAAACTTCATCCTCGGCACGGCGCCTGTCTTCGCGCTTCATAGCCGGCAACCGGCTCGAAGATGCTCTGGAAGCCTGCCGCAAAATCAAGGCCGATGGCATCACAGCCACGCTCGACTATCTGGGCGAAAACGTAAAATCGCTCGACGAAGCTGCCGCTTGCCGGGACACGTACCTGCGCATGTTGCGTGAAATGCAGGCGGCCGGCGTCGAACCGAACGTTTCGATCAAGCTGACGCAGTTCGGCATCGATCTTTCCGAATCCGCCTGCGAAGAGAACGTCGCCGCGCTGGTGAGGGCCGCGGGCGCTATCGGCGGATTCGTCCGGATCGACATGGAGTCGAGCCAATATACGGATCGCACTCTCGCGCTCGTGACCCGCATTCATCGCGAGTACGACGCCTGCGGCACGGTGATCCAGGCCTACCTGCGTCGCAGCGCCAAAGATATCCAACTCCTCGAAAACGAGCGAATCCGCGTGCGTCTGGTCAAAGGAGCGTATCTCGAGCCGCCTGAGATCGCGTTTCCCGACAAGTCGCATGTGGATGCCAATTATCTGGACCTTGCTCGATCTCTGTTGACCAACGGAGCTTATCCCGCTATTGCCACGCACGACCAGGGATTGATTGGCGCCGTGGAGCACTTCGCAACGAACGAAGGCATCGCGCGCGACCGTTTTGAGTTTCAGATGCTCTACGGCATCCGCCGCGACCTGCAGCGACGCCTGGTTCGGGAAGGCTATCGCCTTCGCTTATACATTCCGTTCGGTGAAGCCTGGTACCCCTACTTTATGCGCCGATTGGCCGAGCGTCCGGCCAATTTGCTTTTCTTTATCCGCCATTTGCTGCGCTCATGACGTTCAGCGCGGCCAACGCATGTTGTCGATCAGGCGCGTGGAGCCGAGCCAAATTGCACCGGCAACGCGAACCGAACTATCGATCTGATCCACCGGCTGCAGCGTATCCGGATTGGTGAACTCAAAATATTCGACGCGCGCTTCGGGATATTGGGCGAACATCTCCTGCGCAGCGTCTCGCAGAACTGCGACGCGCCGCTCGCCCCGCTCAATCGAATCGACAGCGTTCCCAAGCGCCCGCGAAAGGACCGGCGCGATCCTGCGCTGTGCCGGAGTCAGATGCTTGTTACGTGAACTCAGCGCCAAGCCGTCGTCTTCCCGCACTGTTGCGACCGGCACCACCGTTACCGGAACATTTAAGTCCGTCACCATTCGGCGGATGATGGCCAGTTGCTGCGCGTCTTTTTCGCCGAAGTACGCCCGATCCGGCTGGACAACGTTGAATAGCTTCAGCACTACCGTCGCCACACCGCGAAAATGTCCCGGGCGATGCGCGCCGCACAGATGCTCCCCAAGCACCGGCGACTCCACAAACGTCAGTTGTTCATTCGGGTAAAGGTCCGTCGTCGCGGGGGCAAAAACCAGGTCGACGCCATGATTCTCACACACACCCAGATCTTCGTCGATCATGCGCGGATATTTCTCCAGATCTTCCGTGCGATCGAACTGAATCGGATTCACGAAGATGCTCGCGACCACGAAATCGTTCTGGCGGCGCGCGACCTCTAAAAGCTTCTCGTGGCCGCGATGCAGCGCGCCCATGGTCGGCACCAGCCCGATCGACCGTTCGCGCTCTCGCCTCAGCCGTTCCCGCAGGGCTTCAACCCCGGCAATCACTTCAGGCATCGGGATATCGGCCCGCGCGTACGTCTTCCGAAAACGCCTTCACGGCATTCACAATCGCCTGTCCCAAGTCCGCGTATTGCCTGGCGAACGACGGCGCCGCGTCTCCGCTCAGGCCAAGAATGTCGTGCGTCACCAGCACTTGTCCATCACAATCGGGCCCCGATCCGATGCCGATAACCGGCACCCGCAGTCGTCGTGTCACTACACACGCCAGTGTGGGAGGCACGCACTCCAGCACGATTGCGAACACGCCTGCGCTTTCGAGCGCGACGGCATCGCTCATCAAACGGCTTTGCTCTTCCGGCTGCTTCGCTTGTTTGCGGAATCCGCCCTGAGCGTGCACCGATTGCGGCTGCAATCCCAGATGCCCCATCACGGGGATCCCTGCCGACGCGATCCGCGCCACCGCCTCCACCGCCGATGCCCCGCCCTCCATCTTGACCGCTGTAGCCGCGCCGTGCTGCATCAACCGTCCTGCATTCCGGAGCGCCTGACTGACGCTGAGTTGATGGCTCAGAAAAGGCATGTCGGCGACGATCAGCGCGTCGGGGGCGCCGGCCCGGACGGCGCGCGTATGCCGCACCATGTCGTTCATGGTGACGGGAATCGTGGTGCCGTAGCCCAACTCGACCATCCCCAGTGAATCGCCCACCAAAAGCATGTCCACCATGCCGGAGGCCTCCAGCAAACGAGCCATCCATGCCTCATAGGCGGTAAGCATCGTGATCTTTTCGGCGCGCGTTTTCTTCGCCTGAATATCGGGGATTCGCAAGCTCATATTGTCCCCGCGCCAAGCGCTTTTTCGATCTCCCGCGCGCTGTTTTCTTTGAGACCTGCTTGTTTTGCAATCGCAATTGTTCGCAGGCCGGCCGCAACGTAAAGCTGCCTCGTTTCCGGCGAAGCATGCTCGAGCACAGACAGATGCTGACGTATCGTGCCAATATCTCCGCGGCGGATCGGGCCGGTGAGCGACTTCGCCGGACCGGACCTCAGCACGTTCTCCGTGGTCGCTCTCAGAATAGGCCCCAGCGCAAGCAACGCATCCTCGCGTCCGATGCCAGCCATTGTCATCAGTTCCAGCGCTGCATCCATCAGCGTTATTTGGTAATTGCACGCCATCGTCGCGCCCGCATGGTAACGCGGCCAGAATTGCGGATCCACAAGTAACGCCCGGCCCCCAAGACATGCGACAAGATCGGCGGCCCACGCCACTGCTTTTTCGTCTCCCGCAAAGGCGTAAGTCGCTCCCGCCATTGCCTCAAGACCTTGTTCCGCCGTGGGCACAGTCATCAGAGGATGAAGTACTCCGACCGCGTTCCCGGCCTCGCGCAAAATCCGAAGAGCGTCAGGCCCGGCTGCGCCGCTCGTGTGCAAAACAATACCGTCGCTGAGCCCGCCTTCTGTGAGTTCCGCTGCGACATTGGAGATCGCGCCGTCAGTTACCGCGATGATGATGCGCCTGACGCACTGTGGCAGTTCGCTCAGACTGGCGACCCGATCGGCACCTATGAATTTCCGTGCCTCCTCGGCAGATTGTTCGCAGCGTCCGGCAACCGCGGTGACAGCAATCCCGCGGCCGACCATCAGCGCTCCCAGCGCTTTCGCCAGCCGACCGGTACCAGCGATTCCCACACATCCGTCGAAGTCAATATCTGTCAATACCGGCCTCACAAAGGTCCCCTACCAGCCTAGTTCACCCTATGCATAATCAACACGATGCATAATCGAAACAGCGGCGCCTATGAAACGTTCTCTATTGCTGACCTTCCTGTCTTTCATCATTCTGTCCGCCCAAACGCCCTCCCCGACACCGGGCCAACCGCCTGCGCCAACGCCCGCGTCGGCGGCGGGCGCCAAGCCCGAATCCGTCACGCCGCCTCCGGCCGTCGAGACAACTTCACGCACAAAACATGAGATCACCGTCAACGGCACAAAGATTCCGTATACCGCCACGGCGGGAACGCTTGTCCTGAAAAAAGAAGATGGCAAGCCGTGGGCCAGCATGTTCTATATCGCCTACACGCGTGACGATACGACTGACCTGTCGAAGCGGCCCCTTACTTTCTCGTTCAACGGAGGCCCGGGATCGTCATCCGTGTGGCTGCACCTCGGCGCTTTGGGGCCAAAGAAAGTGGAAATGGGTCCGGACGGTCAGCCGCCCGCGCCGCCGTACCATCTTGTCGACAACCAGGATACCGCCCTCGAGTTCACCGATCTGGTCTTCATCGACCCCGTAACGACCGGATTCAGCCGCGAGGCTCCGGGGGAGAAAGCCGACCAATTCCATGGGTTTGAAGGCGATCTCAAATCCGTCTCCGAGTTCATCCGCCTCTATTCCGTGCGCTCGGAACGCTGGGCGTCGCCGAAGTTTCTCGCCGGTGAGAGCTATGGCACCACCCGCGCCGCGGCGTTGTCGCGGTATCTGCTGCAGAACGACGGCATCTATCTGAATGGTATTGTCCTCATCTCCTCCGTACTTAATTTCGAAACCATCTCCTTCGCTCCCGGCCACGATCTGCCTTACGAGCTCTTTTTGCCGACATACACCTCGACCGCCTGGTATCACAAGAAACTTCCGCCCGACCTGCAGGGCAGCCTTGAAAAAGCTCTCGGCGAGGCGCGCCGTTTCGCCGGAGGCGATTATGCAGCCGCGCTCATGAAGGGTGACAAGCTCACCGGCGCGGAGCGTTCCGATATCGCCAAACGCCTGGCGCGTCTCACCGGGCTTTCCACCACGTTTGTGGAGGAATCCAACCTGCGCGTTCCCCCGCAACGCTTCGAAAAGGAACTGCTGCGCGGCGAGCGCCGCACCATCGGCCGTTACGACAGCCGCCTCGAAGGCCAGGACGCCGATGCCGCCGGCGACCGGCCTGGCTACGATCCGAGCTACTCTTCGGTGCAGGGCGCATACACGGCAACCTTCAATGATTACGTTCGCAATCAATTGAAGTACGAAACCGACCTGACGTACGAAATCCTCACCGACAAAGTAAACCCCTGGAGCTATAAGGAATTTGAGAACCGGTATGTCAATGTTGCGGAATGGCTGCGCGACGCCATGACGCAGAACCAGAATCTGAACGTCGTGATTGCAAACGGCTACTACGATTTGGCCACACCTTTCTTCGCAACCGAATATACCGTCAGCCACATGGGTCTGGAGCCCAATCTGGCCGGTCACATCAGCCTGACTTATTGCGAAGCCGGCCATATGCTCTACACTCGGCAGAGCTGTCTTGACAACCTGCATGCCACGATGGCGGATTTCTATCGCAAATCGGCGCCCTCAAAATAGGGGCGTCCAAAACCGGTCCGCTGCCGTATATTGGAGTCAGAGGGCCCGGTCCATGTTCGCAAAATTCCGGTTTGCCGATCTCAAAAATCCTTCCCGTTACTGGGGTTTCCTGCTGCTGAAGTTCGCCGGGGCGTTTCTCGGCTCCGGCGCCGCGCTCTGGTTCCTGAATCTCTTCTGGGCGCCGCACACGAAATTTTTCCACCTCGCCATGGGAGAGTTCAGCTTCGATCTCCTCTATACATGCCTGGTCGGTGTCTGGTTCCAGTTTTCTTTCGGACTTTTCTACCTCGCTGTATGGGACCAGCGTTACCGCTGCCGTACCTGCCTTCGGCGGCTCTGCATGCCGATCGAGACCGGATCCTGGGGCTACATGCTGCAGTTGGGGCGTCCGCAGATTGAATACATCTGCCCCTACGGGCATGGCAAGCTCAACATCGAGGAACTTCAGATTACCGGCAAGGCAACGCCCTCCTGGACGGAACACGGCGACCTTTGGGAAGAACTCTTCGCCGCCGGCAAAGACTCGGATTCCCGCCGTTGAGCGAGTTGAGCGAAGACAGGCAGAATCCCGAAGAAAACCAGAAACTCCCGCTCTGGCGTTTGATCGCCGGAATCCTCGTGCTGGTGGCCATGGTGGTGATCCTGCTGTCTCTTGCGCCTGTCTATTTCGAGGACTACCAATTGCGGCAGTATGTTCGATCACTTGTCCGAGACCCGAATACCACGCCGGATGAAACTCTTCGTTCCGCCGTGCTGGCTCGTTCGCGCCAACTCGATCTCCCCGTCGAGTCCGGCGACGTAGGTATTTCACATCCGGACGGAAAACTTCAAATCCAACTCAAATACGCTGTTCAGATCGATTTTCCGCTTTACCAGGTGGAACTGCACTTCCATCCCGGCGCCACCGGCCGTTGAATGCGGTGCGCTCCGCGTGATTCTTTCCCTTGGCGCGTTTTTTCGGAGCCGCTTCCTCCGAAGCGACTGTCCGGATCAGTTCTCATGCTCTGGTCTCTGTACGTTGCCTGACGTGGGGCAGCCTTTCAGGCTGCGGGCCGGAAGGCCCACCCCATAATTAATTGTCACGTCTTATCTGAGACATCACACTAGTTCGCCTGCGCAGGATTTGGCTGCGTTGGAATTGTCAGCACTGCCTGATAACCGTTGATACTTGATGCCGCTGTCCCGCTGAGGGTCAACCTGATGATGACGGGACTGAGTCGCTTGCAGCCATTGCCGCTTGTCATTTGTGTCAATTGGCCTCCCACATACCACATTCGACTGATGGCTGTGAATGTCACTGCGGCGAAAGCGGATTCCGAGTTGAAGGCCGGATCGTCTGTGCCGGACCCATTAGTGCTCACATCAATACAGGCGCTGGCAGCGGTCCAGGTTGCCGTGCCGCTGATGTTCGTACGGGAGGTGAAATATACATTAATGAAAGGCTGTGCTCCCGTATCCCAGTCATCCGGAAGTTCAGTCATAAACTGCAGTTGTTCTCCACCAGGCGACGGAATCTGCTGTAAAAACCCAAGCTTGTTGTTCGTACCGCCGCTGCAAACGGGAGTGAACGCTCCCGATATATAACTTACCTGGCCCGATGCCACTGGAGAGCCATTTACACAGGCCGCGAAGGAGAAAGTCCTGACGTCCCGGTCATCCTGATAACCGGGATCGGCGCCGCTGCCTCCCGACGCCAGAAACTGATGGGCGGCGCCCGCCGCGGTGCCCGCGATCGCGTTGCCGTTTCCTTCGTTGATCGCCACGCCATGCGCCACAGCCCCGGAATTGACGTTGCACGTGGAGCTTAACTGACAGGGCTGGCCGTTAACGGACGTGGACCCAGTTGAAGACGCCTTTCCGTTTAACTGAGTCTGAATAGAACTGGTGGCGTCGACATAGCCCATGATTGTTGGAGAGACTCCATCGAGAGTCTTGTTCGTCAAAGTTTGTGTGTCAGAGGTTCCGACAATTGTGCCTGTCGGGAACGTTGGCAGCGTGGTGCAGCTTTGCGCGTTTCCCATAACATTGATCCCGAGCGTGTACGACCCCACCGGACAAAGAGCAGGAGTGCTCGCCAACGCCGTTGCCGTTGCCGCGCTGCCGCTTGTATTCGCCGCATTTGCCGGTATGTCGCCGGACAGCAGGACCGGAAGCCGCGCATGCGGAAGAGTGCCGGTCGTAAGATCGTTTGCCGATCCGCTGGTCGCGACCGTTGCAAACGAAGATCCGTTTGTACTCCGCACGGTCAGCGCTCCCGTAGCGGGGTTCAGTGTTCCATCGCCGGAGACGACGACAGCGCTTGCCACACCGCTGTTGACGACAACGGCTCCTGTCCCCGACGGCGCGGGTCCTGCAGGGCCTTGGGGCCCACTACGTCCGCCGCCTCCGGTCGGACCAAGCTGTGCGAGACACAGATTGATCGGCAGTACGGCCAACAGCAAAGTTTTATACCTGATCGATGCCACCGTACACCCCCTCGCCCGCAACATCCGCGTCGATATACATCTGATCGAAGCGGTAAGTATTCACGGCCTCGTTATTCGTAATCTGCCATCCGACGTTGCCGCCGCTGAACGCAAACAACACCCCATGCATTGTGGATTTATTCATCCCCACAATGCCGATATACACGGCGCCGGTGTTGGACGGCAGCGAAACGACGCTGATCTTGTTCACCTCGACCGGATCGCCCGACAGGCAGACGCCGCTCGCAATCAGTCGGGCAGTTATCTCCACGGGCGTGCCCGGGGTCGGCACGGTCACAGGTCCGAATGGCATCGGATTGAAAATCGGTGAGTACATTAAGTTCCTCTCGTTTGAAGTCGCTTCATGCCCGCGCCTGTAAGGCGGGTGGCCTGAATTCGCAAGACTTGTTTGCGGTCCGAGAGTAGCAGCGGTTTTGGCGGCCGGAGAGCTTCCGGACGTCTAAGTGATTGACCTGTTTAGTGAGATAAAAATGCGGACGCGGTCACCGGCCGGAGGATGTCCGGAACTTCGGGCCGAAGAATTATTGCAGGTGAAAATGGGTTTGTTCGTTCGAAACGAGCCCGTCGAAAATAGCCAGCACGCGCTTGCGGTACTGGTAGACCCGATCCAGATCCGCCCGAAATGCACCCTGAAAGTCCTTGGCTTTCACCCATTTGTCGATGATAACCCGAGGCACGTCGATGTCCTGCCTGAGAGCGTCCAGGGAATGCCCGCGGAGGAAGAGACCGTAGAAGAAAGCGGCTTCCCTTTGCGGCGCCAGCGGATCGTAATCGTCTCGTGGAGTCATGAACTCAGCGAAAAGACATTTTAGCCATGGTTACGGCAAAGGATCAAGTATTATGACCGGGAAGATAATAGGGGAAGATGAAGAGGAATCCCACGCTGATCGAGAAACCGGCGCGAGTGGCCGCGGCGGGCACGAAACCTAAGCTGATCGACGAGTATATCGGCCGTGTCAACTCTGAAACGCAAGGACTTAGCGTCGCCCATATGCGCAGTCCGGAGGGTTGGATCGAGCCGGGCCAAACGCCGGATTTCGACGAGTACACAGTCGTTCTGAAAGGCGTTCTGCGTGTCGAATTCAAAGGAGGAACACTCGATGTCCGGGCGGGACAGGCAGTAATCGCACCGAAGGGCGAATGGGTTCGTTACAGCACGCCCGAGCCGGAAGGCGCCGAGTATATTGCCGTCTGCAGTCCTGCTTTCACGCTCGACGCGGCACGTCGCGATACGGACAGCACGCTGTAATTCGGTGTGCTGTAATAAGTCTTTCGCTGTCTATGTCGACCTTGGGATTCCGGTGGAGAAGAAGTGTGGTCGCGACGCATCGCCGCATGCGCGAAGGGCTCATGCTGGCCAAAGGAATTCGCTCAACCGACCATCCGGTTCTGGCCCATATCGTTCCCACCCGGCGCTGTAACCTCTCCTGCACATACTGCAACGAATTTGACGATTTTTCGAAGCCGGTTCCGGCCGACGAGATGATCCGGCGTATCGATCTGCTCGCCAATCTGGGAACCAGCATCATTTCTTTCAGCGGCGGAGAGCCGCTGCTGCATCCGGAGCTGGACGATCTGATCGTCCGCATTCGCCGCCGCGGCGCGATCGCCGGCATGATCACGAACGGCTATCTGCTTACGGCGGACCGCATCCGCAAGCTGAATCGCGCCGGCCTCGAGCACCTGCAGATTTCGATCGACAACGTAAAGCCGGACGATGTTTCGAAAAAGAGCCTGAAGGTTCTCGATAAAAAGCTCCAATTACTCGCCGAACATGCTGAGTTCCATGTGAACATCAACTCAGTGGTGGGCGGCGGAATTCATCACCCGACAGATGCCATTGAGGTCGCAAAACGCGCTGTTGCGCTTGGATTTACGTCCACTGTCGGGATCATCCATGACGGCGACGGACAGCTCCAGCCGCTCTCGCCGGTGGAGCAGGAAATCTTTCTTAAGGTCCGCGATATGGGCAAGAAAAACTACGCCCGGATGAATTATTTCCAGGACAATATTGCGGCCGGCCGGGAAAACAGGTGGAAGTGCCGATCAGGCGCCCGATACCTCTATATCTGCGAGAACGGGCTTGTTCATTACTGCTCGCAGCAGCGTGGCTACCCCGGAACACCGCTCGATCAGTACACGGTGGAGGACATACGGCGCGAGTTTCTCACCGAAAAGGGATGCGCTCCGCGTTGCACCGTCGCCTGCGTTCACTACACGTCCTACATGGATTTCTGGCGCGCGCCCCAGACTATTCCGGCGCCCGCCGCCGCGCAAGCCGGGAAACAGGACCTGGTTCAGTTGCAGACGCGCTGATCGGGCGGCGCCGATTGAGCCGGCGCCGATCAGAACCGCATATCTTTCGGCTCAATGCCTTTTTCTTCGCACCATCGCTCATAGAGCGTGCGGTAACTTGCCGTGACGTAATCCTTCGTGGCGAAGCCGAGAACTTTCGCGGTGCGATCGATCCATTGTGCCGACCCCTCGAGTTCCATGAAGACGCCGATTGGGGTTTCGTCAACCATTGCGTGTCCCGCTTCGCCGGATCGCGCGAACTCCGTCCGGTATTTTTCATAGCGGCAGGATTCCGGATAGCCCAGCGCGGCAAACAGCGCGACGCAGGAGTCCCAATCGCCGAAGGTAAATTCAATCTCCTGCCGGCGCTTGTGGCGGCCGGGCATTTCGGGCCCTTTGAAAGTACAGGTGAACACTTTTCCCGCCGATCGCACGCGCAGCAACATATTTTTTTCACAAAGAGAGTCCTGCTCGTCGTCGAGGACAAGATTCTGCTCGAAGACCCGCGGCGCGGTGACCGCGAAGCCGCATCGGCGCAGAATCGCGCGGGCACCGGCAGCGCTTTCCACGCGCAGCTTGATCTCGATTTCCAGAGGCGTCTTCACGCGATCAGGATAGCGAATCTGATGCTAAACTCGTGGGTACTTGCGGATCATGTGCGCCCGTAGCTCAGTTGGATAGAGCGTCTGGCTTCGAACCAGCAGGTCGGGAGTTCGAATCTCTCCGGGCGCACCAGAATAGGCTAGGACACACCGATCCGTTGACTGGTCCGGTCGGACCTGTCGGCTCCAGTGATAGTCTGATTTTTTGCATATTTCACGCGTGCCCCTCATATGAGGCCCGGAGGTCATTCATGTCATTTCGCAAACCGTGGTTACTGATTTTAGTGCCCGCATTCTTCGCGGGCTCCGCATTTGCACAGGCGCAAAAGACGGGCAGGGTTGATGACGCAACATTGCGCAACGCCGCCCAGAGCAAAAGCGGGGACTGGCTGAGTTACGGCTTCACGCCGCAGGAGACGAGATATTCGCCACTCGACCAAATCAATACGTCGAACGTTTCGCGTCTGGGTCTGGCCTGGTCTGTTGAAGTAGGTCCGGGTGGCGGCGGTCAGGAGGCAACGCCTCTCGTTCACAATGGAGTGATCTTCTCCACTACCCAATGGAGCGTCGTATTTGCCGTCGATGCCCGGACAGGCAAAGAAAAGTGGCGCTGGGATCCGGAGGTGAACCAGTCCGCAGTGCGTTCGAAAATCTGTTGCGGCGTCGTGCAAAGGGGCGTTGCGCTGTACGACGGCAGGATTATCGCACCGGCAATCGACGGCCGCCTGTTCGGTCTCGACGAGGAGACGGGCAAGCCCCTGTGGGAAGCGCGCGTCGCCTATCCTCAGGACAGCTACACCATCACGATGGCGCCGCGCATCGCCAAAGGGAAGGCAATCATCGGCGTTTCCGGCGGGGAATATCCCGTGCGTGGGTTCATTGCGGCCTTTGACGCTAAAACCGGCGTTCAGGCCTGGAAGTTTTATACAGTCCCGGGTCCGGGGGACAAGGACCCTGGCTTAATTAAGGCGGCAGCGACATGGCCCAAAGATATCGTCGGCGGCGGCGGTGGCAGTGTTTGGGACGCCATCTCCTACGATCCTGAACTCGGGTTGGTCTACATCGGCACTGGCAACGCCGGGCCGTGGTCGGAAGATTCGCGCAAGTCCAGAGGTTTCGATCTCCTGTATGCCGCCTCAATCGTTGCAGTGGATGTAAACACGGGGCTCTACCGGTGGCATTACCAGAATGTGCCCGGCGATGAATGGGACTTCGACAGCGTGCAGCATCTGCTCCTGGCCGACGTGACGATCAAGGGCGTAAAACGCAAGGTGCTGATGCAGGCCAACAAGAACGGCTTCCTTTATACGATCGACCGGACCAACGGCAAGTTTATTTCGGCTACGCCGATCGCCAAAGTCAATTGGGCGCTCGGTGTGAATGAAGCGACGGGCCGGCCCATCGTCAATCCGGATGCCAAATACTCGGAGACCGAATCCGCAAACATTACGCCGGGCCCGGGTGGCGCCCACAACTGGTCGCCGATGAGCTTCAATCCGACGCTGGGGTTGCTGTATGTCAGCGGCCAGTCGGGCGGCGGTTTTACCTACGCCGTGCAGCCGAATTTTGAATATAAACCCGAGGGACAGAACATGGGCATCGTATTTGGCCGGGGCCCAGGACGCGGACGAGGTGGACGCGGCGCGGGTGATGGACGAGGCGGCGCTCCGCCCGCGGGCAGGGCTGGCGCAGGTCCGGCTGGTGAAAACGTGTCTCCGGAAGTAGCGGCTGCCCGGGCTGCCGCAGCCGCTGCCGCCGCGGCGGCCAGTGCGCCGCCCGCTCCGGCAGCACCGGCGGCCAAGCTCCGTCCGCCGCTCAAATCTATTGGTCCCGATACGAACGGCGGTTTTCTGATTGCGTACGACCCGGCGACCGGCACCGAGCGTTGGCGTGTTTCCGGCGGCTCGGCCATTGGCGGCGGAACTCTTGCTACGGCCGGCGGCATCGTATTCCAAGCCACGACCGGCACCCTTTATGCCTATTCGGCGGACAAGGGCGAGAAGCTGCTGGAACTCAAGGTCGGCATTCCTGGCGGCATGGCTCCTCCCATCACGTTCATGGTCGATGGCAAGCAGTATGTCGCGCTGCAGGTCGGACAAGGCCGTCCAGGGCCGGGACCGGGCGGCAACACACCGCCACCGAATCCAAATGCGCCGCCTCCGGTCAACCCGCGGCTGTTGGTCTATTCGCTGGACGGCACGGCAAAGCTTCCATAATTGGCGCGCCATATTTCGTCCCGGGATACGCCACTCGACGCATGACGTCCGCAGCCGCTCGGCGTGCCGAAAGGCGCCATGCCGGGATGGAAGATTTCGCCAATTGGCTGCGGACCTTCCTTCACGATCTTCCCATCGAATTCGTGTCCGCGCAGCAACCGACTGTAGACGAGGAAATCCAAGGTCGCCGGAATTCCAAAGCAAAATGCGCTGCCAGGGGTAAACGGATCCGACGTCCGCGCGGGGGCAGATCCCCGCTTACGGTGCGCCGCGCTCACTGCGGGCTAAAAGAACCATGGCCACGACGATTGCCGCAACCAGCGCCAGTCCCGTTGCGATGAAGATCCACCAGCCCAACACAATTCGAGCCTAGCGAAAAAAGCATAAATAGCGAATAAAAAGTTGGCTGAAGATAGTACTAATTCAGGATAAAAATCCAGAAAAACACGGGGGAAATTACAGAGCGGAATATACGGGAAAAATCAAGATTGCCGAGGGCCGGATGCCTCGGCGAGATGATCGAGATAAGCCGCGCGCGCACCCTGTACCTTGGCTTTGGCGGCTCGAACAAGGGCGTAGCAGCTTTCAATCAGATCGTCCGAACTGATCGAAATTGAATCCGCGAGCAGCCGCGATGCCTCAGCCAAAGCCACAGCCGCATCGTCAAGATGCTTTCGGCACGGGCAATCGGGGCCGCACTCGTGATTCATGAATTCTAATTATACCCCCGAAATATATATTTGAAATGAAGACGCCCGGCGTCCGGAGGCGGTTCCCGCCAATTTTGATATGTCGCCGAATTCGATGCGAAACGATTTCCGCACCGTTGCTATACTGCATGGGTGCCGCGTGGGTCGCGGCGGAGGGGATGGAATGGCTGACGAAGATATGCAGGCGGAACTGGCGCGTTTGCGCGCCGAGAATGAGTCGCTCAAACAGAGGAGAACGGGCGCGATATCGATGAAAGTCAGCGAAAAGGGCGCTGTTTCCGTTTACGGTTTGGGGCGCTTCCCGGTCACGCTTTATCAGGAGCAATGGCAGAAGCTGCTGGGGATCGCCGATGAGATCAAGGCGTTCATCGACGAAAACCGCTCCCGTTTGAAAGTAAAGGAATAGCCGAATCGGCGGGAAAACCATCGCGGGCGCGGGTATGCGGATTTCGATTTATCCCAGGAGCGGAGGACAGCCTCGCGAAATGACAGCCGACGCGAATTTAACCGCCGGCGGACCATTCGATTCACCGGAAGCGATCGTGGGCAAACTGATCAACCCTCCCGGCGTTGAAGAATTTCGGGAAATCGAAGCCAATGAAGTCCTCTACGAGGGAGAGGTCTTCCGGTTTCACCGGCTTCGGCCCGATGGTTCCTTCGAACTGAAAAAAGCCTGGTAGTGAGCCGCACTCCCCAACGCACGCTTTTGTCGTGGAGCAGTGGGAAGGACAGTGCGTGGTCTTTCCAATTGCTTCAACAGAACCCCGATATCGAGATTACGGCTCTCCTCACCACTTTCAATGCGGCGGCAAACCGGGTTGCAATGCATGCCGTCCGGCGGGAACTGGTCGAGGCTCAGGCGCTGCGACTCGGACTGCCGCTCTGGTCCATCGATCTCCCCTGGCCTTGTCCGAATCAGGTTTATGAGGGTCTCATGGCCGGGATGCTCGACCGCGCACGCGAACAGGGCATAACGGCCGTTGCTTTCGGGGATCTTTTTCTGGAGGACATCCGCCAATATCGCGAGCGCCAGATGGAAGGAACAGGGCTCAGCCCGTTATTTCCGGTCTGGCAGATTCCAACTGCTGAACTGGCTGAAGAACTACTGGATTCCGGCGTGAAAGCCAAAGTCACGTGTGTCGATCTGGCTAAGCTGGAGGCCTCATACTCAGGCCGTGAGTACGATCGTGAATTTCTGCGCAGCCTGCCTTCCGAGATCGATCCCTGCGGCGAAAACGGCGAGTTCCATACGTTCGTTTATGAAGCGCCGTTTTTTCCCCGGCCCATCAAAGTCACCCTCGGAGAAATAGTGGTGCGGGACGGTTTTGCTTTCGCGGACCTGGCGCCCGCGTAGCGAGCCTATTCCGCCACGCTCGGGATGCCTGGCATACCCGCTTCCGGCGCCATGTAGCGGCGATAGAAGTATTCGATCAGGTAAATAGCGCACCCGGCCAGTACCGCGGCTACCGCATTCACCACCAGCACACCGATAGCGGTCGCCAGAAAGGCCCCGGCATCCACGTAGCGCATCTTGTGCAGACGGCGCCAGGTGCTCACGTCGAGCAGACACAGCCCCATCCATGCGGTTACGCCGGCCAGCGCCGCCATTGGGATGTGCGCCAGCACGCCCGAGCCCAACGCCACCAACAGGAATAAGAAGACCGCATGCAGAAGATTCGATATTCGTGTAGTGCCGCCACATCGCACGTTGGCTACGCTCCGTGCGGGAATTCCCACGCTCATAGGCGCGCCGAAGACGCCGGCCGCCAGGTTCGCAATTCCGTAGGCGCCAAGTTCGGCGTCAGCGTCGCTGCTTCGCATGTGCTTGTGGCGGCCGCGGAAGTGTTCCACGGCTCGCGAGGTGAGGAGCAGGTTGATCGACGCGACAAACGCCAAGGTCAGGCCGGTGGGCAAGACCTTTAAAACATCCTGCGGAGTCCACGAAAAACCTGCAAATGGCGGCAAGGTCAGATGCAGGGTCCCGACTTGAGGCTCATGAATCCGAAAAGCCACTGCGACCGCGCCGGAGAGCGCAACGCCGATCAGCGGTGCGGGCAGACGAGGCGAAAATCGCATGACGAGCGCCGCTACGGCCATGACTGTAGCTGCCAGAATAAAAGGCCCCCAACGGCCGGAAGTCAGTTCCTGTAGGACCGTCGCCAATTGAACAAGAGAGTTGTCGCTGTGCGGGGCCGCCACGCCGAAGATCACATTGAGCTGCGAGACCACCATGATCGCGCCGATGCCCGCCGAAAAGCCGGCTACCACGGGAGCGGGAACTTTCGAGGCGTATCTGCCCAACCGGAGGACGCAGAAAGCCATCATCAGAACGGAAGCGACAATCGACACCTTCGCCGCCCCCCCGATGCCCTGCGACCGCACGGCCTCCGCGATGAACGGAACCGTTGCGCTGGCCGTGCCGCCAATCAGCACCGGATTGCGGCCCAACAGCGCGGTAATCGGCGCCGTACAGAGAGATGTCACGACTCCGAGAATCGGCGGCAGGCCCATCAGCGCTGCCATGGAAAGTCCATATGGCAGCGCGATGAGCGCGGCAATCAGACCGCCCGCGCAGTCACCCAAAAAACGTTCCCAGTTGTATCGACCCAATGCGCGGTTGTAAGCGCGGAGCAGCATGATCTGATCTGATCGCCTGTCTCTACGCCATTACTTTGACGAATGCGGTCTTGAACTTATTCATCTCCTCCTGTGTCCCGACCGTCACCCGCACGTACGTCGGCCATGCGGACCAGACGCGTCCGATGTAAACCTTTTCCCTGCGCATCGCCATGACGACCTCGTTGCCCGGCCGTTTCACATCCACCATGAAGCAGTTGGAGAGAGAGGGCACGTAATGGAAGTTATTCTTCGCCAGGAATGCCAGTGTGTCGTTACGGACGTCGCCGATGATCTTGCGCCGTTCGGGCACGAGGTTCTTCTGTTCGAGGCTGGCGCTGGCCGCCGCCATGCCGGTAATCGGCAGCATTCCGGCGCTGAACCCGGCAAGTTTTTCGATCAGGTCGGGCCGCGCAATCGCCGCGCCCGCCCGCAGACCGGCCATGCCGTAAATCTTCGAGAAGGTGCGGAGGACAACCACATCCTTGTCGGCCGCCACGAGATCGGTGTTGAACGGGGCGCCCGCAATGTGCGTGTAGGCCTCGTCGACCATCACCACGGAACCTTTTGGCTTGTTCGCTACCAGCCACTCGATATCCGCCTTCGAGGTGAGCGTGCCGGTGGGATTGTTGGGGTTGCAGATGTAGAAAAGACCCGCATCCGGACCCGCCGCCAGCATGGCTTTCACGTCATGCGAATACTCTTTCGTGAGCGGCACCTTGGTGACCTTCGATCCGATGAACCGAGCAGCGCGTTCGCCCGCTTCGTAGCCGGGATCGCCCAAGACGAGTGCTTTCTCGGGAGAAGTGAACGCCAGTACCGCCTGATGCAGCGGCGCGCTCGATCCCGGATAGATCCGCACGTAGTTGAGCTTCACGCCTTCCTGTTCGGCGAGGAGCTTCTGCACCTTGTCCGTCTCGCCATACATGTACCGGCCGCCGTTTGCGGCAATTTTGTGTACGGCTTCCAAAGCCTCTTTGCAGGGCCCGAGCGGATTCTCATTTGAGTTGATCATGACGGCATCCGGCGGCACATTATCGACCTTCGAAAGCTGCGCCAGCGCCGATTCGTTATAGAAGGGGAGCGTCGATCCGGCTGCCAGCACGGTGGCCAGCTTTCCAAACGATCGCCGCGAAAAACCGCGTTTCAAAAACTCTTTTTGTTCCGGTACGGTAAGGGTCATCATTCTCTCCTCATTCCAAAAGTGAACGCACCAAAAGTGGACAATCGACGACGCCGCAACGGACACCAAGCCGGGCGAGCGGTCGAAGCGAAATTTTTGCTTGGTTTCTCCAGACAGGGAGAGGAGGTCGAAAAACAGGGGCCTTGCGCTGCCGATTCGGCGAACTGAAAGCTCTCAGTCCGCCCTACTGAATGACAGCCGGGACGAATTCACCATAGCGCACGCCGCCGAGTAAGTCAACGACTTGGGGTGTATTTATCAGGTGCGCTAATAATCAAAGACGAGGGAGCCCCATAGATTTTTCTGATCGGCCCCATAAAAATCGCTGGCATTCGGCAACGAAGGAACATATAATAATCCCCGGAGCCATGTAGCTGGCTTTCTCCCTGAATGAGAATGCTCCGCGTCCCGATTTGCGTCTGTCTGATTGCCGGACTCACCGTCCCGCTTGGTGCGGGCGTCGATCGGGTACCACCCTCTCTGTTGACGGTGATTCTTGACTTCAAAGGGCCGCACTCGCGCACGTCTCTGAAGGAGATGGAGCGCGAGTCCGGCCTGATTATGCATGCCTCCGGTGTGAAGCTCGACTGGCGAATGCTGGGCGAGGATCCGTCGGCTTCCTACAGCGATCTGGTCGTAATGACGTTCAGGGGTACCTGCGAGTACGAGCCCGCCGCCCCGATATACGACGAACTCGGTCCGCTGGCCTCAACCCGTACCACGAACGGGGAAGTGCAGCCTTTCGGCGAAGTGAATTGCGATCGCGTGGTTGGTTCGGCTCGCACTGCAATGTCCGGTACCGACTACTCCCGCGCCGATCTGCTGATCGGCCGGGCCATGGGACGTGTGGTGGCGCACGAGTTGGTTCACATGCTCACGAAATCCGGACGGCACGGCGCCGAGGGTGTCTTCGAGCCCGCCCTTTCCGGCAAGCAGCTGATTGCCGCAACCCTGTCGCTAAGTGCACTCGATATCGTCCGGCTGAAGCAGCAACGCGAAGGCCGTTGATTCGCCTTTAACGATTTCAGCGGATGAGCGATGTCCGCTCTAAGCGAATCTCTGTCCGGAGACTTGTCTCACCTCCTCAAGGTGTCTGGTGGTGTGATCAAGGCGTTTGCAGAGATCGTCGCACCGCTTTTCTGACTCCAGGACGCAGGCGAGACAGCGGCGAACAGAGTCACCATGATCGGAAGTGTGAAGCTGAGGAACTGAAGTGGTGGCGGGTTCACTGCTCTACATCCAAGTGGGGAGCTGAACTACAATAAAGAATCTTCGGCGGCCTTGTTGTCTGCCTTTCGCTTTGCAGCGTCACGCCTGGCAGCGATAAAGGATCAGACCGTGAAACGCATATCTCTCACAACGTGGATCATCATCGCGCTGATCGCCGGGATCGCTTTCGGCGCGGTGCTCCCCAAACAGGCAGCCGGCTTGGGAATTCTGGGGACTATTTTCCTTCGCCTCATCAAATCGATCATTGCCCCGCTCTTGTTCGGCACGCTGGTTTCCGGCATCGCAGGCACCGGCAATGTGAAGACGATGGGCCGCATCGGCGGCAAAGCGATTCTCTATTTTGAGATCGTTACTACGGTTGCGCTCTTCGTCGGCCTGGGGGCGGTAAACCTGATCAAGCCGGGTGTCGGCGTTCAATTGCAAAAGGGCACTGGGTCGGGAGTAGCCCAGACCAGCACCAGTTTGCCGCAGATCCTCGAACATACCTTCCCGACCAGCATTATCGACTCGATGGCCAAAGGCGAAGTACTGCAGATCGTCGTCTTCGCGTTCATTTTCGGCGCCGCGTGCGCCACGGTGGGGACGAAGGCGCGGCCGGTCGTGCAATTTTGCGAATCTCTTTCGGAGGTGATGTTCCGGTACACAAACTACATAATGCTCTTCGCGCCCTTCGGCGTCTTTGGAGCCATGGCGGCGACCATCGGAGAGAAAGGAATCGGCGTCCTCAGGAATCTCGGCTCGCTCGTTCTCACGCTCTATGGCGCCGAGGTGTTCTTTGTTGTGGTTGTGCTGGGCATCGTGACGGCGGTGGCGAAGATTCCATTGCGCCGGTTCATCCGCTATGTTCGGGAACCGTTTCTGCTGGCCTTTTCGACGGCATCAAGCGAGTCTGCTTTGCCGATCGCGCTGGAGAATATGGAACAGTTCGGCGTTCCGAAACATATTGTTGCCTTCGTCCTGCCGACCGGATACAGCTTCAATCTGGATGGCTCTACTCTCTACCTCGCGCTGGCGGCCATGTTTGTAGCACAAGCGGCGGGCGTGCATGTTCCCTTCGGCACGCAAGTGGTCATGATGGTCACTCTCATGCTGACCAGCAAAGGCGTGGCCGGTGTCCCGCGCGCATCGCTGGTGATTCTCGCCGGCACACTGGCAACCTTCAATCTGCCGGTGGAAGGCGTAGCCGTGATCCTGGGCGTCGATACGCTGATGGACATGGCGCGCACCTCAGTGAATCTTCTCGGCAACTGCCTCGCCACAGCAGTGGTTGCGCGATGGGAAGGCGTGGATTTACAAGCCGCGGCAGCCGTGGCGGAGTCGCAGTCGGCCGTCGCTGCCTGAATCAGTGCGGCCTGAATCAGTGCGGCCTGAATCAGTGCGGCGAATCCGCGATCTGCGCGCGGTTCGTGCGCGCGGCTTCCAGTTTGGGATCGATGGCCAGAGCCTGATCGAACTGCGAAATGGCCTCCGCGTATCTTCCCTGCTTCACCAGCAGTTCACCCCAAAGGTTATGCAGGCCCGCTTCGCCGGGGTACGCCGCAACCACCTGTTCCATATTTCCTTCCGCCTCGGAAAGCTTTCCGGCGTTCACCTGCGCGAACACCAGATTGTAACGGGCATTTACGTTGCCGGCATCGAGCTTGAGGGCCGTTTCAAACTGTTGCATCGCTTCCTGCCCTCGACCCACTCGCGTGAACGCCGCACCGAGCATGTTGTGCCCCTGCGATTGTTTGGGATCGATACGAACGGCTGTTTCGAGTGCTGAAACCGAGCCCTGCAGGTCGAGTCGCGAAAGCTTGAGTTCGCCGAGATCGAGATACGTGGCGTAATCGTCGGGATATTTCTGTGCGCGGTGCTCCGTCGCAGCCTCCTCGATCTCACGCCGATGATCGCGTTTGTCGTGCGACAGTACCTGCAGCCACAGGTGGCCCATCTCGTCGGTCGCGTTATTGCCCGCTTTGACTCGTCGCGGCGGCTGGTTGGGGTTGCGCGGATTCGCGGCCGAATTGTCGTAGTGGTAACGCATCGAAACAACTGTGCCCGCCGGAAGGAAAACCGGCTGACGATAACGGTAGACAGCCTGCCAGTTCGAGTCCCACGCCGGAATGCGGATGAGCCAGACGCGCTTTCCGCCAGGAAGCGTGGCATAGGCCTCCAGCAGTTTGCCGAGGTAGTGGGCATGCGGATAAACCGCAAGCACGTCGACGTCAACGGGCAGACGAAGGTCGTCGGAAACAAGAAAATCACGCGCCCCCGCCGGAATATTGATCGCGCCATCGTGTTCGAGTTGGATCAGCACCGGAAACTGCGTTGAGGGCTTGTCAGTGAAATAAAGACCGATCGTCGGCTGGATGAGCTCCGCTTTGCCCGACGGCTGCAGATGCGCATTCAGCACGAGATCGTTGCCGGGATCGAGACGCCATGCGAAGCCCTCGGGCTCCGCATAGGGCGCGCTGCCGGGCTTCCAGAAAAGGAAGTTGCCGGGCGGATCGAACACGCTGTATTTGATATTCAGATCCATGCCGCCGAAGCCCGCACCGGGATTCTTCATTCCGCGTACCGAGTTCATGCGGTCGACGATCAGGTTCGCGTGGTGCACCACACGCTGTGCCCCCGCCCGAATCTCGACCGCGCGCACATAACGGCGCGCCGGCAGATTCGGCGAAAAAACGAAATTCCAGAAGACATCCGGCCCATCGGCGGGGAGCAGAAACGGTTGTATGGCTTTGAAGACCATATCGGGAGGCCCCAGCCGCGGCTCTTCCGCGATCGGCGGAACCGACGCTTCCGTTCTTTCTCCTTCAGGTGTGCCGGAGCGGACCCAATCCGCGATGGTCTTGATCTGCGCGTCGGTTAAACGCCGCGCGTCTTGAAAATCGCCATAACCCGGTTCGGGCAGCCACGGCGGCATAAAACGGCTGGCGGTGACAGCAACGATCTGGCGGGCGTGCTTCGTCACGTCTTCGTACGTGACGAGGGGAAACGGGCCAACCTCACCGGATCGATGGCACGATTCGCAGTTCTGCCGCAGGATCGGAGCAATGTCCTGACGGAATGTTACCGGTGGCGTGGTCCGTGTCTGCGACCGTAGTAAAAGGACCGCAAACAATCCTGCCAGTATTGGAAGTGCCTTCCGCATCTACGCCACATCCGTAGAATACATCCGCGGTCGGACAGATCTTTTACAACCTACTTCGCGGTTGTGTCGGCTTGCGCCGGCGGAGCCGGTGCCGCGCGCGGCGGCCGGTCCGTAAGCGTCCGTCCATCAGCCAACGTAACGGAAACAAAGATGCCGCCCGGCTCCCCGGTGATCTGCGGATGCGCCTGTACGGTGACCTTATCGCCCGGCTTCATCACGGATGACTTCCAACCTGCTCGAATCAGCACCGCCGGCGAGGTCATTTCAACGTTCCACGTTACGTTGCCGCCTTTGCCGTCCGGCACCTCCATCTCGATCCACGAATGCGGATTGGCCCACTTGAATTGTTTTACCGTTCCGGTGATCGAAACGGTCTTCGCGCGGTCGAATCCGGCCATCGAGTGGTGCGCCCAGACCGGGATCGCCGTCAGCGCGGCCAAACACACAAACAAGGAAAGTATTCTCTTCATGCCGTTCCTCTTTCGTTCCTGCATATTTCTAACGGACGTTCACGCTCGAACTCGTGCTCGGCAAATGCTCGTTGAGATCGGGCAGGCAGGATGCTTCGGTAATATCCGTGTCCTCTACCCTTCTCCACCGCTTCGTCGACGTAAACTCCCCCTCCCAACTCTTGGGATCGGAGAACGTGTACTCAATCTCCAGCGTCGCGCCGTTATTCAACAGCTTCATTCGCTCGACGACATGCAGCGCATCACTCGCCGGAATTCCCGTATCGATCCAGTGATGATCGTCGACAAATCCCGTTGTATCCACCACCAGAGTGTCGCCTTCCCAGTGGCCGATCGATTCGCCGTTAAAACTGCGCACGACCAGATCGGGATCCGTGTGTTTGCGCCCGTCGAGGTAAATAATCCGTACGCTGTTCATGAACCCGCTGATCATGAATATCGTGGTCGGTCCCTGCACCATCGCAATCGGCCAGACGCGCGTCATGATCACCGGCAATCCCGCAGGCCAGCATTGGCCGATGTCGTCGCGATAAACCTTGCCCTGTTTTGCCGCCGCCCGCGCGGCATCGAACTGCACCTGCGCTGCGGGCGTGAGCTTGATACCCGGAGGGGGGGAGAAACGGAAGCCGTTGTTCGGACCTCCGCCATGCATCCAGGTTCCCGTCAGATCCCAAGGCGCCTTCGGACGCGGTTTCGCCAGATTGGCTCTTGCCAGTGCTCCAAGTTGTTCCGGTTCGGCGGCGGGTGAAGACGCAGCGGGCGCCTTCGACTGCCCTGCCAGACTCGCGGCGCCTACCAGCAAAGTCACTGTTCCGATCGCCGCACAATATCGTTTCCGCATGATTCCTCTCACTTGTTGTGCACCTGCAGCCGCACGACGCCCTTTTCATCGATATATTCGCGGTTGTTGTCACAGACAAACTCGACCATCTCATAGTTCGGCATGCGCTTGTAAGCCAGGGTATACGTAATCGGTTTCTCAAGCACCACCGGGTCGTTGATCGTAATCTGATCGTGCAGGTAATCCGGCGCGACGAGCCTGATTCGCTCACTGATCCGCATCTGATCGCTGTGCGGCATCCCGCGGTAGCCGCCGATCGAAGGCTTAATGCCGATGGTGTCCACCACCAGCGTGTCTCCGTCCCAATGTCCGACCGAGCGGCCATAATAACCCGGTGCCACATCTTCCGCCTTGGCCTGCGGCACGTTCATATACACTCGCCGCACCTCACTGAATGCCTCGGAAATAATCGTAACCTGCTTTGCCGTCTGGATGAATTCCACGGGATAGATGGCAACAGACATCATCGTCGGCACGCCGTACGGGATGCATTGCGAGCCTGTCGTAGCCAGTTGTTCGCCCCGCTTATTGGCTTCGGCCTCCAGCGCGCGCCGTGCTTCATACGGCTTCGCGTACTCGGGTTTCAGCAACAACGGGCTCGCCGGAGGAGGCGCCAGTTTCGGATCCGCGCCGCGCCCGCCGCGATACACGCCCCACACGCCGGTAAGGTCCGGCGGATTCGCCGCCGATTGAGCTTCGAGAGCAACCGGAACAATCTGCAGCAAGGCAACAAAGAAAAACAGAATCGTTTTCATGACGTCAACCCGATTACCGAACCTGCGCGGGCCCGTTTCCGAGCGTTCGTCCGTCCGGCAGCGTCGCGGTATTGAGGAACCCGCCGGACTTGCCGTTCTTCAGGGGACTGATATTGAGGGTCGTCTTGTCGCCCTTTTTCAGGCTGCTGAACTTCCACCCGCTCTGCTGCAGAATGCTGGGACTGCCCATCTCGATACTCCAGTGTTTGACGGCTCCCTGCTCATCCGGTACGTCGATCTCGATATACGAGTGCGGATTGGTCCATTCAAATGTCGTGACCGTTCCGACCAGCGTGATCTTCTTCGTCATGTCGAACATGGTGAAGGAATGGTGCGCGAACAGCGGGCTCGCCGCGATGGCGCATATCAGCCAGACACGTGGAATCTTCATAAGGAAACTGCCGTCTATATTATTGGATTGTCCCGGTCAACACAAGGCCTGCCAACCGGTGGAATGAGGCCCAACTTTGGTCCACGGTTTGGCCGGTGACCGTGCCCACGACGATTTTTTCGCCATGTCTTCAATACCTTAGCCGAAAAAAGCGCGGTTTACACCCCTGGCATCCGGTAGCATGCGGGCATGAACACGTTTCTCCAGATTTTAAACGCATTACCCACAATCATTCAATCGGTCCAGGCCGTTGAGACCGCGATCCCTTTGCCCCAGTCGGGAAAGCAAAAACTGGACCTGATCCTCGGCGCGGCAGGAACAGCCTGGGAAATCGGCCAGGTAGGTCAACAAATCTCAAAGACGAATACCCTGCAGGCCATCGAGACCCTTACCAACCTCACGGTTGCGAGTCTGAATGCCGCGGGAGTACTCAAATCGTCGACCCCGGCCTCAGTGCCCGCACCGGCGGCAACCACGGCTTCGGCGCCGGCCACACCTGTATCATCGAGTTAATGTCCGTTGCGACTGGCCGGGAAACAATCCCTCAGAACATCGTTGAGCTCGAGAGTGAGTATCTGCTGCAGAACTATGCGCGTCATCCGCTGGTTCTGGTTCGCGGCGACGGTCCCTATATGTGGGACGCCGACGGCAAGCGGTATCTCGATTTCATCGCCGGCATCGGAGTCAATGCGCTCGGCCAGAATCATCCGCGGATCGTCCGCGTGATTCAGGAACAGTCTGCCAGGCTGATCCACACATCCAATCTTTTTTACAACGAATATCAGGGGCCGCTGGCAAAGCGAATCGCCGAAGTAAGCGGCCTCAAGCGAACCTTTTTCACCAACAGCGGCACGGAATCAACCGAAGGCGCGCTCAAGATGATGAAGGCCCACGGCCACGATCGTTCGCCCGGCAAATATGAAATTGTGTCGCTCGACAACTCTTTTCACGGACGAACCATCGGCGCTCTTTCCGTTACCGGACAGCCGAAGTACCGCAAGGATTTCGAGCCGTTGATGCCCGGGGTGAAGTTCGTTCCGGCCAATGATATAGCGGCTCTGGAAGCGGCGGTCAGCGAGCGGACGGCGGGAATTTTCATCGAGTGGATACAGGGTGAGGGCGGGGTGCTGCCAACCGATGCCGCATATTGCCGCCGCGCGCGCGAACTGGCCGACAAATACGATGCCCTGCTCTGCTTCGACGAAATCCAATGCGGCGTGGGCCGGGCGGGAAGCTATTTCGGCTACCAACTGGTCGACCCACATGTCATGCCCGATATCGTCATTGCGGCCAAACCGGTTGCCTGCGGCATTCCGCTGGGTTTCATCACGGCGAACGAGCGGGCAGCAAAATCGATCCGGCCCGGGATGCACGGGTCAACTTTCGGCGGCAACGCGCTGGCCGCCCGCACGGCGCTCGAGTTCTTCGATATTCTCGCGGAGCTGTTACCGCAGATTCGCCGCGTCGGCGATTATTTCCGAGGTGAGTTGCGGAAACTGGCGAAACGATTCTCGTTCATCACTGAAGTCCGCGGCTACGGACTCATGATCGGCGCGCAGTTGAACATGCCCGGCAAGGAAATCGTCAATCGCGCCATGCAGGAAGGGCTGTTGATGAACTGCACTCACGACACCGTGTTGCGTTTCCTGCCGCCCTATATCGTCACCGAAAAGGAGATCGACGAAGCGGTGGGGATTCTCGAGCGCGTCTTCGGCAGCTTATAGCAGCGTTCTTATAGCAGTTCGTCGCGTTTGTTCTTTTCGAGCAGCTTCACAATGTCGCCAACCTGTTGCGCGCGGGAGCGATCCGCCACCAGCAGAGCGTCCGGGGTATCGACAACGATCAGATCCTTAACGCCCAATAGTGCGACCAGCTTCGAACCGCAATCGATATAATTTCCTGTCGACTCGGCACAGAGCAGCTCAGAGCGTGCTGCATTTGCATTGGAGTCGCGCGGCAGAAGCTCATAGACTGCATTCCAGCTCCCGACGTCGTTCCAGCCGAATTCATCGCAGGCGAGGCCGACGACATTGTCCGCGTGCTCGATGATCCCGTAATCCACCGAGACGCTTTCACAGAGAGGGAAAACCTCGGCGAGTTTGGCTGCAAAATCGGAGTGGCTATATGCCGGAAGACTCGAGATCAATGTGGCCGTTTTCGGCTGATGGCGGCGCATGGCTTCCAGCACTGTTTCCGCTTTCCAGAAGAACATTCCGGCATTCCAGAAGTAGCATCCGGCGCGCAGAAATCTCTTCGCCGTATTCAGGTTCGGCTTTTCACGGAAACTGACTACCTTCAGCGCTTCGAGTGAACCGGCGGCCACGCCTTTGGAAAATTGAATATAGCCATAACCGGTTTCGGGCCAACGCGGCTGGATGCCCAATACGCCGATACTTCCCTTCTCCGCTGCCCGGAGCGCCGCTTTTACGAACTGCAGGTATCGCTTTGGCTTTCCGATGATATGGTCCGACGGAAATACTCCGAAGACGGCCTTCGGATCGATCGAATGCAGGATGTGCGCCGCCAGTGCAATCGCCGGAGCCGTATTCCGCTGTGCCGGTTCGGCGATGATCTGTGACTGCGGCACTGCCGGTAACTGGCGCACAATCTCATCGCGGACGAAATCGTTGGTCAGGATCCAGATTCGCTCCGGAGGAATTGCAGGCGCCAGACGATCGACAGTCTCCTGGATCAGTGAGCGCTCGCCGGTAACGTTGAGCACCTGCTTGGCATGGCGTTTGCGGCTGCGCGGCCAGAATCGCGTGCCTCGGCCGCCAGCCAGGATCAGGCCGTAATAGTTCGCCCTGGCCATCGAGTGTTTATTGAACCGGGTAAGGACGAATCAACCGCATTTCCCGGTTCCAGCGCGTCTTCGTCAGGAAGTGCGTGGCGATGTCGAAAAGATGACTGATGCTGACCGCCGGATTGGAAAGCTCTTCGGTGGTGGCGTCGTAGGACCAGTAAATGATCAGGGGCTTTCCGATAATGTTCTCGCGCGGCACGAACCCCCAGTAGCGGCTGTCGAGCGACTGGTCGCGGTTATCGCCCATGGCAAAAATGAATCCCGGCGGCACGATCACTTCGCCGTTTTTGACGTTCTTCTCCAGCATGACCTGAGCTGGTGGATAAAGCGGCGTATTCGGGTCTGCCGGGAAGTTGTCCCGGTAGGAATCGATGTAATCGAGCTTGTGAACGACGTACGGCTCGTTCAGCAGGTGCCCATTCAGAAATACTTTTTTGTTTTCGAGACGAATCCGATCGCCCGCAACACCCATCGCGCGTTTCACGAAAGTCTGTTTGATGTCAATCGGGTAACGAAACACAATGATGTCGCCGCGATGTACGTCGCTGTAAGGCAGCAGGTGGCCGGTGATGGAACCCGCGGGCGCGTACGCCAGCTTGTCGACCAACAAATGGTCACCCACCAGGAGGGTGTCCTCCATGGAGCCGGTGGGGATGACGAATGCCTGCACCAGCGTGGTGGTGCCGAAGAGCAACAGGATGATGGTAACGGTCCACTCCGCGATAAAACCGCGAGGGGGTTCAGCACCCTTGGCGACTGCCGCAGTTTCGGTTTGGGCAGCGGGTTCGGACGTTTTGTCGGCAACGACAGCTTTTGATCGATCCACTTTCTTCATTGTAAACGCACCGGCTGGTCATTGCAGGGGCAAACACTGCTATTCTGGAAAGACTTCTCGTTTCGTTGAGTTCGAATGGCCAGCTCTGTCACCGCGATCCCTCAACAGACAACCAAACGCCCCGGTCAGTCCGTTTATTTAGTGCTGGGCTGCACGGTATTTGCCGCCACCGCGCAGGTTCTGATGAAGTTCGGTGCCACGCACGCCATGCCGGAGCTGCACCTCGCGGATACTTCCACCTGGGTTCCGTTCGCGACGGCGCTGCTTGCCAACTACATGTTGCTGTCCGGTTACATCGTACAGTCGGGCAATGCCCTGCTGCTGATCCTCGCCCTGCGCGATGGCGAGCTTTCGATGCTTTATCCGATCATCGCCCTGACGTATGTATGGGTGAATCTGCTCTCGATGTACTTCTTCCATGAGCACATGAATTTCTGGAAAGGGATCGGAATCGCGCTCGTGATCGGCGGCGTGGCCCTTCTCGGGCGGGCGAGTTCACGCTCGTGACCAAAACTCCGCTCAGCTCGATTCTCCTCGTCCTTCTGGCCTCGCTGATTGGCTCTTTCGGAGCCGTATTCCTCAAGCTCGGTGCGGCTCATATGAATCGCGGATTCCGCTACATTGTGAACTGGCAACTGGGTTTTGGTATCGCTTTGTTTCTGGGGTCCAGCGTGCCCTTCGTCATGGGGATCCGGCACGGCGAGTTATCCGTCCTGTATCCCATGGTTGCGCTCGGCTACGTTTGGGCGCTCTTCTGGTCGAAGTTGTTCTTCAACGAGCCGATCACAAAGGCAAAGATCGGCGCATTGTTCATGATCCTCGCCGGAATCACCTGCATCGGTGTCGGCGGCAGCTGAAACAAGCCGGCAAACCCGCCAGTCGGCTCAAAGTGCGGGGCGGAGTGGGCGATATCAGGCTGGACGTCGGGAAGTAAGCCGATCGGGGAGCCATTCCATCCGGAACTCGACCTCCTCTTCGGCAACGATCCGGAATCCGAGCCGCAGATGAAAGCGCAGTGAGCCGGGATTGAATCGGAAAACGGTTGAGCGGACCGGCAGACCGGCCGCCTCCGCTTCCCGTTGAATCTCTCTGATCAGGCTGCTTCCGATCCCCGAATTGCGGGCTTCCGGCGCGATCACGATATCCACCAGGCGAAGTTCGCCCTCCGTGCGCGCGATCCAGATTTTCCCCACCGGGCAGTCGTCCCGCATGACAATCTGGTAATCCGATCCCGGATATTGCGCCGCATAGGAACTGTTTTGCGCCCGGTACTGCATCCGGATCAGCTGTTCTTTTTGTGACTCGGGAATCGGCAGCAGCGCGAACTCCGGCGCTCGAAGGGCCGAGTAGAGGTCGAAGAGAAATGTCTCATCGCTTGCCTCCCGGGGACGGAGCCGTGTACAGAACATAAACCAACTACGGCGTGGGGGGGCGCTGGGGAAACATCCCCTGCAGCGCGATGATCCAATTTAACGTAATCGTAGGCATCCGATTTTCGTGAGGCTGGTTTCCACCCATCAAGGGTAGCGCGAGTCCGCCGAATGTAGCGTCCGTCTTGACGGGGGTGGTGTTGTTACGACTCCGCTCCGCCTTCATCACCGAGTTCGTAGGTCTGCAAACCTGGACCCGATCCCGCGGATATCGGTACGCGGCCCCAAGATCGGGGAGACCAAACGTCCTGACGCCATCCCCTCCATAGTTGATTCCCAAAAGCGAGCCTGCAAGTTCTATTTGCAGGTGCTCCAAAACAGCTGGGGACCATCGGAACGAAACTTCGAGCGCGACTGCAACACGGCCTCGCAGTGTGCGGCCCGTACCGTTTCTGAAGCGCGACTCCGGCGAAGCCGAGTTCACCGATCCGGAAGATTTCAAGCAACAGGTGCGTTCGCTTTTGTCGAACTGGCTCGCGCCTCTTCAAACCACCGCTGCCTCCTGATCGCGGCCGGCCAATATCTTCGCTTGGCCAAAAGTGTCGTTAAATATAAGTGTGACTTTGCGGTCCGGCGCATTCGTGTTTTTTGTGTATTTCGGCGCCATCGGACTGACAGAGAGATTCGGCCTCGCGCAGCTCGATACCAACAGTGTCGCGGGAAACCGGTTTCCATCAAGCGGCGACGCCGTCATCGACAAGACGCGCCACGCGGCATTTTCATTCAGCCAAACGCTGCCGAATTTCGTGGTGAAACAACTGACAACCCGCTATGAGACCATGGCCGCCCGTGGAGGCCAGACATCCTGGCACATTCTCGACACGGTAAGCGCGGAGGTTATTTCGGAAGGCGGCGCCGAGAATTACCGGAATATCCTGGTCAACGGCAAGCCGCCGAAAGAAGATCTGGCGAAGACGGGGACGTGGTCGACCGGGGAATATCAGAGCGTACTGCTGGATGTTCTGTCCTCCGCCAGCCACGCCGATTTTCACAACCAGCGCACGACGTCAATAGTGAACCGGGACGCCTGGCGTTATGACTTTTCCGTCGAGCAGCCGAATTCGCATTGGCAGGTGGATTCTTCCGCTGCGACGTACAAGCCCGGGTACACCGGGGTGATCTGGATCGACAAGGAATCCTCGCGCGTGCTGCGCCTCGAGATGGCCGCGCGAAATGTACCCAGGACGTTTCAGTTCGATACAGTGGAATCCGCCATCGATTACGATTCCGTGCCGATCGGAGACAGCAGATTCGTGATGCCGACTCATTCCGAGGTGCTGACGTGCGACCGCGGCGCCAGCATCTGCGATCGGAATACAATCGATTTCCGCGACTATAAAAAGTTCACCGCCGATTCGAATATCACATTCGATTCCCCGACCGATAAGTAACAGACATGTTGTTATACTTCATCCGATGAAAAATGCCTCGTGGGCAGTCTTGGCCGCGGTATTTCTCTGCGGCTGCAGCCGGAATCCGGAGCTGAAAGCGGTACGGGAGGCGGCTGACGCGCTCGGAGGAAAAGAAAAAGTACTGGCCGTTAAGACGCTGACCATCGAGGGTCAAGGCGAAAATTCGAACCTGGGTCAGAACGTCACTCCTGATGCGCCACTCACGGTCTGGAAAGTGACGGAGTTCAGACGGACGATCGACGTGGAAAACGGCCGTATGCATTCCGCGCAGGTTCGCACCGCGCAATTCCCGTTCGCCCTGCAGACCGCCACGCGTCAGAACGCCGCGCTCGACGGAAACGTCGCATGGTCCGTAGGCCAGGACGGCAACGCCGCCCGCCTCACGGAAAGAGGAGCCTTTGACCGCCGAATGGAACTGCTGCATCATCCGGTTACGATTTTGCGCGCTGCTTTCGATCCCGCCGCAAAGCTGAGCAACTATCGGAAGGATGGCGATCGCCAATTGATCGACATCACCACGGCTAAAGGCGACATGCTGACGATTGCGTTCGATTCGATCAACCATTTGCCGGTCAGCGTCAGTTCGATGACCGATCAACCGAACCTGGGCGATGTCGCAATCGTTACTTCGTTCTCACAATATGGGGACGTCAACGGCCTCAAACTACCGATGCACCTGAACACCAAACTCGACAAATGGGTGCAGTCGGATATCAGAGTTTCCAGGTACTCCGTGAACACCGATGTGGGCGACCTGGCTGCACCGGCTGCGATAAAAGAAGCTGCTCCGGCGCCCGCAAGCCCGCCCGCGGAGGTGACTGTCGAGCAGGTTGAGCCGGGAGTCTGGTGGCTGGCCGGCGCCGGCAATCACCACAGCGTCGTCTTTGCGTTCTCGGATCATCTGACGCTGTTCGAGCTTCCCGAAAGCGAGGCCCGCGCCCGCGCCGTCATAGACAAGACGCGTTCGTTGGCGTTCGGCAAACCACTGACTGAAGTGGTTATCTCACACCATCATTTCGATCACTCGGCGGGCCTGCGCGTCGCGGTGTCGGAGGGACTGACCATCATCACGCAGCGTGGAAACGTCGAGTTCTTCAGGGATCTGGCCACGCGCAGGCACACCATCGCGCCGGACGAACTGGCCCGCAATGCTTCCGCCCTTCCCATCAAGATCAAACCGGTCGACGACACACTGATTCTGAAGGACGACGAGATGGAAGTAGACTTGGTCCACGTGCGGAACAATTCGCACTCCGACACGCTGCTCATGGGCTACGTGCCGCGCTACCACATTCTGGTCCAGGCCGACCTTTACGACTCCGGCTGGCTCCGATTTCCCTGGGCAGACAACCTGAAACAGAACGTGGCGCTCCGCCAACTAACCGTTGAAAAGGATGTGCCGATTCACGGCGAGATCGAGAGCTACGCGGACGTTCTCAAGCGGATGCAGGAGAAGCAGTAGCGCGCGGGAAACCGGACGCAGCCTTGATCTCTTCGATCTGCTCGGCGTGCCTCGCGCCGTGGAAGCTCAAAACGATCAGCCACTGGTAACAGTCCAGGTCGCCGAAAGCGCCATGCGGAATAAAGTAACTGCGCAGATCACCCTGCGTCGAGGCGGTGAACTCCAGGGTACGTCTGCGCGTCATTCCGAAGGCAGCGAGAAGTTCGCCCGCATCGGGCCATTCTCCGATGGGTTGCACCGGCTCGGGCGCGCTCCGGGGGATGGTTCGATCCGGCAGCGCCTGCGCGACCACAGCGTCTTTTTCGTGTTTGGGATCGCGTTTCTCCGGCTCGGGTGCCTCGTTCTTGAGCTTTTTCTCAATGTTGCCGAGTACCCGGCGTTCCACGCGGGTGACATGTTCGAGACACTGATTGATCGACCAGCGGTCTTCGGCCGGGCGGAAAGTCCATTGTTCCGCCGTCAACCCCTCGACCAGCCCCAGCAGGCGATCACGGCTGGCGTTCAATTGATCGATGATTACTTGCCTTTCCTGCGTTTCCATCCGGCTCTCCTCGATAAAGATTCTGTACGATCTCCGCAACAGCGGCGGGGACGAGCGCACGCCAGTCTTCTCCTTCAGCGACACGCCGTCTGACTTCCGAGGATGACACGTCGTCCCACGAGGACTCCATCTTTAACGTGGAAATGAAATCGCGGTGAGGCTCGGCGGGTTCATATTCGCCATCGCGGGCGGCGACCAGAAGCCGGTGACGCCGTATGAACTCGTCAAACACGCCGGGAGCACCGTAGTCCCACGCCGCGATACGCTCGGCCGCATCCCTGCCGAGAACCAGTGCGATCCCGGTTTTCGGGCCAAAATATTCCCGCGCCTCGTCGGCAATTTCGGCGTAGAGCCCACCATCGGAGATCGCGGCCGAAAATCCGTCGTGCTGCCGGGCGATCTTCTCCAGCATTCCGCGGCGCGCGTCAAAACCGGCGCCTTCGAAGTCCTTGTGCGGGAAGCGGCGCGGCAGGACCCAGATCACCTCGTCGGCATGCGTAAGCGCAGTGCGGGCGATCTCGACGTGCGCGACGGTCGGAGGATTCCACGAACCGGGAAAAAGTATGACCCGCGCCGGATCTGTCGCGCCATGATGAAGAAATTCCAGTGCCAACATTATCTTTGTAATACATCTGGTTGAGAATCGATGTAACCGCACACCTGTGTGTATTCGTATACAGTGGAAATAGCCAATGTTCAGCTGGATTTGTCCGCAATGCGGACGCGACGTTCCTCCCTCAAAAACAGAGTGCCCATTTTGCGCCGAACAGGCGAAGGAAGCTGCGGCTTACGCAGCGGCCGCACCACCGCCTGAGCAGCAATCGGCTCCCTGGCAGCAACCACCTCCCGGCTATCCAGGCGCCGGTTATGGAGCCCCTCCGCCGGCTTGGCCACCACCCCAGACTCCGGCTCCCCAGCCGCCGCAGTACGCTCCGCCGATGCAGCAGGCGCCTCCTCCGGGACCCCCGCCGCAGTACGCCGCGGCGCAATATCCGCCGCAGCAGCAGTATGTTCCTCCGCCACCGCAGCAATATGCGCCTCCGCCACAGCAACAGCCTCAATATGCTCCGCCCCGGCCGCAGGCGCCTCCGGCAGCCTGGCAGCCCACGCCGACGCAATCCGGCCCGCCCACCTGGATGGTGGCCATCGGATTCGCGGTTGTGTTGCTCCTCGTCGGCGGCGGCATCTATTATTTCTTCCTGCGCACCCCGGGCGAGAGCTCGGCGGCAAAGGCCGGGCTGGAGAATCCGGCGAACGCCTCGCAGCAGAAAGTCACCAATCCTCTGCAGAAGTACGTCGAGGTGGTTGGAATGCGCCTGATTAACGAAGACAAAAAGCCTGTCGCCAAATTTGTCGTGGTAAACCATTCCAGCGCCGAGATTGACGGTCTGGAGGCTGATGTCAGACTCTGGGCCAGCACGTCGCGCTCGGAAGAGGATTCGGTCGGATCGTTCAGCTTCAAACTCCCGGAGATCGGCCCGAATTCGTCGAAGGACCTGACCGAGCCACTCAAGACCAAGCTCAAGATCTACGAACTGCCGGATTGGCAGAACACAACGGCGGAAATCGAAATTACCTCACCGGCCGCGCCGTAGGCAAACTGGCCGAAGAATCGAAACGGCCTACGCGAGTCGTTGGTGAAGCGCCTGCTCCATCCGGGAGATCGCGCACCTGACTCACGCGCGCCCGGCCGGCGGCCGAAACATCTTTATCCGCCGTGCGAAGTTCGCGCGTATTTGGCAGGCGCGGCAGATCTTTGAGCTCGACGGCAATCCCGCGCTTCACGATGGGTTCCGGAATCGGATTTTTGGTAGTGGGATACCTTGAAAAATCTTCGCTTATTTCTGCGCAACAACCGTAATGAAATAATGCAGCGTTGCGCAGCTGATGCACTCGCCCCTTGGTACATCGGGACCTATGACGATTGTTTCTTGTCCGGGACGAACGGCACGATAGAGGGCAGTGCGCTTTGAATGACTAATGAGAGCAAGCGCATTTCCCGCTCCGGTACTTCCGTCAAAATGGGAATAGCGACGATCTGGTGGAACTTCCAGAACCGCCAGCTCGCCAACACGGAGAGTTGTGTTTCCCTCCAAAGCCAGCGGAGTGGGTTTATCGGCACTCCAGGTATCACTTGAAATCAGGAATCCGAAAATGAGCAGCAGACCACAGACCCTCATTTGGCGCGATTGTATCACTTACGCCGCCTGTCTTTCCGCCCTCCGACAGCCCTCCGACAGGATACCGGCTGGCGGTAATAACGATCTACTGCCCGGGCGCACGGGCGTCGGCGGAGTGCTCGGGCTTCAGCCGCAGGTAGAAATCGAAGCTCAGATCCGGAAAGAGCTTGTACAACTCCAGTTCGCGGTCGTAGAGCTGATTGTAGACTTTCGAACCGGACCCGGGCACTGCGATTCTGAAGTTGAACAGTGTCTTGCTGTCGATACTCACGTCGACCGTCCCCAGCCCCGAAATGGATTCGATCTCCGTCTTGAGTGCTCGGGCGAGCTTGGGACCGTCAAAATGGAAGTCGAAATTCAGGCCCGGAAAGAGCCCGTACAGCTCCAACTCCCGGTCGTAAAGACGCGTGCAGACCTCGGGGCTGAAATTGGCCATCGCGATCCGGATACTGAAGAGGGTGTCGCCATCGATTCTGACTTCGACGGTGCCGGGGCCCGCAATGGACTCAAAATCCGTTTTGAGGGCACGGGCGAGCTCATTACCGCTCAAAGTGGCGAGGGCTGATGGCGCCGTGGGCGAGGATGGTTTCACGCCTGTTCCGCGTGTCGCGAGTATTGCAACAAGAGCAGCGTGCAGAATCAACATCGCAATCTGTTAAAAAGTATAACGTAATTGCCACAAGACGGAATCGGCGGGAACGGCCCACCCGTGCTGTTCAGCGCGATGCTTTCGCACCCGCTACGTCCTTATCCGGCAGTTCAAACACCCAGATCGCAGCGCCTCCGTTCGGCGGGTTCCGAATCTCGGGTACCAGCACCGGCCACGTAGCGGTCTGTGCTCCGCCGTTTCCCACTACCATCGCGACATACTGTCTGCCATCGACGCTGTAAGTCATGGGCGCGGAACTCGGGACATCGTTCAGCCGCGTCTGCCACAGGGCTTTTCCGTTGGCGGCGTCATACGCCTTGACCACTCGGTCCAGGGATCCGCTGAATACTACGCCGCCCGCGGTGGCCAGCGCGCCGGCCGTCGTCGGAGCGCGCTGCCGGTCCGTCCATACAACCTTTCGCGTTGCCAGGTTAATGGCTTCGAGACGGCCGAACTTGCCGTCCGTTTCGAGCGGAGGCCGGATGCTGAACCGAACGCCGGAGGTCAAACCGCCGCGTCCACCGGGCGCGACCGGAATCAGATCCATGCACGATTCCACCAGCGGTACATACAGGATCTTCGTCTCCGGATTCCACGATGCGGGTAGCCAGCTTTTGGCGCCTCCCGCGTGCGGGCAAACGGTAACCGTTTCGCCGTTACCCGGAATCACCTTGGGATTGATCTTCTTCGCTCCGGTCTTCGGATCGATTTCCGTCACCACGTTCTGCAGTCCGAGATCCATCGAAAAGGCATACTGGCCGGTTGCGCGATCGAGCGCATCGTAAAGGGCTTCTTTGCCGGAAGTGACCACAAGTTTTCGATTCACGCCGTTCACCGGCACATCGATCAACTGCCGCTCAAACGCCCAATCGAGATCCCATTGATCGTTGGGCGTGTGCTGGAAGAACCACTTCACCTTGCCGGTATCCGGATTGATCGCAACCGTAGTGTCGGTGTAGAGGCCGTCGTTCGTAATGCCGGGCTGGTTGACCGGATGAAGCAAAGGTCCGGTGTCATAAGTTTGCGCAGGCCCGAAATAAACCAGATTCAGGTCGGGATCGTAACTGCCTGCCGTCCACACTGAAGCTCCGTTACGCTTTTCGAGTGGCAGGCCGTTCCAACTCCCGCCGCCGGTTTCGCCCGGCCGCGCTATGGCCCAGAAGCGCCAGGCTTCTTTACCCGTCTGCGTATCCAACGCCACGATGAAGTTGCCGCCCGGCGTATTCCCGACGGTTCCCACCATGACCTTGCCCTTTGCGACCAGCGGCCCGCCGGTCAGCCGCAGGCGCCGACCGTCAAGAGGAGCAATCTCGTGGTCCCACATGACGGTTCCCGTCTTTACGTCGAGGGAAACCATGTGCAGATCGGAAGTCGCCACCAGTAGCCGGTCGCCGTAGATAGCGATGTTCCGCTTAACCGAAGTGGTCACTTCTTTGGGCAGTTTGTGGGTGTATTGCCAGAGCAGATCGCCGTTTCGGGCGTCGAGCGCCTGCACGTTATCGCCATAGCTGTGAACGAAGATGGCGCCGTCATGAACCAGCGGAGTGGCTTCGTTGGGCCCGGCCGGCAAAGACCACGTCCAGGCAACATGAAGGTCGGCCACATTCGCTTTATTGATCTGTTTCAGCGGACTGAATCCCTGATCGTCCCAGGTGCGGCGCCAGGTCAACCAGTCGCTGACCGGCGGGTTTCGCAGCATCGCCTCTGTTACCGGCGTGATCTTATCCAGCGGATTCGGCTTGCTCGGCGCAGCCGGAAGTGTGGCATAGGGCGACAATCCCCCGCCCGGACCGCCTCTTCCCGACGGCGGACCGGGCATGATCATTGCCTTGAGAGCTGCGGCATCGGATGGCAAAGCCTGATTCCCCGCCTGTACGCCGTTGACGCTCAGAATGTACGCGAGTATCTCGGTATAGGCATCCGTACTCAGACTGCCCCGATTGGACGGAGGCATTTTTGTACTGATGTAGGTGAACAAGCCATCGACCGGCTTCCGGCCCCATTGCTGGATGAAAGACGCGCCTTTCACCGGCGGCGCAAACTCACCATCCTCCAGATTCTGTCCGTGGCAGCCTGCGCAACTCCGCTCGTAGGCTGTCTTGCCTTGCTCCGCCTGTGCCGCCGTAAAAGCCGGATTGACGGACTGCGCGTGAATGCCTGCGGTCATCAGGACCGCGACAGCGACGGCGCTGCCGATCATCACCTGCTTTTTATCGATCGTCATTTACGTCAACCCGGTATTTACTTCAACTCGGTCATGACAGCGCTGCCGGCGCCCCGAACGAGGAGTTCACTATGCGTGCGTTCGCGCAGATTGAACTTCACCTGGCCGTCCTTATATTCGTTCACGGTTTTCTTACCGTCAGGCGTGGTGGACGTCAGCGCCGTGTCGTCTTCGTACACAACAACCACATCCTTGTCATGGAAGTGCATCGGCGTAGGCTCGCCGGGATTCCACCGGTAACTCCATACGATAATGCGGTTGTTCTCAAAAAGTTTCTTCACATGCGGCCGCGGGAAAGCGTTCGGATAGCCGGTGTTGTTGGCGAGCGGCGTCACCGGATGATCCTTAAGTTCGATCACGACATTGTGTTCGCCGGCCTTACCCGGCGTCTCGCCCTTATGGCCGAGAACGGCGGTTCCCTTCTTCGTCAGAGATACAACCACAAAATCATGCTCCGCCGGCGGCAAAGCGCCGGTTACATCCCAAACGGTGACGCGCTCGTTGTCGATGATCGGTTGCGCAGCGAAACTCGGCAAAGTGAAGGATAGGCCGCAGCACAGCAGCAGAAGGGTTTTCACGTTGTTGATTGTACAGCTACACTGAACCTTAATGACGGATCCGGCAGGGCCATTGGCAAAAGCCTCGTTGGCAAAAAACGAGGAAGTCCGGATCGCCGCCGGGGACGCCGGTTTCGAAGAGCGGATCCAGCGGCTGGCCGACCGCGTCCATTCCCGCTTCCGTTATCACTCAATCGAATTACCGGATGGCAGCATACTGCCGGGTCTGCAGCCGGTGGAGCACCTGCGCCGGCGCCTCGATCTTTTCGGGTTGCCGCAAGACCTGCGCGGCAAGCGCGTTCTCGATGTCGGCGCCTGGGATGGCTGGTTCAGCTTCGAATGCGAGCGCCGTGGCGCGAAGGTGGTTGCAGTCGATTGCATAGCGCTCGACACGTTCCATGAAGCAAAGGAGCTGATCGGCTCCCAAGTCGAATACCTGACGCTCGACGTAAACGAGCTCTCGGCGCGCACCTTGGGCACCTTTGACATCGTGCTCTTCTTCGGAGTGCTCTATCACTTGCGCCATCCATTGCTGGGGCTGGAAAAAGCGGTGGAGCTTTCGACCGATCTGGCGCTGATCGAGTCGTTCGTAATCGAGCCGGAAAAACGAGCGATTCCATCGGTGATGGAGTTCTACGAGCGCACCGAACTGGGCGGCCAGGTCGATAACTGGTGTGGGCCTTCGCCCGAGTGTTTGCTGAGCATGTGCCGGTCCGCCGGCTTCGCCCAAGTGGAATTGAAAGACATCACCAACCAGCGGGCATCGGTCGTCTGCAAGCGCTCTTGGCCGGAGCCGGATATCGGGCCATCGGCCCCGGCGCCGCAGCTCCATGCCGTGATTAATAATCGAACCTATGTATCCCGTTTTCATCCTCTTAAAGAGGAATATCTCTGCTGTTACTTCAAGACGGAAGAACGCGGATTGACGCCTGATTCTCTGTTCGTGGACGTTGACGGCTACGGCACGCACGCCCTGATTCTGGCCGAGAACGGACCGGACGGTTATCAGGCAAACTGCCTGCGTCCGCCGGGGCTTACGCCCGGCCGCCACGAAGTTCGGCTGCGGACTCGACACAGCGCCCGAAGCAATCCGGCGGCAATCACAATGCTGGACGAATCGGGCCGCGAAGTGATCGCGGTAAGTTCCAATCTGCCTGTTGAGCCACCGGAATTGTGCAGCGCGGAGTTCCGCCGGTCGGGCGATCTTCGTTTCGCAGTCAATCGCGGCGGTTCGCTGGTCTGTTACTTCCGCTCTCCCGCACAGTCGATCGCCCCCACCGATGTCAGCATTTCCATCGGCGAGAAAACGTCCCGCGCCGACACGATCAGCTTTCTCGGCGACAACGTCTGGCAGGCGAACGTGCTTCTGGATCAACCGGTTGCGGGACAGGCTCCGGTGCGCCTCCGCCTGGGGGAAGGTGAATGGAGCCTGGTGTCGCCGGTGCGTGAGATGTCATGAAGACGATAAGATAGGTGTAATGAGTATTGACGAAAGGCTGGATGCTCTGGTGATGAATGCAGAACTCCAGTTGAAAGAGCTGGAAGCTCTTCGAGAAACCTCGGCTCTGCATCATAAAGATCTCCAGACCGACGCCGAAAACATCCGCGCGCTCGCCCGTATTGCCGAGATCCACGAGCGCCGTCTTACCGATCTCGAAGGATTCCGTTAGGCATCCTGTACAATCAAATCAGTCGCCCGATCGCGGCGAAACGCCCATAAATCAAGATGTTCGATAATCTGTCCGACAAACTGCAGCGTGTCTTCAAGAACCTGCGGGGCGAAGGACGCCTCACCGCCGAAAACATGGACGCCGCCCTGCGTGAAGTGCGTGTGGCGCTGCTTGAGGCTGACGTCAACTTCAAAGTCGTCAAACAACTGATCGAGAGCGTGAAGCAGCGGGCGATGGGGCAGGATGTGCTGACCTCGCTGTCGCCTTCCCAGCAGGTGATCGGCATCATCAACGAGGAGCTGATCAAGGTCCTCGGAAGCCACGAATCGAAGCTCCGTTTCGCCAACGAGCCGCCCAGCGTTTTCATGATCGTCGGCCTGCAGGGCTCGGGCAAAACCACGTCCACCGGTAAGCTCGCACGCTGGCTGACGAAGAACGGCCATCGGCCGCAACTGGTTTCGGTCGATATCTACCGCCCGGCCGCCCGCGAACAACTGGCCATCCTCGCCCGCGACGTCAAAGTTCCCATCTACCCCGGTACGCCCGAGGAAAAAGCGCCTGCGGACCTCGTTCGCTCCGCCCGCCGCGAAGCCGTCAACAACGGACGCGACGTGCTTCTGGTCGATACGGCGGGCCGCCTTCACATCGACGATCAGTTGATGACCGAGCTGAAGGAGCTGAAATCGCAGCTGAATCCGGTCGAGATCCTGTTCGTGGCGGACGCCATGACGGGTCAGGACGCGGTGAAGTCCGCCGACGAATTCCACAAGCAGTTGGGAATCACCGGCGTCATTCTCACCAAAATGGATGGCGACGCACGCGGCGGCGCGGCGCTTTCGATCCGCAGCGTGACCGGTCAGCCGCTGAAGTTCGTCGGCATCGGCGAAAAAACGGACGCATTCGAAGCATTCCATCCGGACCGGGCGGCGTCGCGCATTCTCGGCATGGGTGACATCGTCAGCTTCGTGGAGAAGGCGCAGGAAGCCTTCGACATGAAGGAACAGGAGGAGATCCAGCGCAAGCTGATCGACAACGAGTTCACGCTCGAAGACTTTCGCGATCAGTTGAAATCGCTGCGCAAGCTGGGCTCGCTGGATTCGATCCTGAAGATGATGCCGAAGGTCGGGATGATGAAGGAGCTGCAGGGTATGCAGCCGGATGAAAAGGAACTGACCCGGATTGTCGCCATCATCGACTCGATGACGCCCCGGGAGCGCGATAATCATATGATTATCAACGGGAGCCGCCGGCGGCGCATCGCGCGCGGCAGTGGTACCTCGGTAAACGAAGTGAATAACCTGCTCAAGCAGTATGGGCAGATGAGAAAGATGATGAAAAGCCTGTCCGGCAACATGGGTTTTCTGGGCAAGAAGCTCGGGAAAATGGGGATGGGCAAGCTTGGACTTCCGGGTTTTTAAGTTTGCAGCGAAATTGAGGAAAATAGATTAGATGCTCATGATCAGACTGGCGCGTTTCGGCGCCAAGAAGAAGCCGTTCTACCGCGTGGTAGTGATTGAAAAGGAACGGGCGCGCGACAGCCGCAATATCGAAGTGGTGGGCCAGTACAACCCGCTCAAGACGCCGGCCGAAGTGAAGCTCAATCACGATCGGATCAGCTATTGGACGAAAAACGGCGCGCAACTGTCGGATACGGTTGGCCGCCTGTTGAAGAATAATCCCGCTCCGGCGGCAGTTTAGTCAGTATGCATTAGTCGCAGGCTTTGGTCTGTGAACATTTGTGGGAGAGTCGATGAAACAGTTGATCGAGGATATTGCTAAAGCTCTGGTCGACATCCCGGACGAAGTGGAAATCAACGTGATCGAGGGCGAGCAGACTACCGTGCTCGAACTGAAGGTCGCCCCCAGTGATCTGGGCAAGGTGATCGGCAAACAGGGCCGGACGGCCCGCTCGATCCGCACGATTCTGGGAGCGGCCGGGATGAAGCTCAATCGCCGCTTCACCCTGGAAATTCTTGAATAGCGCCTGCGGCAAGCCAAGCAGGGATACCGACTGGATTTCAATTGCGGTGCTGGGACGACCACGCGGGAACCGCGGCGAACTGACAGCGGAATCTCTTTCCAGCCGGCCCGAACGATTCGCACGGCTGAAAGATGTGCGCCTTCTCGGCGATGGCGGCTCATACCGCGTCGAGCAGGTCTGGGATCACGAAGGCGTACTGATCTTCAAGTTCGAGGGCGTCAATTCCATCTCCGATGCGGAAAAATTGCGCGGGGCCGAGGTACAGGTGCCGTCGGCAGAGCGCATCGAGCTTGAGCCGGGCGAATACTTTCAGTCCGATCTGATCGGATGCGAAGTGCGTGAGCACTCGTCAGGACGAGCAATCGGGCACGTGACGAAATTCGAGGAATACGGCGGTCCGGCGCTTCTTGAGATCGACGACGGAAAGTTGTTGATCCCGTTCGTGAAGGCCATCTGCGTGGAGATCCGGCCCGACGTAAAACGGATTGAGGTAGAACTTCCCGAGGGTCTCGAAGACCTGACATGAAGTTCCATCTGCTGACGATTTTTCCCGACTTTTTCAAAGGACCGTTTCAATATGGCGTAGTAGCGCGGGCGGCTGAGTTCGGCGCGCTCGCACTGCACGTGCACGACCTGCGGAACTGGACACACGATCCGCACCGCACGGTGGACGACCGGCCCTTCGGAGGCGGCGAAGGCATGGTTCTCAAGCCCGAGCCGATCTTCGACGCCGTGGAAACGATATGGCCCAATCGGACGGCGAAGCAGAAGGTGATTCTGCTTTCGGCCCAGGGACGGAAATTCACGCAGCAAGTGGCCCGGGAGTTGGCGGCCAGCGACGAGCTTCTTCTGATCTGCGGACGCTACGAGGGCGTGGATGAACGCGTAGCCGAGCACCTCGCGGACGAGGAATTGTCAATCGGCGACTATGTGCTGAGCGGAGGAGAACTGGCTGCGGCCGTCGTTGTAGACACTGTTGCGCGCCTGCTGCCCGGCGTAGTCGGGAACCATGAATCGACAGTCAACGAATCATTCGAAGAAGGCGGGATTTTAGATTGCCCGCAATGGACGCGTCCCGCCGAATTCCGAGGCTGGAAAGCCCCCGATGTCCTGCTCGGCGGCAATCACGCAGAAATCCGGAAATGGCGACAGCAGGCGGCGAAAGAGAAGACCGCCAAGTTAAGGCCGGATTTGCTGTAACGCTCAGCCCGTTTGGGCGAAGGATTCGAGTCTGAGTGCGCCTTTCTCAGGAACGAACTTTCGAGCCCCGAAGTCATGTTTGTACCGCTCAGACAATACTCTGTAGGCATCTGGATCTTCCTCTTCGAATCGCCGAAGATCAATGCTCCATCGGGAAACCCATTGCCAAGACGCCACGCCATTCATGCCGGAATGCTCACCAATCGCAAGCTTGATTCTCATTTCGAGAATATCGATTTGTTTTTGGAGTAGGAATTTCTGGCTACGCGCTTCCATGAGCTGTCGATGAAGGCTGGAAATTTCGGGTGTTGGCTCTGCGAGTGTGGCAGCGGGCTTCATTCTCCGCAACTCCTTCACTTCAAGTTCAACGTCGAGTGGTTGAAATTGCCGTAGAAATGCTTTTGCCTGATCGATTGCAGCGTCAATTTTCTCTGTGTGCACGTTGAAAATGTCACCATTCTCTGCGCGATATTCCTGCAACAGGTTCTGGATGTATCCTTCCAGTAGTGGCGCATTGTCAGTCTCAATGATCCGGTGTTTTTGTGGCTTGGTGTCTGCACCACTACGCCAGTTCTTCTTCCGCTGGTCCGGTGAGGTCTTTGTTTGTCCGACTCTGAAGCGATCGACAGTTCCTAACCGATAGCAATAGACACGTCCCGATTTCTTTGCCATCCCGTACACCTCGAACAATCAAGCATAACATGATTTTTGCCTTTTGTTCGCCTCAAACCCTTCGCGCACTTGCCAATCGAGGTGGAGAGAGGATACGCGCCTGCTGCTGGCTTGAATCCTCACGAGTTACGCCCGAGATCGTAGGCGCCTCGGTGGATGAACTTCCGCCCGTCGACGCTTCTTTAGCGGCCTCGCCGCGACTGCGCCCTGTTCTCGAAGCTCCCTGGAGCGCATCAGCGAGGACTGGACCATGAATGCGGAACGCGTGAGCCCATCGTGGTCTGCCAGTTTGTCGATCTGCTCGATCTGCTTTTCGCGTGCGGTGATGTTGATCCGAACCGTTCGGTCCGTCTCCGGCTCAACATGAACCAGAAACGCCAGAGCCCCTTTTCCCAACCGGATCGTCAGCCAGGACGTCCAGCGTAGACGGCTCCGGAATCAGTTCGCCGTCCTCAATCATGGCCGCAATGTGCAAAGCCAGGGCCTCGGCTGCCATGCGGTGTGCCTCCTGCAATGACACACTAAATACACAAGTAATCAGAGACTACAGCGATCCAGTCGCTCTGCTTATGCCGCTGTAGCCGACTTCCTGAACTCCCGGCCCCGCAGTCGCGGCATTTCCGAGCCGCAGGCGCAATAGTCGGTGACAATTTCACCTCTCACCCCATGCAACTTGCCCGCCTCAAAATGCAGGCCATCGTGAACCTCGCATTCGCGCGCGATCACCATCCCGTCAGCGCCGCACAGTTGCTCAAATACGGGCACGCCGAATGCACTCCAAAGCAGATCGCGATGACGCGACGCCAGCGGCGTCTCGTCGACCGACGTCAACACAACGATTGCCCGGTTCAGACTGGGCAGATCGAATAACCGGTGTTGCTTCCGGTTCGCGAGCGCGAGGGCGAGCCCGAGAGGCAGCACCAGCGCCTCCGGCCCCCAGACGCGAAGCCAGAGCAGATCGTCCACGGAGCACTCGCACATATTCGGACCGCGCCGAAAGCCCGTTTCCAGCAGGGCAATCCGGGCAGGCTCGGGAAGCGGAAAGCAAAAAGACTGAGCTTGTCTGCCAAGGACACGCTGGCGGAGTCCCGGCATCAGGGATGAAAAAATCACCTGAGCCAATAGTGGCCCGGGTCAGACAATTTCTCAGGCTTTTCGCGTCGTCAGCCTCTGCGAAATAAAGCTCGCAGATTGCCACCCAGAATGTTTTTGGCATCTTCGGCGCCGACACCTGCGGCGCTCAGCGCCGTCACCTGCGTGTTGAACACCTCCCGCAGCCAGCCGCGAGGAAACCAGGAAGAATCAGTGCCGAAGAGCAGACGTTTGGGACCGACAACATCAAGCGTTTTACGAAAAACTCCGGCCAGATCGATTGCGGAAGGCTCGCATCGGATCCAGCGATTCGAACTCGACGTATCGAAATAAATGTTGGGGCAAAGATCGGCCACCATCAGGGCTTCGCGCAGATAACCCGCGCCGAAATGGGGAATCACAAACGGCAGCGCGGGAAACGCCAGCGCGACCGAATGCAGATCGATCGGATTCGAATAGCGCATGTCGAAAGGAGAGTGCAGGCCGAGCTTCCCGCGGAACCCGACACTCAACATGCCGCAATGCACATACACGACAGTGCCGGGGAAACCCGCCACGGTCGACAGCAGCGAATGCACATGCTCGTTCGCCATTGAGTAACGATGCATGGCGGGAAACAGGAAGATGCCCTGGATCTGGCCCTCGCGCAAAGCATTGGCGCACCGGATGTCGGCGCCGGGCATCAGAGGATTCATCATCACGACGGAATGAAAACGTTCCGGATGCCGCTCTACGGCGATGCCGACGGATTCCACGTCGCCCGGAATGCTCGCGACCAGGACCGCGCTCCCGACGTTGTTGTGATTCATCTCGATCACCCAGCGATCGGCGAGATATTCCGACGATTCGGGAACGTCCCAACCGAGCATCGAGCCGACATCGCTCACACTCGTCTCCGAACCTTTCTGTTCCGCCAGCGATTGAAAGAACGCGGGCGAGAAGAAATGGACATGCGCGTCCGAAACTTCAACTTCACCCCATGGAGTCGTCATCATAATTTACCGAGCAATGCAGTCGCCTGGGCAATTCGATCGTCGAGAGCGTGAAGCACCTTGACCACCTCCGCAGCCTGCGCGCGCGCCTCGTCGGACTTCCCTGCCTCGACGGCCTCACGGATTCCGGGAAGCGTCTTCGAAGCGTAGCCGGTATATACGCCAGGCGCATAAATACGATGCCGGTACCAGGGACGACCGGGAAGACCGGGGTCGCTGATCAGGTCGCGCTCGGTACGGTAAAGTTCACGATTCAACGCCGCCAGTTTTTCCATCGACGCCGCGCCCAGATTAGGCAGGGCTTTGTCGTATGCGGCATTGAACTCCGCAGCCGTTTTCCGCAGACGATCCAATCCGGCGCGCACCGCACCCAGATCCAGCTTCGGCGTCAGAGCCGGCAAACCCGCAATTTCGTCCGTATAGCGCCGCACAGTGGACACAAACCGCTCGAACTCAAATGGCAGCACGGGCGCATCCGCGAGACGCATCAGGGCCGTCGAATGAACCTGCGACAAGGTACGTCCGTAGACGAACATCGTGTCGGAGAAATGGCTGTACCAGTTGAAGTCGTCGTAGTCGGAGTGATAGACCCCGGAATCGTCCGTCGCGAACCGCACGTCGAGTGACGCAATTCCCAGATGCTGCAGGAACGGCGTATAGTCCGAACCCGAGCCCAATGCGCCAATATGAAATTCACCGTTCCGCTCCAGCGCGGCTGTGAGAGGTTTGCTTGTCACGGGTTCCTTCACGTCGCGCGCGACTTCGCGCATGAACTCTTCCAGCGAATGCGAACCTTCCACCGTAAACCGCCCCTTGCCGGAAGTGTCAGCGTTGAAATAGGCAATCAATTTGTCCTGCAGCTCTTCCGCATGCTTCTCCGTCCATTCGGTCGAACCGGTGAGCCCGAACTCTTCACCGTCCCAGAACGCGAACAGAATAGTTCGTTTCGGCTTCCAGCCATTACGCGTCATTTCCGCCAGCGTGCGTGCGGTTTCCATCAGCGGCGCGGCGCCGGAAAGCGGATCGCTCGCGCCGTGAACCCAGGCATCATGATGATTCCCGTCGAGGATCCATTGTTCGGGAAATTCGCTGCCCGGAATACGCGCGATGACGTCGTACAGCGGCCTCGTCGAGTTATCCATCGCCACATTCATATGCACCTCGGTCGAGCCGGGGCCAAGATGATACGTGAGGGGCAGCGCGCCGCGCCACGCCTCCGGCGCAACAGGACCGCTGAGGTGGGACAGAAGCTGCTGCGCATCCCCGTAGGAAATGGGCAGCACCGGAATCTTCATGATGGTTTGCGCTTCACTGAGAGGCAGGCGTTTCGATCCGGGCTCTGAGGCCCAGCCGGGAGACAAAGGATCCCCAGGATAAAGAGGCAGGTCGAGCACACTCCCCCGCTGGACACCTTGCGATGGACGGAAAGGACCGTTTGGATAAACATCGCCCTGGAAATATCCGTCATCGCGCGGATCGGAGTAAATGATGCACCCCCGCGCGCCATGCTCCTGCGCGACTTTGACTTTCGTGCCGCGGAAGCTCTTCCCGTAGCGGACGATGACGATCCTGCCCTTAACGCCAATCCCGCGTTGCGTCAGCGTTTCATAGTCGTCCGGCAGCCCATAGTTTGCGTAGATCAGAGAAGCCGTCACGTCGCCATCGCCGGAGTAGGCGTTGTAAGTCGGAATTATTCCGGCGTCATGGGAATTCGGATCGCCCGGCACTGCGGGCTCTTCGAGCTTGAGTCGTATTTTCACAGGTGCGACGACTTCGAGGACGCGCACTTTCGGCACAGGCAGCAGGGCTTCGAACTGTTCGATGTGCGCGTCGAGCCCATACTCACGGAGCTGAACCAGAATGCCTTCAGCCGTTTCTTTCGATTGCGGCGTACCCGCCAGATGCGGCTTAGCGGAGAACCGTTTAATGAACTCGCCGATGCGCGCAGCGTCCGGGATCGCCCGAGCCTGCTGCTCCAGGGTGATTTCGCGTTCCTGTGATGCCGGATCGAATCCGCGAATCGCAGAGAGCGAGTCGTCGGTCGCCGGACGAAGCACAAGAGGAACGGCCAGCGCCAGGGCGGCGCACGCAGTGCGGAATTTCATTTGCATTTTCAGTCTAGTCTCCTGTCCCGGCTAATTCCTGACACTGCGCGTTGCCTGATATGGAGCAACCTTTCAGGCTGCGGGCCGGAAGGCCCACCCCACAATTCATTGGCAGGTGTTATCTGAGACACACTCTGGCGTGCGCGGGAACCGCTTTAAATCAGGCAGAAGTCAATGCTTCAGATTAAGATCGCCAAGCGCACGGATGGCAGTGCGCTCTTTCAGCAATGGGCCGCAGTTCCACCCGGTGAAAAGCTGCATCTGAAGTTCGAGCCCGTGCCGGTCACAGCTGCTTAATTGCTTCGACTCAGCCACAGACCTCTGCCGGACGCAGCCGTCCGTTGAAACAACCGAAGCGGACCGATCAGGAACGCTCGCCAATCGCTCAGCCGGAATCGCGCCCGGCGAATTCGTCGAGGCCTCTGAATCGTCCGTGCGCCGGCGCTGGACAGAACGATCTGTTCGATGCAGCTTATGGCTGCGAGAATCGCGAAAACAATTGCAAGACGCCTCATAAAGACTACGCTTTCTCCCGTTTCAGGTCGGCCAGCAATCGCTCGATTTCATCCTGCTTTTCGAGAGCCGCGAACTGGTCATCGACGTTATCGCCAAGCAGTTCCGCCCGCGCGCGGCCCAAAGCTTCGGCGTGATTTACCTTCTGTTTCATTCGATCCCACGCCGTCGATGCCGCATTGGCTCCCATGTTGAGGCTCGCCTCCGCCGCTTTCGACGCCGCCCGCGCCCGATGATGCTTCGCGATCAGCAGCTCGCTTTTCGCGCGCGCATCGGCCAGTTTGCCTTCCAGTTGGCGCAGGGCGTTTTTCAGATTCTCGACCTGCACCTTTTGATCCGCCACCTGCTGTTCGAGACTCTCCGATCTCTTCTTCGCATCGATCGATCGTTCGAGGGCCGCTCTTGCCAGGGCGTCGTTCTGTTTGGCGACCGCAAGTTCGGCCTTTCGGACATATTCATCGCGTTCCTGAATGCACTCGTCCCGTTTTTTCTGCAGCAGATGCAGATCGGCGATACTGATCGCGACCTGCGTCTTGACCTGCATCAGCTGATTTTCCATATCGAGGATGATTTGCTTCACCATCTTGTCCGGATCCTCGGCCCGGTCGATGAGATCGTTCAGATTGGCCCGCAGCAGCGTGCCGACTCTTTCCAAAAGTGCCATGATGCTCCTTTCTGTACCGCTCACAACGCCCGCTCAAGTAGCGGGCTGGCTCGTTCCTTCATCGCGCACAACACCCATTCGAGTAATGGGCTGTGCGCTGTCCTTCCTCTATGAATCGCTTCTATGACTGACCGGCCGCATTCGCCTTTGGCGCATCGCCATCCGGTCGCGGCGTCTGATCGCCAATGGATCGAACCTTCGAGAACAATTCCGACATCCGCATGCCCGAAAGAGTCTCGAAAAGCGCAGGAATCTGCGCCGCCATCTTCGTCAGATCGCCCGTGATTTTGTTCATCCCCGCCGAATCGCCGCCGGTCGAAACGATGGTGATCTTGTCCACTTTCTCAAGCGGGGAAGCAAGCGCTCTCACAATCTCCGGCATGCTGGAAATCAGTTTGTCGACCACCGCCGCCTGGTTGTATTCCTGATAAGCTTCGGCCTTCACATTCATAGCCTTCGCTTCCGCCTCGCCTTTCTTGAAGGTGATCTCGGCTTCCGCTTCGCCCTGCGCCCGAATTGCGGACGCACGGCCTTCTGCCTCGGTAATCAGCCGCTGCCGTTCCGCCGACGCCAGCGTCTCGATACGGCTGCGCTCCACCTCGGCGGGCTTCAGCACAGTAGCGATTAACTCGCGCTCGCGGCGCTGAATCTCCGCGTCCTGCACCAGAATTTCGTGCTCCTTTTCGATCTGGTGGATCTTGACCTGTTCCGCGACCACCTGCTGCTGCATCACGGTCGTCTGGATCTCATAAGCCTTGTCGGCCTGCGCCTGCTGGCGCTTGGTGGTCTCGAGATATTCCGCTTTCTTGATTTCGAGGTCGCGCTGCGCTTCGGCCTGCTTGGTCATCGACAGCGTCTCGGCCAGTACGCGCTCCTGATCAGCCTGCGCTTTGGCGATGGCCGCTTCACGCTGAGCCTGTGCCCGGCGAATGGCAGTATCGCGTTCGGCTTCGGCGGTGGCCACATCGGCATCGCGCTGAATGCGCGCGATATCGGGCCGCCCCATGTTGGCGATGTACTCGTTCTTGTCGCGAACCTCTTTGATCGTGAACGAAATGACCTCGAGGCCCATCTTGTTCATGTCGGCGGCGCAGGTGGTGCGCATGCGGTCGCCCACCATCTCGGGCTCCTTCACGATCTGCTCCACCGTCAATTGGCCGATAATGCCGCGCAGGTGCCCTTCCATCACCAGCCGGATCAGGGCCTCGCGGCTCTGATCGGTCTTGGTTAGGAATTGTTCGGCTGCTGTCTGGATGGATTCGGGGTCCGACTTCACTTTGATCTGCGCCACCGCCTCGACCGTAACCGCGACGCCCTGCATGGTGTACAGATCCTGCTGCGGCGCGACATCGAACGACATCAGCTCGAGCGAAAGATCGCGGCAACTTTCCAGCATCGGAATCACGAATGTTCCGCGGCCCTTGATCACCCGGGGGCCACGAAAACCATAGACGATCAGCGCCTGATGGGGACCGGCCTTGCGAAACAGCCTCGCCATCATGCCGATCAGGAATATCAGCGCGAAAACCATCAGGGCCGCGCCGGCGATAATTTGAAACGAATTCATAGAAAATCCCCTTCTTTTCCTTCTTGTGGCGCAAAACGGAGCCTTCGCCCTTTGCGCCCGACGTCAGGCCGTCAACTCTTCCCACTCGCGCACGTATGCAATACCGTTTTCATAGCGCGTCACAACTACCTCTTTGCCGGTCGGGATGGGGTTGCCATTTTCGCTGCGAATCGGAACCGCCGCGCGCCGGCCCTGCTGCACAAAGATCATTTCGCCGGTCCCTTTGGCCTTAACGGGGCTGGAAACGGTACCCAAAGCGCCGATCATCCGGTAATCGGCGGGATCAAGCGGACGGTCGCCCGGAGCAAGCAGCTTCGCCGCAACCAGAAAGATAATCACGGCGCCCACGAGCCCGATCGTCACAGCCAGCGCCACAATGAGCGCCAGCCCGATCCTGCCCCAGCTCGACAGCATGTAACCCGCGCCGCCGAACCAAGTCAAAAATGCGGCGATGGTTCCGAAATTGAATTTCGAAAGTCCGCCGCCTCCTCCATGCATGTGCCCATGACCGAGGTGAAAATGCAAATGCGCCGAGCCGGCGAGCCAGCCCACCAGGCTGAAGATGAACCCGAAGGCAAAACATCCCAGAAAGAATTGTTCCGATGTCATACGCTCTCCTGTTTGGGTGTCAAGACATCGAAGAGCCGGTCCGCCAACCCCGCGTTTTCCAGAATCAACTGCAGCAGGCGCAGGCAGCGCCGGGAGTCGGGATGTTTTGCGAGCGACAAAAGCGCCTCGCGCAAGTCGAGATCGTTCCGAAAACGTTCCGCCCCGTCGACCAGCCAGAGGTCGAGTTTGTCTTCGAGCGCGCCGAAATCGGAAATCAGCTCCGTCGAATAGCCTTCCGGATCGTCCACCAGATACCCCGGATGCACTTTGAAGAACTTGGCGAGAAGCATGCGGCTTGTATTCGTCAGATGCGGACGCGATCCGCTTTCGATCTGCGAAAGATATGACTGCGAGATGGCCTTCTTCAGGTCCTTCTTCACTGCCCGCACGACTTCCTGCTGGGTCATGGCGCGATCGAAACCGCGCAATGCCCCCTCAACTTCGCGCAGATACCGGATTTTCTCGCCCAGCTTCATATCTCAATCCGAAATAAATTTTATTGCAATATGTAATTTTTGTCAACAGGTATTTTTCTCCCGCAACAAAACAAAGGGCTGCGCACTGACGACGCGCCTTGTTCTCAAATACTTACCTTGAATTACGCCCGCAACACATGCAATTGCCTGGTTGCAGAAGGTCACGTTGCCACTCCCATTGAAGACGCTCTCCCCGGGATACGTGAAGCTCCGCGCGGGCCGGAAGGCCCGCGGCAGGGCCGAAGCCCTGCCCCACTCCTGCTGTCCAACGGCAGGGGGCAAATGAAGACGCGCCTGGGAGGCGCATATCCCAGTCATTGGGGGTCGTCTCCGGAATTGGGTTCGTTTGGAAAAAACACTTTTTCTCTTTTTGCTTTTTTGCGGCGGGCGCGAACCTCATCGAAGCGCTGGATGGCGCGGGAGAGCTGCCGATCAAAGCGGGCTTCGTAGCGATTGAAGACGTCGAGCCAGCGGGTACCGTCGCTCAGGGAGCGATAGGCGAGCGCGGCCTGCGTGGGCTTATTCTCGTGCTGGTTGAGATCGGCTTTATTGCGGATTTCATGGGAGACGGCAGAGGTTTCGAGGACCCAGATGCGCATCAGACGCCAGCGGCAAACGGCCATGGTCTCGACGAGTCCGCACTCGGTGGGTGTCTCGGGCTGAAATTCCGCGATCAGGGAATCGTGGAGGGTATTGAAGCGTTCGGCGGATTCACCATCGAGGACGATGGCTTCGGAGAGCAGCCCATGGACGAGGCTGTTGCGCGAGGAGGCAAGACGGCCTTCCGGCGTGATGGGCCCCCGGGATTTGGAGGCATTGATTTGGTTCGCGACGATCTGACGTTCGGATGCCATAGTATCCGGCTGGACGGTAGCATGACGCAGTTGGGGTATCCGAGTTAAGTGCTTTTGTTTGCAGCGAAAATTGGCTGTGAACGAGGGAAGGGTAGGTTACGTCCATCAATCGGGGTGGGGAGATCGCTCTGGTAATGGCACAAATTGACAGACTTTGCCATTAAGCATAAGATGATCCCAGCACCTCACAGAGCGAACGCAATGCCAACCTCAATGAACGTATCCCTCCCCGAAACCATGAAAGAATTCGTCGATGAACAAGTGCAAAGCGGCGGCTATGGCAGCGCCAGCGAGTATATCCGCGACTTGGTGCGCCGCGATCAAAAAGAGCGCACGGAAGCGCGCCTGGAAACGCTGCTTCTTGACGGCCTGAACAGCGGAGAGGACATTCCGCTAACGCCAGAGTTTTGGGAAAAGCTGCGAACCGATCTATCGGCGCGCAGAGCCAAGAAGAAGTCGGGCTGATGCTGCCGGTCGTAATCCTGCCGGCCGCACGGCTCGATCTGCTCGAACAAGCCGAATACTACGATTCCGAAGGCGGTGAAGACCTGGGAAATCGCTTTGTCGCCAATTGTGAAGCCGGCTTTGCCCGGCTGGCCGCTTTTCCTAAAAGCGGGACGCGCGTCCGGCTTAAACATCCCGGATTGAAAGACTGCCGGTTCATTCTCACGCCGGGGTTTGAGAAGATTCTGATCTTTTACAAACTCAGTGATAACAAAGTTCAGGTCGTGCGCGTGCTTCACGGAGCGCGCGATATCGAGTCAGTTCCGGATGACGGCGGAAAAGATGACACGCAGCGCTGAAACTTCTTTGGTGATCGCCGCCTCTTCATCAGCGGCTCCCGCGATCATCGAACTCTCGAGCGGAAACGCCCGGTTCGCATACGAGGACTTTTTCAAGGCGACGATCAATAATGAACACACGCGTCGCGCATACGCGCGATTCGCATGGTGCGAGAAGAATGATCCGGGCTGCGCTGAGACGAAGTGAAGCTGAAAATATGCGCCCACAATGCCTGTTGAGATGCAACGGTAAACCCAAAATGCGAACGACGGTTTGGGATACTGCAGGTCTTTGGCACGCCATTTTATAAACTGTATGCCTGATACGGTCTGCCTGGAGATCGTCGCCGAGCATCATCCAAGCCATCACCGATGAATCTGATTAAATCCAAGAAGCGCGTTGCCGATCACGGAGAGGTGTTTACGCCTCGGTGGCTGGTGGAAAACATGCTTGACCTTGACCTGCCCCGTTTTTCTCTACCAGTCGTAATTTGGAAGTTCGGTTTTCATACTACCGTCTCTTAAGCCATCCCGCCGGAGCCGCCCGTCGCGATCACGTTTCTTTGCACGGCGGCGCGGAGCCGACAAGGGCGTGCCC